>NZ_JANQDH010000048.1 GCF_029891735.1 Chrysosporum bergii ANA360D
CAGAACAATTATTAGACGCGTTTCTAGATTTTTGGCGACAACATGGAGAACCGTTATTAAAAAGTACACCATACCCAGAAATAGCACCCCATTTAGTGTTAATGGCATTTTTACACCGGGTAGTCAATGGTGGTGGGACTCTAGACCGGGAATATGCGATCGGTTCGGGGAGAATGGATATATGTTTACGTTATGGTCAAGTAGTATTAGGAATGGAATTAAAGGTATGGAAGCAGGGGAAACCAGATCCTTTAAATGTGGGATTAAAACAATTAGATAAATATTTATCTGGTTTAAATTTAAATACAGGTTGGCTAGTGGTTTTTGACCGTCGTGCTGATATACCCCCCATGAGTGAGAGAACTACTACAGAAATTGCTGTTAGTCCGATGGGGAGAAATATTACTGTGATTCGGGGTTAGATTATTCATCAAGAGTAGCAACCAGGACATGATATCAATCCCTCTTACGACCATGACAGAAAAAACAGACACAGATAAAAACCTTCATCCGTGTCTATACATACCTAAAATTAGCAAAGTTAGACATCACTCCCATTCTATCGTTCCAGGGGGCTTAGAAGTAATATCGTAAACCACACGATTCACACCCTTTACTTCATTAACAATGCGGTTAGAAATTTCCTCTAGAACATTGTAAGGTATCCGCGCCCAATCAGCAGTCATGCCATCTTCACTAGTAACAATTCGTAGTACAATCGGGTAAGCATAGGTACGTTTATCACCCATTACCCCCACACTCCGAATTGGAAGCAACACGGCGAAGGCTTGCCAAACCTCGTGGTACAAACCATTTTTATTAATTTCTTGACGGACAATTAAATCAGCATCACGCAGAATATTTAACCGTTCAGGTGTTACTTCGCCTAAAATGCGAATTGCTAAACCAGGTCCGGGGAAGGGTTGGCGTTGGACAATTTCTTCTGGTAAACCAATGGAACGCCCTACTTTACGTACTTCATCTTTAAATAATTTCCGCAGGGGTTCTACTAATTTAAAGCGCAGGTCTTTCGGTAAACCACCAACATTGTGATGACTCTTAATTTTTACCGCTACCCGTTCCCCTGTTTGCGGGTCAACATTGGTATCAGCAGACTCGATTACATCCGGGTATAAAGTTCCTTGGGCTAAATAATCAAAATGTCCCAGGCGTTTAGATGTTTCCTCAAATACGCGGATAAATTCATGTCCAATGCGACGGCGCTTTTCTTCAGGATCTGTGACTCCGGCAATTGTACTTAAAAAGCGATCGCGGGCGTTAACGTATTCAACCGGAATGTGAAACTGTTCTTTAAATAGTTTGAGTAACCGTTCTGGTTCTAACTTCCGCATAAAGCCTTGATCAATAAACACACAGGTTAACTGTTCGCCAATAGCTTTATACAGCAAAAAAGCCAGAGTAGAAGAGTCTACGCCGCCAGATAAGGCCAGCAGTACCCGTTTTTCACCAACTTTGGCGCGAATTTCCCGAATTGCTTCTTCTACAAAAGCTTCTGTGGTCCAGGTGGGTTCGCAATGGCAGATATGATAAACAAAATTACGGATTAATGCTAAACCACCTAGAGAATGTACAACTTCTGGATGGAACTGTACACCATAAAGTTTTCTGCCGTGATGAGCAATGGCAGCACAGGGTGTATTATTGGTATGGGCTAATACTTCAAACCCCGATGGCATTTTAATTACTGAGTCACCGTGACTCATCCACATAGTGGTACCATCTTCCACATTGGTTAATAAGTCTGTTGGATCATCTATATATAATGATGCCTTGCCATACTCACCACGATCAGCCTGGGCTACTTCCCCATCCAGTTGATTAACCATCAACTGCATACCATAGCAAACACCCAAGATGGGAATGCCTAAATTCCAGATTTCCGGATCACAGTGGGGAGCATGATCAGCATAAACTGAATTTGGACCACCAGAAAGAATAATGCCCTTGGGATTTAGTTTTCGTAACCGTTCAGATGTGGTACGATGTGATAGGACTTCCGAGTATACTTGAGTTTCCCGGATACGACGGGCAATTAGTTCCGAATATTGGGAACCGAAGTCCAAAATTATGATGATTTGACGGTTGAGTTTTCCCAAATTTTCCATTTGAGAGACCTGTTCGGTTGGTAGAGTCACCACTGTATTCATGATGGGGGTGGGAGTTGTGAATGTAAGGTAGATCAAGAAAAGCCGTCGTAGAACGACGGGGTTTTCAACCCATGTTTAGACAAGCATTATAAGGGAAAGTGGGTGCTAGAAAAAATAGTTATCTGGGTTATTTATGATTATTCATCATAAATTAACATAATTTTTGCTTGAAGACACAACCAATTTTACTCTTGACAATAATTTGTCGATCGCGGTCAAAGAGAATAGAACCGCAAACCGTAGTGTTTGTCCCCCGCGCAGTATGGCTGTGAATATATTGTTGTGAACGGCTATCAATGGCTGCGGCGATCGCACTGTAAACCTGATTAACCCAATCTGTACCGGTGGTGGAGTCTAAAAACTTTAAGTGTTTTAACGCTGCTTCAGCTGTGGGACTATGAAACACAATCTCTATATCTTCTGATTTTAAACCAGCTAAGGCACAATGAGCGGCTAAAATCTCCCGGCGACCATCAGCCAAGTGATGATGGGTGTGAAAAATTCCCCCGGCTAACTTGATCAATTTACCATGATAGCCAAACAATAAAATTTCCTTAACTCCCAACACATCAGCTTCTACTAATAACGGACCTAGCCAATTAGCGGTTTTTACCAGTTGTTCAGGATTAATACCCATTTGACGCGCCAAATCAAGACCATTTTCGCCAATACAAAATACTAAACTTTCAAACCGACCGGCTTTATCTTGTAATTCTCTGCGAAAAGAAGCTAATTGATCCGGTGTACTTAAAGGTTGAGAAATACCGCTAGTCCCCAACAGCGACAGACCCTCCACCACGCCAAAAGCGGAATTAGAGGTGCGAACAGCAAGCGATCGCCCTTCTGGTAATATAATCTTTACTGTAATTTTCTCGTCATCTGCCAACATTTCCTTGAGATTCTGTTGTAGCAGCTGGTGAGCATAAGCATAAATCGCCGGCTGATTACCAGCATTCACTTGTTTACCAACACCTTCCCCTCCTTGAATAACTACACTTTCCCCATCTCCCCTCCTCCATTCCACCACTACCCAAATGGGGGTATTTCTGGTTAAATCCAGATTATCACCTGGTTCGCTGCGGGTAATTGCCAAAGCCATCCCCTCCGATAGTCCCCCCACCTGTTCAATAGGTATTTCTGCTATTTGCGCCGGTGAAATCAAATTCACTGACACTGACTTGATGGGTTGACTATGGCGTAACCAGTGTAAAGCTGCTATAGCAGCAGCACAAGCAAAAACCGGTAGAGTATATCCAGAACGAGACATAATTACGAAAGTATAACCAATGACCAATAACCACTAAACACCAACTTCCGCCAGTAGGTCTTCCAAAGCTTCTCCTGAAATTTCTGGTTCGATATATTGGGGGTTTTCAGGATTATAAGGACTTTTAATGCGATCAACACTCAAAATCCTTGCCCCATTTGGAATAACTTCCACATCCGGGTCAAAAGCCGTGGGGCGCATCAAAGAACTAGAAAAACCCTTAAAAATTGCCACCTTATCTTGCTGATCGCCCAGTTCCACCGTCACCAGCAATACCTCTTGGGGACGTTTGCTGGTGTATTGTTCCAACCGCTTACCAATAGAATTATTCATCTTAACTACTGTTGTGTGGCTGAACGTCCCTGTTTGCCCAATCTAACCAGGACGAATTGAGTCAAATAAATTACATAAACCACTAAACCAACAATACCCAGAAAGCCCAGAAAAGCTGGCTTACTGTTATAGTGGAAATACTGTTTAAACAGTAACGGTGCTTCAAACCAAACCTGACAATAGGGAGTTTTAATCGCTGTTTCCGACACAGCACACCCCACAAAAGGAACAAGAGCAATTGCACCCACAACAGAATAAACAGTCACAGCCCAGCGCCAAGAGATAAAAACAAACTTTAAAGGACTACTAGGCTGATACTCAATTTCATCATTGAGATCCACCCAAAACCACAAAGAAATGGGAATCAAAATTCTGGCTATTAACCCGGAAATAAAGCTAACTGGGTACTGAGCAATCATCAAATAAACGGTGATAGCTAGAAGACTAGAAACTCGCCAATAAATAGTTAACAAGCGTTGCATCCCTTCAGCCTTTTGCACAAATGCCCAAATTAGCAGAACTAAAGGAATAAACACTAAAAATAATGTAGCCAGTCGATAGTCAATCCAGACAAACTGGCGAAACCAAACCTCATTCATAATTTTTACTTAGAGTTATCATAAGTTTAATCATAATAATCATAATTAAAATTATTCATTGTGCCTCAATATCTTGCCCTAGCCGATAGCACCACGGGGAATACCCAAAAAATCCTATTTTTGTAGTTTTTCAAGAGTATCATAGACCCTCAACCACAACCCCCTAGACCGAACCTGATTATTTATACGATGATTAAAAGGGGAATATTTGGATTAGATATGGAGTTAACGACTGGGTGCAAGATATCACTAAGTGAGTTTTTAGTTGCTTGCTTTTGGGGCAGAACAAATTTACCAACTCACTTTTCAGTCGTCGTAAAGCCTACACTCATCGGCTTCTGGGTTATCGTCGCAGTACTGTTCTAGGGAATTTTTGGGCTTTTTGTTACGTTGGTGGGAAGCTTCAGCCTGTAATTCTTCCACTGCATCCCAAGCAGCGGCACACTCAGCAGAGTTGCTACCTGATATATCACAGACAGCACGCGCTTGTTCTATTTCGGTTTCGATTGTTTGTTGGATGTCGCTCATAATTTAGTCTCTTTGTATGGTTGTAGTACCAGTATATAAAAACTTTGAGAATGGTATGTCTTTATTCTATAGTTTACCATTCTAACAACTTACCTGTTACTTTAGGTATTTTAGCTTAATGCTCCATCTTGAATAAAATACTTAGGAATATATTAATAATTATTGGTATTAACCGTATTTTATTAAGATTTATTATACATTTATTTAAATAAATTACATATTGACAAAAAATACAAGTTCTGTAATTGAACATTTGAGCGGATTATTTCTTAGTAGTAATACGCAAAATGTAAACAAAATGTAAATAATCAGGAAAAAATCTGGATTTTTTGATGTTTGCTGTGTATGATACAGTTTATGTTTTAATATTGTTTAAGTTCCTATATATACAGTTTAATTTCCAGTACCAGGTAAATACAGAAATCAAAGTCACATAAGCATCGACTAACTAACCAAAGGCGAAAGATATAGAAATTGAACGCCACAATCACCCAATCAAACCAGACTTATAGCATAGCCAATGAAAACAAACAAAAGACCAAAAGTCTCCTATGAACCGATCACAATCACAGAAATCCAGGAAAAGCGATCATTCGGCTTATTAAGATTTGTCGGTTATGCGCTGCTGGCATTTTCCGTGATTAACTACTTAGCAATTCTTATACCGCCCCAATTAACAAATCCTAGCTGGGAATTTCAAACCATTGGTACAATGGTGGATAATGTCTGGAGCATCTTGCTTGGTTTTACATTTATCTTCTTATTCAACCATAACAGCATTGTTGAAGGCAAAGAAATAGTTACACTAAAATTCTTCTCTTGGTTAGCCTTAACCATTGGGATAATTTTTCTGTTAATGTTACCGTTGGGTATCAACAACACTCTTACACTCTATAGAAACATAAACAACCAATTTACTAATCAACAAGCACAACAGCAAGAGCAGATCGAACAAATCACAGAACGATTGCAACAGGTGACATCTTCTCAACAACTATTGAGGATAGCTGCAAATTTAAATATTGCTATAGAACCAAACTCTAACCAAGCTCCCGATGAGTTGAAAAAACAAATGTCTGAGGCAATTGCAACTGCTGGTCAAAATGTTCTCAATAATGCTGATAGAGCTAAGGAACAACAGACTGCCAACTTAATTAAAACATCTGTCAGATTCAATTTAGGGGCACTGATATCAGGAGTCTGCTTCATTGTCATCTGGAGGTTAACCCTGTGGACACGCAACGCTAAAAAAAATGTTTCATGAGGTTGGAGACTAAAAAAACATCCCTGTTTGTAGTATATGTAGGAGGAGTAAAAATAAAATATAAGTAGAGTAACCAAAAAAATAGCCTAAAATTCATGGCAGACCAAATGCAGTGGGCAAATGCCCTGTCAACCCGTCCCTCTTTAGAAGCAGCGGTTACAGATGTAGTAGAACAAGCTGTATCCTCGTTAACAGCGTCTGCGGATCTAGGGCTGGTATTTATTTCTTCTGCTTTTGCGAGTGAGTATTCCCGACTTTTACCGCTGTTATCTGAAAAACTTTCAGTCCCAGTAATTATTGGCTGCAGTGGTGTGGGAGTAGTTGGTACCAAAGCAACAGGAGAACCTGAAGAATTAGAAGCAGAAGCTGCTATTAGCCTGACTTTAGCTCACCTACCAGGTGTGAATGTACAAGCCTTTCATTTGTTGGGAGACGAATTACCAGACTTGGATAGTTCACCAAACGCCTGGATAAATTTAATTGGTGTGCAGCCCTTTCCATCGCCCCAATTTATATTACTCCCTAGTGCCTTTTCTGGAAAAATTAATGATTTATTACAGGGGCTGGATTTTGCCTACCCTGGTTCTGTGATCGTCGGGGGACAGGCTAGCTCTGGGAGTTCAAATCGTCAGACATCCCTGTTTTGTCATGATCCCGCTAACGGACTTTATCAACAGATGTATCGTCAGGGAACGGTGGGGTTGGCATTGAGTGGCAACATTCTTTTAGACACAATTGTAGCTCAAGGATGCCGCCCCATCGGTCAGCCTATGCAGGTCACAAAAGCTGAGGGTAATATCATTGTGGAAATCAATGAAACAGCGCCCTTGGAGGTGTTACAAAATTTAATTTCTAGCCTGAATGAACAAGACCGAATGCTAGCACAGCACTCTTTGTTTGTAGGCGTAGTCATGGATCAATTTAAACTGACTGTACAACAGGGAGATTTTTTAATTCGCAGTATCTTGGGGGTAGATCCCTTGGGGGGAGCCATCGCCATTGGAGATACTGTCCGCCCTGGTCAACGCCTACAATTTCAATTGCGTGATGCACAAGCCTCTGCTGAAGACCTGGAATTACTGCTGCAACAATATCAAAAACAACAAAATTCCCCAGCCCCCTCTGGGGCTTTGATGTTTTCTTGTTTGGGTCGTGGTCAAGGTCTTTACGGTCGGTCTAACTTTGATTCAGAGTTGTTCCGGCGTTACATTCAGGATATACCCATAGGTGGCTTTTTCTGTAATGGAGAAATAGGTCCGGTGAGTGGTAACACCTTTGTACACGGCTACACCTCTGTTTTTGGGATTTGTCGCCCCCTGACTGTTGAATAATTTAATTCCAATCTCCTAACAGCAAACTACTGTGATTATCAATGAAGGTGGGAACACCATCGGCCATGACACCATAGGTCTGAATATGGCGACGGAGGGAAGGAGGAAATTGGGGATAGTCTAATAAAGCGTCCCCGTCGGCAATATTTGCCCAAAAGTCCCGCAAACCAGGAGCTAATTTTTCTGCCAGTGCTAATGGTAAATTTAACGGGTGCTGAGTCAACAGTTTAACTATAAATGGGAAGGAGCGATCGCCCATCCACTGACGTGATAAATGTTGCAAATTGGGAAAATCAGGCACTGTTTCTATACGATGGGATATAATTTCTAACCACTGTCTACCGTAATTGTCTTGTTTAAATTCAAGCACACGATAAGGGTGAGGATAACTCACTAACGAACCTGTGGTAATGTCATAAACCCCTTGTGAGTAAGCCACGTCCTGAATGTGCAAATGTCCTGTAAATACTAGCTTAACGCCATAACGCCGTAAAACTGCTAATAACTGGGGTGAATTTTCCAAGATATAGCGTTTGCCTATGGGATGGCGCAATTGATCGGGCAGATGTTCAATAACATTGTGATGTATCATCACCATGATCAATTCATCATCTGCTGCTGCTAGTACCTCTTCTAACCATGTAAATTGTTGCTCATCCAAACGCCCGATTTGCTCACCTTCCTCATTAAAAAAGTTAGAATTAAGACCAATCAGCCGCACTCCTGGCAGTAATTCATGTGTATAATAAAGTTGGTGGGGGTTGTCGTAGCCAAACTTACGGTAATATTGGGGAAAGTCGGCAAAACCAATGGATTGTTCATTGGACATCAGCACAGGAACATCATGATTACCAGGAACAACATAAGTAGGAAAAGGTAATTCAGCTAATCGTGCTTGCAACCAAAGATGATTTGCTGGTTCACTATGCTGAGTTAAGTCTCCAGGAAGTAAGAGGAAATCTAAGTTAAGTTGTGTTAAGTGTTCTATGACTATTTCAAAAGCCGGGATACTTACCTCCACTAGATGAAATCGGCTAGGATGATCCCAAATAGTATGGGGAAGGGCTATATGTAGGTCACTAGCTATAGCAAAGCGAAAATTGCAAACCATTGGTTTTGAGGATAATGTTAACAAGAAGTAAGTAAAATTGTTATTTGTTATTGGTCAGGATTTGCGGTTACTTAAGTTCCCTCTGACGGGTTGGAAAAACCTTTCTTTTAGATTTTAAATTCTAGCGGGTTTTTTTACAAAAGGAGAAGTATTAATTTTGGCAGTAGTCCGAGTGCGTCAACACGTAAACCCACTGGCACGAAAGTATCAAACGCCGGCGGATGCCCTAGTATGGGACAAAGTTTATACACAGCCCAACCAACCATTACATCTAGATATTGGCTGCGCTAGGGGTAGGTTTTTATTAAAAATGGCGCAGATAGAAGCCAACTGGAACTTTCTGGGTTTAGAAATTCGCGAACCCCTGGTAGTGGAGGCTAATCAATTAAGCTCTAAATTGGGTTTAACAAATCTTCATTATTTATTTGGCAATGTGAATAATTCCCTGCAATCTCTGTTATCATCTTTGCTTCCAGGAACTTTACAGCGTGTCACTATTCAATTTCCCGACCCTTGGTTTAAAGCCCGTCATGCTAAACGCCGCATAGTACAACCGCAATTAGTCACAGAATTAGCTGATTATCTAGCCCCTGGGGGAATTGTGTTTTTACAATCAGATATTGAGTTTGTGGCTACCGAAATGCGCGATCGCTTTGCCGAAAATCCCTTATATGAAAGGGTTGGTACACAACTGTGGTTAACACAAAACCCCTTACCAGTACCCACAGAAAGGGAAATAGCCACCCACAACAAAGGTGAACCAGTGTATCGGGCTGTATTTGTGAAAAAAACCACAGCACCCTAATTTAACCGGAAGGAATGCTGTGTACAGCAAAATAATGCACTTTGTTATTACTCTCTGGGGTGTAAATCAAATTAGAGTCAACTTAGAGTCAACCTTTGACACATTCCAGGACACTCAGGTTAGCACCAGTAGGAATAATATTAGTAAGTTGTAACCCAGCAGCAGCAAAAAGTTGTTGAAACTCTGTTGCAGTGCGTTCACGCCCCCCAGAAGTCATGATTAACATTTCCAGGTCAAGGAACTTACCCGGAGAAGGTTCGTTAATATTGCCAATCACATTTTCTACAACTAGAACTTTGCCGTTATCTGGCATAACATTACGGCAGTTTTGGAGAATTTTGATACAGCTTTCATCGTCCCAGTCATGAATGATATGTTTCATGATGTAAGCATCACCACCACTCGGTACGTTGGCAAAGAAGTTACCAGCCATTACTTGCCAATGTCCATCTAATTCCCTTGCTTCTAGATATTTTTTGGCTTCCTCAGCTACTTGCTCTTGTTCGTAAACTACACCTTTAACAGTTGGATATTTTTGGAGAATGGCAGCAATCAGAGTACCATTTCCACCACCAACATCAATTAAGGTGTGGATTGATGAAAAGTCGTAACTAGATATGAGACTATTGATATATGAGCTAGTAAAGCTTGTCATGCAGGCATTAAATATAGCTCCTGCTTCTGGTTGTTGAGCCAAATAGGAAAATATGGGCATTCCAAAAACATGATCAAAAGCCTGTTTGCCAGTTTTGACACTGTAGAGAATGTTTCCCCAGGGTTGCCAATGCCAGCTTTCACAACCGTACATGATGGCCATCGCCCGTAGGGAACCAGGAACATCACTGCGGAGATATTCTGCCATGGGTGTTAGCTGAAAACAACGGTTTTCTATTTCCGTAAAAATATCAATACTACACAAAGCCCGCATGACTCTGTATAGTGAATCGGGATCAGCCTCTGTAGATTGCGCTAATTCTTGACAACTTTTAGCGCCATCTTTGAGTAAATCAGCAATCCCTAGTTTAGCGGCTACGTAGATGATTGATTGGGTTATTAACGAGCCAAAAACCATTTGCTGCATCTTTTCCCCGGCCAGCATTTGATTTTCTGTATCGTAACTGTCATGTTGAGATACCATGATGAGTGAATCATAAACTACACATTAATAATATAGGTTTTTGTATCTTTTTATTCATGTTGGAAACTGAAAAGCTGAATATGCTAAGATTTGCTAGGGAAAAATTTTTGAACATCAAACAGGGCAACTCTTCATCACCATGCCAACATCTGCAACTAACGCCCAGGATACAGCAGCTATCGAAGCCGCAACGGACGGGGTGGCGGTGTGCGATCGCTCTCACTGGGGACGCATCCGTGTTTCTGATCATGACCGTCTCCGGTTTTTACACAATCAAAGCACTAACAACCTGCAAATTCTCCAACCAGGACAGGGCTGTGATACTGTGATGGTGTCATCCACAGCCCGCACTATTGATCTAGTCAGTGCCTATGTTTTAGAAGATGCAGTGTTGTTGCTGACCTCCCCTAGCCGTCGTCAGTTATTGATGGAATGGCTGGATCGCTACATCTTTTTTGCTGATCAAGTGCAATTGAAAGATGTCACAGCAGAAACATCAACCATTAGCCTTATGGGTCCCCAAAGTGAAAATATTATAGAAAACCTGGGCGCTAAAGCAATTATTGGTCAACCCCACAATCATCATCAACTGGTGGAAGGGGTAATGGTAGCTGTGGGTAGTGGTTTAGCAACACCAGGATATACTTTGATTTTCCCAGTCTCAGCCAAAGAGCAATTATGGCAGAAAATTTTAGCCCTAGGGGCAGTGGAAATGAGCGATCGCGCCTGGGAAGTCTTAAGAATACTACAAGGAAGACCAGTACCAGAGGCAGAACTAACAGAAGATTATAACCCCTTAGAAGTGGGTTTATGGCAAACTATTTCCCTTAATAAAGGCTGTTATATCGGTCAAGAAACCATCGCCAGGTTAAATACATATAAAGGGGTCAAGCAGTACCTCTGGGGTATTCGCCTTGATGGGCCGGCACAAGTTGGCACTGCCATTACCCTAGGGGATGAAAAAATTGGTAAACTTACTAGTTATACAGAAACTGCCCATGGTTATTTTGGACTCGGTTACATTCGCAGTAAAGTAGGTGGTGTGGGCTTAAAAGTTAAAATAGGAGACACCCCAGGCGAGGTAGTACCAATACCCTTTGTTTCTCACGAATACCCACAATAACCAGGCTTCATCTTCTCACCTGCCAAAGTAAAATTATGAAAACAGTTACCGAATTGTCAGATCGATTGGAACATTACTACCAGCAAATCAAGAAAATTATCTTAGCCCGTCAAAATCCCATTACTGGTTTACTTCCTGCGAGTACGGCAATAACCGCCCACGGTGACTATACAGATGCTTGGGTACGAGACAATGTTTACAGCATTTTGGCAGTTTGGGGTTTAGCACTAGCATACCGCAAAATTGACGAAGACAAGGGACGCACTTATGAACTAGAGCATAGTGTGATTAAACTAATGCGGGGGCTACTCTTTGCCATGTTGCGTCAATCCCATAAGGTGGAGAAATTTAAACACACCCAGTCACTCTTAGATGGGCTACACGCTAAATACAACACTACTACTGCTGACATTGTAGTGGGAGATGACGAGTGGGGACATTTACAAATTGATGCCACATCTATATTTTTACTGATGCTGGCAGAAATGACTGCTTCAGGGTTGCAAATTATTTACACCATTGATGAAGTAAATTTTATCCAAAACTTAGTTTATTACATTGGACGCGCCTACCGCACTGCTGATTACGGCATTTGGGAACGAGGTAATAAAATTAATCATGGTAATGCTGAATTAAATGCTAGTTCTATAGGTATGGCTAAAGCCGCTTTAGAAGCTATTAATGGACTAGATTTATTTGGTGTGCGTGGTAGTCAAGGATCAGTAATTCACGTTCTACCGGATGAAATCGCCCGGTCCCGCATTACCTTAGAATCTCTGTTACCCAGAGAATCAGCGTCTAAAGAAATTGATGCTGCATTGTTAAGTATAATTAGTTATCCCGCCTTTGGGATTGAAGATGAACAGTTACGCGATCGCACGTTTAATCATATTATTGATAAGCTCCAAGGCAAATACGGCTGCAAACGCTTTTTACGGGATGGACATCAAACTGTTTTAGAAGATAGCCAACGGCTCCACTACGAACCTTGGGAACTAAAGCAATTTGAGTATATTGAATGTGAGTGGCCTTTATTCTTTACTTATTTATTTCTAGATGGGTTGTTTCGTGGTGATAGCCAACAAGTTGAAAATTACCAAGAACGTTTGCAGTCATTATTGATTGAAGGTGACGGGGTAGGTTTATTACCAGAACTTTATTATGTCCCGGCGGAAAAAGTAGAAGCGGAAAAACTAACCCCCCAAAGCCAAGCCCGACTACCCAATGAAAATATACCCCTAGTTTGGGCGCAAAGTTTATATTTGCTTGGACAGCTATTACATGAAGGCTTAATAGCCCTGGGGGACATTGACCCCTTGGGTAGACACTTATGTATAGGTAAAAAGCGGGAGGCTTTAGTACAAATTGCCTTATTAGCCGAGGATGAGGACCTGCAGGCCAAACTGGAAGTTTACGGAATTGAAAGTCAAACACCCAAGCAAGTGCAACCAATTCAAGTTAGAAAAGCTGAGGAACTTTCGGCTATTTATACTCAAATTGGACGTAATGACAAACTCGGTTTAACTGGTCGTCCCGTGCGGCGCTTACGCAGTTTGACTACATCTAGATTTTTTCGCATTCACAATCAGACCATTGTATTTTTGCCTTCGTTTTTAGATTCACAACAGTTTTATTTAACCCTTGATTACCATTTTCTGGTAGATCAAATTAGAAGTGAACTGGCTTACATTCGGGATTACTGGATTGATTTAGGTCGTCCTACCCTGACGTTAATGTTGACCCACACCATGTTAGAAATTGGTTCTCAGGCTTTATTAGAACTAATGCAGGAACTAAAAAATGGTGTGTGTAATGGTGTCCAGGTGAAATTAGGCAGACTCAACCAGGTTATGCTGACAGGGAGGATGCAAAGAATTGATTTTCTACCAGAGGAAAATTTTTCCCATTTACCAATCAACAATGCCAAATCTCTTGGCTATTACTTGGCTTATAATCCTCAAGGAAACTGGCGTTTAGGACATACGCAAGAATTCCAGATGGAATGCGAAACTAACTTGGGACTGCTGCTTTCTTCTTTGCGTTCTTCAGATAATCTATATGCACAAATAGAACTGTTACAAACTTTAATTCGCTTGCAAGGACTAGATTTTGATACGGGTTTTGGTAGACCGACCCACCCAGTAACAGTAGCTGATTTAGTGGATGAAGTCTACACCAAAGCAGGAGATTTAGGTATTTGGGCGGTGGTGCGTCGGGCTGCGGGATTAAGACAAATGGTTGATATTGGTTTATCAGATGCGGTAACAAGTATTTTGGTAAGAGGTAAGCAAATTGCTGTGGGTAGAGCTTATAGTCAATCATCCCTGATTTCTGTGCCTATGCCCCACAGTGAAATTATTGAGAGAATTAATAACTTTTGTCGTGAAGATATCCGCGATCGCGTCCTCACCCAAGAAATTATCATCTATCTTGGTGTATTAATGAGGTCGGAACCAGAATTGTTTCAAGGTCTACTCACCCTGAGAGTTGGCTATCTGATCTTGTTAATTACCAGTGAATTAGCACAAGGGTTAGGCGTGACTCAAGATGAAGCCTATGAGCATTTAATGGAACTATCACCCTTTGAGGTGAAAATGCGTCTGCATCAAGTACTAACAAGTTATACGGGTATCAGTAAATTGTTACGCCAACAAGAATTACTGCACGTCAAGCAAAAAGAAACTGATATTGCTTGGGTAGTGCTACCCACCAACGAAAAAGAAGAAAGTACAGTCCCCCCCGGTGGTTGGCGGAGATTTCGCCAAGGAGAAGGAGCGCTCAACCGAGTACCAAAAGATTTCTTTCAACAAGTTTGGCTATTAATGAAGCATTGTAAAGGAATTGTGATTGGCGATAAACTAGAGCGGCGCAATCGTTTAGATAGTGAATTAATTTTGTCGGAAATGACACCAGGGGAAAAGAACTTTGCCCTAATAATTGAGCATTTACTCAATAAAATTGAAGCGCCGGAATACCGCAAAGTGAATATTGAAGCTTTGATGGAGTTAGCGACAATTGTCGCTAACAATCCCAGCTTACAAATAGAAGAGTATATAGTTTTAGATGTACTCATTGGCCATGCTGTGCGGTTGGCTTGGTTGGAACAACACCCGGAAAGAGGCGATCGCTATGATGAGGATAAAGCCTCGGCTTGGGCATCATTCTATAACACATCTCCTCAAGATTGTGTAAATTATATCTTGAAAGCTTTTAGATTCTTGACAGAATTTGCCGAAGATATTTAGTCAATGGAAACAGCATCAACATCTACAGTTTCATTGCTAGGTTGGTCAGAACCCTGACGAGCTTTCCAACCGGCCATGACTAAGCCAGATACCTCAGAGAATACAATCGACAATAGTAAAACATCATCAATTTGTCCGAGAATGGGTAAAAAATCAGGAGCAATATCTATGGGGCTGAGAATATATACGAGTGTTCCTAAAATCACCCACCAACGCCACATAGGATTACGAAGCAAATTACGATACCAGGTATATAGGAATTGAACTGGAAATTTCATATCTTGACCCTCCTGTTATGATTAATTTTGACAAATTACGCGCCCAATGTCCGGTAGGAATAACCGCCCCAGATTTGTCTAGATCAGAGACCCAGCACAGTAGAAGATGTTGTTTAATGTGCTTTTAGTCTAAAGTCCAGTTATGTAGGAATATGGTGGTTAGGCATTAATCTTTAGAATTAAAATGCTGTGGGATGATTGCTGTAACAGTGGAGAAAGGAAACCTAGCCAGTGGATATTTTAGATTTGTTTAAGAAGGGTGGCCCAGCCATGTGGCCCTTGCTTGTTTTGTCAGTGCTGTCTATCAGCGTGATTTTTGAGCGTTTGTGGTTCTGGTTGCGAATCATTACCCAGGAAAAGGAAATAGTGAATCGTGTTTTGAATGCTGCTCAAGACAGTTGGGAAATAGCGGCGAGTATTGCTAAAAATGCCCGCCATCAGCCTATTGGGAGGTTTCTTTATGCCCCGTTAAGTTTCCAGAAAAGTGATCCGGAAACTTTTCGACTAGCATTGGAATCCACCGCAGAGGATGAAATAGCTGGAATGCGTCGGGGTGAAAAACTTTTAGAAGCTATCATCGCCCTGTCGCCTCTGTTGGGATTACTGGGTACAGTTTTGGGGTTGATTCAATCTTTACGCTCCATTCGCATTGGCGATTTAGGAACCGAATCTACGGCTGGTGTGACTACTGGTATTGGCGAATCTTTAATCAGTACCGCCGCGGGGTTGATTGTTGCCATTGTCAGTTTGGTATTTTATCGCTTATTTCAAAGTTTTGTGGTTGATCAAATTAAGATTTTTCGCAAGGCGGGAAATGAGATGGAATTGTTATATCGTCAATCTCCACCTGACTATAACAAAATTACCTCAGTCATCCTGGAGGAATCAGCAGCAGAAGATCCTAATCCTGATCGGAAGAGAGAGAGAAGGCCTTTTCCTAAGCCTCCTGAATCTTTGAATACACCTGAGTCATTAGATCCTGAGAATTAGCTGAGAATTCACGCCATGAAAGTTAATCTGCATACTCCAGTTGAAGAAACACAAATTCAAATCCTGCCCTTAATTGATGTTGTATTTTGTATCTTGACCTTTTTTCTGTTGGCTGCTTTGCAATTTACTCGACAACAGGCAATTAATATTGATTTGCCCAAAGCCAGTACAAGTACAGTTACTGGTATCACTTCAGAAAGTGCTACCCAAATTGTCACTATTGATGCTGTGGGTAATCTGTATGTGGAAAAACAACCTGTACAACGACAACAACTACCGGAAAAATTAAGGCAGTACCTCCAAGCAAACCCTAATGGCACTTTGGTGCTGAACGCATCACGAACGGCAACTTATAATGATGTAATTTCCATTTTAGACGTGATGCGGCAAGTAGGTGGCGATCGCGTGTCTTTGGGAATTATACCAGGACCTTCTCAACTACCCACGGACCCATTAAATCCCCCTAATTTTCCTATGAGTCCGGGGGGAGTACCTACACCAGTTCCCGGTGGGAATCCTGATATAATGTCTCCAGTGTTACCTAATCAACTACCTACCCAAGTGCCTATACCACCTGAAACAACTCCTGCTCCTTAAAAGGTAATACCGATCAACAAGGGGAGATAAAAATTCCCCTTGTTCGGTCAAAATCACCATTTTTGCAGGTTTATCTATTAATTGGCTGATGGGGGGGCTGTTGGGGTACTTGTTTGTTGTTGACGCTGTTCGCGTTTTTTGCGATCAGCGGAAACCATGTCTGCCATAACTACCAGGGCTTGAGCCATTTTTTCCAAGTTGGAAGTATATAGTTCTAAGTCCTTGATGAGTTTTTCCTCCGACAGATGTAAACCAGTAGCAATAGTTGTTAATGCCTCAGTGCGTTGCTTTTCATCCTTGACTAACTCGGGATCAGATTGTTCTAGCAGGGTAAATAAACCAATTCCAAATAAGCGGCTGTATTTAAACCCAGAATTATTAGCAATGGCTTGCAATTGCCCTTGTAAGTCAGGATCACGATCTAAATGAGTGGTTTGGCTTAACCACGCGATTAAATCAGTTACTGGTATGTCTTTAGCTAAAGCTTGCAGCCGTTCGGCATCCTGTCGGTAGCTTTGCGGTTCTTGCTCCATAGCCTGACATAAAGACTGGAAAATTGATGCTCGATCTTGTTCTGGTAGGTAGCCTTGCATAAAGCGGTCAAAAGTTGTGACGACGCCCAGGGCATAAATTGCATTGTAGGTAAAATTGCTATTCACTGATAGTAGATGCATTTCTACCATTAGTTCTTCTATGACCCGACGGTAAATTGTGTTAATTGGCCGGGTGTGAAGGGAGTAGAAAGCTTGCTTTGTATCTGAAACAGTACGGATGTTATTCACGAATAAAATGTTAAGAATGTTAAGGGCGACGTTATTACATTTTGTCTCCTAAAGGCTACTTTGCCAAGTTCAGGTTCCCGATCAGTTTTTTTTATGGGTTGTTCATCTAGTTCAATTACCCTGGGTGAGTATTTAGCTGGTTGACATACTCACCGACTTTGAAGGTCGGTGATTCTTGACAGTTCACAGTATAACACACTAAAAAGCCGTCCTAGAAGGACGGGGCTTGTATCCCATTCTTTTGTTCAATGATTGTACTGGAGAACTTAACTATCAGGTATCCGTAGCTAAGTCTGGTAATTTAATGGCTTTTTTTGACTCTGATAGCCGAAAAGCCACTTGGTGAGCAATTCTGAGAATTTATTGCTACACAAGGCGAGAACAATATTAATGATTAATCTTTTTTAGCCAGCCATACTGCGAGGTACACCTTCTAAAGCTTCCTCTTCGGTTTCAAAGATTTCAAAAACAGTGTCCATCATTGTCACTTCAAACACTAGTTTTGCCTCTGGTTGTAGATTGCAAATGCGGAAACTACCCTGGGCTGCATCAGCATCGCGCATCCCTGCAACCAAAGAAGTGAGACCAGAACTATCAATAAAACTTACCTGAGCTAGATTCACAACAAGGTGTTTACCCATTTTGGAAATACATTCTTGTAACTTCAGCCGAAACTGCCAAGCTGTTGTGATATCCAAACGTCCTTGTGGTGTTAAGACAATAACGGTATTACCGTCTTGGGTTGTATGGGTTGTCTGTTCTATTTCAGTCACTAATCCTCCCTGTAACACTGGTCTAAATTTAGTATTGGGTTTGGTGAGCCAAAAAAACTAGTTTTTAGTAGTTTAGTTCATTGTTAGTTCATCAGTTGACTCACCAGAACCAAAATTATCAAGTACTGTTACTTGAGTTTAACAGGATATAGGTAACGCAAACCACAAAGACGAGCAGCAATGTAGTGTTAACTTCTCAGTGACTCTTGCGATCGCGTTGAGGATATTCTCAGCTTTGGTTTTACGTCCCGGTAATGCCTTATTGCTGAGACTTGGTAGTTTAACTCACCACAACATTGTTCAAGCAAGATTTAATTAGATTTAATTAGTGCCTGATCTATCAAGCACTATTGTACTTTATTTTAAAGTCTCTAATTTCCAGTTTACCCAATCTTGGGGTTTGAGGAAGGTTTCATACAACTCAGCTTCTGGGGTATTGGGTTCTGGCTGATAACCGTATTCCCAACGCACCAGGGGAGGTAAAGACATGAGAATTGATTCTGTGCGTCCGTTGGTTTGTAGCCCAAAGATTGTACCTCGGTCATAAACCAGATTAAATTCTACATACCTACCACGACGATACAGTTGAAAATTACGTTCGCGATCGCCATATTTTTTTCCTTGTCGCCTTTCCACAATAGGCACATAGGCGGGCAAAAATGCTTTACCACAATCTTGCACCAAAGTAAATAAATCTTCCCAACTGCGGCCAACTGGTGCATCCTGTTGGTTACTATAAGTAGCCGCTTGTCCATTGGGGTCAGAACCGCAATATAATAAGCCTTGTCCGTCTTGATAATCGAAAAATATCCCCCCAACACCTCGACTTTCCTGACGATGCTTGAGGTAAAAATATTCATCACACCAGCGCTTAAACACCGGGTAATACTCTAGGTGATGTTGGTCGCAAGCTTCCTTGAGTGTTTTGTGAAAATGCACTGCATCTTCAGCAAAGGGGTAATAAGGTGTCAAGTCAGCACCACCGCCAAACCACCATACTGGACCCGCTTCAAAATAGCGGTAATTGAGATGAACGGTGGGGACGTAAGGATTTTTGGGGTGTAAAACTAAGGAAGTACCTGTAGCATAAAACCCATGTCCAGCTGCTTCCGGTCGTTGGGCTAAAATCGAGGGTGGTAGATGAGAACCCCAAACTTCAGAAAAATTTACCCCAGCTTGTTCAAATATTGCCCCATCACGCAGCACTCGCGATCGCCCACCTCCCCCCTCTGGACGTTCCCAACTATCTTCATGAAACCTACCTACACCATCTAACTTTGTCAGTTGCTCGGTAATTTCATCTTGTAGTTGTTTCATAAACCGACTCACCCTCGGCTGAGAGTCAGTTCCAGGTAAAAATTGAGATGTTTTTGCTATTTTAGTTGGCGTTTGCGAGTTAATCAACATAAATTCCCGAACTTAAATTAAAATTTACAAAAACCCACGGTTGGGTAACAAAAGCCAATAATCACCCTAAATTTGCCTAATCTGCTTTTTTAAACTTACCAGCATTGACAGGATTGATGGGCATGACTAGAGTTATTTTCCCTCAAATGCGTATAGGCTTGTATATTGACTGGGTTTTGTTTGTAATTCTTGATGTAAACATTTTCGGTTAACATCAGACCTTAATTACCTATTTTATAAGCGCTTTGTACCTTCCGGTTGCACTTCTGTTGCTTCTCACGTGCCAAAGAAAGTTAATATTATATGTAGATGATAATAAAATTTTCTTAAATTTTGTTACGAGAGTAACAGTAAAAACAGTATGTACGATGTTCTCGATTCCCGCTCTGTCCTGGAGGTTTTGCGACCAGTACAAGACCCGGAACTCCGCAAAAGTTTAGTGGAACTAAACATGATTCGCAACGTGAAAATAGAAGCAGGCAAAGTTAGCTTCACTTTGGTGTTGACCACACCCGCCTGTCCTCTACGAGAATTTATTGTGGAAGATTGCGAAAAAGCTGTTAAAAAACTACCCGGCGTTACGGAAGTCAGGGTAGATGTAACAGCAGAAACACCCCAACAAAAAAGCTTGCCGGATCGAACAGGAATCACAGGGGTAAAAAATATTCTGGCTGTTTCCAGTGGCAAAGGCGGTGTTGGTAAAAGCACAGTGGCAGTAAACATAGCCGTGGCTTTAGCGCAAACAGGGGCTAAAGTGGGATTACTCGATGCTGATATTTACGGACCTAACGACCCAACAATGCTGGGCCTGGCTGATGCTGAAATTATGGTGCGTTCCACAGATAAAGGTGAAATTCTGGAACCTGCTTTTAATCACGGTGTCAAGTTAGTATCCATGGGCTTTTTGATTGACAGAGATCAGCCGGTGATTTGGCGCGGTCCAATGCTGAATGGAGTAATTCGCCAGTTTCTTTATCAAGTGGAATGGGGAGAACTGGATTATTTAATTGTAGATATGCCGCCGGGAACCGGGGATGCTCAATTAACGTTAACTCAAGCAGTACCGATGTCAGGAGCAGTAATTGTCACTACACCGCAAAATGTCGCCCTGTTAGATTCACGTAAAGGATTACGGATGTTCCAACAAATGAATGTACCAGTTTTGGGGATAGTAGAAAATATGAGCTACTTTGTTCCGCCGGATATGCCAGATAAGCAGTATGACATTTTTGGTTCTGGTGGCGGTTCCAAGACAGCATCTGAGTTGGGAGTACCGTTATTGGGGTGCATCCCACTGGAAATTTCCACCAGGGTAGGCGGTGATAGCGGTATACCCGTAGTGGTTGCTGACCCTGATTCAGCCTCAGCAAAAGCATTAACAATGATTGCGCTGAATATCGCCGGTAAAATATCAGTTGCCGCACTGACATAATTAATTTCTAATAATTTCTAATTTTTCTCTGATTCCTGGGTTATGGCCTGGGAATACAGATCAAAGTATTCAGTAAATTTACCGCCTCACATCAGACAATGTTGTTAAAACGTCCGCGCAGCAGAAATCCTTGGCACCGTTGGATTAAGCCTTGGCAACAAATAGATTGGCTACTCTTGTGTTTGACTATTGGTGTCAGTATGTTTGGTGGACTGATGATCATGAGTACGGAACTAACTCAACCGGTGACTGATTATTGGTCGCACTGGCTGGTGGCTGCCATCGGTGCTGTGATAGCTTTGTTCTTAGCTCGTACTCGTTATGAAAATTTGATCCAGTGGCATTGGGTGACATACACTTTAACAAACCTCAGCCTAATTGCCGTGATGATTATTGGCACTAGTGCTAAAGGGGCGCAACGATGGATTACTATTGGTGGCTTCAATGTGCAGCCTTCGGAATTTGCCAAAATTGGACTAATTATCACTGTAGCTGCTGTCTTACACCAGCGCACAGCCTCAACTGTAGAAAGTGTATTCCGTGCTTTGGCTATTACTGCCATTCCTTGGGCATTAATATTTTTACAGCCAGATTTAGCAACATCCTTGGTGTTTGGTGCTGTGGTCTTGGGAATGCTGTACTGGGCAAATGCTAACCCTGGTTGGCTAATCCTGATGATTTCCCCCGTGATTTCTGCGATTCTTTTTAGCATAAATTGGCCTTTATCCCAGCCCATAAGTTTATTTAATGTCATATCTGTGGGACTTTTAGGGTTAGTTTGGGCGATCGCTATGGGCATTTTGGGTTGGCAAACTCTCCCTTGGCGTAAATTTGCCTTCAATGGCATTGGTGCATTAGCTCTCAACCTCTTGGGTGGTGAATTAGGGGTTTTTGTCTGGAATCATGTATTGAGGGACTATCAAAAAGACCGCCTGACAGTATTTCTTAAACCTGGATATGATATTTTAGGAGTTGGCTATCACCAACACCAATCTCGCATTGCCATAGGTGCTGGTGAAATTTGGGGATGGGGTTTGTTCCAGGGACCCATGACCCAACTTAACTTTGTCCCTGAACAGCATACAGACTTTATTTTTTCCGCAGTAGGGGAAGAATTTGGTTTTGTTGGTTGTTTAGTGGTTTTATTTATCTTCTGCTTGATTTGCTTTCGCTTATTGCGTATAGCTCAAACTGCCAAAGATAACTTTGGCTCATTGTTGGCTGTTGGTGTTTTGTCAATGATTGTGTTTCAGCTAATTGTTAATGTAGGTATGACCGTTGGTTTAGCCCCTGTAGCTGGAATTCCCCTACCTTGGATGAGTTACGGTCGTTCCGCCATGCTGACCAACTTTATTGGTTTAGGTTTGGTAGAGTCTGTTGCAAATTTTCGTCACCGACCAAAGTATTATTGATGTCGGTGGGATTACAAGTATAAATGATATAAATGATATAAATCTTGTGGTGCGGGCATCTTGCCCGCTATAGTTATCAATTCATAGCAGTTTTGATGTAATTAAACCATCAGCCGATATCCCTATAATTAACGCAGGTTTTTCTGTATCTGCCGTGAAAACACCATAAACAGCGCTAACAAGATACTATTACTTGCCAGCGCCACAAAAATAGTTATACATATTTATAGCTAACTAACTAGTTAGAAAATTAACTCACCCTCTCACTCTGCAATTAAGACCGTTGAAACTTGGGACGACGATTAAACAAATAAAGTCCCAACACAGAAAAACCAATCAATGCGCCAGGCTCAGGAGTACTTACTGGTGGTTTCTTGTCAGCCAAAATTACTGGTGGTTTGATGCGACCAACCAAGTACGCACCAGTGGCTGCTCTTTCTTCAGTAATCAAACTAGAAATTGGATTAAAAGCGTCAGGAGTACTACTAAAGCCGAGTAGTTGCAGAGTCAATTCTTTTCCACCCACTGAGAATGTGGTGTCTTGAGATTTAGAAGCAAAGGTGATTCTGTCATCACAAGGTGTATTACTAACCTGGAATGCGGGACATTCATCTAAGAAAAACGTGTTGATTGTTTCTTCGAGTCCAAATGTATATTTGAACAGGCTTTTTGTGCTTCCTTCTATGTCGAGAGTGATGTCTAAATCAACAGCATCTATACCAGTGCCTGAATATGTAGGAAAGTTAAAGTGAGTGAACTTACCTAGCAATACATTGGTTTCTTTTTCAAAACTTACAGATGTATTTGTAGCACCATCAAAGCGGAATCCGCTTTGCTGAGACTCAGCAGCCCAACCCCAGCGAATCTCGTTTGTATCAACACCGTTGGTATACACTTGATTAACATTGGGATTTGTCCAGCGACCTGTAACTGAGTTTAAAGTCAGACTTGCAGCAACAGCGGGGATGGCATTTCCCAAAACTAGGGATAAGGTGGTTGCTGATGCCACTAATGAACCAGAGAGAGTAGATTTGCCCGAGATATTCATTTTTTTCGAGTTTTGATGAGTAGAAGATAAATTGTCTTTTTTAAGATATCACTTTTTTTAGTTGAAATTCTTAAATTTTTGATAAAATTACCCTGGTAATATACGCATTTACACTGACAAGTGCCGTTCATGGACTATGGTTGTTAGGGATTAAGCCCAATCATGGCAACTTTTGATGATGTGGCGCGGCTATTTTGGTTTATCATCAATATATTGGTCAGTAAAACTTATCGTCTAATTCAACAGCAGTAAATTAAACAGTATCCATGCCCGCTTTTCTTAACAACCGCCATTCAGAAAACTGGAGCTATCAATGCGTCAGAGTAGTGAATAGAGATGAGATACCTGACTTACTGGGTGATCAACCTTGTATGTTTTATGTGCGTCGTCAAGGTGTGGGAAGAAATCCAGATGAGGAAATTTGGCAGTTAACAATCGCAACTGATCAAGAGCAATTACCTTTACCTGCAAAACTGCAAAGCCAAGGCAAAACCTATAGTTTACGAGCCGCCATCAGGGAAGATGGAATTGGCGGTTTAAAAATTTTATCGACTTGTAAACTCCACCTTTCACGGGGACACGCGGATGGTTATGCTGTACCCTTTTGCTTGCGTCTGCTACCTCATGAACAACATCGTTTAGGTATTCCGAAAGCAGCATTAGCACGTATGGCTAATGTGCCTGTTTGTGGTGATTATGTACCTACAGCAGACCAGCTGCAAGCTTGGAAGGCTTTTTTACAAGTTGAGGAAAATATTGCTAAATCCCGTCAGTTTTGTGTGGCTTTTGTAGATAATTATTATGGCAGTAATACCAGATACATTACTTTTGAAGTAGATGTTAACTCAGCTACTCTCGATGGTGCTGAAGAAAATTATTTACATCTAGCCAATTTCTGGGAACGGGTCAAAGGTTGCCAAAACCAAGGGGTGAAACTTTCCTCAACTGTACCCAGAGGACAACCAACTCATAAAATTCCTCAATTGGGTTCAATTGCAAAAGTTGATCCTCAAAATTGTTTGATTAAAGTTAAACTGGAATGTGAATTAGCTGAATATACTGCTACAGAACTTGATCAGCCACCAGGAAAGGGATTTTTATTTTTTGATGCGGCTGGTGACATTCAACAAGTGCGGCGTAAAAAAGAAGCTTTAGAACAATTAAAGCAGGGACAAACTCAAAATCCTTATTTGGGTAAGTTTTTATTCGATGCTTCTCAGGCCAGGGCCAGTAACAAAACTGTACGACTGCAAGGGGATGATTTGTTATTATCTTCTGCTAATACTGGACAAAAGGCAGCAGTAGAAAAAGTATTAGCAGCTGAAGATTTGGTTTTGATTCAAGGTCCCCCTGGTACTGGTAAAACCACCGTAATTGCAGAAATTTGCTATCAAATAGCCCGACGGGGGGGACGTACTCTCATCGCTTCTCAAGCTAATTTGGCTGTGGACAATGCGCTGAGTCGATTAGTTCATAACCCAGTGATTAGGGCTGTGCGTAAGGGACGGGCGGAAAAAGTGGGGGAAGAAGGACAGCCGTTTTTAGAAGATCAAGTGATTGGTACATGGCTAGAAAATACTGCTGCTGACTGTGAAAGTAGTCTTGAGAAACGTCTGCAAAATGTGGAATTTTTGAGGGAATTATTGGGGGCTTTACCACGATTTACAGATTATTTAAGCCGGGAAGAAGCTCTAAATGAGCAACAAATTCAACTAAATGAAGAAAGGGAAAGTTTAGCGGCTACCTGTGAAATTCAAGCAGCTATTCACCAGCAAGCTTTAAATAAAATTAATCAGGTTAAATATATTAAATTAGGGTTAGATTATATCCTTAATAATGCACTAAATATAAATTGGCAAGCGCCAGAGTTGAAAAACTGTTTACCATATCTACAGCCATATATAGAAGATATAGAAGGAGATTTTTTGAACAATGTTCGTCAAGCTATCAAATGTACTGATAAACTTGGTTTAGTTTGTCCTGCTAATGATGCGTTTGCTTTGGCGGTTTGGCTGTGGGAAAATGTAGCTAATAAAATTACTGATTTTAAAGTAGCATTCGCTTATGCCCAAGATGCAGTTTCTGTGATGTCGGAAGTGGCAAAAGAGGTGTTAGCTAGGGGAGAAAATTATACGAATGTCCATCATCCACCAATAGATGAGGAAGAATTGATCAGCCAACGGGAAAATTTAGAGCAAACAGTTAAAGGTTGGCAAAACCGCTTACGGGAAATTGAGTATGTGATTGCAGCTATGATACAATGGAAATCTACAGCACCTGTGGTTTTATATCAAGTAGTTAGGGAATGTCAGCAATCAGGACAAGTATTAACAGAGGAGGCGCTGCAATTACCACTGGGTTTGTTGATGTTTGCTGGTCAATTAAACTTAACTATATTACCCAGTAGATATCAGATTAATTTGCCGGATTGGCAGGTTTTATATAAGGCGTTGAACTATGAAGTAGAGGGTGGTTTTGTTGATAGAAAGGGTAGACAGTATAATTTTAGTTATTTTTTAGAGCAAAATTTTAGTCAAGTTCCTTTCGTGCTATCAGGGAGCGATCGCTCCCAGTGGCGTAAAATCTATGAGGATTTTCAGAATTATCAACTGCTGAATTTCAATCAGCGAAAATTCTTAGTGGAAAATACGCAGTTGTTTTTACTGAGAATGGAACAAGTTTATGGTGGGTCCTGGGAATTAAATCACCTGGATTCTACCCTCAAATACATTAGCGAAGACTTATTTACCACTATACTTACTCATGCGCGTCAATGTATCGCACAAGTCAAGACTCAAACTGAAAAAAATCTTCAGTATTTCCAACATCAACTAAGTGAACTGGAAAAACATATATCTACCCACCGGCAAATATCCGGTACTTCATCTCAAATTGCAGCAGCTAACTCCCAACTTGAACAGGTTATCAATAGTTTGCAATTACTCCGCCAACAGCCAAATGTCCCTGACAGATTACGGGCTTTAGCGACGGAATATCTGACCAACCAATCAAAAATTTGGGAAGAACAAGAAAAATTTGCGACTCAGGTAAATACTGGGTTGAGTTATGTTAGCCAATTAGAAACTTTAATTCCCTTAATTACACCTTTCCCAGTTTTAGAAAATATCAAACAATTTTTAGATGAGGAGCTAGAAACTATAGAACAAGAAAGTACACTGGCTGCAAAACAATTACAAAAGATTCAAACTCAACTCAAAAAAATAAATCATCAACCCCACATAGAACCAAGTAAAGAGTTAATTTTATCAAGGAATTGGTGGGAAAGATTCTGGCTAACCATATCCGAAAAATGTCAACCAGAAGATATTAATATAGACTTATTTAATTTAGAATTTTTACACAAAATCAAAACCAGGTTTCATGCTTGGCAAAATCAACTAGTTGAAGCAGAAACTTATGTCAGGCGCTACCATGATTTTACCCAAGATTGGATTGATCGGGTTAAAAATCCCTCAGAGCGCGATCGCAATGATTTAAAACGAATTTATTTAGATAATGCTAACGTTATTGGTATCACTTGCGTACAAGCTGCAAATTACAATTTTTCCCAGGAGTTTACAGCTTTTGATGTTGTCATCATTGATGAAGTCAGTAAATGTACTCCGCCGGAATTACTCATACCGGCTTTAAAAGCTAAAAAGTTAGTCATGGTGGGTGATCATCGGCAATTACCCCCTATGCTTAATAGTAACACAATTGTAGAAGTTGCCCAATCACTTGGTAGTCAAAGATCAGAACTGGAATTTTTAGAAGAGTCATTATTTAAAATTCAGTTTGAATCTGCCGATGCAAGCATCAAACAAATGCTGAATATACAATATAGAATGCACCCCTTTATTATGGGAGCAATCAACCAATTTTATCAAGGTAAACTAGAATGTGGACTTTTACAACCAGACAGCCAACGCGCCCATAATTTGACCGGGGAAATTATCCAAACACATCACCATTTGGTTTGGGTAAAAATGCCGAGAGACAAGGAATTTGAAGAACAACGGGAAAATACTTCTTTTTCTAATCCGCATGAAATTGATATAATAGCAAGCCTATGTCAGCAATTTGAGGACACCTGGGCGGCTAAAATAGCCAAGGGGGAAGCAAAAAAACAAATTGCAGTAATTACATTTTATAACGCACAATTGAGAAAAATTGACGAACGTTTACAACCGCAACTTTTTCCTTCCTTGGATATTCGCACTGGTACAGTTGACAGATTCCAGGGTATGGAACGCCCTGTGGTAATTGTTAGTATGGTTCGTAATAATGATCAAGGTGATGTTGGGTTTGCCAAAAAACCAGAACGGGTAAATGTGGCTTTTTCCCGCGCCCAAGAATTACTGGTAATTGTGGGTTGTCATGATTTATTTACCCGCCAAGGGGGTAAAGTGGGAAATATGTATTTAGAAATTTCCCAAACTGTTAATATTCAAGGAGGTTTTGTTGATTTTTCTCGCTTTTTTAGCTAAACCTATTGATGAAAAACTCAAAAATTTAGCGGAGGAAATTACAGCGAAAAATACTCATTTATCGGTTTTAGCGGCTTGGGAATTTCGCTATAGTTTACATCAAACTAATGTCAAATTATTTATTCAGGAACCCCGCGAATTTAATGTACTCGAAGAATTTATTATCCGTGCTGGAATTGAATTTTCACCCCCACCAACAGAAGATGAATTAGCATCTATATTAGGGCTTGACCCTATATTTATCCGCAGTACCACCGCCAATTTACAAGCATTACAAACCTTATCAACCACTTCCCCGGTGACGGTCACGGAAGCAGGGCGAGATTTTTACGCCAAGGGTTGTGTACCTCAACCTCCATACCCCAGACAAGTATACGCTGTTGCTGATGCTTTAGACGCAAAGCTGGTTTTTTCTCTTGAACCATTAAATAATGATGTGTCGTTGAATCTACCGGATTTAGCCGAATTTATCAAAGTTGGTCGTAAAATTAATGATATATCTGATTTAAGCATTGATAAGTTACAACAATATATTCAGGTGTCAGGTTTAGATTTTCATAGACCGGAATTAGGAAAAGTTGTTACTGATTGTCAAGTTTTAGGAACACCCCAAACAGTTTGGAAAAATATATTTTTGTTAGTCATCTTTGATGATGAACAAGAGCAATTGAGTATCCAAATCAGAAGCGGTAAGGAAATTCTAGCATCAGCATCAAAACGGATGGAGGTGCTGCAAAGTAAAGGTAAAATACCTTGGCAAGCTTTATGTAAATTATCAAACCCAGCCATAAATTTGGAGCGGGAAACTACTTTTCACCATAAACATACTGAAATAGAATCTAGGCTCGCGAAACTGACTAACTCTGCTGTAAAGTTACGGGATGGAGAAATTATTCCCACTGTTGGGGAGGTTTTAAAATCTGCCCAACGCCAAATTATTATCTATTCTCCTTGGTTGACTGAAGCTGTTGTCAATCAAGAATTTTTGAACTTGTTAAAAAAACTAGCTCAAGCTGGAGTATGGATTTTAATTGGACATGGAATTGCTCAACCACCGGCAGATGTAGAAAAAAAACTGCGTGCTATTAAAACCCCTGATGATTTACCATCTGTACAAGTTTTTTGTTTGGGAGATTCCCATGTCAAAGAAATTATGGTTGATCATCAAATTTATCTGTTTGGATTTTATGACTGGGTTTCTTGTGGAGGGGAATATTTACCGTCGGGTGAGTCAGTTTATCAGGTGACTATTCCCGATCAAGTCGAGGAAGCGCATCAATTTATGGCTCTTCGTTGCCACAATTATGCACAAAAACGCTGGAATATGGCTTTAGAAAACAGAAATTTTCAAGTTGCTGTAGATTGTTTGTGTTTATGGGCGGGGCTGGGTATGCAAGATATTACACTCAGGGAGATACAGGAAAACAACTGGCTAGAACTTCTCCCAGTGTGGCTGAATGTTTTACTTCCAGATGTGAAATCAAATAATTTACCTGATGATTCTGTAATTTTGTTAGATGCACTTGCTTTGCTGAATCAGTTTTCCGGGGAGGAAACTTTTATCAAATCATTGCAGCAGGAATGGCGTAAGGTGATCAGCGCCATGGCATCTCATCAACCGGAAACTGCTCTAAGCCTACTTAGTGAGCAAGTGTGGGCGCAATTTATCCGTCTCAATATTGCTCAGGAGAATGATTCACCCCATGAATTTATTAAGTCCCAGACTTCTCCACCCAGGAAAAGGTAAGGGAAAAATCAGGGTAGAAAATCTCAGGGTTACGGTTCCCTGTTAATGATGTACATGATTAACAAGCAGGATGCTTGTGTTACAAGACGATCATTTACATTTCAATAATTGCGAATTTTAAGTTAACTTAAATGTAGATGCAGAAATTCGTTTAATTCGATACAGTTTTACCAGAGGAGAGGCGAGGGGAACAAAGTGGTTCTATTAAAAGGCTTTGAGATTGAGATGTACACAGGTACGCCTCAAGGTGAAATAGTCGGTCTCTCCGACAAAATTGTGGCTGGTTTGCATGGGTTTGTCCGGGAACCTGACAGTCGCAATGTGGAATATACAACCCAACCATTGAATAATTATGAAAATTTATTGTGCGCTTTGCTGCTTCCCCGGCGCAAGTTACGCCGCTATTTGGAAAGTTTGGGCAATTACACTTTAATTCCTGGTAGTACTTTGTCTTTGGGTGGAAGCGATCGCTTTTTTCGTTCTGACCCGAATAATCCTTATCATGAGTACATAGAAAATACCTATGGTACAAAAGTGGTTACAGCCAGTGTTCATATTAATATTGGTATTAGTGACCCAGAGGTATTAATGCGGGCTTGTCGCCTGATTCGTGTAGAAGCGCCTTTATTCCTGGCCTTGAGCGCCTCATCCCCCTTCCTGGATAGCCAGGCTACTGGTTATCATTCCACCCGCTGGGCTGTGTTTCCCCAAACCCCCGATGGTGTGCCGCTATTTACCAGCCACGCCCATCATATTCAATGGGTAGAAGCACAAATGGCTGCTGGAACTATGCAAAATGTGCGGCATTTGTGGACTTCAGTCCGACCAAATGGCGATGGCCGTCCTTATGACCTTAATCGCTTAGAATTACGAATTTGTGACTTGGTTACTGATCCCATTGCTTTATTAGCAATTACCGCTTTACTGGAAGCCCGTTTGTTGCAGTTGATGGCTAACCCCAACCTTGACCCGTTAATTCAAAGTAGCTTTTCTCCTGAAGAATTGATTGCAGTCACCGCTAGTAATGAAGCAGCCGTAGCCACTGCTAGTCTTGATGCTCAGTTGCAGCACTGGGAAGATGGCAGATTCATCTCTGCCAGAGATTGGATTACTGAACTATATCAAGAAGTTTGGGCGATAGCTAAACAACATGGTTTTAACTGTTTCCTTTCCCCTTTACAGAAAATTATCCTGGCAGGTAACGAAGCCCAACAGTGGTTACAATTGTACTCAGTCGGTTTTGACTCTCAGCGTGTCCTCACTCAAGCAATTGTTGCCACTGAGGAACGAGAAGTTGAACTAGAAAACAAATTGTGTTCGCCTCTAGTAGCTTAAATCTTCTGTCTTGGTTTCAAAGGTAGATTTGGCGAGAGAAACCCGAAACCACAAAATTATTTATTTTCTCTCCCCAAACTTTCTTGTTGCTTATAGTCTGAGTGTTAGTTGAGATTGATTAGTATAAGTATTAGTATCCCAGACAATGCCCCAGGTCGTTTTAGTTCATCCACAAATCCCCCCAAACACAGGCAATATTGCCCGTACTTGTGCAGCTACGGGTACAGAATTACATCTAGTGGCTCCTTTAGGGTTTGAAATAAGCGATCGCTACCTCAAAAGAGCAGGGTTAGATTATTGGCCTTATGTCAAACTCTACTATCACGAATCCTTAGAAGCCTTTAAAGCCACACATCGGGAACGTGGCGGTAGATGCTTGGGCTTCACAGTCAGGGGGAATTTTAATTACATTGATTTTCAATTTAAAGCCAATGATTGGTTGCTTTTTGGTAGCGAAACTAGTGGCTTACCATCTACAATTTTGTCAGATTGTGACGCTAAACTTTACATTCCCATGGCTGAGTCTGGTGTTCGCAGCTTAAATCTTTCGGTCAGTGTAGCCGTAAGCTTGTTTGAAGCCCGTCGTCAGTTGGGTTATTTACAGTAAAAATACTTAATAATTTTCCCCACCAGTAGGAATATGGGAATGCTGTTTGATTTTTGAAAAAAAGTCCGTAAACATTGCCCTGAAAAATAATTTTTTCGGCAAAACATAAGTAATAATACTAAAATAATTTGTAATAAATAAGCATTTTCCCGCAAGTTTAGTGATAAATACTCGCCAAAATCGGGAGAGAAAAATATTTTATTGAATAAGTGATTTCCGTGAGGACAAAAGTAATGAGAAATTTGTACTGTTGATTCTTAGCGATCAATCAACTTAAACTCTCATGTTGATAAGGCGGATCGAATAGAAAAACCTTGAATATATCTACAACACAGGGCAGAGCCGATGGGCAGAAATCAGAACCATTATCTTGCAACGCCCACAAAGGGCTTTCTGAATATATAATTATTGTTCAGTCCTAGTAAGCGTAGTCAAAAAGGTGAAGATAACTGTCAAAAGCAAAAGTTCTATGGTGTGTAGGAGTCAAGCGGACAAGTCAGCACAGCAATTTTTAAGGTTTGCTAATGAGTCTGAACTTGTCTAAATCAGAGAAGCAAGTTAATCTTGCTTAAATATCTCTGATGAAGGTGATCTTGGTCTATCATTCAATGTGATTTAAATCATGGAGTAGTATCCGACTGAAAAATCGAGATCAGTTAAGTGAAGCGTGATCATAGGAGGTCATCTTTGAAACGAGCATTGAAAAAAAGAGAAAAAGCTGTGCTGAAAAATACCTTGAATAATGATGATGCCCCGGTGGAACACTTAGAACAACCAAACGTAGTTAATCCTAGGGTTAACCGTCGGGTGGGGACACAAGCTGCAATGATTGGTTTAGCGATATCAATGGGAACAACCAGCCTTTTGATAACTCGACAAAGCGATCAGGCTCAAGGAGCAGCTCCTCTGGGTAGCCAAAAGGCAACTTCAACAATTCCTGCTGGTTCTAACACGACAGTGAAATTTGCTCCCACAAAGTTGACAGAAAATCCTGTCATCCTGCAACCAACAGCAATTTCACAATTACCTGAGCTTGAAACTAAATGGCAGGTTCCTGTTAGTGGGGTACAATCCGACACCAAGGGATCTGAGAAAACTTCCTTCAATTCACAACTACCAGTATCACAGGAATTGTCAGGAGGAATTACAGCCCATGAGACAGTACCAGAACTGTCTAGTACGGTTACTACCCCAACCGAGGAAGCAACTGTAAATTTAACAGGCGAACAGCAACCAAAGGTACTGGAAAACCCAGAAGCCAATGGTGAAATGAATGCTCAACTAAAAGCGCAGCAAACATTTGCCATAAGTCGCTTACAGGAAAAATCGAACCGTTTAAGAAACAGTCTGGCGGAGTTGCGGTCTGAGGAGACCCAAATATCATCAAAAACTGACATAGCTTCCACACAGCCGAAAACAACAGAAAAAGGAGCAGAAATCGGCTCTAAAACGGCTAATGACAAGGATGAAAATTTAGTATCGAGGTTCAAACAACAAAGTGACTCCAACCGGGAAGCTATAACCATACCTGTACCAGCAGCACGGGAAGTTGTAGGGTTATCCGGTAACGGCAGTTATCAAGTAAAACCAGGGGACACACTGGCGGCGATCGCTCTGAGACATAATATTTCCATTTCGGAAATAGTCCAAGCAAATAATCTGAGCAATCCGGATCAACTCAAAGTTAATCAACAACTGATTATTCCTATTACTCAGGGTAACGGTTCTAGAGCTATTTCGATACCAGTAGTAGTTGCTGCCAATAGGGCTTATTCTAGTAGTACCCCTCAGCTAAACAACTACACCACCAACAATGCTGGCATTCAAGTGAGTCTACCTGCTGCTTCATCACAGTTACCAGTGACTGCTAATAACCAGATACAGGTAAAAACTGCAACAACCATAGAAACAGAATCTATTAATGCCAATACTCAAGGTCTAGGTGGTGATACAGCAGTACCAACAATATTTGCCGAAATGCAGCAGGCTCAAAAATCTGCTGAACAAACGGTAGGTACAAAAAATAATCAAGGTCTCCGTTCCTTACGGGCTGATATCCAGAGATTAAGGGAGAAATTCAATAACCAGGAATCAGCCAACGAACCTGAACCAACTGCTGCGCCCATTACGGTTGCTCAAACAAATAGCCTACAAGCAGAAATCAAAAAATTACAAGAAAAATACCGCAACCAGGAATCTGGAAATGCAGTTGTACCAGTAGCTACTAAACCAGAACCAGAAGCAACCGTCCCCAGTCCCATTGCTCAAATCAATAGCCCAGAGGCAGAAATCCAGAGACTACGGGAGCAGTATCGCCAACAAAAATATGGCGACGCAATCAAGCCAGCAACTAATGACACTGAGAAAGCTCCCATAGCCATTCCTGTGGTTAAACCAAATCTAGCCTCAGCTTCTCAACCTACCGGGGTACGAAACAATCGCTCAATTCCTATTGATGTTCCTAGGCTGAATCTACCCAACTATGGCAGTCAATCTGCTAATTCCCAAACCCGTACTTTTAGTACCAACGAGCCAATCAATCCAGAGTTTTTCTCTAACCGCAATCGCTCTGGGCAGGAAATAGCAGCATCTTCTAGTGATGCTGGTATCTCTGATACTCTAGGAAACTTACGGGGAACTAGGGTAACTCCACAATTACGGCAACAGTTACCGCCTTTGGCCGCAGTCCAGCAATACTTGCCCCAACCCATTGATGCCACTACACCACCCCCTGCAACCGCTTCAACAAGCTACATATGGCCGGCAAAAGGTGTACTCACCTCCGGCTATGGTAGACGCTGGGGAAGAATGCACAGGGGTATTGACATTGCTAACGCCACTGGTACGCCAATTTATGCTGCTGCTGACGGTGTGGTGGAAAAATCCGGCTGGAACAGAGGTGGTTACGGTATCCTAGTGGATATTCGCCACGATGATGGCAGTCTGAGCCGCTATGCTCACAATAGCCGCACTTTAGTGCGAGCAGGTGAACGTGTCACCCAAGGGCAACAAATCGCTCACATGGGTAGCACTGGTTTTAGCACCGGACCCCACACCCACTTTGAAATCCACCCACCAGGCAAAGGAGCAAAAGACCCCATAGCTTTTTTACCTAGGGAACGTAACTAAAAAATCACCTAACAGTGTTTTATTTAAGGGAGGTAAACTCCCTTTTTTAATGAATTAAGGTATGAATTTGTATCACGCAGAAACCCAGGGAGTGAGAGTTTGAGTGAAGGGAGGATATTTTGCGATCGCTGATGAACTTTAGCCAGTTTTCCGTATTTTTGCGGGGATTATGTGGCTGGGAAGCGATGAAGGCTCTAACAGATAGGGAATTAGTGAGGTTTATGTTTTTCCATGAGTGTACAGGCTTGTCTATTAAACTATCAACTTAGGACAACCTCGCAGCAAATTTGAGCAATTTAGTGAGATAATAAAGTCGTGAGGACAAGAACGGATGTAGTTTAATCACGAGGGGGAAAACAATATGAAACTCAAGCTATTTGCAGTTCTGGCCTTAGCAACTCCCCTAATTTTTACTAGCATAGTTAAGGCTAGTAATTCCCAAGACTTACAAAAGCTCAATTTGACCAGAGAATGTGTCCGGTGTGACTTATCAGGAGTTAATCTCAAAGGTGCCCATTTAATTGGTGCTGACCTACGAGGAGCAAATCTCTCGGGAGCTAACCTGGAAGGAGTAAATCTGGAAGGAGCAGACTTAACTAATGCTAATTTGAAAGGTGCGAACTTAACAGCAGCCTTGCTCACCAACGTTAATTTTAAACGAGCTAATCTCAACGGGGCTAATCTAACTCGCGCTCAAATTTACGACTCTAATGTATACGGTGCATCAATGGAGCAGATGATCATCACTGATGCGGAAATCTATCACACTGCAATCGGTATTGGTGGAGATGCAGCGGATATCTTCCCCGATTGGGACTAGTATATTTTCATCAGTAACACTAATCTAGTTAACTGGGGATGAAGTAAGAATATCTTGTAACATCCCCAGTAATATTTAAAATTTACAGGCATACATATCATACCCAGAAAATATGTTATTTAAAATACAGTTATAATCCAAGAGTAATCGGCATGGGGCATCGGCAGGACTTTAAAGAGTTAAAGAGACCGGGAGCGACTGTCAGACTAGTTCAGTAGCAAGTTGCAGTGAACGGTCAAGAATCACCAACCCAGAATATCGGTGAGTATTTCAAGAATTAATATTAATATGATGAATGAGTGACAAACACTCTGTGAGATAGCTTTAATAAACGTTTAAACTTGTATAAGTTATGAGGTTGTCTGGCTTTGACCTGATTTCTGCTTGAATAATTACCATTGACCATAAAACGAGACGCAAGCCCCTGGCTATAGCAATACCTTTCGTACTGTTAATTGTTTTGAGCGTCTAGGGTGTTTTTGCCAGCACCATTGAAGGTCAGTTTGTGGACTCTTCAAGAATCCCCAGGCTTTAGCCTGGGGGAGTGTCAATGTCTACCTTGTAGTTGATGCAGTGGAGGTAATCAGGCGATTATGGTTGTAGGACAAAACCTTTTGTGCATCAAACCCAGTCCTACTCATGCTGTGGTGCATTCATTGCCCCGTGAACAGCCTTTTGGTTGTCATTGTCCGGCTTAGATCAAATCAACCGTTAAATTTAGAGGAGTAAAAATGCAAGAACCGGAATTCCCAGAAACCAAATCTCAAAACCCAGCAGTGCCAGATATCAACAACCAAATGGGAACCATTACCAAACTCCAACGCCCTGTACAGTCTCAAGAACAGTGGCAAAAGTACGGTGAACAAATTTCTGTTTTTTTGGCAACACTGCCTGAGTACCTGGGTAACTTCTTTAATCAATATAAGCAGCCCCTGGTTAGCGTTGGTTTAATTGTGGCAGCAGTTGTTTCGGTTAAGGTACTCTTGGCAGTATTAGACTCTTTGAACGACATTCCTTTAGTAGCACCAAGTTTTGAATTAATTGGTATTGGCTACTCTGTTTGGTTTGTTTACCGCTACTTGCTCAAAGCTTCTACTAGGCAAGAGCTAACTAGTGAAATCACTACTCTCAAATCCCAAGTTGTCGGCAAAAATCTTCCAGAAGCTTAGGTAAATCTGGCAACAGGCACAATTTAGGAGTTAATGATTAGCGGGCAAGATGCCCGCTGCCAGAAAGTTTTGGGAGTTTTGTCAAGTGCAGGCACAATATGGCAATGAAAGCTAGATTCTCCCGTTCTTAACAGTTACAGCACTCGCAGTAAACTGGGAATACTATCTATGGCCTCTAAGGTTTGAATTTCTGCCAGAGCTTGCCGAAAATCTCCTTCTCGAACATCGTGGGACACCACCACAATTTCTGCTAGTCCCTTCTGAAAGCCTGTTTGCACCACAGACTCTAAACTAACGCCGTATTTACCAAAGCAAGTACCCAAATTACCAATAACTCCCGGTTGGTCTTTAGTGAGGAACCGGGCATAAAATCGCGTCACTAGTTCGGTAATGGGGGCAACTGGGGAGTAATGTTGATGTCTACAAGTTAAGAGGGGATTGGGTTTAGCTGTACTGGTTTGGAGAAGGGCAACTAAATTTAGGATATCTGAAGTGACGGCACTAGCTGTTGCACCCGCACCGGCTCCGGGTCCAAAAAACATCACCTGCCCAATGGGTTCCCCCTCTATAAGAATGGCATTATAAACATCGTTGATGCTGGCTAAGGGATGTGCTTTGGGTACTAGGGTGGGATGCACTCTCACGGAAAGAGAGGATGAGTCTGTGTATTGTTTGGCGATCGCTAATAACTTAATCACAAATCCCAACTTTTCGGCATAGGTAATGTCTGTCTTGCTAACTTGGCGAATGCCTTCACAATACACATCTTCTAGATTAATGCGTCCACCAAAGCCCAATGATGCCAGGATGGCAATTTTATCTGCCGCGTCTAGTCCGTCTACATCAGCTGTGGGGTCAGCTTCAGCATAACCTAATGTTTGAGCGTCTGCCAAAACATCACTAAAGTTACTACCTTCCCTTTGCATCCTGGTTAGAATGTAATTAGTTGTACCATTAACTATACCAGTCACAGTATGAATACGGTTAACACTTAAAGACTGCTTCAGGGGTTGAATCACCGGGATACCGCCCCCCACAGCAGCTTCTAACATGACATACAGCCCTGCTTGGTTGGCAGTGGTAAAAATTTCTGCCCCAAAACGGGCGATGGCGGCTTTATTGGCAGTGACAACGTGTTTACCGTTTTTTAAAGCTGTTATGATCAGCGATCGCGCTGGTTCCAATCCCCCCATCAATTCAACTACTATATCCACTGCCGGGTCATTGACAATGGCGGCTAAATCTGTAGTTAATACCTCAGCTGGCAATTCTACACCACGGTTTTTGTCAAGGGTTCTTACTCCCACTCGATATATTTCTATTTGCTGTAATAACGGGTTACGTCCCGCAACATCTTGTAATAATTGCACTGTACCTGTACCGACAGTGCCTAAACCTAATATTCCTAGTTTCACTCCCACAAATTTTGTACCCTCATTTGGCGAGTTTTGTTCTCAGCTGTCTACACTTACCATCACCAGACAGTGATGTAAAAACAATTATAGGGCGAGTTAATCACCCACCCTACTTGATTAGGCTTTGTTAATGGCTTGAGTTTGCATACTCAAGCCGTAAAGTAACTTAGTAAGTTTCCACGTGCCAACGATGAGCTTTTTTCAGTTCCTTTTGGTAATCACTCCACACTACTCCTTCCTTAGCAGCAGCGGCAGTTAAAGCTTCATCAATACCACCTTCCATACCACGCAAACCGCAAATGTAGGTGTGAGTTTTTTCTTCTTTAATCAAACGCCACAATTCATCAGCGTGTTCTGCCACGCGGTCTTGGATGTACATTCTGCCACCTTGGGGATTTTTTTGTTCCCGGCTGATAGCATAGGTAAGGCGGAAGTTATCAGGGTACTTTTGCTGTATTTCTTCCAGTTCTTCCTTATATAAGATGTTGGGAGTTGTGGGAACACCAAATATCAGCCAAGAGAATCCTTTAAACTGATAATCTGGGTTAACTGCCTTTTCTGAGTCCTTAAACATCCGCCACAGGTAAGCCCGCATGGGAGCAATACCGGTTCCAGTTGCCATCATAATAATATTGGCTTCTGGATCTTCAGGTAGCAACATTTCCTTACCCACTGGGCCGGTGATTTTCACATCTGCCCCTGGTTCCAGTTGAGTTAAATAAGTAGAACAAACACCGTAAACTGTTTCTCCTGTTTCTGGGTGCTTGTACTCCAACTGGCGGACACATAGAGATATTGTTTGATCATCCACATCATCGCCATGACGAGTAGAAGCAATTGAATACAGTCTCAGTTTTTCGGGCTTGCCGTTTTTATCTAAACCCGGGGGAATAATGCCAATACTTTGACCTTCTATATATTTTAGCTCACTGCCAGACAGGTCGAATTTGATGTGCTGAACAATACCAATACCGTCTTGATCCACTAACGCATCATTAGATATACACTTACCAATGAATGGAGCATTAGGACGGTAAATATTTACAGGAACGTCAGCGCCTTTTTTGGCTTTCGCTTGAGTCATGGTGTTGCCTTTTTTGTCCTTCTTTTTGGGCTGTTCTTCAGCTGGTGGTTTAGCAAAGCCTTTAACTTCACTATTAGCACTGACAGGTGTAGCTTTACCATTGCCCTCACTGTTAGCAGCTGTTTCAGGTGTAACTGAAGACTCTTTATTGTTGTCAGCACTCTCATGGGAGGCTGTAGGATTAATTTGTTCTAGAGTACTTACAGATTGGATACTAACAATTTTGCCGCCCAGGCGAGTGATCCGTCGCATTTCTTGATTCATGCGGTTGTAAGGTACTCTGATGAACACACTGCCACTTTTACGAATTGGGTAGTTTGTTTGATCAGTTTCTTCGTTCTGGCGCAGACCCACCACTTCATAAACGAAGACGCGGCTACCGAATTCTGTGTTGGCAGCACCCCCAAAAGCACCTTGATTGTACATTCGTTCTAACACTCCGATTTTTACTTAACCGTTTCTCAAAAAAATTCTTTCCTTTCACCAGTTTTAGTGTACCTAATTTTCTGATACAAAGACTGGTAATCCAGGAAAGTGGCATTATAAGCTCATGCCGTGCTAGGTTCACTCACCAAGGACATACAAGGATAGCAAAAAACACACCTGTTCACCTTCTAAGGTAAAGGATAAGTTTTTGGCAGAATGTTAATGATGAGTCAATTTAATCTTTTTTTCGTGAATCACCACTCCCATTAGGGAGATGGCTTCAACCACCCAAAGGGGAAGATACCATGACTTGTAGCTTGGCAGTTTTCTTTAACTAGGACTAGTAAATACAAACTGAACCCACATCCTACCTGTCCGCAAAATTAATCATAAAGTGGTAAATTCTTTCTGAGATCAAATCTTGTTATAGAATACCACCTTCTGTTAAAATCGAGAACACCACGCTAGATTAAATACTTGCCAGCTAGCAATGTCTGCCCGTCTGGATATTCCCTAGCCCTGCTGAGAAGCAACAAAACAGGATCAACCCCTAGTTTAAAAATCTTCTGTGTGAAAAAATATTGACTGAAACATTTAGTATTTAGAGGAAATTTATGACAACTAAGCCGGAAAGGGTGGTATTGATTGGAGTAGCCGGAGACTCCGGATGCGGTAAATCTACCTTTTTGCGTCGTTTAACAGATTTATTTGGGGAAGAGTTCATGACAGTCATCTGCTTAGATGACTATCACTGCTTGGACCGCAAGCAGCGCAAAGAAACAGGCATAACCGCTCTTGATCCTAGAGCTAACAATTTTGACTTGATGTATGAGCAAATCAAAGCACTTAAAGAAGGTCAAGCCATTGATAAGCCGATTTATAACCACGAAACCGGGACTATTGATCCACCGGAACGGGTAGAGCCTAATCATATCATAGTTGTGGAAGGTCTGCATCCTTTATACGATGAACGGGTGCGATCGCTGCTTGATTTTAGTGTTTATTTTGACATCAGTGATGAAGTCAAGATTGCCTGGAAAATTCAGCGAGACATGGCCGAAAGGGGACACCGCTATGAAGATGTTTTAGCTCAAATCAATTCCCGTAAACCGGATTTTGAGAAATTCATCGAGCCACAAAGGGAATTTGCCGACGTGGTTCTTCAGGTACTCCCCACCAACCTGATTAAAAACGATACCGAGCGTAAGGTGTTACGGGTACGTATGTTGCAACGGGAAGACAGAGAAGGCTTTGAGCCAACCTACCTATTTGATCAAGGCTCAACCATCCACTGGACTCCTTGCGGACGTAAACTAACTTGTTCTTATCCTGGTATGCAGTTATACTATGGTTCTGATGTGTACTATGGTCGCTATGTATCTGTGCTAGAAATAGACGGTCAATTCGACAACCTTGAAGAGGTGATTTATATCGAAACTCATCTAAGCAATACATCCACCAAGTATCAAGGGGAAATGACTCACTTGCTACTCCAACACCGAGAGTATCCAGGTTCCAACAACGGAACTGGATTGTTCCAAGTGTTGACCGGTTTAAAAATGCGTGCTGCTTACGAGGGTTTGACAACAAAAGAAGCAAAACTAGCAGTTCAAGTTTAACTCAGCATTGCTAATTTGACACTCCCCCCGGCTTTAGCCGGGGGATTCCGGTGTGACTGAGGTTCCTTGCTTTTACTAGACCTAGGTCTAATAGGAGTAGAGGTAAAATTTCTACTGGCGTTATTTAGCGTCAGGGAGACGGTAGTGTTTGCACGATTCAAATCAAAATTAATTTTATTTCCCTAATTTACAAAAATAAATCAAATACTAACTGTTGCGTGTCCTAATCTTGTTATGATTTCATACATTAGTTGCTGAACTAAATAGTCAAAATTTAGCCAGCAGTAATCGTTGAAAAGGAGGAACTCTTTTTGTCTAAACGCTATTTATTCACCTCCGAATCAGTTACCGAAGGTCATCCAGATAAGATTTGCGATCAAATTTCTGATACAATCCTTGATACCTTACTCACGGAAGACCCCAGCAGTCGTGTGGCGGCTGAAGTGGTGGTTAATACTGGTTTGGTACTAATTACTGGGGAAATTACTAGTAAAGCCAATGTCAATTACGTCAACCTAGCCCGGAAAAAAATAGCCGAAATAGGCTACACAGACGCTGTAAATGGTTTCTCTGCGGGTAGCGCCAGCGTGCTTGTGGCTTTAGATGAACAGTCGCCGGACATAGCCCAAGGTGTGAATACTGCCCAAGAGACACGCCAGCAGAATAGTGATGAACAATTCGATGCAGTGGGTGCTGGCGATCAAGGTATCATGTTTGGCTTCGCCTGCAACGAAACACCGGAACTGATGCCCTTACCTATCAGTCTTGCTCATCGCCTCGCCCGCCGCTTGGCAGCAGTCCGCAAAACAGGCGAATTGCCATATCTGCGCCCCGATGGTAAAACACAAGTAACTGTAGCCTACGAGGACGGGTATCCGGTAAGTATTGATACTATTCTCATCTCCACCCAGCACACAGAAACCATCGGGGAAATCAGAGATGAAGTAGCAATACAAGCCAAAATCAAACAAGACCTGTGGTCAGCAGTAGTGGAACCTATTTTTGCTGACATAGCCATTAAGCCTACCGAAGAAACACGTTTCTTAGTTAACCCCACTGGCAAATTTGTCATTGGCGGACCTCAAGGCGACTCTGGTCTCACAGGTCGGAAAATAATTGTTGATACCTACGGTGGTTATTCCCGCCATGGCGGTGGCGCTTTCTCGGGTAAAGACCCCACTAAGGTAGACCGTTCTGCTGCTTATGCAGCTCGCTATGTGGCTAAAAACATTGTTGCTGCTGGGTTGGCTCAAAAATGTGAGGTTCAACTCAGTTATGCCATTGGTGTAGCCCGGCCGGTGAGCATTTTTCTGGAAACCTTTGGTACAGGGAAGGTGGATGATCAAACCCTACTGGAGTTAGTCAAAGACCAATTTGAACTACGTCCCGCAGGAATTATCCATGTTTTCAATTTACGTAACTTACCCAGTGAACGAGGCGGACGTTTTTATCAGGACATCGCGGCTTACGGTCACGTTGGGCGGAGTGATTTAGATTTGCCCTGGGAGCGCACTGATAAGGCTGAATTGTTGAAACAATTAGTAACACAGTCACTTTCAGCAGCGATGGCTTAAAGTGTCACCTGTAGGGAAAAGTTAACTAAATATAGGCAGGAAGTTTCTCTAACCTCCTGCCTGGTATTTGGCAATATTGAAAGCCTGTTGGGCATTTCTCTGTTAGTGGTTGCTAGAATTTGTAACCTCTAGCCAGCCAATAGTGCCAGTCCGCGATCGCTTCTTTTGTTTCTTCGTCAGTATCACTTGCTACTATATCTGAAAGTTTAGCAGTGAACACGTCTTCATCTTTACCATTGGGTTCTACCACTTCCACATACATATCTTTTAGGCACTCATCATCTGGTGCCATTCCCAGCACCTCAACTGTTTTTTCCTCCACTGTGGCTGTTTTACGTGATTTCTTCTTTAAAGTAGCTATAAAGGGGACATTTAGGTTGTCGTCCAGGTAGTCATACCAACCCATTGCCCTCTCTTCTTTATCTTCAGCATCGACAATTATTTCTGTTTTAATGCGATGCTCTCTATTTTCGTCGCGTTCAACACTAGGCATAAGATCACAGCTTATGTATGATGCACCTTAATTAGTTTGACATAACCCCTGGTTGAAACACAGGAGATTTTAAACTGATGTTGCTACGCGGACTGAAGACACGCTAGGCAACGCTTAACGATATGATTTATTAAATAATATCGCTTTGGGAGTCTCAAAGCTCCCTGACTCACCTTGACTAAGATTATACTTAGCTGTGTGACTAATTGAGTTGGCATCTTATGGGTTTTTCACCAGTTTGTAGATGCTCTTTTTGATTTTAACTGAACAAAAATACTTTGTAAATACTCATGACCCTTTGTTAAGGACACCACAGGATAAATCCTGTTGATCCGCGTTTCATCCCCTAGGCTTTAGCGTAGGGTTTCTCAAGCTCCCACTATGTTTTGATGTCCTTAATGTGCTATTTGCCCTTGTACCCAGTGACGGAAGGCGCGAAGCATGGGTATTTCGCCTATGTTGACGCTTTCTTCCAGAAAACGGGGAATTTCCCTAGTTAAAGGTAAATTCGCAAAGGTGGGGGACGCATCACCAGGGA
>NZ_JANQDH010000049.1 GCF_029891735.1 Chrysosporum bergii ANA360D
AGACAGTTAAATCGCCGTTTAGGTATAATTTCCCAGGATTTATTGTCACAGGTTCAACTCTTATCCTTATCACAGATAGAGACTTTAGGTGAAGATTTATTAGACTTTACCACCGTAAATGATTTGCAACAATGGTTACAGTCTCATCCAATTTAATACAGGCAAACTCAGAAATAAAGCAGAAACATCCCCTAGTGCGGGCAAAATGCCCGCTTACGTATAAAAAAGCCTGAAAGTTAGGCCTTTTACTCTTCCTTCTGCTGTAATTTACCAATTCATAAAAATGGTGCGTTAGGCATAGCCTAAACACACATTGATACTTCCATACAATCGGCAGTATTTATCAACTTGCTGATTCTGGCGAAGATTCCGATTTTTCCGGCTTGAGTAAAGGAAAGGCGATCGCATCCCGAATACTTGCACAATCAGTTAACAACATCACCAACCGATCAATCCCAATACCCAAACCACCTGTAGGAGGCATTCCATATTCCAAAGCTGTGAGAAAATCCTCATCAACACCCTGGGCTTCCAAATCACCAGCAGCTTTAAGGGCGGATTGGGCTTCTAAACGTTGTCTTTGGTCGATGGGATCTGTCAACTCAGAAAAACTGTTAGCAGTCTCTCGCCCCACAATAAATAACTCAAATCGTTCCACCAAACCAGGCTGAGAACGATGGGGTTTAGCTAGGGGGGAAATTTCTACTGGATAATCAATCACAAAAGTAGGCTGAATTAATTTTTCCTCTACCTTTTGTTCAAAAGCCTCATTCAACAACTTACCAATTGACGGCATATCTTCTATACCTTCTATCCCCGCATTATTACTAGCCGCCTTCGCCTCCGCCAAGGTAGAGAAAGAATTAAAGTCTAAACCTGTATGTTCTTTAACTAAATCGTGCATGGTCACCCGTCGCCAAGGTGGTGATAAATCTATCAGGGTTCCTTGGTAGGTAATTTGTAGTGTACCGAGTACCTCTTGGGCAACAGTGGTAATAATTCCCTCTGTGAGAGCCATCATATCCTGATAGTCGGCGTAGGCTTGGTATACCTCAATTGAAGTAAACTCAGGATTATGGCGAGTCGATACTCCCTCATTACGAAAAATTCGCCCCAATTCAAATACCTTTTCAAAACCACCCACAATCAAGCGTTTTAAATGAAGTTCTGTAGCAATTCGCAAATACAACTCCATTTCTAAAGTGTTGTGGTAAGTAATAAACGGACGCGCATCAGCCCCCCCGGCCTCACTTTGTAGAACAGGAGTTTCAATTTCCAGAAAATCCCGTTCTGACAAATAGCGGCGAATACCTGCCGTAATTTGAGCGCGACGGCGGAAAGTTTGCCGCACCTCCGGGTTAACAATCAAATCAACATAGCGCTGGCGGTAGCGTTTAGCAACATCTGTTAAACCATGCCACTTGTCCGGTAGGGGTAACAGGGATTTTGTGAGGATGGTGTATTCTGTGACGTAAACCGATAATTCGCCCTTTTCAGTCCGTTTAATTGTGCCCTTCGCTCCGATAATATCACCAGCATCGGTCAATTGTTTTAAGTGAGTAAAGGCATTGACATCAACATCTGCCATACCTTCTTGAATGCGATTTTTTTCTAGATAAAGTTGAATAGTGCCAGTTTCATCTTGCAAAGTGAAGAAAGCCAGTTTACCGAAAACACGACGCGCCATAATGCGCCCAGCAACGGCAACATCCAAATCAACCTCCTCACCACTGGCTAAATCGGCAAATTTTGCCTGCAATTCGGATGTGTTATGAGTAGACTCCCAACGATAGGCATAAGGATTAGATCCTAGCTGCTTGAGTTGATTGACTTTTTCCAGTCTAGTGGCACGGATATCTTCTTCCGACATGGTAACGAACTAAATAGGGCAAGATATTTAACAATACATTATAAATGCTGGAAAACTTGACCAACAGAATCTGATTAAAAGCTCTTCCTTCTAAGACAGCTTTTTTGGTTCCTATAGATTGCCATATTGAGAAATGCTTAGTTAAATTTATTGCCAACTTCAACCAATCAATAATTTGCTTGCCAAGACGATACTTCGCCCCGTCAGGGGCGAATTCTCATCTTCATTCTGAAATATATTTAAGCAATTTTCAAATCTGAATTGTTGAATTTTGCTGAAAATTGCCCATGGTTCAACTAGTCAGACTTTTTCATTTTGTTAATCTGTTCTTGCAATTCTTCAATTTGTTGGCGCAAAATTTCCGCTTCCTGTGAGGAATTTTCAGCCGTAACATCTACTGATCCTGATGCAGGCGATCGCTGATAATTTCCTGCGCGAATTTGCTGATAGTGTTCAGATACAAACCAATCTTGTAAATACCGTAAGCGTTCCCCCGGAAAAGGATGGCTCAACATCATGCCTTGAGCGCCATTATACAGCAAAAACTTATAAACCTGATTCAGTCCACTATCATCTAGTGAATGATAACTTTCTGACTGCTTAACAAATTCCGGTAAGCTACACTCATGAGCATATTTAATACTACCGCCAGAAACTTTCATCATGGATGACATAACAGTGTTTAAGTCATCCATGACCAACAAAGCAGCCCGGTCTGCCGTTAACTCGGCTTTACGTCGCCATTCAAAAAAGGCATAAATTAAAGCTTGAGAGACGAAATTGCCAATACCCAAGGTTAATTCCCCCAAGGCAGAAGCAGCACTCATAGCCCACATAGCCATTTGAATTAAAATAGTATGACCACATTTAATATGACCCAGTTCATGGGCTAAAACCGCCCTGATCTCAGACGGCTCAAGTAAGTCTAAGATCCCTGTGTTGATCACTATGTAAGGATTTTCTTGCCCCAGAGCATAACTATTAGCTTGGGGATTCTGCTCCACAAACAAAGCAGGTTCTGGGTAAACGTCCAAATCCCGCACACACTCCCGAAACATCTGGTAAATAGTGGAATATTGACGCGGACCAACTTGGATGGTGTTACCCATCAGATAGACTAATTGGGGGCGTTCGTAGACAAATTCCACAAATTTACGAGCTATTAAATCAAATCCTGGTAAATTTCGTAAAGCCTCCTCGGCTTGGCGATCCAGTGGATGCCTGAAAGCCTCGCTCGATATTCCTGTGTAAGTTGGCATAATTGAGGGTAATGGGTGATAGGTCTTGAGTAGTCGCTAACGACTAATCACAAGATAATAGAAATGGCACGATTGGAATTAGAAGTTACTTTGTATGGGATGAAAAGCTTGTGATTGAGGCTGAAGTTCACTTGTCACTACATAACTTCCTGCGATCGCAGGCGGGGTTTCCCTCCTGGCCGCATCATTTAACCATGGCGCGGTTAGTGGCACGCGCCTTGCGTCTAGGACGTAGCGCCTTAATTCAAGTCGGCGCAGTTTCTGGCTATCAAGGTCGGTATCGCACTAGTTTTGTGGCATCAGCCTTGATGTGGCACGGTCCAGTAATCATTGTCGCCCCAGAAGCAATCCAGCAAAGTCTTCTGCAAGTTGAAATTCCCCGGCTTCAGCCTTGGCTACAAGCTAACAAACCCATCCGAATCGGTGAAGTTTGGCCTGGATCAGACTTTCAAGGACTACTGCTAACCTCGCCTCAAGCATGGTTAAAAGGGCAGTTCACATTTGCTGATCATTTTCCTCCCAGTATTCCCACGATTATTGACGGAGTAGATGACTTAGAAGACTGGGTACGTCATCAACTTACCCAAGTTATTCAACCCCATGATTGGGATCAACTCATCTTAGCTTGTCCTCATCAAGCAGAAATCATTCGCTCTGCACAGGCAAAACTGGCTCACGAATTATTCCAGCACCCTGCTAATCCTTACCATTGCTATCTAATTTCTCCGTTAGAAATAGATATTTTGGGTGATCTATATTCACACTTGGACTCAGTATCAACATTACCAGATCCCTGGAAAAATTTCTGGCAGCAATTCCCACCGAATCATCACAATCCCTCCCCCTCATCCCCTTCTGCTCTATTTTGGGCAACCATTGCCCGTCGTCAAGGATTATTTTCTTTACACTATGCCCCCACGGAATTAGGAACAACTCTCGCCCCTATTTGGCAGAAACAACCAGTGGTATTAATTGGTAGCGCTTTAGAATCAGAAACTGAAGCTCCATTATTTCGTCAACGTCTGGGTTTAGCTCAAGTAACTTGCTTAAAATTCTCCAATGATACCCAAAACCCAGCAATTCAACTATATTTACCACCAAAGTTACCTCTACCCAATACCCCAGAATTTCAAGCCGCCTTTATTCACAAAGTCCGCACCCTGGTTTGTCTCAGTGCTACAGCCCCTGGTTTGACAGTGGTACTGGTGGGAGATGTACCACTAAAAGCTCAAGTCGGTGCCATTCTAGCCTCAGAGTTTGGTTCACGGGTGCAGGTGGAAAAAACTTGTTTAGATGAAAATGGAATTTTGGTCAGTGGGTGGGAATTTTGGCGATCGCATCAAACTGTTTTACCAGCACCCCATTTGTTCATTATTGCCACCCTGCCCCTACCATCTTTGGAAAATCCCCTGGTGGCTGGTAGAGTTGCTTATTACAAGCGATCGCATCAAGACTGGTTTCGTTTATTTTTATTACCAACTGCCTTAAATGAACTACAAAGAGCCATCGCACCAGTCCGAGAAAATCACGGTATTGTTGCTTTACTTGACAGTCGTGTAGTTAATCGCAGTTATGGCGCTCAAGTATTAGCTGTTCTCAGTCCCCTAGCCCGCATTAACTATCTTGATCCCAGTCTGTTTTCCCATCCAAATGATCAAAATTCTGATTAGCTAAGTATTTACGTTTTGTCAACTACCCCGCGATCCCGTCATAGCAAGCGCTATCATCAATTTTGGTGCAACTGTATTTAAACCTGATTAATTTTGAATTGAAATTTGAATTGCCGATTATGGGTGAAGCAAAGCGTCGTAAAACCACACTAGGAGAAAAGTACGGTCAAGAAGCCCGCATCTTGCCTTGGGTTCCCATCACCAAAAGCCAGTCTGAACAGTTTATGAAGTGGACAACTCGTGGAACCTGGTTCTGTATTGGTGTTATGGTAGTAGCTTGGATAACTATCCGTTTTATCGGTCCAGCTTTCGGTTGGTGGCAAGTGGTTTATTAAAATAACAACCGCTATACTCAAAATAACAGCTATGGCGGTGGTTTCCACTTTTAAAGTTTGTCACAATTTTTGACTTTAATTGGTTATGATCAAAATAGGTTTTATGTAGCCGATACAACCTTTTTTAATTACCCAGACTAAATTTTAGGTTTTTGGGTAGATGTTGTGGCAAAACCCCAAGCAGGGACAAAAGACTGGCAAAATGGCAACATACTGATCCAATGTTCAGTTATTGTCGGTATTAACTCACGGATGTTTATAGCATTTCTTAAACACGTGACATACAAATGTAAATGATCGTCTTGCAGTGCGGGCATCTTGCCCGCCAAGGATGTACCTCATTTGGGCAAAATTCGCCATAGGAGAAGTATTGGGCACTCTTGCGTAAATCACTTAAACATCCCTTGACCATTGCTCTTACATAGCCCATAGTCCTCAACCCCAAACTACCCAGTTATCCACCAAACCCTAAGAGGAGAAGTTGACTGTATGTACCCTATACCCGATCCCATGCCCACTAAATTCTCTTTTAGTCGCGCACAAATCATTTAACACTCTCCTCCCCAAAGCCTGAAAGACTCTCACCCTGAGTCTACTCACACCAGACTTCATAGATTCTATAAAAATGATATCCGTGGCTGTCCTGCTGTTGACCAATAACAAACTTACGTTGGGCTTAAGTCCGAATCATTTCAGGTAAGCATTGAATCGCACAGCGATATGTAAAGAAGATTTAAATTCCTGAAATCCGTCCGATAAGTCCGATTGGGAAACTGAATACTTTGATACAGAACAAAGCATACCTACAAACTAGCCTAGGCTGGGTAGTCAACTAAGTTTTTCATTAAGTTTTGCTAAATGTAATGAATAGTTTACAATACCAGTGGATGAAAAAATCTAAAGAAAATATAAAAGAAACTCAAATCACAGTGGTGTCTGGAGGAAAAACGTGTTTCTGAGACTAGCTTATCAACACCGACAATTCGTCCAAGACTTGGTAATGAACCTACAAGCCTTGGCAATCGTACTAGAACGACGTGGATACCCCGCGTCCTGTTACACCTGCGGCGACCAGATGAATAGTGCCTCGTTTATGGTTAGCTTGGGCGACAATCACTTGATTAGATTTTTGGTATCCGATTACGGGATTACTTGGACAGAAATGCGAGATGACAGGGAGTTGATGAAGTTAGAAGGCGCAGAGGCAATTAATCAACTACAAGAACTCGCTAATCTTGTCAAAGAATCCACACCAGCTATTTCAGGTAACAGAACCCTGTCCAAAAAGTATTAGAAATCGCTCTAATTGATGGGATAGCGGACACATCGAACAAAAAGATGTCAATGCAGCCAAAGTAATTTTAAATCCTGCAAACGCGGCTCCGTCCGGCAGACGGGAAGTAACCCCAGTAGAGATATTCCCTCTACTTCTATTGGACCTGCGTCCAGTAAAAGCAAGGAACGTCAGTGACACTGGAATCCCCCGTCTTTAGGCGTGGTGAGTGTCAATTGCTCATTATCGGGCTGTCACCCAACTTAAACTGGGTTAATAAAAACATTATGAGAAAATTAACTCAAAAATGTCCGAACAAAAACCAGGTTCAACACAACTACCACCAACTAGCTCCCTTGATGTTCCATCCCACCAGGACTTTGAGAGTTGGTTTGAGTATCCCGTCAGAGTCCAACCCCACCATACTGACTATGGCGGTATTGTCTGGCATGGTACTTACATTGCTTGGATGGAAGAAGCACGGGTAGAATCCTTACGCTCTATCGGCATTGAATTTGCTGATTTAGTCGCCCTAGGCTGTGATTTACCCGTTGTTGAACTTTCCCTACGTTATCACCGTGCAATTCAGTTGGGAATGGCAGTAATTGTTAAAACACGTATGGCCGAAGTTACTGGCGTGCGTATGAACTGGGATTATGCAATTGTCTCAACTGATGGACAGGAATTATATACTACAGCCAAGGTGACATTAGTAGCGTTAGATCGGGAACGGGGTAAGATCATGCGTCAGCTACCCACAAATGTTAAAGATGCCTTAGCTAAAATTACTAGGATACATATTTAGATTCGAGATTTGAGATTTGAGATTTGAGATTTTGGATTTTGGATTACTCCTATCCCAGCAAAAGCTTACTTAGATTTTTACTTTGGGGAAACTGTTTGAGCAAATTGCATAATCTGATCCCAAATATCTTGAGGTGTAATCCCAAACCCGATATTTAATAAAACCAGTATGGAAGCAATTATTAAGGCATTCTTCAACGTAGTTTTCAGAACTTTAAACAATATGACAAATACTATCCAAGCAACTATTAGGGTAGGAATCATAAAACTCAATTTCTTGAATGGTGTTTAAAAAATTTGAGGGATCAGAAATTTAAGTTAATTGCCTCACCATAACATAAATTATCGCAAAGTAGATAAAAGTCTCAGATGCTTATGTACTCATGACCAATGACCAATGATTAAACTAGCGAGAAGGTTTTTGTTAATAACCCTTCTCACTAGTACTTATGTACCGTAAATTGGTTTAGTGCAACGAAATCATCTGAGAAGAAGACTCTAACTTGTTAGCCGCGGTTAAAACTTCTTGTCTAGCCCATTGATCTGCTGCCAAAATATCATCTAACGAAGGATGATTACAGTTATGATGTAAGTGGCGATCGCAGACCATTTCGATACATCTGGGAATATCTAAAAATCGAATTTTTTCTGCCAAGAATAAAGCAACCGCCTGTTCATTAGCAGCATTTAACACAGCAGGCATAGAACCCCCAGCCCGACCAGCAGCATAAGCCAACTGCATACAAGGATACTTTTGGTGATCAGGTTCACGGAAAGTTAAATTACCAGCTTTGACCAAATCCAGCCTTTCCCAATCAGTGTAGATCCGCTCAGGCCAAGATAAAGCATAAAGTAAAGGCAAGCGCATATCAGGCCAACCGAGTTGAGCCAAAACAGATGTATCTTGTAACTCAATCAAAGAGTGAATAATACTTTGGGGATGAATGACAATATCAATATCTTGATAATCTAAGCCAAAAAGGAAATGAGCCTCAATCACCTCTAGTCCCTTATTCATCAAAGTAGCCGAATCTACAGTGATTTTTCGCCCCATTGACCAATTAGGATGCTTCAAAGCATCAGCAACTGTCACCTCTGCTAACTTTTCTACATCCCAATCTCGAAAAGCCCCACCAGAAGCCGTGAGCAAAATTCGCCGCAAGCCACCTTGGGGAACACCTTGAAGACACTGAAATATTGCTGAATGTTCCGAGTCAGCAGGTAATAGTTTTACACCATGTTTTTCCACCAGGGGTAGAACCACCGGACCTCCAGCAATTAAAGTTTCTTTATTTGCTAAGGCGATATCTTTACCTGCTTCAATAGCAGCGATGGTTGGTAGTAAACCAGCACAACCCACAATACCCGTAACAACAGTTTCCGCATCACCATAACGGGCCACTTCCATAACTCCAGAAATACCAGCTAGTAAAATCGGTTGGGGATCAAGGTCTTTGATAGCGGCTTGCAGTTCTGGTAATTTCTCCTCAGCAGAAATCGCCGCTATACTTGGCCTAAATTGGCGAATTTGATCCGCCAACATTTCCACATTGCTCCCAGCAGCCAATCCCACTATCCGAAACTGATCTGGGTACTGAGTAACGATATCTAAAGTTTGAGTACCGATTGAGCCGGTAGAACCAAGAAGAGTAATAGCTTTCACAATTTCTTAAGAATTTACACACAACTTCTAGTTTGACACTCTCCCGTACCACATTGTCCCGTATTTTTTCAGGATAAATCATCCCTTTGTGTTTTTCTCATTCATTCCTGACACATTTGAACCCAAATTTTGAGATAATACGTGAGTCTTAAGTAATAATTCCTATCACACAAATATGAATATGCTGACTAAAAATAATTTTTGGGTACGGTGGAAAAACAATGTCATTCACTCTGGTGTCGGTTGGATGATTTGTGTAAGTACTTTAGTGTTATTTGTCTGTAGCAGTTTAAGACACTTTTTATTTCAATCGACTGCTTTGGATTTAGCAGTGTTTGACCAATGGATATATTTAACGAGTCAAGGATTACCACCTATTTCATCTTTCTTCGGCTTTCACATGATCGGGGATCATGCTGCTTTTATTCTATATCTCATTGCTCTACCATATAGAATTTATCCAGATGTACATTGGTTATTTTTTATTCAAGCTTTCGCTCTAGGACTAGGATGTTTACCTATATACACCCTGGGTTTGCAAATCGGTTTATCTGTAACTTACGCCCGAACAGTAGCTATTTCTTACTTGCTATATCCCGCCTTATTTAATATTAATTTTTTTACTGATTTCCGCCCAGAGGCAATTGCAGTACCGGCAATATTATGGGCTATGTGGGCAGGAATTGCAGGCAAAAATAGACAGTTGATTATAGCTATTACATTAGTATTAATTTGCAAAGATACTTTAAGTTTAACTGTTATTGCTTTTGGAATCTGGTTGTGGTTGAGTCAGGATCGACGTATTTATGGAATTGGTTGTATATTAGCAGGTGTAGTTTGGTATTTCCTGACAATTGGTTATCTTGTTCCTCTGTTGAGAGGTGGAGAGGCAGGCGGTGTTATATTTTATAATTCTCTGGGTGATTCCCCTAGTCAAATTATATCGAATATAATCACTAATCCCGGCTTGATTTTAGGAAAATTCTTTTCACCTGACACAATCCTTTATTATTTGCTACTTTCATTACCAGTAATCATTGGCTTACACTGGCGGCAATTAATAACATTCTTACCAGCGCTACCCATGTTACTGCTTAATGTTATTTCCGACTATTGGGCTCAAAGAGATTTAATTCATCATTATTCTTTGCCAATTTTTCCGTTTATTATCGTGTGGCTACTGCGTTCATTAAAGCAGTATCAAAAAGAGAACAAAAGACGTTGGCTTAAGCCTCATACTTTAATAACCTGGGCTGTTCTTATGTTTCTGCTCTTAGGCAAGTATGAGTTTTTTGTCACTCGCTATTTATCAAATCTACCCAATCTTGATTCTTTGCATACGGCGGTTAGTTTAGTACCAAGTCAAGCCAGTGTCATCACCACCTCAAGAATAGCCCCCCATGTGAGCCAGCGACCAAATATTCAACTAACTAATACAAATTTAAATTCTGCAAAAATCAGTGACCAACAATTTGATTATGTGTTGTTGGATTTAAATAGGAATAAAAAGCACAATCTTGAGTTTAATCCTGATTTGCTAAATGAACTCAAAAATGACCAAGTATTTAATTTGCTCTATCACAAATCTAGTGTTTATTTATTTGTTAAATCACAGGTAAAAAAACTGATTACCAGAGAAAAAAAGAAGGTTTGAGGACAGGAATTAATTAAGGGGCGCAACTAAAGTAAACTCTTTATATGTGGCCAAAAATTTACTTTTAGGCAAATTCATATTTGCTAAAGTGGCATTATCTAATAGTAAATAACATTTATTTGACCACATTTGTTTTAATATAGGCTCACTGGCAGGTATGACTTGGCAATCACAGTAAAAATCTAAACTAGGACGACCATAAGCAAAAGAAGTATAAACTTTCGTTCCCGGAGAAACATGGGCGCGAATTAGTGCAGCAACCGGCTTGACCGGAAAGCTTTCGTTTAACTCCCAAATCCAAGACCCAGAACTCATTAATAATCCTAAAACTAAATACATCCCAAAAAACAGCACCAGAATAAAACCGCGATGGCGCTCTTTAATCAGCCATGCAGCCACAACCATACTGATAACTAACACAAAACTCATGACTATCAATATGGGCTGAGGATCAGCAAAGGTAAAGTAAATACATCCCCCCATACCTGCTATAGCGATGATAATTAAGAAGATCGCCCAATATTTATTAATTACATGGCGACGTTGCCAAACTTCGCTCAACTTTGCCCCAATAGCTAAAGCTAAAAAAGGATAAATCGGCATGATATACCAGGGTAATTTTGTTCTCATCACAGAAATACTGAAAAAATAAACAATTGTGCCGATGAGAATTAGACGCGCCCAAGTAGTATGATGTTTTTTTGCCGCTAGATGTAAACCACCCGGCAAAAATATTATCCAGGGAAAACCGTATTTAATTAATTCAATTAAATAGTACCAAAAAGGACCACCATGACCTTCTACAGATTGGGTTAGGCGATTAAAAGTTTGTGCCTGAAAATTGATTTGTAAAAAATTATCGCCATAATGTTGCCATTGGGCAATGTACCAACCTAAAGGACCAGCAGTTCCCAACAAAATTCCCCACCAGAAATAGGGGTTTTTCCACAGAGTTAATTCTCTCTCAGCAATCACGAATAAACAAGCGATCGCACCCAGCAATAAAACTAACATTCCTTTAGTCAGAGTAACTAGCCCCAAACAAATACCCACACCTAAAGCATACTGTTTATTTTTACGTGCTTTGAGTAAGAAAAATAACGATAAAAGAAAAAAAGAAATACTCGCCCCATCTAACATCGCTAATCTGCCATGACGTACCACAGGCAACATTGTTAAATAAACCAATCCTGCAAACACAGCTGGCAAATTTTCCTGAAAGACCAAACCTCCTATTAAATACAGTAGAGGTACTCCCAGGGCAGTTAATACAGCACTTGGTAAACGTGTTGTCCACTCATTCACACCTCCTAAAGAGTAAGCCCAAGCAATCAACAAGTGAATCAGGGGGGGTTTATTGTGATAAGGTTCATCTCCCAACGTGGGGTAAAGCCAACCCAGAGAACCAACTGAGTCCCGCCAAATTTCCCTGGCAACCTGCGCTACAGTACCCTCGTCCCAGTCTCGTAAAGGTAGGTTGCCCAAAAATATTAGCCACAGAATCAGAGATGCTACAACTAAGCTAAATAGCCATTCTTTGTCTCGGAATGGACGCATATCTAAAAATAAATGAGTAAATGGTATAGAGATTAACGACTTAGTTTAACTGAACAGTGGGAAACTATATACAGTTAATTATCGTCGTTTTATTTGGTAGCAGACAAAAGGTGGCACTCAGTCAGCTAAAAGTTTAACTTTTTCTTAAAACAGAACAATAGCATTCAGTAGTAAAATATACTATGTTTACTACATGATTGACCTGTTCTCCCATCTTGTTGCATAGATAACCCCAACCAGACAAAATACTTGGTTAGTGGAGAATAATCAGATTGTTAAATATCTACAAAATATTTACAAATATTACATGGCTATTGCTTATCCAAAGCCAAATGATTTAGGTTAAAGTTGAGTTCTTATCAACCCACAAACCATATTTATTGAGTTTTTACTAGTCTGTATCTAAAATTTCTGGATACTAGTAAAAATCTTTGTATTTAATATTTAGAAACAAGTGTGCTATTAAGTACCGTGAGAACCTTAATTAATTGGTTCTACCCTTGAAGGAGCTATGAAGTGGAAAATAATAAGTTTTTTCTTTGGCCACAAGGAATATTAATTGCATTGCTCGCCTTGAGTGCTACTTTTAGCCTCAGCTTAATGCTACTCATCAAGCCCAATGCTTCTGATGCACAGGGGCGAGCAAGTATAGATATAAATAATTGGCTACCTGCTAAAATCGGAACTCAGCAGCAAATTGAGAAATTTAAAGCCTCCATGCTTACCACTTGGCTGCAGGAAGCCAACACCAAAGGTTTTATCTCAGCTGCACCAGTACAGTTTCAAGGACAAACCCTCAACGAAGTCAAGCTGAATAAAGGTGAAAAAGTAATTGCTTTAACCTTTGATGATGGACCATGGCCAAAAACAACTTCACAAACGTTAGATATTCTCAAAAAAAATAATATTAAAGCCACATTTTTTGTCGTTGGAAGAAATGTCAAGAATTATCCCAATGAAGTTAAAAGAATCATCGCCGAAGGTCACGCCATTGGTAATCACACTTGGCATCATTGGTATCATTATATGAATCCCCAAGTAGCAGCCTACGAAGTCGCCCACACAACAGACCTAATTTATAAAACTACTGGTGTAAAAACAAATTTGTTTCGACCACCAGGGGGAATTATGCACAATGGAGTTGCAGCCTACGCTCGAAACAGTAAGTATGCCGTTATTATGTGGTCTTCTGACTCATTAGACTACTCTGTTCCTAGTGTTCCTAAGTTAGTTAATAATGTTTTTAGAAACGCAGCCCCCGGTGGCATCGTGTTATTACATGATGGAGGTGGGAATCGTTCCCAAACAGTGCAAGCTTTACCAGTAATCATTAATAAATTTCGCCAGCAAGGCTACAAATTTGTGACTGTTCCAGAACTTTTAGCCATGAAAGATCAGGAACAAGCAAAGATGGAAGGAAATTAAAAAAACATCATCAACCTCAGACACCCGACCTTTAAAAAAAAGTCGGGTATCTTATTGTTTTAAACTGAACTCAAATGTTTTTCTACCACAGCTTGGGGATTTGCTTCTGGACTATCAGCCTCAGAAGGTGGAACCAATTGCCAGAACTTAGGCAAATATTCTGGCCAGTTTTGGAGAATCATTTTCGCCTTTGGTGAACCAGTGCGATCGCCATGAGTTCTAATTAACTCTTGCAATTGTTTCGCCCCGGCTGCTGTTAGCACTCGCTGGATTTTGACAATTTCTGGATTGACTAACTCAGGGAATGAATTATCTTCATCCAAGAAATATGCTAGTCCACCAGTCATCCCCGCGCCCACATTACGTCCCACTTTACCCAGGACAACAATTACGCCACCAGTCATATACTCGCAGCAGTGATCCCCAGCACCTTCAATTACAGCCACCCCTTTAGAATTTCGCACAGCAAACCGTTCACCAGCCAAGCCGTTGACAAATAACACCCCACCAGTAGAACCATAAAGACAGGTATTGCCAACAATCACATTTTGTGATGGGTCATAAGTAGCATCACCAGGGGGTTGAATAATAATTTCACCACCGTGCATTCCCTTACCCACATAATCATTGGCTTCCCCTTCCAGTTTCAAAATCATCCCTGGGAGGTTGAAAGCACCAAAGCTTTGACCCGCACTACCATGGAAATTAAGATTAATTTGTCCCTCGAAACCACCATCACCATATTTACAAGCAATGGCACCAGCCAACCGCGCCCCCACTGTTCTGTCAGTGTTGACTAAGCATAAACTTTTGCTGACCGTGGATTGATTGCTAATAGCTGCTTGAATTTCTGGGTCAGCCAGCAATTGGTCATCCACCACCACACCGTTGCTGTGGACTTCTTCATGTACTAACCAGCTACGATCATTTTTGGTATCTGGTAATTGAAGTAAGCAGTCGAGGTTGAGGGCTTGGGTTTTGCTCACCTTTACCCCGTCGCGTATCTTCAATAAATCGGCACGTCCAATAATTTCTGACAGAGAACGATAGCCAAGTTTTGCCAGTATGTGACGCACTTCCTCAGCGATGAAGTAGAAGAAGTTGACCACGTGTTCCGGCATTCCTGTAAACCGTTTGCGGAGTTCTTCTTTTTGGGAAGCAACACCCACCGGGCAGTTATTGGTGTGGCAAATCCGCGCCATAATACAGCCTTCCGCAATCATGGCAATAGAACCAAACCCGAACTCTTCCCCACCCATCAAGGCCGCCATTACCACATCCCAACCACTTTTCAGTCCGCCATCTACACGCAAAATTACGCGATCGCGCAGTCCGTTTTGCAGCAAAACACGATGTACTTCACTTAAACCCAGTTCCCATGGTGAACCAGCGTGTTTAATAGAACTCAATGGTGATGCTCCAGTACCACCATCATGACCGGATATCTGAATAATATCAGCGTTGGCTTTGGCCACACCCGCAGCAATAGTACCAATGCCAATTTCTGCCACCAGCTTCACTGACACCTGGGCTTTAGGGTTAATTTGGTGCAAGTCAAAAATCAGCTGTGCTAAGTCTTCTATCGAATAAATATCATGGTGGGGCGGCGGAGAAATCAAAGTTACACCCGGCTTAGAACGCCTTAACATAGCGATGTAAGAACTAACCTTTGCTCCCGGTAGTTGTCCACCCTCTCCAGGTTTAGCCCCTTGGGCAATTTTGATTTCAATTTGTCTAGCGCTGCTTAAATATCCCGGAGTTACCCCAAAGCGTCCTGATGCCACCTGCTTAATAGCACTAGAGGCCGTATCACCATTTTTTAATCCATGTAAATGGGGTAAGGTAGCTGATTTACCACTTGCGTCTACATCCTTAAGCACCTCATAACGTACTGGATCTTCCCCACCTTCCCCAGAATTAGATTTCCCACCAATCCGGTTCATAGCGATGGCCAAAGTTTCATGGGCTTCTCGTGACAAAGCCCCCAAAGACATTCCCCCAGTGCAGAAGCGTTTGACAATTTCATTAACTGACTCTACTTCCTCCAGGGGAATTGACCCGCGTAGCTGGCTACCGTGGGTTGCAGTTTGCAAGTCCAACAAATCACGTAAAGCCGTAACAGGTCGGTTTTGTAAGTGTTGTTTGTAAACTTCATAGTGGTCATACTGCTTCCCCTCCACCGCCTTATGCAGCGTCTTAGCCAGTTCCGGGTTATTCATGTGGTATTCGCCCCTGGGAAGACACTGAACAAAACCCATATTTTCTAACTTCTTGACTGTCAATTCTGGGAAGGCTTTGCTATGGAAAGACATCACTTCTTGTGCCAATTCCCTGACACTCAAGCCACCGATGCGAGAAGTTGTGCCATAAAATCCCAGCGCCAATAAATTTCCACCGATACCAATGGCTTCAAAAATTTGTGCTGCTTGATAGCTAGAAAGCAAGGAAATTCCCATTTTGGAGAGAATTTTCAGTAAACCTGAGTTAACAGCCCGGCGATAATTACCCAAAGCTTCCTCTAGAGTCAGGCTAGGAATTTTACCCCGTTCCATAAACTTTTGGGTTTTCGGTTCAAACCACCAATCGCGGATACTATCCAAAGCCGTGTAAGGACAAACTGCATCCACACCATAACCAATCAAACAAGCAAAGTGATGTGTACTCCAGCACTGAGCAGTATTGACAATCAACGAAGTTTTAGTACGCAATCCCTCACGAATCAAGTGATGATGTACCGCACCCGCCGCCAACAAAGGGGGAATGTAACTATATTCTGCGCTGATGCCTTTTCCTGTCTTTAGGTATCCATCACTCAAAATCAAAATTTTTGCCCCCGCCTTGACAGATTCAGCAGCTTGTGTTTGTAAACACCGTACAGCCTCTTGCAAACCCTCTGGACCCCATTCAATGGCGAACAAAGTTGATAACTCAGCCGTAGCAAACCCTGATAACCGAATCGCCTCCAGTTCTGATTCCATCAACACCGGGGATTCTAACTTTAATTTGCGGGCGTGTTCTGGTTTCACCTCTAATAAGTTACCCCGTTCCCCTAATTCCACATTTAAGGACATGACCAATTTTTCCCGCAGGGGGTCAATGGCTGGGTTAGTGACTTGAGCAAAACGCTGTTTGAAATAGTCATACAACAAGTGGGGTTTTTCTGACAGCACCGCTAAAGGCGTATCATCTCCCATGCAAAAAGTCGGCTCTTTACCCTCAATTGCCATTGGTTGAATCACCATTTCTACATCTTCTGTGGTGTAGCCAAAAGCTAATTGATGTCGCAGTAAAGTTTGTTTGTCAATATTGTTGGTGGGAGTATGTCCCTTGCCATTAGAATAGTCTGAATCTTCTTCTACCAGATTTTTTAGTTCCAGGCGATATTTCTGCAGCCATTCTCCATAAGGGTATTGTTCGGCGACTCGCTGCTTAATTTCCCAATTCTTGAGGATTTCATGATTGACTAAATCCACAGCAATCATTTGTCCTGGTCCTAGTCTGCCCTTCTCGATGATGTTGGCTTCTGGGATGTCAACCACTCCAGCCTCCGAGGCTACAACAATATAATCATCTTTGGTAATGACATAACGTGCTGGTCTTAAACCGTTACGGTCTAATGTTGCTCCTACTTTTTCACCATCGCTAAATACTAACAGGGCTGGCCCGTCCCAGGCCTCTTGCAAACCGCTGTAATATTCGTAGAAATCAACTATTTCTGGATATTTAGCCAAAGAAGGCTGATTTTGGTATGCCTCTGGCACCATGATCATTAAAGCTTCCAGTGGGCTACGTCCTGATAGCACCATTAATTCTAGAACATTATCTAAGGTGGCTGAGTCGCTGTTATCAATGTGAACTATGGGCTTGAATTCATGGGAGCGATCGCCCCATACTGGATGATTCAAGGTAGCCTCTCGTGCCGTCATCCAATTAATGTTACCCAACAGGGTATTAATTTCACCGTTGTGACCTAAAAACCGCATTGGTTGAGCGAGAGGCCACTTAGGCATAGTATTAGTACTAAACCGACGGTGATAGACCGCAAAGGAACTTTTGTAAGCCGGATTTTTTAAATCCAGATAAAATTCTCCTAGTATAGCCGATCGCACCATACCTTTATAAACAATTGTCCGACTGGACAAAGAACAAACATAGGATTCCTCAGAAATCTGTTTAGTAGCTGTGGAGATTCTTCTGCGGGTAATGTAGAGTTCCCTTTCTAGTTCTTCACCCGTCTTGTCAGCTGACCCTAGAAAAATTTGTTCTATCTGGGGTTGATTTTCTCTTGCTTGTCTCCCCAGTACGCCAGGTTCCACCGGGACTACTCGCCAACCCAGTACCCTCAAATTTTCTTCCGCCGCTATTTGCTCAATTGTGGCTTTAACTTTTGCGGCTATCTCCGGATTTTGGGGCAAAAATAACATCCCCACTGCTATTTTGCCAGAGGAATAGTCTTTTGGGAACAATTCCCAAGGTATAGATGTCAATATTCCCGCACCATCACCAGAGTCTTGGTCAGCACTACAACCACCCCTATGTTCCAAGCAGGTCAAACCTGCTAAAGCCTTTGTCACAATTTCGTGGCTGGCATGATTCCGGCGATGAGCAATAAAACCTACACCACAGGCATCTCGTTCTTCTACTAACCACCTTTGTCCTTGGTAGTTGTCTTGAGAGTTGATATCCGAAATTTTCATTGTTTGTGATTGATGCATCGCTTTACGTTTCCTAGCCTCTTCCTGAGATGGTTAGTCACAAATATTGCCAGTATTTGTGAAAATATTAACAGTTATTTCCCTGATAAATACATAAATAACCGAAATTTAGGGAAAATTTTTCACTCCGGTCTGTTTTATTTTTTGACTCGATACCAAGAACGTAGTAATATTCTATACTATACTACTTGAACGCCAACTATCGCTGACCATTGGTGACCATTAAATATTCTCAACCAGCTTTCACCTCTCAAACTACTGTATATAGTTCGACTGACATTAGTGATAGTTAAAACACTTGGTAGCAGTGCTTTTGGTGGTAGGATTAATTTTTGAACTTTATAAGAGATAAAGATCCAATTTATAGAATATCATAATTTTTGCAAAAAATAAATCATTTTTTTTTAAGATTTATCCACAATTAGCTAATTGTTTTCATGACCTGGCAAAATGCAACATCTTCAGTGCTGAGTATCAACCCCAATGGCTAAATTACTTTCTTGCCATCAAGACCGTCTTCACCTATACGACTCAAGCTATAGTTGTCAAAAGTACGTAGTAAGTTATGGTAAAAATGTTTAATTGTCCGCTCCAAAAATCTGATAGTGCTGGTGCCAAAAAAAACAACCAAAAATTATTCCCGTCTCTAGGGAGAACAATTACAGCAATTATTATACTGTCCTTATCAGCCGCTGAGGTTACCGGCGCTCAGGAATCTCCAGTTAATACCAAAACCATTATTCCAAACCTGATTGTTCAATCAGGCACTGCAACAACCAGATTTCCGGCTTCTGGTAACCAAATTACCCTCAATGGTCGTACTTTATCAGGTGCTTGGTTACAGGAGATGGGAATAGACCGTCAGGTCAAAACATATTTGAGTGACGGAGCATTGGGACAGTTCATGGGAGTAGATTTTTTAAGCAGCAATAACCCAGCTAGACAACCAGTCAAGTGGTTTTCATCACCCACTTATCCTGTAGTGTTAGATACAAGAAATATGCAGGGGTATCGCTATGTAGATATTACTAATTTTGCTCAAACAGCAGGTTGGCAGATGCAAGCAAACAATAGTATCTTGGCCATTGCCTCCCCAAAAGCGCAAGTAAAAAATATTCGTCATAGTCAGCAGCCCTCAAAGGTCAATCATCTTCCCTTCCAGTCAGCTCGCATTGTTTTAGATTTAGATCGCCCCGCACCCTGGCAAGTTGCCCCAGGTTCACCCATAACCGATGTTGACCAGGACACACCCGCTGGATTTGCCAATCGAGAGTGGATAGTCACCGTGGAAGGTGTGGCTGATCCGGCTTTAATCCAACGCTACGCACTGGCTCCTGATTTGTCCAAACAACTACCACAACCACTAATTAGAAAGTTGGAGGTAGTCAACAACCGCACAATTATTAGTCTCAGTGTGCCTTTTGGTATGTCTCCCCAAATTATCACCCTACCAGATCCCCATCGGTTGGTGATTGATCTTCGTACCGATGCTTTGGTTAAAAAAGATATTACCTGGGCTACAGGATTGCGCTGGCGACAGCAATTTGTCAATTTAGGTACAGAACGCTTTCCTGTGGTTTGGTTAGATATTAATCCCCGGCAAGTGGGGATCACCGTAAAACCCATTGGCACAGACCCCAACAGCCAAACGGGTATTACACCGCTAATTAAAATGGCACAGCAGTATTCAGCTGTAGCAGCAATTAACGCCGGTTTTTTCAACCGCAACAATAAATTACCCCTAGGGGCAATTCGTCGAGATGGTCAGTGGTTGTCAGGGCCAATTCTCAACCGAGGAGCGATCGCCTGGAATGATTCCGGCCAATTTTACTTAGGTCGTCTCACCCTGCAAGAAACCTTAATTGTTGACGGTCAGAGATTACCGATTTTATTTCTTAATAGTGGCTATGTTCAAAGTGGTATTGCTCGTTACACCCCAACTTGGGGAACTAGTTATACCCCCTTAACAGATAACGAAGTCATCGTTGTTGTGGAAAAAGACCGAGTTACAAATCAGTTACCAGGCAGCAAAGCTGGTGAAACACCTTTTCCCATTCCCCGCGATGGCTACCTCTTAACTTTACGTGCCCATACCACTGCAACTGCCTCACAATTACCTATTGGTAAAGCAGTGACCATTGTTAGCACCACTAATTCGCAGCAATTTGAGCGTTACCCCCACATCATAGCAGCAGGTCCGCTGTTAGTACAAAATAATCAAATAGTGTTGGATGCTGAAAGCGAAAAATTCAGCCAGGCCTTTATCAGACAAAAAGCCATTCGCAGCGGCATTTGCACCACAGCCAACGGCTCTTTGATCATTGCTGCTGTACATAATCGTGCTGGTGGGTTAGGTCCGACCTTAGCGGAACACGCCCAAGTAATGCAAAATATTGGTTGTGTCAATGCCCTTAATCTAGACGGTGGTAGTTCCACTAGCCTTTATTTAGGAGGACAACTACTCGACCGTTCCCCCAATACTGCAGCTCGTGTCCACAACGGTATAGGGGTTTTCCTGCAAGCACCCTAATTTAAAGTTAAGAATAAGCAGCTATTTCTAAGATGAAGACTTGGTATGGAAACAGCCAGTTTAGCAGTAATCCTTTACACCTTTAAATTAGATTTTGCTATAGTTAGTCAGGGGTGAATGAATTAATGAGTTTTAGGTTGCAAAACTACAGCCAAATTTCCCACCAATACTTAACAATAATGACCGTTTGTTATGAATATCAATCAAGTAACTATGGCTCAAACTCAAGAAACCACACAAACAAACACTCTGTCTCTACCCGTTGCCATCGCTAATAAAAGTATTGCTGCAACCGAGCTGCGTCCTTGGGGTTCTTTTACAGTTTTGGAAGAAGGCAGAGGGTATAAAATTAAACGCATTGAAGTTAAGCCCGGACACCGCCTTAGTCTGCAAATGCACCATCACCGCAGTGAACACTGGATTGTTGTCTCTGGTACAGCTAAGGTGATTTGTGGCGACCAAGAAATTTTATTGAGCAATAATGAGTCAACTTATGTCCCCCAATGTACATCTCATCGTCTAGAAAATCCTGGTGTGATTCCTTTAGTGTTAATTGAAGTACAAAATGGCGAATATTTAGGTGAAGATGACATTATTCGCTACCAAGATGACTATGCCCGTAATAAAGGTTAAAACCGCAATAGAGATGCAAAGGGTGTAATAAATATCAACTTAATACCCCCTAATACTTGGTGCAGACCGTCTCAAGTAACTACATTCACATCCATGTCCCTGCTTAAATTTAGGTGGGGACTCAACAATAAATGGAAGCATAGGGAAAACTTCTGTAATATTTAAGAAGTGGTTTTTGATTGCCAACAATAATTCCATGATTCAACTGAGTCAAGCTGCCATCACTGAAATTGAACGATTACAACTGAAACATCCACCCCATAGTTTGCTAAGACTAACAATTAAATCAGGCGGTTGTTCTGGCTGGTTTTATGATATGTCTTTTGATCAAACTCTCAAAGCTGAAGATCGCCTCTTTGACTTGAATCCTATCAAAGTGGTCATAGATGAAGATAGCTTTAATTACGTAAACGGGTTGGCATTGGATTATTCAGAAGATTTAATGGGTGGGGGGTTTCGCTTCCACAACCCCCAAGCCATTGCTACCTGTGGCTGTGGTATCTCCTTCTCCATGGCTTCACCCAGTCCAGTTTAACTCAAAAATAAAAAATATAAGTTTGACATAAAAGCCCAAAAAAAGATATAATCAGGATTTGTTAAAACTTAGACACTCTCAACAGCTTTACGCGCTGTAACTCATGCCAACCATACAGCAACTCATCCGTACTGAACGCGAAAAAGCGCGTCAGAAAACCAAGTCCCCAGCCCTGAAGCAATGCCCACAACGTCGGGGTGTTTGCACCAGGGTATACACAACAACACCTAAAAAGCCTAACTCGGCTCTACGCAAAGTGGCAAGGGTAAGACTAACATCTGGATTTGAAGTAACAGCTTACATTCCGGGTATCGGTCACAACTTGCAAGAGCATTCAGTAGTCATGATTCGTGGTGGTCGGGTGAAAGACTTACCAGGTGTGAGATACCATATTATTCGTGGTACCTTAGATACAGCTGGAGTCAAAGACCGCAAGCAAGGGCGCTCCAAATATGGAACCAAGCGTCCGAAAGCAGCAAAGAAATAGAATTAGGCGATTAATCCCGTAGGCTGAAGATTTAGCGGATTCGGTGGGCAGCATTGAGAAAAGTGAGCCGAAAAAACACCCAATCCTGTAGAAAACAGCTAAAAGTAAGCAACTTGAAGCATTATTCAAGAAAGCAGTAGTAGCGGTTGCATCTAAATACTCAAATTTATGATGTTGTCGCCTTCTCTAGTTGTCGTCAGGCAATTTATAAGTCAGTTAAGCGACAACCGTAGAGAAAAAAAGTTTGCCCAACAGTATATCTAGTGTCTGATAGCATATAATTTCGTTGCCAAATCCGAATTAAAGGTGAAGTATGTCTCGTCGTGGTGTTATTCAAAGGCGTCCAGTTCCGCCTGATTCCGTATACAACAGTCGCTTGGTAAGCATGATGATTCGCCGGGTGATGCGTCATGGAAAAAAATCACTGGCTGCAAGACTGGTTTATGACGCGATGAAAACTATTGAAGAACGCACAGGCGCTGCTCCTTTAGAAACCTTTGAAAGAGCAGTGCGAAATGCCACACCCTTGGTAGAAGTAAAAGCTCGCCGGGTTGGCGGAGCAACCTACCAAGTACCAATGGAAGTGCGATCAGATCGCGGTACAACCCTAGCCCTGCGCTGGCTGGTAAAATTTTCTAGGTCTAGACCAGGCCGGACAATGGCAAGTAAATTAGCTAATGAGTTAATGGATGCTGCCAACGAAACCGGGAATACAATTCGGAAACGGGAAGAAACACACCGGATGGCAGAAGCTAACAAGGCTTTTGCCCACTATCGTTACTAAGACAATCGGCGGTATATCGTGCATCTAAAAGCGGTATATCCCGTACTCACAAAAAAAAATACGGTTTCCCGTAGAAGTATAGAATCTTAACAAAGAGTAATATACAAGATATCATGATGCAAAAACTATAATAGGAGGCTACTGTGGCACGTACAATCCCGCTAGAGAGAGTACGCAATATCGGTATTGCGGCGCATATAGATGCGGGCAAGACAACGACAACCGAGAGAATATTGTTTTACTCCGGCATAATTCACAAAATTGGCGAAGTTCATGAAGGAACTGCCGTCACAGACTGGATGGCTCAAGAGCGTGAAAGGGGAATCACCATCACCGCAGCTGCTATCACCACTAGTTGGAAAGATCATCAAATCAACATTATCGACACCCCAGGACACGTTGACTTCACCATCGAAGTAGAACGTTCCATGCGGGTGTTGGATGGTGTAATCGCAGTATTTTGTTCTGTAGGCGGCGTACAACCCCAGTCAGAAACAGTATGGCGACAGGCAGACCGTTACAAAGTACCCCGCATAGCCTTTGTAAACAAAATGGATCGCACAGGGGCGAACTTCTATCGAGTTCACGAACAAATGCGCGATCGCCTGCGGGCTAATGCCATTGCCATTCAACTCCCCATTGGCAGTGAAAATGAATTTCAAGGAATCGTTGATCTGGTACGCATGCGTGCCTACATTTACACCAACGACCAGGGAACAGACATCCAAGAAACAGAAATACCCGCAGAACTACAGGATAAAGCACAAGAGTACCGCGCCATACTTGTAGAAGCAGTGGCAGAAACTGATGACAATCTGATGAATAAGTACTTCGAGGGAGAAGAACTGACAGAAGAGGAAATTAGTACTGCCGTGCGTAAAGGTACAATTGCAGGTAGGATTGTCCCAGTCCTGTGCGGTTCGGCATTTAAAAACAAAGGCGTGCAGTTGATGCTGGATGCAGTAGTAGATTATCTACCAGCACCAACTGAAGTACCCCCAATTCAAGGTACATTGCCAACAGGTGAGACTGTGGAGCGCAAAGCGGATGACCAAGAACCTCTATCAGCTTTAGCCTTCAAGATTATGGCCGACCCCTATGGTCGTCTTACCTTTGTTCGTGTCTATTCCGGTGTACTGAAAAAAGGTAGCTATGTTTTCAACGCTACCAAAAATAAAAAAGAGCGCATTTCTCGTCTGGTGGTTTTAAAAGCAGATGAACGAATGGATGTGGAAGAACTGCGATCTGGAGATTTAGGAGCAGCATTGGGACTAAAAGACACCTTGACTGGTGATACCCTGTGCGATGAAGGATTACCAGTAATTCTGGAATCTCTATTCGTCCCTGAGCCTGTGATCTCGGTGGCGGTTGAACCCAAAACCAAGAACGACATGGACAAGCTCTCCAAAGCTCTGCAATCTCTTTCAGAAGAAGACCCCACCTTCCGCGTCAGTGTAGATCCAGAAACCAACCAAACCGTAATCGCTGGAATGGGAGAACTACACCTAGAAATTCTGGTAGACCGGATGTTACGGGAATTCAAAGTGGAAGCTAATGTGGGCGCGCCCCAAGTAGCTTACCGCGAAACAATTCGTAAACGAGTCTCCAAAATAGAAGGGAAATTCATTCGCCAAAGTGGTGGTAAAGGCCAATACGGTCACGTAGTGATCGATTTGGAACCAGGCGAACCCGGTAGCGGCTTTGAATTTGTTTCTAAGATTGTGGGTGGTGTCGTACCAAAAGAATACGTCAGTCCCGCAGAGCAAGGAATGAAAGAAAGCTGCGAATCCGGTGTGTTAGCAGGATATCCACTGATTGATGTGAAAGCAACTTTGGTGGATGGTTCATACCACGATGTAGACTCTTCGGAAATGGCTTTCAAAATTGCCGGATCAATGGCAATGAAAGAGGCCGTGCTAAAAGCTTCACCCGTACTCTTAGAACCTATGATGAAAGTTGAGGTGGAAGTACCCGAAAACTTCCTCGGGGATGTGATGGGCGACCTCAATTCCCGTCGTGGGCAAATTGAGGGTATGGGATCTGAAGAAGGACTGGCCAAAGTAACTGCTAAAGTACCATTAGCAGAAATGTTTGGCTACGCCACTGATATCCGCTCAAAGACCCAAGGTCGCGGTATCTTTTCTATGGAATTTAGCCACTACGAAGAAGTACCTCGCAATGTGGCTGAGGCAATCATAGCTAAAAGCAAAGGGAACGCTTAATTAACAAAGGAAACGAGTATTCATGGCACGCGCAAAGTTTGAAAGGACTAAACCCCACGTTAACATCGGTACAGTAGGCCACGTAGATCATGGCAAAACTACTTTAACAGCAGCCATTACCATGACCCTGGCAGCCCTGGGTCAAGCTACTGGTAAAGGCTATGATCAAATTGATAACGCACCAGAAGAAAAGGCGCGGGGTATCACTATCAATACCGCTCACGTTGAGTATGAAACGGGGGGTCGGCACTATGCTCACGTGGATTGCCCAGGACACGCGGATTACGTAAAAAACATGATCACGGGTGCAGCCCAAATGGATGGGGGTATCCTCGTGGTTTCCGCTGCTGATGGACCCATGCCCCAAACCCGTGAACATATCCTGTTGGCAAAACAGGTGGGTGTACCCAGTCTCGTTGTTTTCTTGAACAAAGAAGACATGGTAGATGATGAGGAATTACTAGAACTGGTAGAGTTGGAAGTCCGGGAACTATTATCTAGCTATGATTTCCCCGGTGACGACATTCCCATTGTCAAGGGTTCCGGTCTCAAAGCTCTGGAAAAAATGACTGAAAGCCCCAAAACACAACGGGGTGAAGATGTTTGGGTAGATAAAATCTATGAACTCATGGACGCTGTGGACTCCTACATTCCCACTCCTGAGCGGGCTGTAGATAAGCCCTTCCTCATGGCTGTGGAAGACGTGTTCTCTATCACCGGTCGTGGTACCGTGGCCACCGGACGGATTGAACGTGGTAAGGTGAAGGTCGGCGATAACGTCGAACTCGTGGGACTGAAGGACACCAGAAGCACTACAGTCACAGGGATCGAGATGTTTAAAAAGAGTCTCGACGAAGGTATGGCAGGTGATAACGCCGGCGTTCTTCTGCGCGGTATCCAAAAGGCTGACATTGAACGGGGTATGGTTATAGCCCAACCAAAGTCTATCACTCCTCACACTCAGTTTGAAGGTGAAGTGTACGTCCTGACTGAAAAAGAAGGCGGTCGGAAAACACCATTTTTCCCCGGCTACCGTCCTCAGTTTTATGTGCGGACAACCGATGTAACCGGCACAATCAAGTCCTTTACCTCCGATGATGGCGGCGCAGCAGAAATGGTTATGCCCGGCGATCGCATCAAAATGACAGTAGAATTGATCAACGCCATTGCTATTGAGCAAGGAATGCGGTTCGCAATTCGTGAAGGTGGCCGCACCATTGGTGCTGGTGTTGTCTCCAAAATTTTGAAGTAACACCTAATGGTCCGATAACAAGGAGCAGAGATGGTAAAGTTCCTCTCTGCTCCTTTCTCATCCTTTTATCAAAACCAGTGGAGCAGAGAAAATAACCAGTATTACCTCTCACTCTCCACTCCCTATTCCCCTAATTAATCAGAACCTGGAAAATTAAAGATGGCAACTCTACAGCAGCAAAAAATTAGAATCCGTTTACAGGCTTTCGACCGTCGCTTATTAGACACATCTTGCGAGAAGATTGTAGACACCGCTAACAGAACCAACGCTACAGCCATAGGGCCAATACCCTTACCGACAAAACGCAAAATCTACTGTGTGCTGCGATCGCCTCACGTAGATAAGGACGCACGAGAACACTTTGAAACCCGCACCCATCGCCGGATTATTGATATTTATCAGCCTTCTTCTAAAACTATTGATGCTCTGATGAAACTAGATTTGCCCTCTGGTGTGGATATTGAGGTAAAACTATAATTGAGTCACTGGTCCTCCGTGATTCAAACTCTTGTATAAACCAAATAAATCGCGTATTTGCCCTACCTTCCCTAAAATCAGCCACACTGATATTTTTGCAGAAATACGTTAATTATTGGTATGAATATTTACAAAGCCCTGAAAAGATTTATCTCAGGGCTTTTTATTAATGGGAAAACAAATGATAGAATGTGAACAAACTACGGAAAAAGCAAAGAATAATAAATTTTGAAATTATTTTAAAATAAACTTAAAATTAAATTAAATTAAATTAAATTAAATTTATACCAGGATAAAAATGACATCCTCTTCTCAAATTGCAGTTCGTGAACTACCTCTGTTCCCCTTACCCGAAGTAGTTTTGTTTCCCACTAGACCATTACCCCTACATATCTTTGAGTTTCGCTACCGCATCATGATGAACACGATTTTGGAAAGCGATCGCAGGTTCGGGGTGCTAATGGTCGATCCCGTTGAACATACAATTGCTAACGTTGGTTGCTGTGCAGAAATTATTCATTATCAACGGATGCCAGATGACCGCATGAAAATGTTGACCTTGGGACAGCAAAGGTTCCGTGTTTTAGAGTATGTACGCGAAAAACCTTACCGTGTTGGCTTAGTGGAGTGGTTAGAAGACGAGCCACCAACCAAGGATTTACGTCCTTTAGCTAACGAGGTAGAACAACTACTGCGAGATGTGGTGCGTCTCTCCGGTAAGTTAACTGAACAAAATATGGAACTACCAGAAGAGTTACCCGATCTGCCCACAGAACTTTCTTATTGGGTCGCAAGTAACCTTTATGGTGTTGCCGCAGAGCAACAAGCGTTACTAGAAACACAGGATACTGTGTTTCGCCTAGAAAGAGAAGCAGAAATCCTCACTTCTACCCGCAATCATTTAGCAGCCCGTACTGTTCTCAAAGACACTTTGAGTAATTCATGATTACTAGTTACTGCTCCATGGTGATTGGTAAAATGTTGTAGCTGCCAAAAATTTTTAAGACTTCTATGTGTTGAGTTAATTTCCCTAAAGCACTTTGCATTTTTGCTTGTTTGACATCAGCTTCTAAATCAATGAAAAACAAGTATTCTCCCAGCGATCGCTTCGTTGGGCGGGACTCAATTCGGCTGAGATTAATTCCCATGTGAGCAAATACTTGTAGAGGTTTTAGCAATGCACCGGGTAAATTGGCAGGTACACTAAAGGCTAAGGAGGTATGACTGGAACTTGCCGAACTATTGATTAAATCCTCTTCACTTTGACTCACCACCCAAAAGCGAGTACAGTTATCTGGATAGTCATTAATATTTCTGGCTAATATGGGCAGGTTATACAGTTGAGCCGCCCTGCTGGAGGCGATGGCAGCTGCTGTTAACTCCTGATCTAGCCCCTGGAGTGCTTCAGTAGTAGAATTGCTTTGTATTAGCTGCACATTTGGGAGAAACCGCCCCAACCATCCTTGACATTGGGCTAAAGCTTGTGGGTGAGAATAAACTGTTTGAATACCATGTAAACTAGCAGTACGAGAAATTAAAGCATGGGCAATGGGTAAGACCAAAGCCAACTGAATTTTTAAACTATCCAATTGCCATAGTGTATCCATTGTCATAGTTACACTTCCTTCAATCGAATTTTCTACAGGCACAACAGCTAACCGAGTTTGTCCCTTAGCCACAGCTTGGAGTGATTGAGCAATACTAGAATAAGGACATAACATAGCTTGATTTCCTGTACTTTTATGGAGCCAGTTAGCATAAAAAACAGTTGCCTGTTCTGCGTAAGTACCAGGGGGTCCTAAATGAGCAATAGATATGGTCATCGCATTCAATTCTGAGTTATGTTTAAATTAGCCAAAGGTTAAATTTTAATTTTCTAAAAAATAACAATATTAAACAATTATGATTTTTAATTCATGGCTACCCAATTTACTGCTTTCCAAACGGTAATAATTAATGTTCCACCACAACCCATTCCTATTCAACACTATTTGCGTCAGCCCCAACGTCTAGTTAATGCTTTAACCGATAATAGCCGGATATACCAGATGTCAGAGGAACTATTTCGCTTGAAAATGCGGCCTTTAAGTTTCATGTCACTGAGTATTCAACCTACCGTAGACTTGAGAGTTTGGGCAGAATCCAATGGCACTATTAACTTGCGATCGCAAGGTTGTGAGATCCTCGGTTTTGAGTATATCAATCGGCGTTTTTCCTTAAATTTACAAGGAAACTTATCACCACAGCAGTTAAATAATATCACCATCCTTCAAGGAAGAGCCGATTTAGAAGTAGTGGTAGACATTCCACCTCCATTTTACTTCACTCCCCAGCCCATTCTGGAAACCACAGGCAACGGTTTGCTCAAGAGTGTACTCATGACTATTAAACAACGCTTACTACATCAACTTTTAACAGATTATCGGTCTTGGGTAAAATCACAAATCCCAGAAAATGCCCTAGATAATAACAATGGGGAATTACCCATGTTTAATCCAGAATAACTTGTGACTTTTTCTGTGGGTTTATTTTTATACTACATCCACAATCAACCTGTTACCCATTGTCGAAGGGCTAATGACAATGGCGAAAAGATCGGCGATGTAGTGGCGATGGTCCGTATTTTTGTAGCGCCTGCAAATGCTTTTTACTGCCATAGCCCTTGTTATCCTCTAGATGATATGGAGGGTACTTTGAGGCTAGTCGTATAATCAAGTCATCGCGCCATACCTTAGCCACAATACTAGCAGCAGCAATGGTAAGCGATCGCTGGTCGCCCTTGACCATGGTTTGTTGTGCCATCGGCAAATCTTTGATCAGCTGATTACCATCAACCAAGCATAGCTGAGGCTGTACTTTTAATTTCAGCACAGCCCGCCTCATGGCCAACAGTGTCGCCTGCAAAATATTTATTTGATCAATTTCAGTAGTTGAAGCAAAACCAATCTTCCAGTCTATAGCCAGCTGACAAATTTCTGCTGCTAACTGAGTTCTTCGAGAACTAGAGAGTTTTTTACTATCCTTAATATTAGCTGCTATCAGGTGCGACCAAGCAGAACTGGGTAGAATCACCGCAGCAGCCACCACAGGACCAAATAGCGCACCTCGCCCAACTTCATCTATGCCCGCGACAAACCCCGGAGCCACCGATAAAGTTGAGGACAACTCCATCCAGATTGATTCCTGGGTTTGTGGTGGTGAACAAATATCTGCGGCAGTTTGCTCTGTCTGGACCAAATTAATTATCCTCTGGTGTGGACAAATCCGAATCTAAAGCCGATGAACGACGACGACGGCGACGGTTGATCATGGAACTTGTATTAACCGGACTTTCCTCGGTGCTTATAGATGTTTCCTCAAAGGTTTCTACAGGCGTTGAATTTGTAGTTCTCAATATTGGTTTTTGTTCTAACTCCAGTGGTGATGTGCTTACCTCAGCGCTCACTATTGAATCTGTAGTGGATTCAGTTGGTTGATGGGCTGATTCCCCAGGGCTGATAATATTGACAATCAAAGACTTAGGGACTTTAACCTCCTCCTCTAACTTCACCAAAGGAGAAACTCCCATCAATGCAAATACATCTTGCTCCTCTGAAGTCATTTCCACAGTTTTAATTTCCGGTGGTTCTACCACTGGCTTAAGCGGCTCAACTTTCGTCACTTTACTCCGCTCTCCCCGGTCGTGCCAACCTGATTTGCCTTGAGAAGGAGAGGGGATTTCTGGTGATGAATAACGACGTGATTCATTTTCAGAGTCCACTTCTAAACCTAGCTCATCCTCAATAAAACCCGCCGGCAAATGACTAACGTGACTTTCATCCTTCCCGTTAGTACCATTGAGACCAATTCGACTACGACGATTCCGGACACGACGCTTCTGATTGTCGCCTGATTCTTGATAACTAGGATGATTAATTAAATCTAAAGCACTTATTTCTGAATCACCATCAAACATTTCCCCAAAGCTATCATAACTTTCCTGTGGTTCAGTGATGCGTGGTGTAGCCAGACGTGGTTCTTTGTGATGAAAAGATACCAAATTATCTGGTAATTCTGCCGTTGTTGGCATTTGGGTTGTTCTATCTCCCGGCAATCGGGCAATATGCCCTAAACCACCACAGGTTGGGCAACTATGACCAAACAACTCGTAAATATTTTGACCTTGCCGTTTTCGGGTAAGTTCTACCAATCCTAACTCCGTGAGTTGGGCTATTTGAGGACGAGCTTTGTCTGCTTTTAGTGCCTTGTTGAAGTGTTCTAGAACTTGCAATTGGTCACGCCGCGATTCCATATCAATGAAATCCACCACAATCACCCCGGCTATGTTTCTCAAACGCAACTGACGGGCAATTTCCGTAGCTGCTTCGCAGTTTGTCCACAAAACTGTTTCTCTAGCTGTGGCGGAACGAGTGAAGGAACCAGAGTTAACATCAATTACTGTTAATGCTTCTGTTGGTTCAATAATAATGTAGCCGCCTGAAGGTAAATCTACTCTGGGTTTGAGTGCTTCTCTAATGGCTGCATTGATGCGGAAGTACTCTAATATGGGTGAGCGATCGCGATGATGGTCGAATAGTACCCCTTGTGGTGTTTGACCGCCACTCCAGTTTTGCAGGTAGTGTTTGACCCGTTTTAATCCGGTACTGGAATCGACAACGATGCGATTGACATCAGCGCCGTACATATCCCGCAGCACGCGCTGGATAAAGTCGTCGTCCCGGTTGAGTAGAGCAGGCGCACGAGTGGAATGTGCTTCTTGCTGTATGGACTCCCATTGTTTTTGCAAGTTTTCTAGGTCTTCTATGATTGCTTCTTCTGGTTTGCCTTCTGCTTCCGTACGTACGAGCAATCCCATTCCTGCTGGTTTGATCAAAATTGCTAGGGCGCGCAGGCGGTTGCGCTCAGTTTCACTTTTGATCCGTCGGGACAAATTTACCCCCCGACCATAGGGCATTAACACCACATAACGTCCTGGTGTAGTGATGTTACCTGTCAGCCTTGGCCCTTTTGTACCCGTTGGCTCTTTCATTACCTGCACCAACACTTTTTGCTGTGGTGCTAATAGTTCTGTAATTGCTGCGGATGTGCGCTTGAGCTTCAATGGACCTAGGTCTGTTACATGAATAAAGCCGTTACGTTCTGGATCTCCAATATTCACGAAGGCTGCATCTATCCCAGGTAAAACATTTTCTACCACACCCAAGTACACATCACCGATTTGGTGATGACCGGTGGCGACAACGAGTTCTTGTATTTGATCTTCAGAAAAGACAGCAGCGATTTGATGCTGTTCTGCTATGATAATTTGCTTTGGCATTCAATTTCCTCAAACTTTAAAATTAGCGCCTTGTTCTGGCGACGCGCCGCACCAATGGAGAAGCTTAGAGGTTTGTTGTACCTCTCGTCCCTACTAACCCCATCACGTGCTGCTTGCTGATCATAAGAATGGAGACTTCTTTGCTCAAATTTAAAGAGCTATTGACTAAAAGGTTGTGTTTACAGGTCTGATTATTGCAAAACGGCTGCATATTGTTTAAGTAAATATATCAACCGTCTTAGGCTGATTTTTTATACTGTACCACTACCACCCGGCGATTAGGCATCTGGCTACGCCACCCAAGCTATCAGCAGTTGTTTCAAAAGCAAAGAGGAAGAGTTACTGACCACAGCACTGTTTTTAAGTTACTAGTTCACAAGGTAGCTTTGGAGACTGTGGGTTCTTTAATATGCCTCACCCTTCGGTTGAGTGCTTATGTGGAAGCCTTGTCTGGGATACAATCCTAGAAATCACAACCTCATATCTTCGCTTTTCCTCCCTGATTACTAGAGGAGTAAACTAGTCCATTGAGTGCAGCGCCAAAAAATTCTCTTTCTCATATTTTAACGCAACTGAGAGGTTTAATTCCCATTCTCTTCTATGTGAGGGGAACTACTAGCAAGTTACCCTGTGTAACTAAGCGCGATGCCAGTCTACTCTCAGGGATTATACCCCTAAAACTAGCTGATTCCGGTGGATGTGTAGCAGTTGAAAATTTCCCCCTGCCACCATTTCCAGCATAGACAGGATTTGTTCGGGACGCAATATCTCACCATTATGGCGACAACTACCCAGATAACGCAGGACAGCTGTATAATCTTCAACATCGGTGTTACTTTTGACTAATTCCAGGTCAAACAACCGCGATCGCAGATTTATCCAGGACTGTTTGCCTGACTTGGTTTTTTTCTCCCACCAAAGCTCTTTTTTGGCTTTGATGGTATCAATCCACTGTTGCCATTGTCCTGCTGTTGCTGGTTGCGGTGCTGCTACTGTGATTAAATATTCCACCGCTTCCATAACTTGGTTAGCTGCGGGCATTTTTAAATCTATAGTAGCAACTTTATATATGGGTATGTCTGTAGGCAATTCCTTAACTAGTTTTTGCCGGAAAGTCTCTACTTCCACCGGCTCTGTTAACTCAAAATCCACTATTTCTCCACTACTGGTAGCTCCTAGAGCTAAAGCACTAGCGATGGCAATACGCGGGCTGGGATGAAATCCACCAGTAAAAGCAATTGGTAGGCCTGCTCTGCGGATCACTCGATCAAATAGGCGCATTAAATCCAAGTGACTGACTAAAGCCATTGCCCCTTGCTTGCCAAACCACACCCGCAGTCTTTGGTTTTTAGTTGTGTTGGCAACGAAACTACCTGCAAACTCTGGGATTGGTGGCGGTGAAATAACAATGTTATGTCCAAAGGTGGTGCCACATACGCCGCAGTGTGAACACTCTTCAAATGAGCAATCCGGGACTATTGCTGCTTGTAAAGCAAGTTTTAAGTCTTCCTGGAGCCATTTTTTCTCGATGCCTGTGTCTATGTGATCCCACGGTAGGGGTAGACTTAGGGACTCAGTAGAAGGAAGTGGGGGTGTAAAACAAGATGGTACTTCTTTGTTTTCCTCTTCTCTCTCTACTTCCACCTGCTGGGCATCAAACAGATTCCACTCACCTTTTTCTACTCGGCGATATTTCCAATCTAATCCAGCTTCGGTTATTGCGGTTTCCCAAGCACCAAAAGCTGCATCTAAATTTTCATACCAAGAGTCCATACCTGCCCCTAATTCCCAAGCCCGACGGATGACTTTTCCCAAGGAGCGATCGCCCCTGCCCACAAAGTCTTCCATTGCTGAAATCCGCACATCAGTGAAGTTTACTTTCACTCCCCGCATCCGGCGGAATGCTTGCTTGAGCAAGTTTTGTTTACGTTTAAATTCAGTAGTTGAAACTGAATGCCACTGAAATGGGGTATGGGGCTTGGGTGTAAAGTTAGAAATCGTCAAATTAAAGTTTAGCGGTTTTCTGCCTTTACCCCGACATTCTTGCTGTAGCCAGCTAACGGTTTCCGCAATGCCTTCTACATCAGCATCTGTTTCACCAGGCAAGCCAATCATGAAATATAACTTAATCTTATCCCAGCCTTGTTCCCAAGCTGTTTTTACACCTCTTAATAATTCTTCATTTGTTAAACCCTTATTGACAATATCCCGCATTCTTTGGGTTCCAGCTTCTGGAGCAAAAGTCAATCCTCCCTGCCGCGTCCCTCCTAGAATATTAGCAATATTTTCATCAAATCTGTCTACCCTTTGACTGGGAAGACTAAGGGAAATGTTTTCATTTTTTAAGCGATTTTTTATTTCCATACCCACCGCGGGCAGGGATAAGTAATCAGAACAACTTAGCGACAGCAGAGAAAACTCATTGTAACCCGTGTCCCGCATTCCTTGTTCGATGGCCGCTACTACTTGCTCTGGTTCCACGTCCCTGGCTGGACGTGTGAGCATTCCTGGTTGACAAAAGCGACAACCGCGTGTACATCCCCGGCGAATTTCCAGCGTTAGGCGGTCATGCACCGTTTCTATATAGGGAACCAACCCTATGGAATAAGCTGGGATTGGTGAGGCTACCCGGCGCACTATCCGTTCAGGGACTTCTGGAACTAGGGGATGAACTGAGCCATCCGCCGCTGTCTGGTAAAACTGAGGGACATATACCCCCGGTATCTGTGCTAAGTCCAGGAGCAGCTGTTCCCGGCTTAGTTTTGCTTGTTTCCCCTCTTCTAAGACCAAACCGATTTCTGGGAGTAGTTCCTCTCCATCTCCCAGGGCGAAGAAGTCAAAAAAATCGGCGTATGGTTCAGGGTTTGATGTTGCTGTTTGTCCTCCTGCGAATATTAACGGGTAGTTCCCTGGGCTTCTTTCTCTCCATGTGACGGGAATTTCCGCCAACTCTAACATTTCTAGGATATTAGTTGCTCCTAGTTCATAACTGAGACTGAAGCCCAATATGTCAAACTCTCTGAGCGATCGCTTTGATTCAACAGCAAACAACGGTGTGTTAGTTCCCCGTAGTTTTTCCGCCAGGTCGGTTCCTGGTAGATACGAGCGATCGCACAATTGCCGCGGTTGGGCATTCAAAATGTTGTATAAAATGATATGCCCTAAGTTGGATGATCCCACTTCGTATATTTCTGGGTAGGTTAACGCCCAGCGTATTGTTGCCTTATCCCATGGTTTATGTACTGCCAAACGTTCGTTACCCAAGTAACGGCCTGGCTTGAGGATATCCGGTGTGATTAATTTTTCAACTGCAACAGCCACTATGCTATCTTTAGCTACCTTAATTACAGCTAATCAAATCTAATTTAGCATTTATTTCAGCTTTTCGGTAGAATTTGTCCCTGCAAATTTCCACTCTTTTACACAAATTTACTTTTGCACTGTTGAGACAGACTATGTGCTAGATGATAACTGCAATTTTTACACACTTCATTACTATTGTGGATATTAACATGACCATTTAGAGTTATTACATCTTCAAACCGAGAATTTTATGAATGTAAACAGTTTTTCAGATATTCACCCAACTACTCCGGTATCTTTACTGAATCTTTATCACCCTAGTCAGTCTGTTTAAAGATTCTCATAAATACATGGTAAAATGTGTGGATAAATACTTTTTTCCTTGGTCAGCTGCAAAACAATCTACATAGACAGTCATACAGAGCTAAAAACTTACCTAAGTTATTATTCCAGCTAGTTTAGCCGTGTCTTAGCTGTAGATTCTCAGATTTAATTTTTCAGCCTCGCTGAAGTTGCATCAGGGTTAACTACAAATTCTCTACCTGATTTTTTAGTGATCTATATCACATAAATTGTGAGATTAGCATCACTTTTTATACTAAGTTCCATACTGGATAATTATTATCACATACAATTGGTTGACTAATTATGAGAACTAAGTACGTTATTCGTCAATTGGTGGAAAAAGCGCTAGACATCAAAAAATTGACCCCGGAAATCGAAAACGAAATCAATTCACAACTAACTCAAATGGGTCACATCTCTGATGTTGACTATGAAGCTCTAGAGTTGTTAATGGCAGAAATGGATGCTGGTCGGGTTAAGTTGGTACCTAGTTGGGGATATTAATCCGGTTGTTTTGACCCTAAAGAGCAACATTAAGCCCAAAAATAGAAAAAATAGATTAATAGCAGTGCTGATGGTAGCCACCACCGAATTGCTGGTATTTTCCTGTGAAGTTTATCTATTTCGCCAGTGTGCCGTAAACTGTGCTAATGAGCATTTATAACTTGCACTCATTTGTTAACTACCATGCAGCCTGCTAAACGTTTAGAAAAAATACCTCCCTATTTGTTTGCTGAAATTAACCGCAAACGGGAACAACTTGTGGCACAGGGAGTTGATATCATTAATCTGGCACTGGGTGACCCAGATCAACAAACTCCTACTCACATTCTTCAGGCCATACATGAGGCAATTGATGATCCTACCACCCATAACTATCCCCCCTATCAAGGGACAAAGGAATTTCGGGAAGCTGCGGTCAATTGGATGGAACATAGGTTTGGCGTGAACGGGCTAAACTCAGATACAGAAGTTATTTGTTCCATAGGTTCTAAAGAAGCAATACATAATACCTTCCTAGCCTTTGTGGAAGCAGGAGATTATACCCTCATCCCAGACCCTGGTTATCCCGTGTACCAGACAGCGACAATTTTCGCTGGTGGTCAACCTCATACTATGCCTTTGAAGGCAGAAAATAATTTTTTACCTGACTTAAATACGATTCCTGAACAAATTGCTCGTCAGGCAAAATTATTGTGGATTAATTATCCTAACAATCCCACCGGAGCCTTAGCCAGTTTAGAATTTTTTGAAGAGCTAGTAGGGTTTTGTAAACAGTATGATATTTTGCTATGTCATGATCATGCCTACTCAGAAATGGCATATGATGGCTATAAACCGCCAAGTGTCTTGCAAGTTGCTGGCGCAAAAGATGTGGCCATTGAGTTTCACAGTTTGTCTAAATCATATAATATGACCGGTTGGCGCATTGGCTTTGTAGTTGGTAATCCCATTGGCATTCAGGGCTTGAAACAGGTAAAAACCAACGTTGATTCTGGAGTGTTTAAAGCAATTCAAAAAGCAGCGATCGCCGCTTACTCCACCAGTGAAGTAGAACTTCAAGCCTTGATGTCAGTTTACCAAAAACGTCGTGATATTATTGTCCAAGGATTGCAATCTCTGGGATGGCCAATTCAGCCACCATTAGCTACACTTTACGTCTGGGTACCCGTACCCCCTGGATATTCATCAACAGAGTTTGTTTCTTTATTACTTGACAAATGCGGCATTATGGTTCCCCCTGGTAATGGTTATGGTGCTGGGGGTGAAGGCTTTTTCCGAATTTCCCTGACCATTCCTGATGAACGGATGTATGAGGCCATTCAACGCATGAGAGATGCTGGCATTCGTTACGCTTGATTTGGAGTAAGTATTCGGCGCTGGGCAATAGCTTAATATTACCTTAAATCCCAAATCCAAATATATTAAGTAACAAAATAGCTAACACATATCATATGTAATCCAAAATCCAAAATCCAAAATCTCAAAGTTGAGTAATCCAAAATCATAAAAATGCGGTATCATGATATGAACATACTTTAAAATTAAAACATCTATCTGCTAATAGGATAGATGGATAAAACGCGTGTCTTTAAAGCGAAGACACAGCACCAATGTATAAGTAAATCACTCTCAAGTAAATCATCGCCAAAAGAGCAAAGAGCCGTGTCAGTCGAAACTATTGAAAAGCCTTCCACGTCCCGTAAGCTCGCGCCTCGGTATCGAGTTTTACTCCATAACGACGACTACAACTCCATGGAACATGTAGTGCAGTCACTATTAACCACAGTACCCAGCCTGACCCAGCCCCAAGCCGTGAGTATTATGATGGAAGCCCACACCAACGGTTTGGCTTTAGTCATTACTTGCGCTCAAGAACACGCAGAGTTTTATTGTGAAACATTAAAAAGTCATGGTTTAACCAGCACCATTGAACCAGAAGAATAACTTAGTCCCGTTCCTAAACTTGGATGAAAATCAACCCAATTCGTTTAGCCCAACGCCCCTTCCCCATCAGAGTGGGTTGTTTTGTTTTAACTTTATTGCTGCTATGGCTACCATTTGCCGCACCAGTATACTTACTAGTCAATGATACAAACTTAGTAAGTATATTGACAATGGTGCTGTTATATGCACAATTCATTGTTCTTTTGCAGCTATGGGGTAAAAATGTCTATCAGCAGCCCCAGATACTCAAGCAATATGGCTGGGAAATCACACACATTAACGCTGTGGACTTGATCAGTGGTTTAGCTACCGGGATAATTAACATTTTGATAGTCTTTGGGCTACAAGGTTTTTTGGGTTGGCTGACATGGGAACAACCACAGGTTCTGTTAGTGAAAGTAATTTTAGAGGGTTTAATTGTTTCTTTAGGTATTGGCTTTGCTGAAGAATTGTTATTTCGAGGTTGGTTACTTGATGAGTTAGAACGGGACTATAGCCCTAGTGTGGCAGTTTGGATCAATGCTGTGGTTTTTGCTGCACTGCACTTTATTAAACCTTTGCAGGCAATTATTGACACATTGCCACAATTTCCAGCCTTAGTACTGCTGGGGTTAACGCAGGTATGGGCAAAGCGCTGGCGTAGGGGACGCTTGGGTTTACCAATGGGGTTGCATAGTGGTTTAGTTTGGGGCTACTACATCATTAATGTGGGGGGATTAATTGAATATTCCCATCAAGTTCCCGACTGGGTAACTGGTATCAATCAAAATCCTCTACAAGGATTGATGGGGGTAATATTCATGGGTATACTAGCTTTTTGGATGCGGAGGCGAGTAATAGCTTAATGGGGATATTTACTCAACTTTGGCAACCACAGTACCCACTAAACAAGCCCCCGCTAAATTAACACCGTTTAAGTTTGCTGCTTCTAACTCCGCACAAAGTAAATTCGCCCCTGTTAAGTTAGCCCCCGCTAAATTAGCACCCCGTAAGTCAGCTTCTTCTAAATTGGCTTCACTGAAGATAGTTCCTTGTAAATCCGCACAACTCAAATCAGCACCTTTGAGATTTGCCCCTGTGAGGTTTGCACCGCGCAGGTCAGCACCGCGCAAGTCAACACCTTGTAAATTGACGTTCATTAAGTTAGCCCCACTGAGGAAAGCACCGGCTAAACATACATTACTGAGTTTAGCCCCCATTAAGTTAGCGCCGCGCAAATTACTACCGCGCAAGTCAGCATTGGTTAAGTCAGCCTGCATTAAGTTAGCCCCCATCAGGTTAGCCCGCAAATCAGTTTTCTGCAGGTTTGCGCCCATCAAATTGGCTCCCTGAAAATGCCCCCCTTCCAGTTGGGAACCAATAAAGTTAGTACCCACCAAGGTAGCGCCGGCTAGATTGATGCGGCTTAAATCCAGTTGAGAAAGTTCCTCGTCTTCTAAATTGGCTCCGGGAAGTTGTTTCAGTTTTCCTGATTTAATGGCTTCGATATTCATTAGGTAATTCGTAATTTTATGATTGGGTTTGTGCTGTGGAAGTCTGTTTATAGTTATCCCATTGAGAATCTAGCAGCCATACACCCGTACTGAGTTTGGGTGATATGAGAGGTAAATCTAACCCTTGCTGTAAACCCATAACTAATAAAGCTAGTGCATCTACAAGTTTAGGGTCAAAGCGGGTTGACTGTTGTTGTCTGCATTGGTCTAAAGCTTGAGCAAATATTTCTGGGGGTGTTTTTTGGGATGATTTAAGCTGATTAACTCGCCATTGAAAATCCGCAACTAAGGACAAAATTCTCGACTCCAGGGGAATTTCATCCCCTGCTAAACTTGCTGGTTCTCCTGTACCGTTCCACCATTCGGTTTGGTGGGTGATAATTTGAGCAACCGCCCGCAGTCTGGGCATGGTGCGTAATACCTGCGCCCCTGGTATGAGGGGACAAGTTAAAGGACAATGGGGGGCTTGTTCTTGGTAGCGAGTGGATGTACCGGGAGTCAGGACGCTTTCCGCTTTTTGGAGTGGGTCTATACGATGTAAATAACTTGCTAGTCGCAATCGCTTGATTTGCCATGCGGGTAGTTCTAAAATCTGCCCCATTGTCTCAGCCAATGCTACTACTTCAGCCGCAGCCATGGGATTGTTGACATCCGCCATATCTATCAACTGGGCCATCCGCAAAAATGCTTGAACTTCGTTAGACACTAAGTTGTGGTCTAGTGCCTGTTGGCGCATGGCTGTGGGGATGGATAAATTATTTTGCCCTGTTTGCAGATAATCTACAACCCGCGTAACAACCGCGCTTAAATGTTCTGACGTGGCTAAACCAGGATGTATGGCCTTTTGATGGGTGGTGAGTTTTTCCCCTAGTTCTGGATTGTATTTGGCAATGTGGGCGATCGCTAATTGTGCTGTTTCTTGGACTAACTCTGGTTCAAATGTCCATAAGCCGTAGAATTTACGCTCTAAATCTGAAGCAGGGATTCCCCCAACACCATAATCAGCTGCTGATAATTCTTGACAAAGTACCATAGCTGTGTATTCTGGCGATAGGATCATTAAATGCCACTCTTGGGCTACTGAGTCTGTCGGATTTAATGGCACTAAGTCCACGTTAGGCAATTGGCTGGTGGGATGTTCAGCAAAGCCTGTATCCGGTGCTGCCATGATCACCACTTGCCTACTACACTTAGCAATATCTGCGTATCTTTCCGCTTCTTGCAAGTACCATTTACCTTGTTGAAAGGCTGTGATTACTAGGGCTTGACTATTTTGATTTAAAATATAGTCTTCTAGAGCGTGACATAAAGATACCAGAGTATTTTTGTAGTAGACCCCAAATCTAATTGGTCTAGTTGTATCACGGTGCTTCGTTTCTAGCTGTTGTAATATTGAACCTTCTAACATAAACTCTTATACTTGGTAAGTCATTATTTGTTAGGGGCTAGGGTGAGAAGGTGCTGTTTTCAGCTTTTTACTCAGTTCCCCAGTCCCTATATGCTATGATATCCCCGTTAGTTGTTTTTGTTTTTGCTCTACGGGTGCTGACAGTGCTTCTTCTAAGTCGGCACAACCCAATTTCTCTTCCAGAATTTTCATAACTTCCCGTCCGAAGTCATTGGGGTTTTGTCGCCAGGCTTGTAAGCAAACTTCTCCAAAGAACGAACCGAGGGGTTCAGGATTCCACAGAAGTTTTTTAGCTGTCCACGGCATCAAGCTCATGGGGTTATACCCCTGTTTAAGGATACCTGCTTTAAAGGCATATTCTTCCAAATGGGTATGGGGTTGTAAGCCAATAAAGAATATGGCAGGTTCAACTTTATCAGCGCCAAAAATTCTTTCTAGTTCCCGGTGGTAGGCGATGGTTTGGCGGATGGTTTCCGGTCTTTCGTCAATGACGTTAAAGGAGTAGTTGACGGAAACTAAATCATTAAAACCAGCCGCTTTTAAGTCCCGACAGTTTTGGAGGACTGTGCGTAAGTTGTAACCCATCCGCATTTTCCGCACCAGTTCCTGAGAACCACTAGTAATGCCGATTTCAAAATAGTTCATCCCGGTTTTGGCCATTAAATCACACAATTTTGGTGTGAGGTTGTCGGCTCTGATGTATGCTGCCCAGTGAATATCTGTCATACCGGAATCGACGATTTTCTGTAATAGTTCTACAGCATCGTCAATAAATTTACGTGCAGGGATGAACTGAGCATCAGTAAACCAAAAATTGCGAATGCCGCGATCGTATAATTGCCGCATCTCAGCCACTACTTCCTCTGCTGGGTTGATGCGTACTTGTTTACCTTCAACAACGGTGTAGACGCAATAACAACAGTTATGGGGACAACCGCGCTTGGTTTGTACACCTATATAAAAATCCTGTTCTTGCAGGTAGTAGTTAAATTCCGTCCAGATGCTTTCTATATAGTCGTAGTTACAAGCGGTTTTTTCGAGTGGGGTGGGTTGTTCGTGAATCATGCGTTGTCGTGGTTGAGTTTTTCCCACCACATAGCAACGCTCATCCTCAATTTCTTGGCCGCTTAACAGTTTGGTTAGCAGTGTTTCCCCCTCACCCACAGAAATAATTGTACCCACTGGTAAAGTTTTACCCAGTTGTTCATAAAATACGCTAACTGCACCACCACCAACAATAGCACGGGCATCAGCATGATATTTTTCGGCCCGTCGTAAACCGCGTTTGATTAATCCCTGGTTACGCCACAACTCCAGATAGTAGGCGATAAAAATTCGCAACCCCCCCAATGCTCCACGTAGTTTAATCAAGGGATTGTTGGCGTAATAAAATTCAAAGGCGTTTTGTAGCGGGTTACCCCCCCGTCCACCCACTGGGGCGTAGATTTGAATGTCACGCCAAGAAAATACTAGGAGTGTGGGTTGAAATTCATCAATACAAGTGTCTAGAGCAACTGCGTAATCTAAAGGTGGTACTGTTCCTAAATCAAAAATACGCTGTTGAATGCTGGGAAATAGTTTGTGGACATGATCCGAAAGATATACTACCCCAATGGGAAAGATGGGGTTACACGGAAGGCGGACATACAGAATGCGGTTTTCCATCATGGATTGTTTAAGTTCCATTTTGCAGTTCTTCAAAAATATAGAGGAATAAGCAGTTTAAAGCTGTTTCTTTGATTGTGCTGTGTTTCTCACTAATTTAAATTGGCATAGAGGCCGATTGCTGGGTTACGTCCCAATGGTTGAATTTGCTTGGCATCAAACAAGATAAATAGATTTTATGAAAAAGATTGTTATATATCTTTACCATAACATTGACTTTGGCTATTGAGCGATCAACCCTTGTACGACTAAGGATATATGAAACAAAATCACCACCATCCTCTGATCAAGCAGAAATCAAAGCATAATTATTGTAATAATGTAACATTTAATACTATATATATTGAAGGAAATCTAAAATTTATAAGTTGAACATATCTTTAGATAGAAATAACGCAGAAATTTTCAGATGGTAGTCGGAGTTACAGCATATGGGATCAGTCAATGTTAATTTGGCTGGTGTAAATTGAAATTCTGGCGTAAAGCTCCTCCGCAGTTATGGCTCAAATATTAGATCCTCTACCACCAGAGCAATCGGGGAATATTCTTTGTTGCTACGTTAATGCTACGAGCAAAATCCAAATCGCTCGCATCTGCAATATTCCCAACTGGTACTTTGAAAGAGTTGTTTTTCCTGGACAGCGCCTCGTGTTTGAAGCCCCACTACAAGCTCAAGTGGAGATTCATACGGGTATGATGGCCAGTTCAATTTTATCGGATACAATTCCGTGCGATCGCCTTGCTATTCAGCAACAGACCAGCAATGAGTTTCATACAAACTCCATAGGCAACGACGCTATCAGTACAAAACCAATGGCACAATCAATTAATACAAAAATTGAAAATACAACAAAATCCTTAACAATTGCTGGCTAAGGTTTCAGGAATTTAAAAAAACAATTTATATTATTTCAGGGTTGCAAATTTAGCAGCCCTTTTTATTGATTGACTCTATCAAGGTTATGAATTTACCTTCTTTTATTTGGTTGTGGAAAATAGCCGCCTGGTCTATGGGGTTGTCGCTACTGGCGTATTTGCTACTCTTGTTTACGGGTATTTGGATGTTTCAAGACAGAACTTCCCGGTATTTACCCGGTTTCCCTTGGTTATTGGGCGGACGGAAAGACGTGCGATCGCTGCACTATACAATTGGCATCACTATGGTTAGTTTAGTGCTGCTGCTGCTAATGATTGGAATTGTTGGCACTTTAGGACACTTTGGTTCTTTAGGCCACTCATCACACTTGATAGCTGGGTTAATGGTGGTAGTGCTGGTTTTACTGTCTGCTTTCGCTGCTAGACAAATTAACACCGGGCGTTCTTGGGCTAGACCTTTACATATTGGTGTTAATATGATTCTGTTTGCAGGTTTTACCTGGGTATGCGTGACTGGTTGGGTGATAGTACAAAAATATCTACCTTAGTAAATACCAAAAGATAAATACAGGTAAGTATCACGACTGGAAGATTTTAGTATTTTCTGGAATTGCTCATATCTGAGATGTATTCAGACTTGTAGTTAATTTTCCAATCAAGTCTTATGTCTAACCAACAAGCTAATTCTCAGCAAACATCTGATAAAAAAGTCAGTGAAACCACAAAAAATCAGCAAAAAAGACCTTTAAACAACGGTAGACCTGATAAAACAGATCAGTAACTGCTTAAACATTTTCATCAACACTGGGTACAACTTGGTTTCGGGACTACAACCCCATACGTTTACGTAGGGGGTTATTTTTATATTATCAACGAAAAATCCCAACTAACCCAAAATTCACCTGGCTAAGTTGCCAAAAATACTACTGCCACTAACAATATTGTTATTTGTGTTACTCTTTATAAACAAGTCACTGTATTGGAAAAATGAAGCTACTGTGATTAAATATTTAATAGTTGATCACAAAAACCTCATACAATCATTAACCACATCTTAATTAATACAACCACAAACCTAGACATTTGTGTAATCAATGTATACCAGTGAATTACTCAGGGATTCCACCAGAACAGATATCCAACAAAGGACTAGTATTCTGGTAGTAGAAGATGAGGAACTAATCCAAGAGATGCTATCTGTAGCATTGGAAGACGAGGGTTTCGCAGTAACCACTGCATCAGATGGGCGGTCAGCCATAAATTATTTGAACAGTTGCGAACCCAACTCATGGGCAATTGGTTTTGACCTAGTCATTCTTGATTGGATGCTACCTTATATCAATGGAATAGACATTTGCCGCTTACTGCGTTATAAAGGAAACACCGTACCAGTATTAATTCTCAGTGCCAAAAGCAGCGAAGCTGAACGGGTTTTAGGGTTAGAAGTAGGAGCCGATGACTACTTAACTAAGCCCTTTAGTATGAAGGAGCTAGTGGCGCGCTGTCGTGCTTTACTCCGTCGCCAAGGTTTAACTAACTTGCCAAACTTGCCAGTTCTGAAGTACAAGAATCTCACCTTGCTTCCTCAAGAGTGCCGTGTGCTGGTTCGTGGTCGGGAGGTAACTCTTGCACCGAAAGAGTTTCGCTTGCTGGAATTGTTTATGAACTACAGCAGACGGGTTTGGTCTCGTGAGCAATTGTTAGAGCAAATTTGGGGTTCAGATTTTCTGGGTGACACCAAAACTGTGGATGTTCATGTGCGCTGGTTACGGGAAAAAGTAGAGAGAGATCCGAGTAATCCAGAATACATTGTGACTGTGAGAGGTTTTGGCTACAGGTTCGGATAATTTATGGAAATAGTTGTTAGTTTTTAGTAGTCACAAAGCAACTAGCAACTTTCACTCGAATGCTTTTATTGGGTTTTTTTCTGGGTTTAGCGGTGGGTATTGGTTTGTGGATTTGGCAACAGGTTGAATTGAAGCGCTACTTGGTGGGCGTTTTGCAACCTTTAGGCCCTGGTCACTCTAAAGTAGTGCTACCGCTAATACCTCGTTTGCAGCTGGAAATAGCAAGAATAAGGCAACAGCGACAAGACCGTCAACATTCACTAGAAACTTACCAAGACCTGCTGGATTTTGCGCCGGTGGGATATTTGCAGGTAGATGAAGAAAATCAATTGCTGTGGTGTAATCAGGAAGCCCGAGAAATATTGTATCTGCAAAGCTGGCAACCAGGGCAAGTGCGACTGTTGCTGGAGTTGGTCAGGTCCTATGAACTGGATAATTTAATTGAGCAAACTCGTGATTGGCAACAACCACAAACAAATGAGTGGGTATTTCATCCCTCTTGTGATGACGCGGTACAGATACCAACTGTAAAATCCTTGAGTTTGCGAGCATCCAGTTTACCTTTACCTAATGGGCAAGTAGGGGTATTTCTGGAAAACCGCCAACCTTTGCAGAACTTGAGTCAAGAACGCGATCGCTCTTTTTCGGATTTAGCCCATGAACTGAGAACCCCATTGACTTCCATTCGTTTACTTGTGGAAACTTTACAAAACCGCTTAGAGCCGCCCTTAAATCGTTGGTCGAATCAGCTGATGCAGGAAGTTGATCGCCTGATTAATTTGGTACAAAACTGGTTAGAACTAACGGAAATGGAAGCTAACCCAACTATGCAACTGCATTTAGAAGTTTTGGAACTGCGATCGCTGATTGCATCGGCTTGGCAAACCTTAGAACCATTAACGCAAAAGCAACATTTGTTACTTGACTATTCCGGTCCTGAAAATTTATGGATTAAAGCAGATCCAGCCCGCATTTATCAAGTTTTTCTCAATTTGCTGGCTAACAGCATTAAATACAGTCCTCCTGGTACTTCCATCCAAATCCGAGCTAAAATCGTAGCAGCAGAAGGTAATCATAATGGCCATGGGGGAGGCTCGGTTTTAGAAATAAATCTGATTGATTACGGATTAGGTTTTTCTGAAGCAGATTTACCTTATGTTTTTGAGCGATTTTACAGAGGAGATAAAGCCAGGACCCATTCCTCCTTTCCTGAGAATAAAACCTTGGGGACGATTTTGGGTAATGGTTTAGGTTTGTCCATTGTCCGGCAAATTATTCTCGCCCATGGTGGTTCCATCCAAGCTATGAACCATCCTAAAACCGGTGGGGCTTGGGTGCAGTTTCAACTTCCTGAAGTCATGGCAAACTGCCGAAGCCAAGATTATATTTAATAATATCTTCAACTTTAAGATTATAAGTGTGATAGCCGCCTTGTATGATCACAACCCCAACCCGAAAAACACTCAACTAGCACGTGCCATTAGACGCTTAGAACGGGACGTGCTACGCATGGGGGCTTTGGTGGAACAATCCTTTCGCCTTAGCCATCAAGCCCTCTTTGCCCGTGATTTAACCGCAGTTGACGAACTCCCTCGATTAGAGCAGAAAATTGATCGTTTTTATAGACAAATAGAATTAGATTGTACAGCAATCATGACGCTGCAAACACCTACAGCTCAAGATTTGCGCTTTTTAAGTGCTTTTATGCAGTTGGTGCGAGACTTAGAGCGCATTGGCGATTATGCTGAGGATTTAGCTCATATTGCCATTAAAATCTTTCCTTATCCGCCTCATCAGTCTTTACCAGAAGTTGAAAATATGTCCCACCATGCACAAGCAATGTTAGCAACTAGCTTAAAAGCTTTAGCTGATTTGGATGAGGTTGGTGGACGAGGTTTAAAGCAACTGGATGATGCTGTGGACAATGCCTACGACCGTGTTTATCAAACCTTAGCCCAACAACGGGATGTACCCGGAGTAGTGGAGCCGATTTTACTCCTAGGACTAGCAATTCGTTCTTTGGAACGCATGGCGGATCACGCCACTAACATTGGACAAAGGGTAGCATATATCGTCACTGGACAACTTTTATAAACTACCCCAGCCTACTTTTGATGCTGGGGTTTCTACATCTTTTGGTATTTAACCTAAATTTAACCTAATCATAACCTTCTCTTAACCTTGCTCAATTATAGTATTTACAGACAATAAATATCCCAGATTTTGTCTATCAATGCTGTAGTCCAAGAGTTTTGATTGGCATCAGCACCACTGGTTGTACTTCTACCAAAAGTTGCATAATGTCTACCACACATCTAGCACCCAAGTCATTACTAAAAGTATCAAATACATATAGTAGTGCTGCGGATTTAACGCAAAGATTATTTTACCGTAAAGAATTGATTCCCTCTCAGAATGATGTACTCTGGCGCATTGATCGAGGAGTAGTTCGCACTTTAACCTTTAATGATGAAACATTTGTTACTCTTGGTTATTGGGGCGATGGGGATGTGATTGGCTACTCACTATCTAAGGTTGAACCCTACCAAATTGAATGTATGACAGATGTAAAGGTCAGCATGATACCCCGCCACCTCTGGTATACAAACCTTGAGGCATTTTTGTCTCATATTAGACATTCACAAGAGCTTTTAAGCATTGTACATCTCAAACCAATGTCCTTACGTGTGGGTAAATTTTTGCTGTGGTTAAGTGAAAAATTTGGCAGGGATCTACCACAGGGTAAATTGATTGACTATAACATTACTCATCAGGAACTAGCAGAAGTATTAAATATGACCCGTGTCACTGTAACACGGATGCTAACGGAATTTGAACACCAAGGAGCATTGTTTCGGTATAAGCGGCGAATTATTATTCTCTCGGCAAAGAAATTAGTTCTGAATTGTGATAGTGTAAAAAAATAAAGATTCACTTGTGCTGGTGAGCTAAATTTTGCTATATTGCTAACTGGAGACTTAAGTGAATCGGCTGAAAAAACAACAGTTTTTTCCTGACTTCAATGATTCGGTGTGAGTGAAACTAAAAACATGACAAAACTACTTTGGAATACTCTCAAGCTTAGTCCAGCCATTGCTGCTACATTGTTTGCTGCTAACAGTGCTTTAGCTGTTGAGGTTAATCAGCAAACAACCATTGCTCAATTGTCTCAAGATGGTAATAGCATTGGTCAAGTAACCTCTGTGTCTCAGTTTTCCGACGTACAACCTACAGACTGGGCGTTTCAAGCTTTGCAATCCTTGGTTGAGCGTTACGGTTGTGTGGCTGGTTATCCCAACGCCACCTTCCGTGGTAACCGTGCTTTAACTCGTTATGAATTCGCTGCTGGTTTAAACGCTTGCTTAGACAGAGTTAATGAACTGATTGCTACTGCAACCGCCGATGTAATTACAAGACAAGACCTAGCTACATTACAGCGCTTGCAAGAAGAATTTTCTGCCGAATTGGCAACCCTGCGCGGTCGTGTAGATGCTTTAGAAGCTCGTACTGGTGAATTAGAAGCGAATCAGTTTTCTACCACTACCAAGTTAAAGGGTGAAGCCATCTTTGCTCTAACTGGTGCTTTTGGGGATGAAAGAGCAGGTACAAGTGGTGGTAATATCCAAGATAATGTTATTTTCGCTAACCGCGCTCGTTTGAGTTTAGAAAGCAGCTTTACAGGCAAAGACAAGCTGCAAGTGCGTTTGAATGCCGGTAACATAACCCAATTTGATGGTGGTACTAGTGGTCCTCCTCCTCGTCTTAATGTTACAGGAACCGGAATGACCCGTTTAGGGTTTGATGGTGATGAGAATAACAATATTGCCATTGATAAAATTAACTACGCTTTTAACCTCAGTGATGCCATCCGCGTCCAAATCGATGCTGCTGGTGCAGAAGTTTATGAGAATGGAGTCGATTCCTTCAACCCTGACTTCAGGAGCAGTGGATCCGGCGCTCTTTCTCGCTACGGACGTTTTAGCCCCATCTATCGCCAAGGTGCTGGTGGTGCAGGTTTGACTGTACAACTCAATCCCAAAGGCGCTTTGAGTTTGAGTGCAGCTTATTTAGTACCCTCTGGATTCAATAATCCAGCCGATAAGAGTGGACTGTTTGATGGTAACAGTACCATCTTTGGACAGGTGGCCTTCAAGCCCAGCAAGGCTTTAAACCTAGGTTTAACCTACGCCCGCACTTATCAAAGGGGTGGTAGTGTAAACCTTTTTGGGAGTACTGGGTCTGCGACTGCTGGGAGACCTTTTGGTAATGTTGCGACTTCATCGAACAACTATGGTATTCAAGCTACCTTCAAACCTAGCTCTAAATTAACAGTTGGTGGTTGGGCTGGTTACACCACCGCAGAATCTGAAGTTGGTACTCCTGATGCAGATGTTTTTTACTGGGCTGCTAGCTTAGGTATCAAAGACTTTGGTAGAGAAGGAAACGTACTCGGTGTAATCTTCGGACAACCCCCGAAAGTAACTGGCGGTTCTGTAGCCTCGGAACCAAATACCTCTTATCACGTAGAAGGTCTCTACAAGATCCGCCTAACTGATAACATCCTTGTCACTCCTGGTTTATTGGTGATCTTTAACCCTGAACACAGGGACACTAACGAGACCATTTATGTAGGTACTTTACGTACTACTTTCAGTTTCTAAAACTGGTGTTAGCAATAGGTTAAAAAAAGCCCGCCTCAGTGTGGGCTTTTTATTAATGGTCTAAACACAAAACCTAATTTTGCTGAGAAGATAAAGTTTGATCTGCTGGTGGTCGATCGCTACTCCACGCCCACCAAACACAACCACATTGGCAATTATAAAACTCTTGCCATTTGCGATGACCGTCTTCCGTGACTACAGGCGATCGCCGATTCAGCCAAACTTGTACTGCTTCCAAGCTACTGGCGTGACAACGAGGACAGCAAAACTTGTAAGCGTGGACTGCTTCACCTGTCCATGTGGGTGGGATGGGAGCAAATGCATCCATTTAATATGAATTCTGAGTTAGTAGTTAAGGAGTTAAATATTATTATGTCATTAATACAGTAATTTTCAGGTACGAACCACAAATTATTACCATGGAACCAAAGGTTGAAATTCGCCGATTATTGGATATAATGCCCGCTTCTAGCCGCATGAACATAAAAATTGTCAGCAAGCCAGAACAGCCAAAAGTGATTGATGCTGCTTTTCCCTTACCTTGGAATCGGGAGCGACCAATATATATTAATTTTGATTTGTGGTTGCGCTTGACCAAACCGCAACGGGATTTATTACTGTTGCAGAAGTTAAGCTGGTTAACAGGGGTGGAGTGGTTTAAATTTGATATTTATCAAGGTGTCGTTGTGGCGGGACTTTTGGCGGGACTAGTAGAATCAGCCGATACAGATGTAGTTGGTGTGGCCATCGCCGGGGGATTAAGCGCCATGGCTTTAGTGCGGATTTGGCGCAATAACAAATCCTCTTCATCACAGTTAAACGCCGATTTAGCAGCGATACGCATAGCTCAACGCCGGGGTTATTCAGAAACCAAAGCCGCAGAGTATTTATTATCTGCCATTGAGGACATGGCTAATATAGAAAAAAATTCTACTTTAGATTTTGATCAATTAATTCGTTGTCAAAACCTGCGAGCGATCGCGGGTTTATCATCTGTGGGTGTACCAAAAAGTATGTAACTAATCGCAGTGATAAAGTTTATATACATAGCCGTTAATTGCTGGTAACTCTTCGGTTTCTGCATCACATTTTTTCACCTCTTCGGCTATGGGAGCATGAAAATTAACCAACCATAAATCAAAGGGGCGGGGTAAATTTTTTAAAGTACTATCTAAAGCTATAGTGGAAGTATTGGGGTCTTGGTCTTGATGGGCGAGAAGAAACAAAAAAGATGAACCAGGTAAATTTTGCATTTTAAATTCCCTAGCTATTCCCATCATTTCCCCAATGTGAACATGAGTGATTTGAGTAGTAGCAATCAGTACTTGACCAGGGGATGTTTTTTCAATCAGGTCAACAAATAAATCTGGACGGTAGTATTTTTGATAACCGAAGTTGCAAACAACAGTCACAGCACTAAAAAATCCCATTACCCACATCAGGATTACTGCTTGTTTCCCAGTGATTTTCCATTTACCTATACTTACATCATCCCAGCACACAGCGAGACTTGCGCCTAATAAAACTATAACTGCGGGAAAATAAACAAAGTTGTAGCGAGCGCCCCTAGTCAGATCAATGCCGAGAAAGTATGTAAATATAAAGAATATAGCCACTGCTGCCACAACTAAACCAGCCACTGTTTGAGTTATCAAAGGATTTTCTCCCCGCTGTAGTTGCACCTTCCACCCTTTAATGAGTATTGGTAATGCCCAAATGAAAAAAATCAGCATTACCAACCCGGAAGCAATCACAATTCCTACCTGTGGTGCTTCCACTGGTAATAAGTAGAACATTGTCAACCAAGCAGCGAAAGCCTGAAAAATTGGGCTAATCCAAGCAATACCCACCCGTGGCTGCTGAATCCACTCGGTTAATTTACTACCATAGCTGTTTTGTAAAAAAACTGGTAGCCAAACTAAACCAGCCACAAAAGTACCCGCAGCAACTATATATATACGCTGGAAAAAAGAGGAAAACAAAACAGAAAATTTCCCAGTGGTTCGGCTTTCATGCCAAACTATAAAAATGATTACTAATGCTTCTGTTAACAAAGTCAGAGCAAAGAAATAATGAGTAGCAATACCTAAAGCATTAATCACCACCCAGGAAATTACTAAAAAAACAGGTAATTGAGTTTGAGAGTGAATATGACGCGCCGCCACTACCAAACAAGCAAAAGAAGCAATTACCCACAAAATAGCTAAAGTATAATGACGCGCTTCCTGGGCGAGAAATATCCCAAAAGGTGATACGGCCATCATAGCAGCCGCCAAATGACCCACTAATCGAGAGCGAAAAGTTAGCCACCCCCAAGCATAAATAGCCGGAATAGAAACTGCACCAAAAATAGCCGCAAGCGATCGCGCCCCCCATAGAGACACCATACCGGCTGATGTAGGAAATAACTGCATCCACCAATGACCGAGAAAAAAGTAAAAGGGGGGGTGGTTAGTTTCTTGACTCAAGTGCAGCCATACATCTTGGATCTTAGCAGTGGATTGAGGTTGTAGTGGCTGTAATAAAACATCCGGTGTAATGACTTTATCTAACGGTACTTGTAAAAAACTATTTCCCAGACTAAACACCAAAGTAGAAAACTCATCAGTCCAGGGAGGCTTGGCGGTTAAGTTAGTCAAACGCAAGCCAAGACCAATGATCAACCACAGCAGCAGTAATAAAAGATGAAACCAGGAAGCAGAAACAATATAGCGCCAACGATTATGCAAATACATTTATGCAAATACATTTAGTTTGAGGTTTAATTTTTTCAGGCTAGAGGTAGACAGCCCACCACCCAGCATTTTATATTTTTAGTATTTATTTTTTTCCACACATATTTTTAACTTTAACCACAGTTCCTCTTTGTAATAACTCCGATATGGTAACAAATTCATATCCTTGGGGAATATAAGCACTCAAAATTTCTTCCACCACTTTAACAGTATTGTGGCGACTAGCATATACCCCTCCCCTGGCCACACCATCTGAATCATGTAAAAGTATGATGGAACCATTATGGAAATTTTGTGTAAATATATTCATCATTTCTGTAGTAGACTTAGCACGCCAATCTTGTAAATCAACATCCCAAAAAATAATCGGTTTGTGCATCCCCTTCAACACATTAGTTACCAACAGCCCCGCACGACCGAAAGGAGGTCGAAAATAAACATTGTTTGAATAGCCTAATTGATGAATTAAAGTATCTGTTGTTGAGATTTCCCGATAAATACTATCATAAAACTGACCATTGAGATTATCATGGCTCCAGGTATGGTTAGCTATTTCATGACCTTGTTTTTGCAAAGATTGAACAATTTTGGGATAATTGGCGCTGTGCTTGCCTAACACAAAAAATGTTCCCTTAGCTTGATAATCTAAAAGTATTTGGGCAATAGCTCTTGTGTATACTGGGTCTGGTCCATCATCAAATGTCAGAGCTAAAAGCTTCTGGGGTGTGTTGACACAAAAAACTGCATCTCCAAACCAAGCCGGAAGCAGAAACCTTTTTGGCCAAGCAAAAGTTAAAATACAGTAAATAGCTACGACCATCAATAATAGAACTAATAAGTTATTTAATTTGAGTTTGGCTTGACCATGTTTATTGCTACCCAGTAGAAAAAAATCCTGGGTTAAGGCTTTAAGTAAATCCATGAGCGCTGACGGATATTAGGTATATTTATTTGCCAAAATTATTTTGACTTTCAGAGTATATCAGATTACAGGTGAAGTTGTATATTTTCAAAAACAAATTTAACCCCCGACAAGATACCTGAGTATATAATTAGAAATCAACTACAAATCAAATCTATGGCCATCACAGCAGAACAGATAGAAGCATTAATGCCAGATTGCAGAGAGTTACTAAGTGATGAACCGGAAATGGAAAGTTCCTTACACTACACCCAATTACTAATATTAGTCACCTGCTTAGAGTGGTTGTGGCGAGATAGAGACAATTTCTTCATTGGAGCAAATCTGACAATTTATTATAGTCGGCAACAGTTAAAAAACCGAGAGTTCAGAGGACCAGACTTTTTTTTAGTTAAAAACACCGAAAAACGCCCCCGCACTTCTTGGGTAGTGTGGGAAGAAAATGGAACTTACCCCAACTTAATTATTGAATTACTTTCCAACTCCACAGCCAACGTAGATAGGGGGGTAAAAAAACAGCTATATCAAAACCACTTTCGGACTCCTGAGTATTTTTGGTTCTCACCTGATAGTTTAGAACTGTCAGGATTTCATTTAGTGGGAAGTGAGTATGAACCCATCACACCCACAGCAATGGGTTGGTTGTGGAGTCAAGAGTTAGGGTTATATTTAGGAATCTTCCAGGGTCAATTACGTTATTTTGAGCAAGAAGGAACATTAGTACCGACTCCTGAAGAAGCAGCTTTAGCAGAAATTGAACAGGTAAAAGCTGAACGTCAAAGGGCTGAATCTGAACGTCAAAAGGCTGAATCTGAACGTCAAAGGGCTGAATCTGAACGTCAAAGGGCTGATGAAGCAGAAACTAAAGCAGCGCTCTTAGCCCAACGCCTAAGAGAGTTAGGTATTGAACCTGACAGTTTGTAACTCACCGAAGGCGGGATGGATTACTTCACATCAGTTACCCGCCAACTCAGTTTTAAATTTACCCAGAAATTCCAAATAGTAGCAACAGCGATCGCAATTAGGTTAGCAATATAACGGTTAGGAATCAAAAAGTTAAATACTAAGTTCAATACTAAAACATTCAACACCAACCCAGCCAGACAAATTAAATTAAACTTGAAAAGACGTTTAAAACGTTGATGTAACTCCTGCTGCTTTTTACTAATATCAGCAAAAGTCCAAGTATCATTCCAGAAAAAATTATTAAAAATAGCAATTTCACCAGCAATAATTTTACTGCGAGTGAGGGGTAAAGCAAATGTAGTGGGATCGCTGAGTAAATACAGTATAGCCATATCCACCAACACCCCACTTAATCCCACTAAGCCAAAGCGCAGAAATCGACCAAAGGGAAAATTGATTTTTTGCTTGACTCGTCCTAACATTCCCGTAGACAATCGCAAGCTTAGTAAGTGGTGTAAGTATTCTACATATTGCTTCCATGTCACCTTACTTGCACCTTCTTGACGCTCACAAAATACATAACCAACTTCAGCAATTTCGCCTACATTTCCCCGCCCGATGACCTCTAACAAAATTTTGTATCCAACCGGATGAAGTGTCACACCTGCTATACAGGAGCGGCGCACTATAAAATAACCACTCATGGGGTCAGAAACTCTGCCTAGTATTCCTGGTAGTAGAATTAATCCTAATAGTTGAGCGCCACGAGATAAAAAACGCCTGATCACATTCCAACTACTAACCCCCCCTCCTTCGATATGACGGCTCGCCACTACTAAATCTGCTCCCTCTTGAATTGCCGTTAATAATTGTATTAATATCCCCGGTGGATGCTGTAAGTCTCCGTCCATTACTCCTAAAATACTACCCTGGGCTACTTGCCATCCCCGAATTACCGCTGAAGATAACCCCCGTTCTTGTTCCCGTCGCATTACCCGTAACTGTGGGTATATTAACCTTAAGGATTGTGCTACTTCCCAAGTGCGGTCAGGACTATTATCATCAACTACAATTAGTTCGTATTGTCCGGGGAGCAATTGATTGAGTATTTCTGTTAATATTTTGACAATATTTTGTATATTTTCCCGCTCTTGATAGGTAGGAATTACCAGGGAAAAATAGATGGGTTGACTATCAGCCCCTAAGCTGGAAGTAGGTAAGGGAGAAATTTGTAATGGGGTAGTTGTTCCTGGTAACAAGGCATTATTTTTCCTACTCATGCTAGTAAATTAAGATTATACGTTGACATACTCACCGACCTTGAAGGTCGGTGATTCTTGACAATTCATAGTAACTCGCTGCCGAAACAGTCTTACAGTCACTCGCTGTCCATTTTAGGTCGTGCCGATGCCCCATGCCGACCATTTCTATATTCTTAGCAGCATTCTCATCTCTGTCTGCAAGAGTATTGCAATTTAAACACAACACTGAGCGAACAGACAAGTCAATCTTTCCCCAACGATACCCACAGCCAGAGCAAATCTGGCTAGTAGGTTCCCATCTGTCAATTACTCGGAAATCCCTTTTAAGTTTCTCAGATTTAACCTCACAAAAAGTTCTGAATTGCCGCCACCCCTGCAGGCTAATCGCCCTAGATAGTCTCCGGTTTTTGAGCATTCCTGACACATTCAAGTCTTCCAAAACAATTACTTGGTTATCGTTAACTATTTTGGTTGATAGCTTATGTAAAAAATCTTTTCTGGTATCAGAGATACGGTTGTGTAATTTAGCTATCTTTATGCGAGTATTGTTTCTTCTTTTTGAATCTTTTTGTTGACGCGCTAATTTTCGCTGCCACTTACGAATCTTCCGGTCATGTTTTGAGTAGCTAGGGCTTAAAACTTTTTCTCCATTGCTCATTGTGGCAAAAGTCTTTAGTCCCAAATCAATACCTATGCTTTGGTTTTTGGACACAGTAATATTGGGTTCAACTTCTACAACGAAGCTAAGAAAATAACGGTTAGCACAATCCTTAATCACTGTAACTGAGCTAGGTTGAGATGGTAGGTCTCTTGACCAAATGGGTTTGATATTCCCAATTTTGGCTAGATACACTACTCCATCTTTTATCGAAAACCCCTGCTTAGTAAACACTGCTGATTGTGAGTTGGTTTTCTTTTTAAATCTAGGTATCCCCACCTTTTTACCTTTTCTCTTACCTTTAAGGGAATTGAAAAAGTTTTTGTAAGCAGTATCTAAATACCTAAGAGACTGTTGTAATGGCACTGAAGAAACATCAGATAGCCATTTTCTTTCTTCGGTCTTTTTAGCTTGGGTGAGCATCCCTGAGAGTTTGTTGTACCCTGGCAGCTTTTCAGATTGCTTGCAGAAATGTAGCGCATCATTCCAGACAACTCTTACACAACCATACAACCGAGCTAAACTCTGTTGCTGTTGGTCTGTGGGGTAAAATCTGTACTGATATCTAGCTTTCATGCTTTGTGCTAACATTAATCTGTTAAAATAGATTATACATTGTTAATG
>NZ_JANQDH010000050.1 GCF_029891735.1 Chrysosporum bergii ANA360D
ATAAGAAAATTCTACAACCCTTACTGTATAAGGCTTATAAGGTTTGACCCTCCCTATAAAACGCTGTAACTGTTATACAGTAAGGGTTCTAGCCTCTAATATTATTATGCCATATTTATATCAACTTGTTATAGTACTTATGTACGTATTAAACAAAATTACTTTACGTAGTATGTTGCTTTTTTATAAAAATGGTATAAACTCAGGTTATAGGGTTTTATGGCTATGCCTCTAAATGCCTGTAAGTCTTATAAACCTTATAAGCCGATGACGGGATTTGAACCCGTGGCCTGCTGATTACGAATCAGCTGCTCTACCACTGAGCCACATCGGCGTGTACAGTGAGATATTATAGCATTATTTACTTATGGTAAAACCAAATCGTCAAACTGGTCTGAATTCTGAACAGTATGCCCGCCTGAAAGCGGAAATGGCAGCCCCCTATCGTGGTTTGCGGCAATTTATTTATGTTGGTTTTGGTGCTTCTGCTTTGATTGGTGCATTTATTTTCTTCTTTCAGGTCTTGGCTGGAAGAGATGTTAATGGTACTTTGCCTAATTTGGCTCTTCAACTGGGCATTTTAGCTTTGATGATTGTTCTGTGGCGCAAAGAGCAAAAGGGGCATAAACGTTCTTGACATCTCCCCTGGTGGAGACAAAGGGGGTTTTAAGTAGTCGGTATGGGGCATGGGCAAGACTTTAAACGGATGGGCAGGCAATGTCAAGAATCACCGACCTAGAAGGTCGGTGAGTATGTCAAACCAGAAGGTGTCAAAGCTGAAAATTTACTGAACTTTTACCAAATAAGGAGAGGGAATTGCTTCCACACGTCCGGCATTCACTAGTGCTTGGTAAACAAAGGCAGCAATTTCTGCTCTACTTGCAGGACGGTTGGGGTTGAGTTCTCTGGTGGTGGGGTAGTTAATTACTAATTGCTTGGTAGTTGCAGCCGCCACGGGTTGAATTGCGTAATTAGGAATTTGCTTATTATCGCTGTACACGGAGAGAACACTCTGATCATTAACGGTGAAACCTAGACCGTTAGCTAAAGAAACTAGTGCTTGTACTCGAGGAATTTGTTGCTGTGGTTGAAATCTACCATCGGGATAACCTGCCAGAAATGTGCTGCGGTAGGCAGATTGAATAGCGTCGTAAGCCCAGAAATTATTGGCCACATCTTTAAAATTAAAACCCTGACGTTTAAATAGTGGTGTCAAAGCTTTGGTGATAATGGTAGCAAATTGAGCGCGAGTTACAGGGTCATTAGGTTTGAAAGTACCATCTGGAAAACCCGCAATGATATTCTGCTGTGCTAGGGCTTCTATATAAGCTTTTGCCCAATAACCTTCTGGTACATCTGCAAAAGTGTTTTGACCAGTGGGGAGGTTGGGGGGGTCAACGGTAGCAGCTGCAAAATTTACTTTTCCAGAAATGCGGTTTTTATCAATATCGTTGCCAATAGCGGAAATTGTACCAGATGCGGCATTATTTAGATCATAACGAGTGTTACCGCGAATCAGGTTGCCACCTGGACTGTCATTAGTACCAAGGTCAGGTTGAGCCTGGACGGTGGCAACAATACCATCTCGCTTGTTGTTTTGAATTACATTCTTACGTATGATGGGTTTGGCAGATTCTGAAATATACAGACCATCTTGGTTTTGGATGATTTGGTTAGACTCAACTAGAGGTGTGGAGGTCCCACCGATGGCTAGACCAAAACCTGTATCTTGAAACAAGTTATTGCGAATTTCACCTTGGGCGCTTTTAGTTATGGAAATACCGTTACCTTTGTTTTGGGCAAACAGGTTATTTTCCACTGTGGGCTTACTTGTCCCTGTAACAAAAACACCCTCTCTGGCACTGTTATTAAAAGTATTATTTTTAATGGTTGGGTTGCTAGATTCTACCCACACTGCGGTACCACGCTGATTTTGGTTAGTGACAGTTAAACCTGTGATGGTAGTATTTTCTCCTGCTAAGATGGCAATATTTTGGCTGGCAAAAGTACGACTGATGTAAGCACCACCACCAGTAATTAAGACTCCCTGACCTTTGCTAGATTCATTTCCCCGCAGGGTGACTCCTGGGTTAAGTAACAGAGGAAACTGTTCTCCAGATTCGCTGTTATAGGTTCCCGGTGCTAGTTGAATAATTGTACCTGGTTGAGCTTGTTTGAGAGCAAAAGTAATAGTTTTATAAGGGGTAGCTTCGCTAGTACCTACACCAGGGGTATCTACACCGTTTTGTGGATTAACGTAAATTACCGTTGCAGATGTGGGAACTTGTGCTATTAAATTCAAGGCTGTTGCTTTTTGGTGGCTAACAGGAGTATTGGCCTGAGTACTCGGTAATATAAAACCACCAGATAGAAGTAACAAGGCTGTGAGTCGAAATCCCAGGGATAAGGTAGATTTCCAGGGACTGCTCAACAAAAGGCGAAAATTTTTGGCTGAGAGATGGCGTGGCGCATCTGTGGAAATATGAAGACTGCGATATTTCATTTTATGTTGGTGTTTAGCTGAATTATGGTTAGTTAGCCCGGGTCAAATATAGTAGCTAAGAGCTATGCAAGCCATGGTTAACTATATCGGATGACTGGTAACAAATCAGCTAAGTTTCGCAAAAAAACATAAATAATTATTTTTTTAAGCAGCAGGGGCTGGTGAGGTTAACGGCCCGCTAGGAGTGAGAGGACAGGAGTTGACGGAAAGGGCTGGGAGAATGCTGACCATCAACTTTGCTGCTTACAAGTAGGTTTGCTAAGTTTTTAATAAGCTAAGGTTTCTAAAGTTTCTCTTAAATATATTTGCACCTGTTGTTCTATGTGAAGTTCCTGTAGTTGGCTATAGTGTTCTAATTGCCAGCGTTGAAAACCTGAACTTGTGGCGATGGCGCATTTCAGACCGTACCAAATTTCCGAGTCAGCAGAAAATTGGCGATCGCTAGCGGCTGGAATTTGAACCATAGTACTTTATCCTCCAGTTTTAATTTTAACATTTATGGCAGTTTTCTATTGGATTAAGACTTTACAGGGTCTAGTTTAAGGGTTTGTCCGAGTTTGGGTTAATCTCTCCTTGGTCTGAAAATAGCCAGATCATTGTTTGATTAACCCATAAGCTTAAAATAGTTCAATGCTGCTTAATCTTTTCTCAAGATAATCTTTATATTTGAACAATTCTGTGTGATTGGTCACTAAAATACCGTTACACCCACAGAAGTTTGTTAAAAATGAGTTAATGGTGGACACCTGTTTAAACTAAGGAACCGCAGGGGAGAGAGATAAAAAACTCAAGAGAGATATTTGGCTGAAGTTGATTAAGAAATGGTATGACTGCTGTTGAGTGGGGTGATGAGTTTTGGGTGAAAAAGCCGCAAAACTCATCATTTGTGGTTTTGTGGTGATGGTCCGGCAATTAGTAACCAGCACTATTTCGTTAGTGTGAGTGTACGACGCTTAGTTACCATCTGGAAGGCTTCAATGGTGTCTCCTTCAACCCAGTCATGAAATTTCTCAATGTTGATGCCGCATTCATAACCGGAGTTAACTTCTCGCGCATCTTCTTTCATTCGTTTGAGGGAATCAAGCACGCCTTCGTAGATGACCTTACCGGAGCGACGGACTCGGACTTTACAGTTACGAATCAGTTTGCCCGATTGTACATAGCAGCCGGCAACTGCTCCACGACCAACGGGGAAGACGGCCCGGACTTCGGTTTGTCCCAGGGGTTCTTCCACTAACTCTGGTTCCAGAAGACCTTCTAAGGCTCCTTGGATATCTTCCAAGAGTTTGTAGATGATATTGTATTCCCTGACATCTACTCCCGCTTCGTCGGCGGCTTGTCTAGCGCCACTGGCGTAGGTAGTGTTGAAGCCAATAATTACAGCGCCACTAGCTGCGGCGAGGTCAATATCTGTCTCTGTTATTTCCCCAGCACTAGCCAATAACATCCTAATTTGTACTTCGTTTTGAGGAATTTGTCGGAGAGATCCCACAATGGCTTCCACAGAACCTTGTACATCTGCCTTGAGGATCAAGTTTAGTTCTTTCAACTCGCCTTCTTGTGCTTGAGCCGAGAGAGTTGTCAGAGTAACACGTCCTTGTAGTAGGCGGGATAGACGTTGTTTGTCGGCGCGATCGCCTGCCAGCGCTCTGGCTTCTTTTTCGTTGGTGAAGACTTCAAATTCATCGCCTGCGCCTGGCACATCACTTAAACCGAGTACCTCGACAGCGAAGGAGGGACTAGCAACATCTACTCTTCTGCCTTGGTCATCCACCATAGCCCGCACTTTACCAAATGCCGAGCCTGCTACCAACATATCCCCCACTCGCAAGGTGCCATTCTGAATTAGCAGAGTAGCAACTGCGCCTTTAGCTTTATCCAGATGTGCCTCAATGACTGTTCCTTTAGCAGAGCGATCTGGGTTAGCAGATAATTCTGCTACTTCTGATACCAGCAGAATCATATCTAAGAGGGTATCCAAGTTTTCGCCTTTGATGGCACTGACGGGAACCATGATAGTTTCACCGCCCCATTCTTCTGAGGTGAGACCATACTTAGTCAGTTCTTGTTTAACGCGCTCTGGTTGTGCCCCTTCCTTATCAATTTTGTTGATAGCTACAATAATCGGCACTTCGGCTGCTTGAGCGTGGCTAATAGCTTCTATGGTTTGAGGGCGAACGCCGTCATCAGCGGCCACTACCAAAACGGCAATGTCAGTAACCCTTGTTCCCCGTGCCCGCATGGCTGTAAACGCTTCGTGTCCGGGGGTATCTAAGAAAACTATCTGCTGGGTTTTTCCTTCATGTTGCACATCTACATGGTATGCACCAATGTGCTGGGTAATGCCACCAGCTTCACCAGAGGCTACTTTGGTTTTGCGAATTGAATCGAGCAGAGTTGTTTTACCGTGGTCCACATGACCCATGATTGTCACTACTGGGGGACGGCGCTGGAGTGATTCTAAATCTTCTACATCCAGCATTTCTGTGACTTTCCGGGCTTCTGCTTCTGGTTCGGCAGTTTCCACTGGTACTTCTAGCTCTTTAGCTACCAAAGTAATTGTGGGGAAATCCAAATTCTGGGTGATACTCACCGCCATGCCTTTGAGGAAGAGGATTTTTACAATTTCCGTATCGGCGACAGCTAAAGCATCTGCCAGTTCTTGGACTGTCATTGGTTCCCCTGTGAGCAGTAATTTTTCTGGGCGCTCAGGTTTAGTCTCTACTTCTTGGCGACGGTTATGGTCGCGGCGAGCAAAGGATTTTTTAGCTCTGGTAGTTGGGCTGCTAATAGCTGCGGTTGGTGACTGTGCGGGTCTAGCTGCTTTTGGTTTAGGAGGACGGGCGATAGAAAGACTGACTTGGAGGGTGTCTGGGGAGTTTTCATCGTCCTCGTCCAGTAAATCGTCATCTTCAAAGTCATCTTCAACAATTGGTTTGACCCGCTTACCTTTAATTCCTAATTTGCCGGGCTTTTCTTTGATTTCGTCAATGATTTCTTCTTCTTGACGCTTTTTACCACCTTTAGCTAAACGCGGTGGGATGGGGCGTTTCAAATCCAGTAGTTCGGCTGGGACTTCATCATTGTCCTCTATGTTTCCTTTTGCTGGTGCGCCTAACATTGGTTTAGGCGGGGTGGCAAGTGGCATGGCCGCTACTGGTTCTGAGGGACGTACTGGTCTCCTGGGTTTTGCTCCCTCTGCTGCTGGTGTTGGTGCGCCTGGTCTTCTTCCTTTTGACTCCGATTTTACTGGAGATGGGGTAGGACGGGCTTGTTTTGCCACTGGAGGTTGTGGGCCTTCCTTGGTGGTTGGCTTCACAACCTTGTGCTTGGCTTGATCTCGATCTCGTTTGAGTACCGGTTTCTCTCTTGTAGTAGACTGGTCAGCATCCGCGGGAGAAGTAGCCGCAGAGGGTCTAGCAGGTGGGCCCGCCAGATTGGGTTTTTGCGGTTTTTCTGTTTTTGGTTTGGCTGAAACCGGTTTTTCAGGTTTTCCGGTTACTCTTGTTTCCGATGCCTCTGTCTTAGAAACTTTATCTGCTTGTTTATTTGCAGGTTCTGGTGAGGTCTCAGATTGATTCCGGGGTACAGGTCGAATTGGTGCCGTCGGCTTCATGGGTGAGACTTGTGTATGAAGTTGCTGTGGTGGTGAAGGAGAATTAACTGCGGAAGAAGCAGGTTGGCTATGATTAGCAACTGGGGCTTCTGGGGCTTTGGGTTTAACAATTTCCAAAATTTGCTGTTTGTGTGGTGGGGTTAGTCGGTTGCGAGATCCGGTTGGTGATGAATTTAGTTTATGGCTTGATGTACCTTGTTGCTTTTTGTGCATCCCATTGGTGGCTGCCAGTTTTTCGGCAGTGGTGCGGATGCGTTCTGCTTCAGATTCTGAGATTGTGCTGCTATGGCTTTTGACCGCAATGTTGAGCTGGTCGCAAATTGCTAATAGCTCTTTGTTATCCAAATTCAATTCCTTTGATAATTCGTAGATTCTAACTTTACTGTTGTTCATCCACTCTTCCCCTTTAATTTACAGTTTTTTGGCGGATGGTTGCCTGGTTTTGGACATCTCCATCCTTGGATTACTGTTTTTTGGTTGCCCTTGGTGATTTTGCCGGTGCCTCCAATCAGGAAAGAGAGATGTTTTGGTTTAACTCTGGCATTTCCACCGGAAATGATGGTTAATGCCAAGGTGCGCTTGATCGCTACCAGGTTGCCATTCTTTACTTGTTTGTTTTGCTGATTCTGAGTTTTCCACAACACAATCTAGTAAAACTGGTTGGGAGTATTGTTCTGCTACTTTTGTAGTAAAAAGTTGCAGCTTGCTACACCCATTTACTATTTTGGCATTTACCCCATTAATTGCAGAGTCGGCTTTTAGCACAAGTACTCTGGGGATTACCGCCAGAACTTTTTTTCACCTGATGTTAATTTTGATTTTGGGGATTGGTTTGGGCTAGACGCTGCCACAGTGTTTGATACAGTGCTTCTGGCACTGATGCTTGTAGCGATCGCCCTAGTCGATTTTTTTTCTGAGCTGCTTGCAGGCAACCGGTTTGTGGGCAAATGTAGGCAGAACGCCCCATGCCCTGATCTAATTGTACCTTTCCTGATGGAAAGACGCGGACTATCCTCCAAAAGTCTTGTTTCAAGCCTACTTGGCGACAACTAATACAACGCCGATAATTGGGTTTCATTGGTCTTTTTTGACTACAGGTGAGCAATGGTGAAAATAAAGTTAATTCCTGGTAATCGTTAAGACTTGTAATGTTGTCAATGGTAGCAGAACTCCACAAGAGTAGTCACCAGACTAATAAATTAATCTTGCTCACTGGTCTGCAAAAATTCTTCCTCTTTTAGTTTTTCTTGATTTTCATCATCTAGCCTCTTGACTTCTGGATCATCTTCCTCTAGTCCATGATTAGCCCTGGCGGCAGCAAATTTAGTATCTTCTCCTACATAGTCGTACTTAGCTTTGTCTTTAATGTCGATTTTCCAACCTGTTAAGCGAGCTGCTAAACGGACATTTTGCCCTTCTTTACCAATAGCTAAACTGAGTTGATCTTCTGCCACTAGTACATGGGTTTGCCTGGTTTCTGGGTCCATGAGGCGGACTTCATCGACGCGGGCGGGACTCAAGGCGTTAGCGATATATGTAGATGGATCTGGAGACCAACGAATTACATCTATTTTTTCGCCGCGTAATTCGTTGACTACTACTTGAATCCGGGATCCTCTGGCACCAATACAGGCCCCTACTGGGTCTACATCACGATCTAAGGTATCAACAGCAATTTTAGTTCTCGGTCCTACATGACGGGAAGGGGGATTAGCTTCTCGTGCTACGGCTACAATTCGCACTACTTCATCTTCAATTTCCGGGACTTCGTTGGCAAATAGATAAACTACTAAGCCTGCGTCAGCGCGAGACACTTGCAACTGGGGGCCCCGTTGTTGCCCCTGGGAAACTTTTTTGAGATATACCTTAAAGGTGGCATTTGCGCGATAATTGTCGTTAGGTAGTTGTTCTCGCTTGGGTAATTCAGCTTCGACTTCTGGCTGCCCAAAACCACTGGTTACTGCCAAAATTACTGATTGTCTCTCAAATCGCAAAACTCTGGCTTGCAAAACGGTTCCTTCTAGGTCTTGGAACTCTTCTTGTACCATTTGCCGTTGTTGATCCCGGAGTTTCTGCGCCAGTACTTGCTTGGTTTGCATTGCTGCCATGCGACCGAAGTCACTTTGATCTGGCGTTACATCCAAGACTACGGAATCTCCTAACTGTGCTTCGGGGGCTACTTGTTGTACTTCATCTAAGGAAATTTGATGATCGGAGTTATCCACTGCTTCCACAATGCCTTTAGTGGAAAGAACGCGGAATCCTTCTGCTTCGATGTCAAGTTCTACCTCAAAATTATCAAAATATTCTTCATCAAAGTGTTTTTTTTCTAAGTTTTGGGCGCGACGAAAGCGTTCGTAACCTTTAAGTAATGCTTCTCTAATGGCTGATTGAACTGCTAAACGTGGCAAATTGCGCTCACGACTTATATTTTCAATTAGTTCTTTTAATCCTGGTAAACTAACCATTGACATAAGTAATCTCCTTTAAAATTATGGTCTAAAAAATAGCCATCAGGCAAAGTAGAGACCTGATTGATGCGCCAACAGGTTGCTGGGGTTCCTTTGTTGTAGCGACTAGCGACTGGTTTGTACAAGGGTGTTCTGAGTGATCAATTGGGCATTAAAGATGAGGGATTAGAGGAAAGTTAGACTCTACTCCCTAGCTCTTAGTTTCCAGTCTCTAGCCTTTGGCCTTTGGTTCCTGGTCTAGCGGCGCTCATCTAGCTGCACCCTGGCGATGAGGGTGCGGGGAATTTCGATAACGCGACCTTTTTGGTTTAAGTAAACATTGGTTTCGTCCCGGCGAATCAACTGACCAGTCCACTCTTGCTGTCCTTCGTAGGGTTGGGAGGTGGAGATGCTCACAGGAAATCCTTTAAAGGAAATAAATTCTCTGTCTGTGACTAATTGCCGTGAAATTCCTGGACTAGATACTTCCAAGACGTAGGTATCTGGAATGATCTCTGCCGCATCTAAGGAAGTTTCTAAGGCGCGACTCATCCGCTCACAATCATTCAGTCCAGTGTCCTGCTGGGAATTGCGAATGTCTACCCGTAATACTGGTGGACGCTGGTTGGTGTGAAATACTATGCCAACAACTTCCAAGCCCAGTTCTGCTGCTACTGGTGTTGCTAAATCAATAATTTGTGGAATTAACGGATGAGTCATGGGAAATTTCAATAAAAAAAGTGGGCATCGACCCACTTCCTGCGATAGGGATATCTTCCAAGAAGTCTGATGACGAATCAATCATGGTTCGTCTCTACTCTGAGTTTAGCGCATTTCTTTAATAATCAATAGTCAATAGTCATTGGTGATGAGTGGTTAGTGGATATTTTCTGCCGTTGTTCTTTTCATTTCGTTAATCTATCTCGTGTTTAGCTAATTTTCGTTTTTGAGTGGGAGAACAGTGGTTTTATTTACCAAGGGCTGGACGGATGTTTGTGTTCTGATTTGTCTGGTCTGCTCTATAATCTGGTCTATGTCTTCTTGGGAGAGGCGTTGCACATAGTTGAGCTTGACTTCTTCGAGAAAGTCGAACATTAAGCTTTGTATTTCTGCCAGTACGTGTTTTTGCTGTATTTCTTCCCCTAGGGCTTGGGTGAATTTTTCTGCTAGTTGACTGGAAAGTTTTGCTCCTAGGGGATCTTCCATGGCCGCGGTGACGGCGCTGTAAAGGTTGGTGGTGATTTGATTGGCTAGTTGTTGGCTGAGTTGGTTTTGCATATCTCCCAACCCTGGAATATGGTGCAGGTTACGGTAAACGGGGACTTGACTGATGGTGTTAGCAATATTGTGGCGCAAAATGGCGGTTATTTCGGGTTGAATTTGGGGCAACACTTGATAAACTAATGTTTGCACCAAAATACCTGCGATCGCTTCTACTTCATTGATATTATTAATGTCTATGTATGGTCGCAAGTTTTGTTTTGGCTTGAGCCAGGTGGTGAAGTCACCGCGGCGAATGGAACCCTGAATTTGGTTAATTACTCTGACTACGACTATTTCTGTGAGGTCTTCGGCAAAATTAGCTAGTATTGATTGATTTATTTGTTGCTGTAACGGTTGCAGGTTTAATAACTGGGCTTGGTGTAGGCGAATCATGACGGGTAGGATGCGTAACCATCGCACAAAAGGTAGCAGTAGAAATAGGTCGTACCAGCGCCACAATATGGCATTGACCCAGGTAAAACTAGGATGACGACTGCGTAATATAAAGCAACGCGCCAGTAACTCTACGCTAAATAATAATACAAATGGTAGGTCTAACAGCCAAAAATTATCCAGTAATTCGCCATTTTCTCCGATGCTGCGAAAGTAGTTGGTGGCGATTAAAGGACGAATTTGCCTGTTAAAAAAATTAATTTCTTGGTTCCACCCCTGTTGAGATAAATATTCTTGACTCCAAAATTGAGCAAAAGACTGTTTTGCGGACTCTTTACCTATGTGGTCGCGCATCCGATTTTTGGCTTTTTCAAAGTTACCACTCTTATTTGCTGCTGCAAATGGATTAGAGTCTATCATTTCCGCGCTGAGACGGTCAAGTTCTTTTAATTTGGTTTTAACCTCTGATGACGTTAAACCTGTTTGACTAATCTGTTGTTGGAGTGCGTCTACTTGATTCAAATAATTTTGAGTTTCTCTATGGTGTTCAATTCCCTTAATGGGGTCATAAATGTGGCTGATGAGGGGAAAATTCCGTAAATAGAAATCTCGCCAAGGTACGTAAGTCCAATCAAACAACACTAAGCATAAATTAAGGGTGGCAATGATTGCCATCAATCTCTCAAATACTAGGTTTTGGGGTTTTGGTGATTTTCGTTTGTGTCTCACGTGTTTAAGAAATGTTACATTAATTAATATTTGTTAATTATTTTTAATTTTTTTTTTTTAAATGTCAAACTCCTGTGCCTTTGTGGTTGGTGATTAAACTGTAACTCAGTTAGCTACAGCATTGGGGAAGTTAATCGCCAAATTTTGATATTACCGCTATCATCTCCGGCTACTAGCCAATCTCCGTTGGGGCTAAAGATGACGGAATTAACTGAGTCAAAGTGATTGAGGGTGCAAATTTCTCGTCCTGTTGCTACTTCCCATAATTTGACTGTGTGGTCATGACTAGCACTAGCGAGAATGCGCCCATCACCACTGAAGGCTAGAGAATTAACAGATTGAGAATGACCTATGAGGGTGCGAATTTCTCGCCCTGTTGCTACTTCCCATAATTTGATAGTTCTGTCCAAACTACCACTAGCGAGAATCTGCCCATCACCACTAAAGGCTATTGAATAAACCCAGTTAGAATGACCTATGAGGGTGCGAATTTCTTTCCCGGTGGTGATATCCGAGAGTTTGATGGTGTTGTCTCTAATACCACTAGCGAGAATTTGCCCATTACCACTAAAGGCTACTGAATGAACCCAGCCAAAATGTCGAGTCAGGGTGCGAATTTCTTTCCCGGTGGTTACTGACCAGAGTTTAATAGTTTTGTCAGGACTAGCACTAACTAAAACTTGGCCGTCTCCACTGAAGGCTACAGATTTTACTGATTTAGAGTGACCGGAGAGGGTGTGAATTGCTTTCCCGGTGGTGACATCCCACAGTTTGATGGTGTGGTCATAGCTAGTACTGGCCAGAATCTGTCTGTCATCACTGAAAGCTAGGGAGTGAACCCAGTTAGAATGACCTGAAAGGGTGTGAATTTCTTTCCCGGTGGTGACATCCCACAGTTTGATGGTGTGGTCATAAATACCACTAGCTAGGATTTGCCCATCACTACTGAAGGCTACAGATTTAGGGTAACAAGCGGTGAAGGTGTTAATTGCTTTACCTGTGTTCACCTGCCATAGTTTGATGGTGTAATCATGACTACCACTAGCTAGGATTTGCCCATCACTACTGAAGGCTAGGGAGTTAATTGATTCAGAATGACCGATGAGGGTGTAGATTTCTCTACCTGTTGCTACGTCCCATAATTTAATGGTGTTATCTGAGCTACCACTGGCTAGGATTCGCCCATCAGTGCTAAAGGCGACGGAGTTAATTGATTCAGAATGACTGATGAGGGTGTAGATTTCTCTACCTGTTGCTACGTCCCATAATTTAATGGTGTTATCCGAGCTACCACTGGCTAGGATTCGCCCATCAGTGCTAAAGGCGACGGAGTTAACGGGTTGAGAATGACTGATGAGGGTGTAAATTTCTCTACCTGTGAGCAAATCCCATAGGGTGATGGTGTGGTTATGATGACCACTAGCGAGGATTCGCCCATCAGTACTGAAGGCTAGGGAGTTAACGGTTTGAGAATGGCTGATCAGGGTGTAAATTTCTCTACCTGTTGCTAGGTCCCATAATTTAATACTTTCCCAATTACCACTGGCTAGGATTCGTCCATCATTACTAAAGGCTAGGGAGTTGATTGATTGGGAATGACAGGTGAGGGTGCGAATTTCTCTGCCTGTGGCTACTGACCACAGTTTGATGGTGTTATCATTACTGCGACTGGCTAGGATTTGTCCATCACTACTAAAGGCTAGGGAATTAACTGATGCAGAGTGACTGATGAGGGTGCGGATAAGTTGACCTGTAGTGGCTGATAATAGGTGAATGGCGCTACCAGCTACACTTGCTAGTATATGTTCTTTGGGGCTAAAGGCTACTATTCCGGAATTACCGGGGATGATGCGTACACATTGCCAATGTGGGGGTGTATGGGGATGAGGTGTTTCTGGCTGTGTTGGTGAGATGATTTCCCTATTTAATAAATCCAGCCACTGCTGCACGGTTTGGGGACGAAGTTTGTAATTTAGTGCCATTCCCTCTATAATTGCTTCATTCACCCTGTCGGTAATACTGGGATTTAAACTTTTGGGTGATGGTAGGGTAAAGTTTTGCAGTCTGACTGGTGCTGACATGGGTAATTCGCCGGTTAGCAAGGAATATAATGTGGCGGCTAGGGCGTAAACATCAATATATTCTCCTCGTTCTTCTATGGGTAGATATTGTTCTGGGGGTGCATAACCGGGGGTAAGACTTTCTGTGTGTTGTAAGATTGCGCCGGGAATAAATTGTCTAGCAATGCCAAAATCAATGAGTACGGCTTCGGCTTTACCTGCGCGCATCATGATGTTACTTGGTTTTAAGTCCCGATGCAGTAGGCCTTTTTCATGAACCAAGGTTAAAGCACTACCAATTTGTTGAATATATTTCAGGGCTTCTGCTTCTGGTAATGCTCCTGTTTGATTGATCCGCCTGCTTAAATCTTCCCCTTGGATATATTCCATCGCCATACAGGGTAAGTGGTTGTGATGGAAGACGTTTTCGATTTCTACAATGTGGGGATGGCGACATAAGGCTAGGCGTAATGCTTCTTCTTTGAAGTTTTGCTTGAGTCTATTTTGATCTGTGATCCAAGCCTGATTATTGAGTATTTCTTCTCGCAGGGTTTTAATTACCAGGAGTTTACCTTGTTGATTTCTGGCTAGGTAGGTAATACCAATTCCACCTTCACCTAAGTATTTATCGATGATGTAGCGCCCACCAAATAGTTGCTTTCCTGGATTCCACACGATAGGTAAAAACGGTAGTTTGATTATATTTTATTCGGTTTCGTCTTCACCTAGCTCTAAATCCCTGGCTTCTAGGGTTTGGTGTGGGATGGCGGCAATAATGGCATCTATGACTTTGGAGACTGGTAATATTTCTATGTTATGGTCTGAGTATTTTTGCCCTTTGGGAACGATGGCTCGTTTAAATCCCAGTTTGGCGGCTTCTTTTAGTCGCAGTTCCATTTGGGATACTGAGCGCACTTGTCCCCCTAGGCCGACTTCACCGATTAATACTGTACTGGGATCAACTATGCGATCGCGAAAACTAGCGACGATGGCGATGGCGACTCCTAGGTCTACTGCTGGTTCTGCTACATTCAAGCCACCGGCGGAGGCTACGTAAGAATCTAGTTTAGACATGGGAATCCCTACCCGTTTTTCCAGGACGGCGAGAATTTGCACGAGACGATTATAGTCTATCCCTGTGCCGGCGCGTCGGGGTGAGGGGTAACTGGTGGGACTAACTAAGGCTTGTAATTCGACGACGATGGGGCGAGTACCTTCGCAAGCTACGACAATTGCTGTTCCTGGGGCTGGATCATCACGGTTACCTAAAAATAGCTCTGAAGGGTTGGACACTTCTTGTAGTCCATGTTCGATCATTTCAAAGATACCGATTTCGTGAGTTGCGCCAAAACGGTTTTTAACTGTTCTTAATAACCGATGGGAGGCAAAGCGATCGCCCTCAAAGTATAGTACTGTGTCTACTAGGTGTTCTAAAACTTTTGGTCCGGCGATGGCTCCTTCTTTGGTGACGTGTCCGACGATTAACATGGTAATATCTTCATGCTTGGCTACTTTCATGAGTGCTGCGGTACATTCCCTGACTTGGGCGACTGAACCTGGTGCGGATGTTAGGGCGGGAAAGAATACTGTTTGAATACTATCAATTACTGCTAAGTTGGGTCTGAGGGAGTCTATCTCTCGCAAAATCTCTTCTAAATCTGTTTCTGGCAATACATACAGATCGGCATTTTTACTCTCTTCGCTTTCTGGGGCTATGCTGTTATTTTGTTCCTTTTCCTGATTTTCCTGGGTGGGTAGCTCAGGAATTTTTGACACTCCCAAGCGGGAAGCTCGCAATTTGACTTGTTGTCCTGATTCTTCGCCGGTGATGTAGAGAATGCGGTATTTTTTGGCCAGTTGACTGGAAACTTGTAGTAGTAAGGTAGATTTACCAATACCGGGATCACCACCAATGAGAACCATGGAACCAGGAACAATTCCTCCGCCTAGTACCCGGTCTAGTTCAGAGTAACCAGACTCCCAACGGGCGATTTGGCGATCGCTGATTTGATCAAAGGTGAGGGAAGAGCGTGGTTTTGCTGGTTTTAGAGGGGATTTGTCGTTATTTTGATTGTTTTGCCAGTTGCTAATTCCTCCTCTGGAAGGTATGTCTACTGAGGATTGGATACAAATTTGCTCTTCTAGGGAGTTGTAAGTACCGCAGGTGGGACACTTGCCAAACCATTGAGAAGATTCTGATCCACATTGGTTACAAATGAAGGAGGTTTTTGGCTTTGACATTCTTAAAAAGTTATGAAAAAATCTTTCAGCTAAACTGAGCATCAAAGAATAGTAAAAGATCCGGGTTTTTCTCAATCAATGGAAGGAATGATATCTTAATATTATGGTAATAAAAAATCATAATGAGAAAATTTAGTTAGGGAGCGTTGAGAAACTTGGAAAGCCATAAAGAAAAAATCCTGGTGGTAGACGACGAAGCCAGCATTCGCCGGATTTTGGAAACGCGCCTTTCCATGATTGGCTACGATGTGGTAACGGCTGGAGACGGGGAGGAAGCTTTAGAAACTTTTCGCAAGGCTGAACCTGATTTAGTGGTGTTAGATGTGATGATGCCAAAGCTGGATGGCTACGGTGTGTGTCAAGAATTGCGTAAGGAGTCCGATGTCCCGATCATTATGCTAACAGCCTTGGGGGACGTTGCCGATCGCATCACTGGGTTAGAGTTGGGTGCTGATGATTATGTGGTGAAACCTTTTTCCCCTAAGGAGTTAGAAGCACGGATTCGCTCGGTGTTACGACGAGTGGACAAAACCGGAGCTTCGGGGATTCCTAGCTCTGGGGTGATTCATGTTGGTAATATTAAAATAGATACCAATAAACGGCAAGTTTATAAGGGTGATGAACGTATTCGCTTGACAGGAATGGAGTTTAGCCTTCTGGAGTTGCTGGTTAGCCGTTCTGGAGAGGCTTTTTCCCGTTCGGAAATTTTGCAAGAAGTATGGGGTTATACACCAGAACGTCATGTAGATACCCGTGTGGTAGATGTACATATTTCTCGGCTGCGGGCGAAGTTGGAAGATGATCCTAGTAACCCGGAGTTAATTCTCACAGCTAGGGGTACTGGTTATTTATTTCAAAGGATAATTGAACCCGGTGAAGAATAGGCGGACATGACCAATGACCAATGACTAACGGCTAATGGCTAAATCTGATCCCAATGTAATTGTAAGGCGTTTACCCTTGGCTGTTGGCGGGTTGGGGGCTGTTTTGTTGCTGATTAATCGTTTGCTGACTCCAGAATTAACGGAGTCACAAGCGCGGGGGGATGTGGTAGGGGTAATTTTGAGCGCGGTGTTGATTTTAACGGGTTTAATTTGGCAGCAAGTACAGCCGCGATCGCCTGATACTGTAGAATTAATTGGTAAGGAAGGTTTTGAACTGGCGGCAGATTTGCCGGAAGCTGTTAAAACAGAATTAGCCTGGGCATCCCGTTTATTATTGACTAATACGGTAACGCGATCGCTGGTAGTATATTATCAGGGTCAAGTTTTGTTGCGTCGCGGTATTCTCGGTGCTAAGTCGGAAGTTGTGGCGGGTCCGATCTTAAAACGAGTATTGGAAACACAAAAGCCGGTTTATTTGGTTGCTTTAAAGGTATATCCAGGCAGAATTGAATTTGATTACTTACCGGAGAATACCCAAGGTGTAATTTGTCAACCGATTGGTGATCAAGGGGTTTTGATTTTAGGGGCTAATGCGCCCCGCAGTTACACGAAACAAGATGAAAATTGGATTGCTGGAATTGCTGATAAATTAGCAGTAACATTGAAATAAAATGTTATTTTAATTACTTAAATGCTGACAACAGTATTACTCCCTGAAACAAGAACTTTGCTGAAGAAGATTAGCTGGCGGACTTTCAAAGCCATGCTGACGGATATGGGTAATACACGCCAATCTCGATTAGCTTACGACAATGGTATGGTAGAAATCATGACTCCACTCATGCTGCATGAGAACTCAAACCGGCTGATTGAAGGTTTTATTCTCCTGTTATGTGAGGAGTTGAGCTTAGAAGTAAAAACAACAGGTTCATTGACCTTGAGCCGGGATGATGTGGAGAAAGGGGCGGAACCAGATAGCAGTTATTACATTCACAATGAATTGATTGTCAGAAGTAAAGAAAATATTGATTTAAATCAAGATCCACCACCAGATATTGTATTAGAGATAGATTATTCCCGACCGAAAATAGATAAATTGTCTCTTTATGCTGCTATGGGTATCCCTGAGTTTTGGAGATACGACGGTACTGTTTTACGAATTTACACTCTATCAAACAATCAATACTCAGAAGTTGAGTTTAGCCCTACGTTTGCACCGATAGGGGTGAGGGAAATTCCCAGATTTATAGAAGAAAGCCGGCAAATTGGGGAAATGGCAGCTAAGGGTGCTTTTCGCAGTTGGGTAAAAGAGCAAATCTCTGAAGCAGGTTAAAAATTACCAATTATGCAAGTTATTTATTGGCTATTAATCATGATTATGGTGGTGGGAATCATTGGTTCAGTGGTTCCTGGGCTTCCTGGAAGCAGCTTGATTTTAATTTCTATTATTATTTGGGGTGTTTTGGGTGGTTCCTTGGCGGCGATTAAAATACCACTGACGGTGACAATTATAGTTTTAATTCTCAGTATTGGGGTTGATTTTTTAGCTGGCTACTTGGGTGCAAAAAAAGCTGGTGCTAGCAAGTGGGGGCAAATAGGGGCAATGGTGGGGTTGATACTGGGGTTTGTTGGTTTACTACCGACTTTGCCTTTTGGAGGTCCTTTGTTAGGTATTTTACTAGGACCTCTGTTGGGAGCAATTATTGGTGAATTTATTTATCGCCGTCAATTATGGTTGGCAATTAAGGCTGGTGTAGGAATTATAGTCGGTTCTCTGATTGGCAATTTGATTCAAGGGGTGTTGGCTATTGCTGCGGTGGTGGTTTTTGTGGTGACGACTTGGCCTCAAGTTTATGGAGGTTAATTTAGGTTTAGGCTAAAGATTTTTTAGCTTCATGGGCTACCGCTTCTACTTGGTCTTGGGAGAGAGTTACTAAAATAGTTTGGGCTTCTGCACCACCTAAACGAGTTAAGGCTTGAGCAACTCTATAACGGATTTGCCAGTCAGGGTTGCTGGCGAAGGGCGCTAGTAGGGGAATTGCTTGTATATCTCCTAACTCACCGAGGGAACTAATGGCTGCTGTTTGCACTAATTCATGTTCTGAAAACAGTGCTTGTTTGAGTAGTTCAAATGCTCGCGGATCGCCTAACTCGCCTAATGTGGCAATAATGCTGAATTTTACTAGCCATTCTGGGGTTTGGTGGTAGAGTTGCTGTAGGTCTTCAAAGGCATCATGCAGCTTTAGAGCGCCTAAACAATCGGCTGCTGCGGCTTGGACATCTGGTTCGGGGTCATGGAGTAGACCACGCAATAAATCTAAAGATAATTCTAAATTCTGGTTTCCTAGGGTGTCCATTTGACTTACTGCTGAGTATCTCACTCGCGAGTTAGTATCGCTCATGGCTATTTGGATGATTTCAAAGGCTTTTGCTGGTTCTAAATCACGGGCTTGATTGACGGCACGCAAGCGATCGCCTAAATTGGGAGAACTAAGCATTTGTTGGACGGACTGTGGGGTAGTAGTCATTTGTTTTTCTGGGAAAATTTTTTTCAAGACTAATCTTAACTGGCTGCCATTGCCCGGACAATATCACCACGGGTAAGTATACCAACTACTTGATTCGCGCTGTTAATTACGGGTAAGCGGTGAACATTGCGCTCTTGCATGAGTTGGGCTGCTTGCTTGACGGTTTGTTCTGGGGAAATAGCTATGGGATTTTTACTCATGACTTCACCTACGGTTTGCCCTAAAACTTTGTGTAATTCGCGTTCGTAGGTGGCTGGATTTTGTAGGTAAATGACGCTATCAAGAAACATAATGTAGGCTGGGGGAGTTACGCCGGTTTCTTGCCACATTAGGTCTGTTTCTGAAATAATTCCCACTAATTTACTGCCATCATCCACAACAGGTATGCCACTGATGCGTTTTTCTGCCAGAATTTGGATAGCTTCTTGGAGTGGAGTTTCTTTTTGCACCACAATGGGGTCACGGGTCATGACTTCGGTAACTGTTTTAGGCATTTGCTTGTTGACGCTGTTGATCAAACTCTATGCAATTATTGTATAAAATTTCGGGACTAAAAGTGATTTGGTTCTTGTTTATTGGTGATGACTTGCTGCCTTAAAGCGGCGATAATTTGATGATTAGCTGGGGGGAAGGTAAAATTATCTAGGTCATCTAATTTGACCCAGCAAATCTGATCGCATTGTATGGGTTGAGGAATACCTGTGAGCAGACGACAGTGATGGACAGTTAGAGTGACTGATAAGTGGCTATAAGTGTGATCAATGGTGATTAAATGCTTACCCACTTCAATTTCTATGGCTAGTTCTTCTTTAATTTCCCGTTTAATACATTCTGGGATGGTTTCGCCAGGCTCAAGTTTTCCCCCAGGAAATTCCCATAAACCACCCATTACACCTTCTGGAAGACGGCGATCAATTAAAATTTGTTGGTGGTCGTTCCAAATTACAGCCACACCAATGATTTTGTGGGGTGGTAAGGAAGTATTTGCAGTCATGGATAATACATAGCGAGTTTTAGCCTAATTTGGTACTGTAGCGGGTAAGATGCCGACACTACATTTTATATCGATTTACGCTCGTTGAGGAAAAGCTATATATTCAAGCAAAAATCGGCAGAATAAACTGAGATACTGCCGAGCTTGCTGTTTACTTTTAGAGAAGTTAGGTTACAAAAATCCTGGATGAGATTAAATTTAATGGGTTTATCCATAACATATAACAAAGCATAAACCCAATGTGTTCAATTTTTGAGGGAAAATTGGCAAATGTTACTCAGTTTCGTTGCTGTGATTAGTTTCGCTACCTTGCAAAACAGTTTCAAAATTCATTCTCTGTTCTGCGTTACGCAAAAAGTAACCGCTAATCATTGCTGAAGCAAGTAGTTGACCTAGACTTTCTCTGCTGGTGGTGACTGTGATGTCAAAGTGTTCTGAAGGTAGATTACCTAATAGTCCGATGATATTACGCTCCATCACCTGGAAAACTTCAGAGGAAGTGGGTCTCGATAGCTGGGTAACTGTTTCCGGACTCAGGGATTTAACGTATTGCCATAACATATTAGTGTTTTCTGACTCACCGTTCAAAAATTCTGAGACTTTATTGGACTTGTTACTCATGTTGTACCTCCTGTACTATCACTACTAATTCTAGTGTAGTGTTTGCAACTTTAATCAACTTAAATAGTAAATGCCTGTTGTTTACCAAATCCAACTGGCTATGAACTGTTGTTATTATTTAATTTAACAGTCCTATTGCTGTTTTGAAGTCGGTGGAACCGTACCTCAAGTAGTGTATTTTCTCCTTTCAGTGTAGTGGTGTTTGGCTGTGAACAACAAGCATTTATTGGTTAGAGTGGGTTAATTGGGTTTAAACTTAACTCACCAAATATTCGCTTATGTTGGCTTTTGATTTGCGAAGTTTTGTTAAGGCTTCTCTTTCGATTTGCCTTACTCGTTCTCTGCTGATGTTGAGTACATCGCCTACTTTTGCCAAAGTTAGAGCTTGTCCATCAAGCAACCCAAAGCGTAGTTTAATCACTTCTTGTTGTTGGGGTGTGAGTTCACCCATCAATCGCTCTATGTCAAGAGAGAGAGAAGATTGCATGACAAATTCTTCTGGGGAAGCGCCTGGATCTTCTAACATTTCTCCCAGTTCGGTGTCGTAGTTATCGCCCAACCGCAAATCTAAAGATAGTGGTAAACGCGCTTTTTCTAGATACTCTCGTACCTGCTTTGGTGTCAAGTCTAATTCTTGGGCTAGTTCAGCCGCTGAGGGTGCGCGTCCTAGTTTTTGAGATAAGTGGCGCTGTGCTTTTTTAATTTTATTTAATTTTTCAGTAATGTGAATTGGTAAGCGGATGGTACGAGCTTTTTCGGCTATGGCTCTGGTGATGGCTTGACGTATCCACCAATAAGCGTAGGTGGAAAATCTGTAACCTTTGGTGGGGTCAAATTTCTCTACGCCCCTTTGCATCCCGATACTACCTTCCTGAATCAGGTCCAGAAGATCAACGTTGCGCTTTATGTATTTTTTGGCAACTGATACCACTAGACGCAAATTGGCTTCTACCATCTTGCGTTTAGCAATTTCACCATGGGCGATGGCATTTTGTAACTCTGCTACTTCTAAATTAGCTGTTATAGCCCATTCTTCTAGACTTGGTTCTCGACCTAACTGGTCGATAAGAGAATCCCTGACATCGTGCAGAACACGGGAAAATTGCACCTGTTTGCCATAGTGAATTTCTTCCTCGTGGGTTAGGAGTGGTACACGGCCAATCTCACGCAGGTAAGTCCGCACGAGGTCTGTGGCTGTCTGAGCGGTCTTCATGGGGCTACTGTTTGGTAATGATGGATTTGGCGGTGGGTTCGTTAACTATATAGATGCTCCTGCTGGGTCTTACTCAGTTAGACTGATAACCTATGGTCAGGGTTGCAATTTATGCCTCCGATGTTGTCGGCTGCTCATATTCATCAAATTTAAGGTTTTGACTCTTGGTGGCTACAGTGTTTCCTCATTTTTTTACAACTGTCTAAGGTTGGATAAAACGTAATAAACAAAAAGTTTATGTATCTGAGATTATTAACAATTGTAACCTTTATGAGAAAAAATGAAAAGACCCCCGGCTATATTTTTTTAGTTCAGTAGTTCATGTGATCCGTGTATATGTGATAATTGTTACTAATTTTCTTTGGTCATTATTGAATAATCCAAAATCCAAAATTGAAAATTTAAAGTTTAAAGTTGATTAGCAGTAATCTTGGATTACTTTTACATCTAAAGTTGTATTTTGTAATGATTCGATGGCTGCTACAGTGGCTCTTGCTCCGGCGATGGTGGTAATGATGGGGATTTTGTAGGCTAAGGCTGTGCGTCGGATTAATCTAGCGTCGGTTTGGGCTTCTTCCCCGGAGGGTGTGTTGATGATTAGTTGAATTTTTTGATTTTTAATGGCATCTAGGACATGGGGACGACCTTCATGGAGTTTTAGCACTAATTCCACATCTAACCCATGTTCCCGTAGGACACGACGTGTCCCGGTGGTGGCGATGACTGCAAAGCCTAATCGTATTAGTTCTTTAACTACATTAACGGCTTCGGATTTGTGGCGATCGCTCATGGAAACAAATACGGTTCCTTTGAGGGGCAAATGTTCTCCTGCTGCTAGTTCTGCTTTAGCAAAAGCCTGGCCAAAGTTTTGGTCGATACCCATTACTTCACCTGTAGATCGCATTTCTGGACCGAGTATGGTATCCGTGCCTGGGAATTTATTAAAGGGTAATACTGCTTCTTTGACGGCGATATGAGACGGAATCACTTCTTGGGTAAAGTTTAACTCTTCTAAGGTTTTACCGGACATAATTAAAGATGCTAGTTTTGCCAAGGGTATGCTGGTGGCTTTAGAAACAAAGGGAACTGTGCGGGAGGCGCGGGGGTTGGCTTCGAGAATATAAACTTGGGGAGAATAAGTTTGAGCCCCCACTACTGCAAACTGAATATTCATCAATCCCACCACTGATAAGGCTTGGGCTAGTTGTACTGTCCAGGTACGGATTTGTTGGAGAACGGCTGGTGATAGGGAGATGGATGGTAAGGAACAGGCAGAGTCTCCTGAGTGGATTCCTGCCTGCTCTATGTGTTCCATAATGCCACCAATCACTACTCGTCCTGTATGGTCTGCAATGGCATCTACATCTACTTCGATGGCGTTTTCTAAGAATTTATCAATTAAAATTGGGTGTTCTGGTTCCACTAGGACGGCAAAGGTCATGTAGCGTTCTAACTCGGTATCAGAATAAACGATTTCCATCGCCCTTCCTCCTAATACGTAACTAGGACGCACTACTACGGGGTAGCCAAGGCGTTTAGCAACAATCAGCGCATCTTCGTAACTGCGAGCAATGCCGTTGGGGGGTTGGGAAATGTTCAATTTGGCGAGGATTTTCTCAAATCTTTCCCGATTTTCTGCCATATCAATGGAGTCTGGGGAGGTTCCCCAAATTTTAGTGGGCAAAGAGGGATGATGAGTGAGAAATTCTTGTAGGGGAACTGCCAATTTTAAGGGGGTTTGTCCGCCAAACTGAATAATTACTCCCTGGGGGTTTTCAGCTTCGATAATGTTAATTACATCTTCTTTGGTTAATGGCTCAAAGTACAGGCGATCGCTGGTGTCATAATCTGTGGAGACTGTTTCAGGATTAGAATTGACCATGATGGTTTCAAATCCTGCTTTTTTTAAGGCATAGGCAGCGTGACAACAACAATAGTCAAACTCTATTCCCTGGCCGATGCGGTTGGGACCACCGCCTAAAATCATGACTTTGGGCTTGGTTGTGGGTAATACTTCGGTTTCTGCTTCGTAGGTGGAATAATAGTAGGGGGTAAAGGCTTCAAATTCAGCGGCACAGGTATCTACTGTTTTATATACTGGGACAACTCCTAATTCTTTGCGGTAGTTGCGGACTTCATCTTCGCTGGTTTTTGTGGCAAAGGCAATTTGGCGATCGCTAAAACCATGACCCTTTACCTCATATAACTGCTCTTTTGTCAACTGTTTTAAAGGGGTTCGTTTCAGGAATTTTTCTACATCTAGGAGTTGCTGCATTTTATCTATGAACCACGGGTCAATGGCTGTGAGTTCGTAAATTTCCTCAGTGCTTAACCCTAGTTGTAAAGCATGACGCACGGAGAAGATTCTGTCTGGATGAGGTGTTCGCAGTTGAGCGCGAATTTGTTCTCCACTAGGTAATTTTTCTGCTTGGTCGCAACCCCAACCGGCCCGCCCAGTTTCCAGGGAACGCAATGCCTTTTGGAAGGATTCATTAAATGTCCGCCCAATGGCCATTGCTTCGCCTACTGACTTCATTTGAGTTGTCAGCACTGGTTGGGAACCGGGGAATTTTTCAAAAGCAAAGCGGGGGATTTTGGTGACTACATAGTCAATGGTGGGTTCAAAGGATGCGGGAGTTTGTTTGGTGATATCGTTTTTAATTTCATTTAGGGTGTAACCTACAGCCAGCTTGGCGGCGATTTTGGCAATGGGGAATCCTGTGGCTTTGGAAGCCAAAGCTGAACTACGGGAAACACGGGGATTCATTTCAATAACTACTACATCGCCATTTACAGGATTAACTGCGAATTGGATATTAGAACCCCCGGTTTCTACACCAATCTCGCGGATAATTTTAATTGCCATATCCCGCAGGCGTTGATATTCTTTATCAGTTAGGGTTTGGGCGGGAGCCACAGTAATGGAGTCCCCTGTGTGGATGCCCATGGGGTCTAGGTTTTCGATGGAACAGATAATCACCACGTTATCTGCTAAATCCCGCATTACTTCTAACTCGTATTCTTTCCAGCCCAGTAGAGACTGGTCTATGAGGATTTGGGAAACAGGACTAGCATCAATGCCTACCTGTGCCATTTCTTCAAATTCTTCTTGATTGTAGGCAATACCTCCGCCAGTACCACCCATGGTAAAGGCAGGACGAATAATCAGGGGATAAGTGCCTATTGTTTGGGCGATGGCTTTGGCTTCTGCTAAAGATGAGGCTGTACCACTAGGACAGACTTGTACTCCTATCTTGGCCATAGCCTGATTAAACAGTTGGCGATCTTCTGCTTTTTCAATAGCTGCTAACTTAGCGCCAATTAGTTCCACGTTATACTTATCTAGTGCCCCGTTTTTGGCCAGGGCGACAGCAATATTGAGAGCAGTTTGTCCTCCCATTGTGGGTAGGAGAGCGTCGGGGCGTTCTTTAGCAATTACTTTTTCGACTATATCCGGTGTGAGCGGCTCAATGTAAGTGCGATCGGCGGTTTCCGGATCAGTCATAATGGTTGCTGGGTTAGAATTGACTAATACTACTTCATACCCTTCTTCTCGCAGGGCTTTACAGGCTTGAGTACCGGAATAGTCAAATTCACAAGCTTGTCCAATTACGATGGGGCCTGAGCCTAACAGTAGTATTTTACGGAGGTCTTGACGGCGGGGCATAGTTGTTAAGTTGGAGTACGAGAATACAAATCCTGATTATTTTAAGGGTCTTTGCCCTTACTCACACTATTTATTATTATTTATTATTAAGTTTTCCCTGTTGTTGAGTACCTCACTCCCAGCCCCTGTCCTCCCAGGAGAGGGGGGTAAGGTTGTTTTATTACTCATTAGTCAATGTTGTGGTGCGAGCATCTTGCTCCGTACTGTTGCCAAAAACTTCGCTAAAATCCAAAACTAAAAATCAAAAATCAAAAAATAACCCATGTAATTTGTAAATAAAATGGCAGAGAGTAGTCAAAATACTCCTGCCATATTGATAATTATTGTGGTTAACACTGCAATTTTTAGAGGATGTTTTCAAATTCCTTTTTGATGTATCAAAAAGTTTTCTCTCCCCCTAAATACTCCTTAAAAAGGAGCAACCCTTGGTAAGGGTTCAATCGGGTCTAACATCATAATTAATTAAAAACTTTGGCTAATACCCTATCACAGCACTAATATTAAGCACGTTGGACAAAGCCTAAAGTTAAGCTATCTTTGGCTAAGAAGTGACTTAAATGGTAAGCTCTTTCTTCAGTTTTTAACAGAATTTGCTCATAAAGATAGCGGGTACCACGGTCGCCTAAACTCTCTGCTTGAGCGGCTTGACGACGAATCACGTTAATTATGGCTTGTTCTGCCGCTAGGTCATTTTCTATCATTTGGCGGCAAGAATAAACTCCGTCGCTTTCTGGTTGAAAACAGGTTAATTCTGCTAATTTGCTAAAACTGGCAGCTGGTACACCACCTAATCCGTTTAAGCGTTCGCCAATTTCATGGATGTGATTTTGTACTTGCTCATAGCTGTCACTAAAGAACTCATGCAGGGAATAGAATTCTGCACCTTCTACTACAAAATGATGCTTTTGGTATTGCAGGTATAAGGCTTGAAAGCTGGCTAATACAACGTTAAAACCTTCTGTGACTGGAGCGGTCACACTACGATCTAGTAATACGGGATTATCATAAACCTCGCCAAAAGTTTGCAATAAGGTTTGTGTATCGGACATTGTTCTCCTCGCTTTTTAACAGTGGTGTCTCTTAACTGCTTATATTTTATATGTTAACAAAAAAAATAAAAACATCCATAATTAATGTCAAAAAAATTATAATTTTTTTTGGTTAAAATTGGTATTTTTTCTCATTAGGAGGATGATTTAACTTCTATCATCTAGTGTTTAGTTAGAACTAATGAGAATATTTAGAAATTATTTGCTCAACATTAATACTTTGAAACTCAACTTCCCCCAAGTTTTTGTTTGTATGTCACTAAAAAAGTTAGTTTTGAGACATTTAACTATGGTGTAAGGAGTTTTACTTGTCTCTGAGACCTCATAAACTGCCTAGTCCTGACTACTGACCGCTAGATGAGTAACCGGACATTCAGACAAAGTTTTGATATCTTTTACTAATACAGTTGAGAATTGTTTGCACTTAAGCTATGATGACAAGAAGAGGTTGCACTCCCAATAATTTCTTGGCTTAGGGGGTTGAAACACTGTATTTACCGTAGTTTATTGGCACGATGAGGGCTAGTCTCTTGAAACCGTTCAGTTCAGAAATCGAGAAAAATTTTGTTGTAGGAGTAGACTGGGCAGACCGATGGCAAGTCTATCAACGCTTACAAGAGCTAGATATTCCCTGTTGGTGTGAGGCTAACGAGCCATTAAGGGTTGGCATATCAAACCCTTTAGCAATTGTTCAACTTTGGTCTGTAATGCAGCGATTAACAGCATCTAGGCTAGATTTAATTGGTGGTCTGGAACAATGCTGGAAAAGTAGCTACGGAAAGTTGTGAAGTTTTGCCATATAACAGATGTTCAGACTAGGTTTAGTTAGGAATAGGTTAAAGAAAATGAGTACATCCTATAGTACGGAAGTTTCCGAGTTTTGCTTGGAAGGAAGATTTATCGACTTTGTGATCAAAGATGGTTACAAGCTCAAGGGCTTATTGCTGAGAACTGCTGAGGGAGAATGCTATGTTAAACTAGCTAAACATTTACGGGCAGCTTTTGATTTGCGTTTACCACCGGATACTTTGCTGCAAGTTGTCGGTTATAAAAAGCATGATCTAAAGAAGGATAAAGTTACCTTAAAGGCGGAGCGTGTCATGGCTGCACGTTCTCCTGTGGGGAAAGTTGGCGATTTTACCCCCGTACAGGAAGATTCTATAACAAAGACTACTAATACCAAACCAGGTAAAAGTAAATACACTATTTTGGTGTGTCAAAAGTCTGACTGTATGAAACTTGGTGGTAAGGCAGTTTGTCAAGCTTTGGAGGCTGCTTTAAGTAATGGGGGTTTGGAAGACCAAGTGGTTATTAAGGGTACTGGCTGCATGAAAAAATGTAAGGCTGGACCGAATATAGTTATGCCGGACAAAACCCACTATAGCCGCATTCAAGCGGCTGAGGTGGCGGCAATTATGGATAAGCACTTTGGCCAGGAGAGGGGACAACAGCAACCTGACCATTGCTCAGAGGTGGTAGTGCGTCCGAATGGGTTTTGGTAAAACTGCTGCTTAAGTTGTGATTTTTGATAAAAAAAATTTAATTTTCCCAATTTTTCCTAAGAGTCTTAAATACAGCGATCGCCTAAATTTTGCTATAGTTTCTGTGGTGATCGGTTAATGCCATTAACCATCTTTGGTATAATTTTGTAGAGAGGTTCCATGGAACATCTCTACATTCTTGCTGAGAGATGATTGGATTTTGCTTTATGAGATTACGGCAATACAATCAATTTCTACTAAAACATCTTTTGGCAACCGAGAAACCTGGACGCAAGCACGGGCTGGGGCTGTTTCTTCGGGGAAGTATTTAGCATAAACTGCATTGACTGCGGCAAAATCATTCATATCAGCTAAAAATACTGTGGTTTTGACCACGTTGGCAAAACTGGCACCAGAGGCTGTGAGAATAGCTTGTAAATTAGCCATGACCTGCTCTGTTTGCTTTTTCACATCATCTGTGTAAACAATATCACCTATCCGAGGATCAATGGCAATTTGTCCAGCTACAAATATCATCTGACCAGAAGCGGCGATCGCTTGATTATAAGGACCCACGGGAGCGGGTGCGTTATCAGTACGAATTACTTGACGAGTCATATATGTCACTTTTTCTAATAGTGTTTCTTCCTTGCCAACTTCCTCCTCAGAGGTTGTTGCTTGGTAAACTTCCCCATCGGGCATTATCGCACCGGTGAGGTCAGCATTTTTAAAGGTAGCACCGTAAATATTTGCCCCGGTTAAATCTGCTCTTCTCAGATTTGCACCATCTAGATTTGCTTTCATTAAATTTACATTTCGCAAATCCGCTTTATCTAAATTTATTCCTTGAAGAATGGCATTTCTAAAATTTACCCCATTGAGGTTAGCTGCTCCCAAATCAGCCTCAGCAAGATTCGTTCCAGAAAAATCTCTTCCAGTTAAATCAACTGCCCCAAACTTGGCTAGATGTAAGTTAGCATTTTTGAAGTAAAGACTACTTATAATTGCTTTGCTGAAATTAGCCTGAAACAAATTAGCTCCAATAAAGTTAGCCTGATTCAGCATCGCCTGACTTAAATCAGCACCACTCAAATCTGCTAAACTGAAATTTGCAGACTGACTGTCTTGTACATTTGTTAAATTTGCCCCTCTCAACGATGCTCTAGTAAAGTTTGTCCCTGTTAGATACGCTTTGCTCAGGTTAACATCATTTAGTTCAGCCCCTGTCAAGTCGGCATTTTCTAGGATTATTCCACTTAAATCAGCACCTTCAAGGTTTATTCCTCTTAAACTTGCCTTTTGAAATTTCCGAACACCCTGTGCATATTGTTTTAACAATTCCTCAGCATCCATAACCAAGCTCCCCAAAATACCACTTAACCCAGTATAATCGCCAAAATTATCTCTTTTCTCCCGACTGAAAACCAAACCGGGGACGCAGGCCATAATGGCGATACCGCCAATAATCCTGCAAAATCTGGTCATGGTCAAAACATAAATTACTAGGTACACGCCAAGGCTCAAAAATGCCTACATCCTTAGCATCATCACCGGCTATTGGTTCTCCGGTGGCAGTTGCTAAAAACACAATACTAATGGTATGCTGACGGCGATCGCGGCTGGGGTCAGAATAAACTAAAAATTGTTCAATTAACTCTACGTGCAACCCTGTTTCTTCCTCAGCTTCCCGCCTGGCTGCTACTTCCACAGGTTCACCATAATCTACAAACCCACCGGGTATAGCCCAACCCAAGGGTGAGTTATGTCGTTCAATTAAAACTATCGGTCGATGTGGGCGATCTACCAACTCAATAATGATGTCAACCGTGGGTGCGGGATTTTGATAACTTATAGTCATAATATGATAGATTCGATGGGATGACTTGTTTCTATGTTTGAATTTAGATATGCCTTTTCCAAGATCCAGTGGTATTTTGTTGCATCCTACATCTTTTCCCAGTCGATTTGGTATTGGTGATTTGGGATTAGAGGCCTACAAGTTTATTGATTTTCTCAGAGACAGTTACCAGCAATATTGGCAAGTCCTACCTTTAGGACCCACTGGATACGGTAATTCTCCTTATGCTGCTTATTCAGCAATGGCGGGAAACCCCATGCTGATCAGTCCAGAACAACTACAGGAACAGGGTTTATTAGCGGAGGAGGACTTTGTTAATATACCAGTATTTGACCAATGTCAGGTAGATTATGAGCAAGTCAAAGCGGTGAAAATTCCCTTGCTCAAAACAGCTTGCCAGAATTTTAAAGTTAAGGCAACACCTTTGCAAAAAAAGGAATTTGCGGGTTTTTGTGAGAGTAAAGCTTATTGGCTCGACGATTACGCTTTATTCATGGCACTAAAAGATGCCCATAATGATACCAGCTGGCATACTTGGGAGAAGGAATTGGTGAAGCGGGAACCCGCAGCAATAGAGCAAGCTAAACAGCAGTTAGCCTCGGAAATTTTTTATTATCAGTTTATCCAGTTTGAATTTTTCCGCCAATGGTCTGAACTGAAATCTTATGCCAATATGAGCGGGGTTTACATTATTGGGGATATCCCTATTTATGTTGCTCAAGATAGCGCTGATGTCTGGGCGCACCCGCATATCTTTTGTTTGGATGAAGAAACCAGAGAACCGGCTTTAATGGCAGGAGTTCCACCAGATTATTTTAGTGAAACTGGTCAATTGTGGGGTAATCCTGTTTATGACTGGGAAGAATTACAAAAACAAGATTTTAAATGGTGGGTTGGTCGCTTTGAAGCAATGCTGGATTATATAGATGTAATTCGCATCGACCATTTCCGGGGTTTTGAGGCTTATTGGGCTGTGGAACAAGGGGAAGTCACTGCTATGAATGGGGAATGGATGAAAGCACCGGGCGAGGAATTATTTGATGCCATTAAAGATAAACTGGGTACACTACCTGTTTTAGCGGAGGATTTGGGGGTAATTACCCCAGAGGTGGAGGCTTTGCGGGATAAGTATGACTTTCCGGGGATGAAAGTTTTGCAGTTTGCTTTTGGTTCTGATCCCGGTAATCCTTTTTTACCGTTTAACTACACACGCAATGCTGTAGTTTATACGGGAACTCACGATAATGATACAACTGTAGGCTGGTTCAATCAAGCTAATGATTGGGAAAAGCGTAATTTATTAATGTATTTGGGTTGTATTAGTTCTGAAGGTGTCCACTGGGATGTCATTCGACTAGCATTGAGTTCCATTGCTAATCAAGCAATTATTCCTTTGCAAGATGTGTTGGGTTTGGGAAGCGAAGGGCGAATGAACTTTCCCAGTACAGCTGAGGGTAACTGGGGTTGGCGTTATCAGCAGCCAATGTTAACTAAAGAACTGAGCGATCGCCTGAAAAATCTGACTCAATTGTATGGACGCGCTCCCCAGGAGAAATGAAACAGCGGGGTTAGATATGATTATTTATACATCTAACCTTGTATAGCGTTTCTTAAACATAGGCGATAACAAATACGAATCTTAGAAATTTTGTAGTGCGGGCATACTTAGACTAGTCTCAGTAAAAGTCTTGCCCGCTCATTTACAAAATTAAAACCTAGGTTTAGCGCCTATCTTGATTTCTTTTTCTTTCCCTGGTTCTCCCAGGGCTTGGGCTGGTTGTTGATTGATAGTCATCAACAAACTGCCTGCATTATCAGTTTTTACTGTAAGTTCCTTTTTGGCTTTCCAGGTGCGCTGAGTTCCTTCCGGGAGAATCCCCTCAAACTCAATTTTGCCATCAGCCACTACACGAATCCAAGACGATGCTTTCAGCGTGACACCAACATTTACTGACTGACTGTCGTTGATGTGATTATGGTGATTTAATTGATCTAATTGCGGTTTTAAAACTGTTTTTTTCCTTAAATTTTGACCGCTTTCGCTGACAGTTGCGTTATTTAGTAATTGAGATAGGCTACTTACAGAACATACAATGACAAATATGTAAAGAAAGTAAAGGTGAAGAGGACGCAGTGCAATAATTGACTGATGTTTTAGAGTAGTTGTTAAACTCACTGTGGGAGAACCTATAGGAAAATTCCTGGAAAATTCTACTCCATTTAAGCTTAATGCGTCGGCAAATTGCCTGATTAAACCCTGAATATAAACTGGTTCCGGCAATTCGTCTAACTTACCTTGTTCGATTGCCTGTAACAACCGTTGAGGAATTTTCGTCAAAACTACCATTTCTTCCATTGACAAACCCCGTTCTTGACGAGAAGCCCACAGACGACCGCCAAGTTCTGCCAATTTTTCCGATTGTTGTTGTTTTAACGAAACCTTCGGCTGATATTGGTCTTTACTTTTTAGCCATTTCATGCTTTTGTTTCGCTCCTGACATCAAATGAATTTTTAACAGGTAGATGCTTAATACACTCTTGCAAAAAGCGAATTTCAGCATCTTTAAGTAAACGATATTTACCCTCGGTTAAAAAGGGTAATTTTGGCGTTTTTAATTGGATCGGGCCTATGGAAGTACGATGTAGCTTAATTACTGGATATCCCAACTGTTGGGCTACACGGCGAATTTGTCTGTTTCTCCCCTCTTTTAAAATTATTTCTAAATGTGTATTTTTGGCAAGACTTTCTATTAAAGTCACTTGAGCGGGAAGTGTTTTTTTTCCGTCCAAGACCACGCCTTCACGCCAATTCTCCAGCACTGCTAGGCTGGGATGTCCCTTAATCAACACCTGATATGTCTTAGGAATACTGTGACTAGGATGGGTGAGTCCAAAAGTCAGGTTACCATCGTTAGTTAAAATTAATGCTCCTGTTGATTCTGCATCCAAACGACCCACTGGGTGCAGACCTGAACCTAACCGTAATTGAGTAGGAAGTAAATCCAAAACGGTTTTTCTTCCTTGAGGGTCGTAGCAGGTGGAAACTACCCCGGCTGGTTTGTGTAGTAATAAGTATATTAAGCGCGGTCGCTGTTGCGGCGATAGTTGCTTACCATCTACTGAAATTTTGTCTCTTTGTGGGTCAACTTTTTGACCTAAATGGGCTACTATACCGTTGATGCAGACACGCGATCGGCGGATCATTTCTTCAGCCTCACGGCGTGAGGCAATACCCCATTGAGCTAAAATTTTTTGTAACCGTTCCTCCATGTGTGAATTACTTTGTATACTCTAAACGTTATGTTTGGTGCTGACTGTCCATCAATGTTAAATTAAAGGCTTATTTGATTTGAGTTAGTGATAGTTCTATGGAAAAGCTCCCAACTAAAAATTCATACAACATTCGCATTGTTACTAATATCCTCACAAAAGCCCTGAAGCTGTGGTTGAAATCCCAGGTCAGCCAAGTATCTCAGTTAGAAGTTGAGATCAAAGCCAGCGATGGGCAAATTCTTTCAGGTTGTATTCCCCGGGTTTCTATTACTGCTAGTGATGCTGTGTATCAAGGTCTTAATATTACACGCATTCAACTTGCCGCAGAAAATATTCAGGTGAATATAGGTTCCATACTCAAAGGTAAACAACTAAAATTATTACAAACAGTACCAGTGTTTGGTGATCTCGTTGTTGATGAGCAGGATCTCAACAGTTCTTTATCATCAGAACTGTTATCTAGGGCTTTAGGTGAAGCAATGTTGAAAATATTACCAGAACCATGCTTAACGTTAAATAATCTCTCTTGGCAAAAAATAAGACTTGATGAAAATCAGATCATACTCAATACCATTTTATCACCTGGAAGTCAACCCCAGTCGCTGGAAATTTATTTAAATTTAAACTTAATTAGCAACCATGAGTTAAAGCTAGAAAATATCCAAGTGATGGAAAATAAAGTACCACTCTTGCAGCATGAGCATGGTGACACTTTGGATCTTGGCTCGGATGTGGATATTCAAGAATTGAGTTTACTTCCCGGTCAGCTAGTGTGCCGAGGAAGAATCAACGTCAATCCATGAAAAAGGCGGAGTGCTGACTTAGATATTTGCTATCAAAGGCAACAAGAGCGTAACAAAATAGTAGACTAACGGAGCCGTAAAAATGTAACTATCCGTGCGGTCTAAGATGCCACCGTGACCGGGGATCAGCTGGCCTGAATCCTTAACCCCTGCATCACGCTTGAGCATAGATTCTGTGAGGTCACCTAAAATACTGGAAATACCAATCAGCGATCCTAATGCCAAACCAGTCAATAAAACTTTTGGCAAATGTAAATAATAAGTTCCTGCTAAGGCCACGGCAATGCTGGCTGTGACTCCAAAAACTGCACCTTCAACAGTTTTTTTAGGGCTGATGTCAGACAAACGGGTTTTACCAAAAAATTTACCGACAACGTAAGCGCCAATATCAGATGCCCAGATACATAAAAAAGTAAGCACTGTTAGGGTTAATCCTGTTTGTTGCCAAATATTAGCCCAATCTGTAGGCCAGTAACCAGCTAAGGGAAGGTTACTGTTAGCTAAACTACCGAGATTGCGTAACCGCACCCAGTAACTCGATAAATAACCAACATAAAATAATCCCATAATGGAGGCGGAAATATCGGAAATGGTGGCCATTTTCGGCTGAAACAACAGGTAAAAACAAATCATTGTCCCAGCGATAGGCATGACAGCATCAGCTAAACTACCGTCAACCATACAAATCACTAATAAAACTTGGCTGACAAACATGGTGGTTTTAGCTGCAGGAAATATACCCCTAACTCGCACCAAATTAAAATATTCTTCTTGACCTAAAAATACCATTACCGCAATGGCAATGGTAAAGTACCATCCACCCAATAGGGTGGTTACCAAAGCAAGGGCGATGGCAATAATTCCACTAATAATGCGAGACCAAGGCATAGAAGTTAGTGTGAGGTGTTATTTATCCTTTATCCCTCAGTTTTCATCCTGGGAATCTAGTCTAGTTTCTCACCACTCAGGATAAAAATGGGATCAACAGCTGCAAAAGTTTGAGAAAAGCCCCGGGTCTCCAAGCGGTTAACGGCTGATTGGACAACTTCAATATTTCTGGCTCGCAACATAGAGAAGCTTTGAGAAATAGCATACAAGCCTTCTAAATTAGCGGCTGTGGCTACAACTCTACCTGATGGGGGTAAATAATTCCATACTGCCGGCAAGATATTTTGTATGGGTTTCCCTCCCTCAATGCAAACCCGGTCAGGGGTTACTTTAAGATTACGCAAACACTCAGGAGCGCTACCTTCAATTACTTCTACATTTTTCACTTCAAAGCGATCGCAATTGTGCCTAATTAAATTAGCTACTTCTTCGTCCCGTTCCACGGCAATAATCTGTCCGTGGGGACAAAGTAGCCCGGCTTCTACGGGAATTGTCCCGGTCCCCGCGCCAATATCCCACAATACTGAATCAGGTTTTAGCCGCAGTTGAGAAATCAATAATAACCGAAGTTCTCGCTGGCTCAAGGGAATACCAGGCAAATTTTCAAACAATTCATCGGGAATACCAGGGGTAACATAAGGCCAAAGTTGGGACGGCATAGAAATACAGATTTATACTAAAGATATGAGCTTGTTCAGTGTGACTGAACCGAGTTTAGAACGACGGCCAAGTTCTGCTGTGGAGGTTCTCCAAGGTTTGAATCGATCGCCTTTGCAGCAGCCCCGGACCATTAATATTATCAATATCAAACCTGCCTCTGAAGGTGATAAAACTTCTGTACCGGCACAATTAGAAATTTGGGCAGGAGTACATAAATACACCCTTAGTGTGAATTCGGGATCTATTAAATGTGAAGCAGAACTAGAATGGTTAGCCCATGAATTAAGTGATTGGTTGGGTATGGAAATAAGTGTTTATAGTTAATGAAGACGGTTCAACAGGAGAAAGATAATGTTTGGATTGGGATGGCCAGAAGTAGTGATAATTGCTATAGTGGCTTTAGTAGTTTTTGGTCCTAAAAAAATTCCTGAGTTGGGAAATGCACTAGGTAAAACCTTAAGGGGTTTTAAGGAAGAATTAAATTCTGATCATGATGAGGGCAATGCTGAAAAAGAACAGCAATAGTGGATGGTAGAGACGGGATCACCTCGTCTCTACTGTGTGACTAGGGAAAAGTGTTGATCACGGAAGATTTGACCCCTTGGCTATCTGTAATTGTTGTAGAGGTGTTTTGTGGCTCTACTTCCTCTATGACTAAACCGCGCACCTTGATTAACTTGATGGCTCGACTGACGCTTTCTGGCAAAATTACCACCAGACTGTTATCGGGAGCCATATCTAAGGCTTTATTAATGGCTGCGGTTTCGTCTAAGACTGACTCATAACGACAGTTGGGATTAACTTGGGTTATCCCTCTGATAATCAAATCAGCAGCCGAACCCCGTGACCTTCCCCTGGTGTCATCATCTTCTTTGACGATAATGTAGTCAAAAATCTCTGCTGACAATTTACCCAAGGTAACGAAATCTTCATCACGGCGATCGCCTGGTCCACCAACTACGCCAATGCGTTGGCCTGTGTTCCAGTTGCGGACAAAAGAACCCAAGGCTTCATAACTGGCGGGATTGTGAGCATAATCTACTAAGGCGTGGTATTGGCCTAAGTTAAATAAATTCATCCGTCCTGGGGTTTGACTTACGGAAGCGCGGAAGGTCTTTAAGCCAGCACGAATTTGCTCAATTGTGACATTTTGGACAAAGGCTGCCAAGCTGGCGGCTAAAGCATTGGCAATCATGAACGGCGCACGTCCACTCATGGTCAAGGGAATATTTTCTGCCCTTTCGATTCGGTGGGTCCAATCACCTTTGACGACTGACAGATAACCATTTTCGTAAACTGCGGCTACTCCTCCTTTTTCTACGTGCTTCCGCACTAATTCTGAATCAGGATTCATAGTAAAGTAGGCTACATTGGCTTTTGTTTTTTCTGCCATGGCTGCAACACGGTGGTCATCAGCGTTTAACACTGCATAACCATCGGGAAATACTGCTTCTGCCACTACACTCTTTAAATTAGCTAACTGTTCAATAGTATCTATATCACCTATACCCAGATGATCAGCAGATACATTTAACACTACACCCACATTAGCATTGGCAAAACCTACCCCTGATCGGAGAATACCACCACGAGCCGTTTCTAGCACTGCTACTTCTACAGTGGGGTCTTCTAGAATCAGATGGGCACTTTGCGGTCCGGTGTTGTCTCCAGATTCAACTAAATAATCACCGATGTAAGTTCCATCTGTAGTTGTATAACCTACTACTTTTCCTGTTTGTTTATAAATATGTGCTAACAGTCGAGTGGTAGTGGTTTTACCATTAGTACCTGTGACACTTAAGATAGGAATCAGGCTGGAGTGTTCGTTGGGAAACAGCATATCCAGAACTGCTCCTGCAACGTTGCGGGGAGTGCCAACACTGGGGGCAACGTGCATCCTGAAACCAGGAGCGGCGTTAACTTCTACCACCACGCCGTCCATTTCTCGGATGGGACGACTAATATCTGTGGTGACAATATCCATGCCGGCGATATCCAAGCCAATAATTTTGACTATCCTTTCTGCCAGCCACACATTTTCTGGGTGGATTTCATCGGTACGATCTATGGCAATACCACCTGTGCTTAAGTTAGCCGTTGCACGCAGGTAACAAGTTGCTCCCTTTGGTGGTATACTTTTGAGGGTGTAGCCTTGTCGTTCTAGGAGTTGGTAGCTGTTGTGGTCTAGTTCAATTTTGGTGAGGATTTTATCATGACCTTCACCGCGATTTGGGTCTTGGTTGGTTTCGGTAATCAGTTCGCTAATGGTGGATCTGCCATTACCAACTACGTGAGCGGGCACACGTTCGGCTACTGCTACTACTTTGCCGTTGATAACTAGCACCCGATGGTCTCGCCCTGGGTAATAGCGCTCAACAATAATTGAGCGGGAAACAAGTCTGGCTGCGTCGTAAGCGGCTTCAGCTTCATCCGAGTTTCTAATATCAATGGTAATGCCACGTCCGTGGTTACCATCTGATGGTTTGATGACTATGGGGTAGCCGCCCACATATTCAATAGCTTCTTCTAGGTCATCCAAAAAGTTGATCACAGTACCTTTTGGTACTGGCGCTCCAGCAGCAGCAAGAATGCGTTTAGTTGCTTCTTTGTCGCAAGCTAGTTCTACACCTAAAATGCCGGTGTGATTGGTCATGGTGGCTTGCAGGCGCTTTTGATTTACACCATAGCCAAGTTGAATTAAGAAGCGAGCGCTTAACTGCGTCCAGGGAATACCTCTTTTTTCGGCTTCTTTGACAATGGCTTCTGTGGAAGGACCCAAGGAAGATTCACGCCATAGGTCTTTCAGGTCTAAGATGTCTTGCTCCAGTTCTGCTTTTGGATAACGACCTCTATCAACGATACTTTGGCACAGCCGCACAGCTGCTCGTCCAGCGTAGCGTCCCGCTTCCTCATTCAGGTACTCGAACACTACCTGGAAAACTCCAGGGGTGGCGGTTTCGCGGGTGCGCCCAAAGCCGACGGACATTCCAGCTAATTCCTGAAGTTCTAAGGCTACGTGTTCCACGATATGGCCCATCATGGTACCTTCCTTGACTCGCATCAGAAAACCACCGCGACAGCCCGGCGAGCAGTAGTGACCTTCCAAACTTGGCAGCGCTTCTACCAATCCTTCATAAAAGCTGGGGATTTCATTTGACGGGATATCGGCAAGTTTTTCTAAATCAAGGCGCATGACGATCAGTTTATGGCGTCGAATGCTCCAGTAGTTTGGGCCGCGTAAGGTTTGGATCTTGAGGATTCTCATGGGAATAGGTAGATGGAGATTCGGAACCAAAATTCTAGTTTCTTACTGAAATTGACCGCTAAACTGTTTATTATGAACAGTTTTTTCTATTTTTATGGTATGCTTATAGTTTTTTACAAAAACAAAGCAACCAAGGCGGCGATCAATACAGTGTCACCGTTAATACGCTATTCTTTCAGTTGGAGATGCGATGCACGGCAGGCAACACAGTGCGCTGATACAAGTGATAGCGATCGCCATAACTGAGAATGTGGAGTCGTAAATTATGTACAGTTAGGGGTTCATTAGCACCGACGTGGGGTTCATTGGTATGAGTAACCTCTATGGGATCGACAATGGTGACACTGCCTTTGCCCACAACTTGTAACCAACCATCACGTTCAAAGACAGCACAGGTGTCTTCATCAATGCCAATACCGAGACGGTCTGGATGGGATGCGATGGCACTAATCAAGCGCCCCATGCGATTGCGATTATGAAAATGCTGGTCAACAATCACTTCAGGGATAAAACCCAAGCCCGTTGCCATATCGACCAAGGAACGATTTGGAGTTTCACCACTACCACCGCCTGCAATCATGTGATGTCCCATGACAGCAGCCCCGGCACTTGTTCCTGCTAGGGTCAGCTGTCCGGCTCGCACCCGTTGTCGGATAATTTCCATGGCTGGCGTATCTGACAGTACGCCACAAAGGCGTAATTGATCGCCTCCGGTCAGAAATACCCCCGTACAGGCTGATAGGGATTCTTTGACAGAAGATGTTTCACACTGTTCTCGCTCACGGATATCTAAAATTTCGACCTTTTCAGCACCCATTTCTTCAAATAGGCGAATATATCTACCACCGATGATAGCGGGTTCGCGAGATGCCGATGGGATAATTGTAATATAGGCCTTACTAGCACCGGCACGACCGAAAAAAGTTCTCAGGATATCGCGTCCATGAACTTTATCTTCTGCGCCTCCGATGACCATTACGGCGGTTTTAGTTGCTTGTGGTGTCCTCATTTCCAGCGATTTAGCTTTTAGTTGCGGCATTATGTTTCTCCTGTCAACAACTTCAGGTGAATTTACAAGGTAAGGTCATGGCTACACAAGCTGTTAGTAGGACTGAGCATTGATGGCGATGGCCACGCAAGCTATCACACTTTGCTTTTTTGAGTAGAAACCTATCTGAAGTTAACATTGGGGTTAATTGCCAATTTAACTTCTGGCTAGATTCACATGATATTGGTTTAACTTTCATGTGTTCTTTGCTGTTCCTTAAAGCCAGTGCCTTGTTTTTCACCTGTACACTTTTTCCAGACTGGCAAAATAATGCTTGGGAGACTAGATATGACACTTTTGCGCTGGGGTTTCCCCTTTGGAAAAAAATGTCTGTTTTACCTCTGGTATTCGGGCAAGCAGGTTTTAACACGCTTTTTTTGAGGCTAGGCCTGTGCATCCTGGAAGTTGTTAACTTGGTGAGATTATTAATTTAAATGTACTTGTGACAATATTTAAACACAAATTAAGTAATTACAAAAACTTTTGCTCCTACCTAAAATCAATAGTTCTGGTATTTTTAGTCACTATTGATTAAACTTATCTGTAGTTCTATCCTACATTGACTGATGGTGTTTGCTAGACATTCAAATTTAAGATTAGTGTTCTCGAATACGAATTACTGTGCGCTTTGATATAGTTACACTTTTTCCTGACTGTTTTACCTCAGTTTTAAGTTCTGGACTGTTGGCTAAAGCTTTGTCTAAACAGATTGCCCAGGTGAATTTGGTTAATCCTAGGGATTTTACCACGGATAAGCACCATAAGGCCGATGATGAACCCTATGGGGGTGGGGTGGGGATGCTGATGAAGCCAGAACCCATTTTTGCTGCTGTGGAGTCTCTGCCCAGTCTACCCCGCCGAGAGGTGATTTTAATGAGTCCCCAAGGTCAAACTATCAATCAACCTCTCTTGAAAGAGTTAGCGACGAATTATGACCAGCTAGTAGTCATCTGTGGACATTATGAAGGAGTAGATGACAGGGTGCTGTATTTGGTCACACGTGAGGTTTCTTTAGGCGATTTTATTCTGACTGGGGGGGAAATTCCTTCAATGGCATTACTCAATGGCGTGGTCAGGCTACTACCAGGAACTGTGGGTAAGGTGGAATCTCTCGAGGCTGAAAGTTTTGAAGAGGGGTTACTGGATTATCCCCAGTACACTCGCCCTGCTAATTTTCGCGGTTGGAAAGTCCCTGATGTCTTGCTATCTGGGAATCATGCCGCAATTGCCCGATGGCGACGTGAACAGCAAATCAAAAGAACAGGCGATCGCCGTCCCGATTTGCTGGAAAAATGGCAACAAAAGATCAAAAAAATGGAAAATAAGGATTAGAAAGTTGGGGGTTGAAAAACAAACCCTTAACCAATAACTCATCCCCTATCACTAACAAGGACTATGAACATTCGTATTGGTAACGGCTACGACATCCACAGATTAGTCAGCGATCGCTCTTTAATCTTGGGAGGAATCACCATTCCTCACGCACTGGGTTTGTTGGGGCATAGTGATGCTGATGTCCTCACTCATGCCATTATGGATGCCATGTTAGGGGCATTGTCTCTGGGGGATATTGGTCATTATTTTCCTCCTAGTGACCCTCAATGGGCTGGGGCGGATAGTTTGGTGCTATTAGCTCAAGTACATCAGCTGATTAAAACCCAAGGTTGGCACATAGGTAACATTGACTCAGTGGTGGTGGCGGAACGTCCCAAATTGAAACCGTATATTGAAAAAATGCGTGCTAAGTTGGCAACGGTTTTAGAATTATCGCCGCATCAAATTGGCATCAAAGCCACCACTAACGAAAAATTAGGTCCTGTTGGTCGAGAAGAAGGTATATGTGCTTATGCTGTGATTTTATTACTAGCTAGTGATTGATACATCCATAACAAGTAATGAATATCCCGATTTATATTGAAACCAACTTTTCAATGGCTATTGCGAAGATGAAGCAGGGATTAGATATTTCACTATGACACAACATTTTCTTGACTGGTTTAACTCTAGTCCATAAAAGTAAACGAAAAATTATGATATTAACTAACAAACTCTCTACTTGCATAAAACCTTTTTGGCTAGTAATAACTGTAATTGCCTTGATAGCAGCGGTTACAATCACCGGTTGCCATCCGTCTAAATTTAAAACTAAATCTGCTCAAGTACCGCAATTAGTTAACAGCATTCTTAGTGATCCTAAAACTTTTAACTATGCCCTTAGTTCAGAAGTACCCAATATTTTTAGTTTAACTTATGAGGGTTTAACTATCCAAAATCCCATGACTGGTGAAATAGAGCCAGACTTAGCAGAATCTTGGGAAACCACAGATGATAATTTGGGATTTATTTTTACTCTGAGAGCGGGTTTAAAATGGTCTGATGGGAAACCGTTAACGGTAGATGATGTTATTTTTACTTACAATGATATTTACCTCAATGAAGAAATTCCCACAGATACTAGAGATATTCTCAGAATTGGTGAAAGTCGGGCATTACCTAGGGTGGAAAAGATTGATAATCGGCGGGTTAAATTCACAACTCCAGAACCATTTGCACCTTTTTTAGGCAGTCTACAAATACCAATTTTACCAGCCCATAGTTTGGAAGAATCTGTCAAAATAAAAGATAAGGAAGGTAAGCCAATATTTCTGACTAAGTGGGGGGTGGATACTCCGGTAAATGAGATTATTGTTAATGGTCCTTACAAACTAGAGCGTTATGACACAAGTCAACGGGTGATTTTTCAGCTTAACCCCTACTATTGGCGTAAAAGCCCCCTAGGAGAATCTCAACCCTACATTGAACGGGTGGTATGGCCTATTGTGGAATCCACAGACACGGGATTACTGCAATTTCGTTCTGGTGGTTTGGATGTTGTGGGAGTGACACCAGATTACTTTTCTTTGTTAAAAAGGCAGGAAAAACAAGGTAATTTCACTATCTACAACGGGGGACCTGCTACGGGAACTTCTTTTGTTTTATTTAATCTTAATAAGGGGAAAAGAGATGGCAAACCGCTGGTAGATCCGGTGAAATCACGTTGGTTTAATACAGTTGAATTTCGCCAAGCTGTAGCTTATGCTATTGACCGACAAACCATGATTAATAATACTTTTCGGGGGTTGGGTCAAACCCAAGATTCACCAATTACGGTGCAGAGTCCTTTTTATCTTTCTCCAGAGGAAGGACTAAAAACCTATGATTATAATCCTGAAAAGGCTAAGGAATTGCTGAGAAAAGCTGGGTTTAAATACAATGCTCAAGGTAAACTATTAGATGGGGAAGGGAACCGGGTTCGGTTTACTTTACTTACCAATGCAGGAAACAGAATCCGCGAAGCAATGGGGGCGCAAATTAAACAAGATTTAGGTAAAATCGGGATGCAGGTTGATTTCACCCCCTTGGCATGGAACACTTACACAGATAAACTAGCTAATACTCTAGACTGGGATGCTTCTTTACTAGGATTGACTGGTGGTTTAGAACCTAATAATGGCGCTAATGTTTGGTCACCAGAGGGGGGATTACATATGTTTAATCAAAAACCCCAAGCTGGACAAAAGCCGATCACGGGGTGGGAGGTTGCTCCTTGGGAGGCGAGAATTGGTGAACTTTACATCCAGGCGGCTCAAGAGTTAGACCCAGCTAAACGCAAGGTAATTTATGCTGAAACTCAGAAGATTACACAGGAAAATTTACCTTTTATTTACTTAGTTAATCCTTATTCATTGTCAGCAGTGCGTAATAAATTCGCGGGTATTCAATACTCGGCTTTAGGCGGCGCATTTTGGAACATTTATGAAATAAAAATTATCAATTAGGGGAATAGGTCCCTAAGTACTTGATTCTATAACCCTATAAACAAATTACCGTGACTCACCCAGAAATTTTGCGATCGCTCATTCAATCAGTCGCCAGTGGTAAACTTACCCCTGATGAAGCCCTAGATTCTCTTAAGGATTTAACTTATGAATCTGTGGGGGAGTTTGCTAAAATTGACCACCATCGTCAACTTAGAACTGGTTTTCCTGAAGTAATTTGGGGTCCGGGTAAAACTCCCGAACAAATTGCTCAAATTATGGAGGTGATGCGCCTCCGTAACCCGGTAGTAATGGCAACCCGCATCGAACCAGCAGTTTACACTGCATTGCAACTGAAAATTAAGGATTTGCAGTATTACGAACTAGCGCGAATTTGTGCTATTAATCCCGCCGGGATGGAACCAAAAATTGGCGGATTAATTGGTATTCTCTCCGCGGGTACTGCTGACCTGGCTGTGGCTGAGGAAGCTGCTGTGACAGCAGAGTTGTCTGGCTTTCGTGTCCAGCGTCTTTGGGATGTGGGTGTGGCGGGGATTCATCGCTTGCTGAGTAATCGCCACGTGATTGAATCATCGTCGGTTCTGATTGTCGTCGCTGGAATGGAAGGTGCTTTACCCAGTGTGGTCGCGGGTTTGGCAGATTGTCCTGTTATTGCTGTTCCTACTAGTATTGGTTATGGCGCGAGTTTTAGCGGGTTGGCCCCTCTGTTAACAATGCTCAACTCCTGTGCTGCTGGTGTAGGTGTGGTGAATATTGATAATGGGTTTGGTGCTGCTGTTTTGGCGGGGCAAATTTTGCGAACAGCCGAGAAATTACGGGTGTGATATAGTACAATTTGAGTTGACCTGTCAAGCTATCGTAAGATTTTTATGGGTAGTCGGTGTTTGTGGGTTAAAATTCCTAAACTCGCTACCAAGGAAAACTTGCGGCTGTTCACCCATATATTACCAGGCCATGAACTATTTCAGTGATACGATATCTCAGTTAGTTTGGCATCTGCCGATCAATTTGATGATGTTAGCGCAAATTATTAAAGACCCAGATGTTTTAGGTCAGATGCAACAAGCTTGGAATAATTTTGTACAAACAGGACAAGTGTGGGCACTTTTGATTGGTTTGATCATGGGTTATATTTTCCGGAGTCTTACAAGTTACGGTTAATTTAGGCAGTGAATAGGGACAAAGAATGGGGACAAAATATCGGAAATAGTGATAAATTCCTCTGGTATTCTTAAACAACTACTCCCCATTCTCCTAATCGTCTATGAGCAAAGAAAAAACTTGGAGTCAACGATTTGAGTCAGCATTGCATCCCGCGATCGCTGGTTTTAACGCTAGTATCAGTTTCGATATTGAGTTAATCGAATACGACTTGACTGGATCTCAAGCTCATGCTAAGATGCTTGCTCACACAGGTATTATTTCTCCATCTGAGGGTGAACACCTGGTGGCAGGTTTAGAACAAATTCGCCAAGAATACCGCCAGGGGAAATTCCAGCCGGGGATTGATGCGGAGGATGTACATTTTGCGGTGGAACGGCGTTTAATAGAAATTGTTGGTGACGTGGGGAAAAAACTCCATACTGCGCGATCGCGCAATGATCAAGTAGGCACTGATACACGACTTTATCTCCGCGACCAAATTACAGCGATCCGCGGCCAATTGCGTGAATTTCAAAATGTATTGCTGGATATAGCCGAACAGCACGTTGAAACTTTAATTCCTGGTTACACTCACCTACAACGGGCCCAACCATTGAGTTTAGCTCATCACTTGTTAGCCTATTTCCACATGGTGCAACGAGACTGGGAACGTCTGAGAGATATAACTCCACGGGTGAATATTTCCCCCCTGGGATGTGGTGCATTGGCGGGTACAACTTTCCCCATTGACAGACATTACACAGCTGAACTGTTGAAGTTTGATCACATTTATGCTAATAGTTTGGATGGGGTAAGCGATCGCGACTTTATAATTGAGTTTCTTTGTGCTGGGAGCTTAATCATGGTTCATCTCAGCCGTCTTGCGGAGGAAATCATCCTCTGGTCATCGGAGGAGTTTGGTTTTGTCACTCTTAAAGACAACTGTGCCACAGGTTCCAGTATTATGCCGCAAAAGAAAAACCCAGATGTACCAGAATTAGTCCGGGGTAAAACTGGGCGGGTGTTTGGTCATCTGCAAGCAATGCTGGTAATTATGAAAGGGCTACCCCTGGCATATAACAAAGACCTGCAAGAAGATAAAGAAGGTTTATTTGATGGCGTTAACACCATCAAAGGCTGTCTACAGGCGATGACAATATTATTGCGGGAGGGCTTAGAATTTCGCACCCAGCGTTTAGCAGCGGCCGTGGATGAGGATTTCTCTAATGCTACCGATGTAGCAGATTATTTAGCAGGTAAGGGTGTACCCTTCCGAGAAGCTTATAATCTGGTAGGTAAAGTAGTAAAAACTAGTATTGCCGCAGGTAAGTTGTTAAAAGATTTAACTTTAGAAGAGTGGCAACAACTGCACCCAGCATTTGCCGAAGATATCTACACAGCTATTTCACCCCGTCAAGTTGTAGCAGCGCGGAACAGTTACGGTGGAACAGGTTTTGCACAGGTGAATCAGGCGATTGGTGCAGCCCGCGATCAAATGAGGGAATAAAAAATGTGAGAAGGAAATAGGGAGATGGTTATTGATCTGCCTTATTTCCTTTCATAATCATCACCACTAAATCAGGGCACCCACACATCATACACCCTGAAGTTGAAAAACATAAAGAACAGCGATTTCAACAGAGGGCTTATTCAGTATCAGCTGCTGTTGTTGTGTCTTCTTCTTCTTCACTCTTCGGCGATCTTTGTTGGAACCTTCTCTGCATTCTTCCTGTGGTAGTTCGTTTACGAAACTTTCTGGCATAAGCCTGGTTCCGTAGCGCCTTTTCTTTTTTCGGGTTACGGCGCTTGGCCATGTTCACCTCATTTAATAAACAACAAAAAAACTGCAACTAGGAATCACGTAAACCATATCAGTTACTTATGTCATTGATATACTTTTGGCCTAGTTTTAGTAGTCTAGATATTTAACAGTATGCTAGTCTACCATATTTAATTGATTTCTGTCAACACCAGTCAAAATTCTTAATCCATTCCCAAGGTGCTGCTGATTGAGCGTTACTTCATTCCATCCCTAGACCAGATTTGGTTGGCTGTGTGGAAAATATGAAAATAGTGTTTCAGTATAATTTAGTATAAAAAAGCATCTAAAGAAACCAAAATTTCTTGGCAACCCATAGGAACATTGATATACTATACGAAAGTCATTGATTAATAATCTATCTTCAAGTACAAGTATATTTGTGTTAAAAAAAAATCCAACCTACAAAGATGGTTTTTATCTAAGTGATGGGAAATTACAAGACACAACACCCACACACAAGCTAAGTTTGAATATTATCGCTTTTTTTGCCACAGTTGCGGAGTCCACACGTAACTTATGGCGTGTAGGACAAACAGTACTGGGTATAATTTTCCGTCATCCCATTACTGGTGCTAGTATTATTCCCATTTTACCGGATGGGCGAATTGTATTGATTAAGCGGCGGGATGATGGCTGCTGGTCATTACCAGGGGGTATGGTGGACTGGGGAGAAGACATTGCTCAAACAGTTGACCGAGAATTGACGGAAGAAACTGGGCTGGAGTTGGTGAAAATTACTCGTTTGGTAGGAGTATACTCTTCTCCTGACCGTGATCCTCGTATTCATTCAATTTGTGTTGTGGTGGAAGCACAAGTTGAGGGACAAATGGAAATTCAAGACGGCTTAGAAGTTATGGAAATACAAGCTTTTACCCTTGACTCGTTACCTCCAGGAAAAATGTCTCATGACCACACTCGACAGCTACAAGACTACTTAAATGGCTTAACCACACTGGCGTAAAACTAATTTAGATTTGAGGTTTAACATTAAATTAAAATGGATACCCTATTCCGTAATTCCCGGAGGAAACTCTCCCAAGGGCTGATATTTTGGCGCGAAGCTGGCGCAGGGATTCCTATAGTTTTTTTACATGGTGCTTGGAATGATAGCAGTCAGTGGGTATCAGTGATTGATTCATTATCTGATAATTTCCATTGCTTATCACCAGATTTATTGGGGTTTGGTGAGTCAGAAAATGCTGATGTTCATTACTCGGTTGATTTACAGGTAGAGTGTATTGCTGAGTTTCTTAAAGCTGTACGATTGGAGAAAGTATACTTAGTAGGCTATTCTCTGGGCGGTTGGATTGCGGCTAGCTATGCTTTAAAACATCCAAACCAAGTTAGTGGTTTAGTTTTACTAGCCCCAGAAGGTGTTGGTACAGAAGGACAGGAAAAATATGTGCGGAAAATGCGAAAATTAATCAGCAGTCCACCAATACTATGGCAAGTTTTCAAGTTATTTCCACTTTTAAAGAAAATTCCTGGCTGGAAGGACAAAATTGACCAAAATTTTAGTCTGCGTCAGAAGTTGTTAGAAAATCCCACAGCTTGTCAATTACTATTCCAAAGGCGGAATTCAGAAATTGAAGCAGAATTACTGCATGAAAAATTGCCTTTGATGCAGGTTCCAGTTTTAATTTTGCAAGGGGGTCAAGACTTATTAGATGCTGTGGTTAAAAGTCAAACTTATACTAAACTACTACCTCAAGTGGAGTTAAAAATTATTGCCCACGCTGGTAATGATTTACCTGGTGTTTGTGCTGGAATTGTGGCTAGAGATATTCAGAATTTTATCATGGCTAATTCTAATTTTTGGAGCGGTTAATTGTGGTTTTTCCCTGGGGAATATTTTTAGTGGTAGTTATAGGTAATTTTGCCGAAATTTGATACAGTAGCTGGCAAGATGCCTACACTACAAGATTGCTATTTTTTATATTTATAATGGCACTGGGGATGATCAATTAAACTAACTATTTCTGCTATTCCCCAAAAGGTTAAATTGGGTTCAACAATTAAACCGGACGCAATTTCAGGAAACTGAAGTTGGAGAAGGTGTAATAATAACATGGCATCGCCCCCTTTAATGACAATTAAAGTTTTAGGATATAACTGCCACCAAGCGGTAGTAAAGTCTTTGATACTGGCTAATAAGGTGTAAATAATGCCACTTTTAATCGCGTCTTGTGTATTCATGGCAAAGCGTGGAGGTAATGACATTGTTGGTGTTTTTATCTGGGGTAACTGTCCGGTTTTTTCATTGAGAGTGGTAAATTGTAAACCCAGTCCTGGGAGAATTGCGCCGCCAACTAAACAGTGATGAGTATCTGCACCTGTAAAAGTGAGTGCAGTACCAGCATCAATTACCAGCATAGGAAAGCCCCATTTTTTTCCAGCCCCGCACAAGGCCAGGGCCCGGTCAATTCCCAAGGTTGGATACATATTCAATAGGGGGATGTGTTCTAAGGTAATCACACGCACATGAGGATGAGTTTGCCAAAGTTCCGTTTGCTGAGGAACAACAGAGGCTAAAAAAATGGGGGTATGAGGAAATTTTTTTTTGCTTATTTCTTTGCTGACACCGGGAGGAAAAAATTTAGATGGTAAATCCTGGATGTTTTGACATTTAGCTAGTTGCTGTGTGGTTGAATCCGGAAAATGGTCACTATCCCAAGTGGAGTCAAGGTTTTTACCTCTAAATAACCCCCAGTGCAGCCGGGAGTTACCAATTTCCAAAGCTAACCAAGGACTGTCTCGGTGTCTTCTGTGTCTCTGTGGTTTCACAGTTTTAATCTTTTAGGTACAGGATAATTTTTTCTGATCAAACTTAAGGATGAAGACGTGTCACAATAAGAGCAGAGGAAAAAATACTCATTGTGTCAAGGAGGCCAGCTATGGTAGCACTGGGGGAAAAAACAGCAAAACGGCTGACCATAGAGACTGTGAAAATTGCTCAAGAAACTACGGCAATTCGTTCTTTAGACTGGGATCGCGATCGCTTTGATATAGAATTTGGGCTGCAAAACGGTACCACTTATAATTCTTTTCTGATTCGCGGTGAGCAAACTGCTTTAGTTGACACTTCTCACGCCAAGTTTCGCCAGTTATATTTTGATACTCTGGCAGGGTTAATCAACCCCCAAGAAATTGATTACTTGATTGTTAGCCACACAGAGCCTGATCATAGCGGCTTAGTCAAAGACTTGCTGCAAATGGCTCCTGAAATTACAGTGGTGGCTTCTAAAGTGGCAATCCAATTTCTAGAAAGTTTAGTACATCAGCCATTCAATCGGCAAATAGTTAAAAATGGCGATCGCCTGGATTTGGGTAACGGTCACGAGTTGGAATTTGTCATTGCCCCTAATTTACATTGGCCGGATACCATATTTAGTTTTGATCATCAGACCAAAATTCTTTACACTTGTGATGCTTTTGGGCTGCATTATTGCTCGGATAGCACTTTTGACGAAGATTTAGCCAAAATAGAAGCGGATTTTAAATATTACTACGACTGCTTAATGGGTCCCAATGCCAGATCGGTTTTGTCCGCACTGAAGCGCATGGCTGAACTGAAAACCATCAATATGATCGCCACTGGTCATGGACCGTTGTTATCCTATCATGTGGAGGAATTAACTAAACGTTACTGCACTTGGAGTCAAAGCCAAACGAAGCCGGAAAACTCTGTGGGGATATTTTATGTTTCGGAATATGGTTATGGGGATGGACTAGCCCAAGCAATTGCCAAGGGTATCGGTAAAACTGATGTAGCAGTGGAAATGGTAGACTTAGGCGCTGGGGTAGATTTACAAGAACTGCGGGAATTAGTCAGCCGTTGTACAGGAATTGTGGTTGGTACGCCTCCTGTGAGCAGTAATGGCAATATTCAAGCAGCACTCAGCACGATTTTAGGATCTGTCAAAGAAAAACAAGCTATAGGTATATTTGAAACAGGTGGTGGAGATGACGAACCTATAGACACCCTACTCAATAAATTCCGTAACTTGGGATTAATGACGGTTTTACCGGCGATTCGCATTAAACAAAACCCAACGGAAAATACTTACCAACTTTGTGAGGAAGCCGGCACAGATTTGGGACAATGGGTAACACGCGATCGCAATATCAAGGCTATGAAATCCCTTGGTGCGGACCTAGATAAAGCATTAGGGAGAATCAGTGGCGGACTATATATTATTACTGCCAAAAAAGGCGAGGTTTCCAGTGCTATGTTAGCTTCTTGGGTTTCTCAAGCGAGCCTTAAACCCCTGGGGTTGTCTATAGCGGTGGCTAAGGACCGGGCTATTGAATCACTGATGCAGGTGGGCGATCGTTTTGTGTTGAATGTGTTAGAAGAAGGTAATTACCAAAAACTGATGAGACACTTTTTAAAGCGGTTCGCCCCTGGTGCTGACCGGTTTCAAGGTGTGAAAACTCAACCAGCCCAAAATGGCGCTCCCATCCTCACCGATGCTTTGGCCTACATAGAATGTGAGGTTATTAGTAGGATGGATTGCGGCGATCATTGGGTGGTGTATAGCAATGTTTACGAAGGACGAGTTTCTAAACCAGATTCCCTCACGGCTGTCCATCATCGTAAGGTCGGTAACCATTATTAAGGGAGTGTGTGGGGTTTGCTATGACACCCCACTCCTAGCCCCCTCCGCTTGCAGGGGGGGATAAGCATTATAAGACATAAAGGAACAAGGCTATGTCAATAAATAAACCCCGGGATGTTCAAATTCTTCCTGTTGCTACACATACTACAGTGGTGCGATCGCGTAGTTGGTCTAGACTGAGATTTGAAGTTGAGTATGCTCTGGCTAAAGGGACAACTGCAAATTCTTATATAATTCAAGCTGATAAAATTGCTGTGATTGATCCCCCTGGGGAAACATTTACTGAAATTTATTTAGGGGCTTTGCAGCAACGTATTAACTTAAAAACTATTGATTATTTAATTCTGGGTCACGTCAATCCTAACCGCGCTGCTACTATCAAAGCTTTGTGGGAAAGGTATCCGCAAATAACTTTTGTTGGTTCTAATCCCGGGGCGAAAAATTTACGCACTACTTTAGAAACAGAAGATTTACCAATTATGGTGATGCGGGGGGAAGAAACTCTGGATTTAGGTCAAGGCCATGAGTTACAGTTTATTCCTACTCCTAACCCACGTTATCCAGACTTGCTTTGTACCTACGACCCACAAACAGAAATTCTCTACTCAGATAAGCTGTTTGGTGCGCATATTTGTGGCGACCAAGTATTTGATGAGGGATGGCAAAGCATTAACGAAGACCGACGCTATTACTTTGATTGTGTCATGGCTCCCCACTCGCGTCAAATAGAAACAGCACTAGATAAAATCGCCGATTTACCTATGAGGATGTATGCCACGGGACATGGGCCTATAGTCCGGTATGGTTTAATGGAACTCACCCAGGCTTATTACCAATGGATTTCTTCTGGTGCATCTGATTTGACAGTGGCTTTGATTTATGCTTCGGCTTATGGCAACACGGCTACTCTAGCACAGGCGATCGCTCACGGTATCACTAAAGCAGGGGTAGCAGTAGAATCAATTAACTGTGAATTTACAGAACCAGAAGAAATTCGCGCAGCGGTGGAAAAATCTGCTGGATTTATTATCGGTTCACCCACCCTTGGCGGTCACGCCCCGACTCCAGTACAAACAGCACTGGGAATAGTCCTTTCTACCGCCAGTAGTAATCAACTTGCAGGTGTGTTTGGTTCCTTTGGCTGGAGTGGAGAAGCGGTTGATTTAATAGAAAACAAACTTAAAGACGCTGGCTATAGATTCGGGTTTGATGCTATTAGAGTTAAGTTCAAGCCTAACGATGTCACTTTACAAATGTGTGAAGAAGCCGGAACTGACTTTGCCCAAGCACTGAGAAAAGCTAAAAAAGTCCGTGTCCCTAGCCTTCCTGCTACAAATGTAGAACAAGCAGTTGGTCGTATTGTTGGTTCTCTGTGTGTAGTCACAGCCAAGGAAGGGGACATATCCAGCGCCATGTTAGCTTCTTGGGTTTCCCAGGCCAGTTTTAACCCACCTGGTTTAACTATAGCGGTGGCTAAGGACCGCGCTTTGGAAATGCTCATGCACTCAGGTAATAAATTTGTCCTCAATATCCTCAAGGAAGGGGCTCACATCGGCTTAATGAAACACTTTCTCAAACCTTTTGCCCCTGGAGAGGATCGATTTGCCAATGTTAGCATTGAATCGGCTGCCAATGGCGCTTTTGTTCTCACAGATGCTTTAGCATATTTAGAATGTTCTGTTCAAACTCGAATGGAATCTGGTGATCACTGGCTGGTTTATGCAACTGTGGACGGTGGTAAAGTATTAAAGTCGGATGGTGTGACAGCAGTACATCAACGCAAAACCGGAACTCATTATTAAGTTTTTGATACTGTATGTTTGGGTTATTTTATTTGTGTTTTTGCCTAAGTCCCGTTCAGAGTTTTGGGAAAAACGACATCTTCATAAATGTCAGAGATGGAACAGGAGAAATTCAGGCTGGTAAAGTGTACTTCTTGATTTTCTCCATAACTGTAAAGCTCCCATCTGCGCTCTGGATTACGCCTAAAACAATCAACACGGCGACGGTTTTGACTGATTAAAACATATTCTTGTAATGTTTCTAATTCTTGATAGTCAATGAACTTATCACCCCTGTCTAATGCTTCAGTGGAGGGTGATATAACTTCAATGATTAAACTGGGATAGCGTTTGAAATATTCAAATTTGGTATCTCGTTGGTCGCAAGTTACCATCACATCAGGATAGTAAAAAGTATCTAGAGATTCAATGCGTGCTTTCATATCAGCAACGTAAACACGACACCCGCTCCCGCGAATGTGATTTCTCAGCAGGGTAACTAAGTTAGCAGTAATTGTGACATGGGTATCACTAGCCCCTACCATTGCGTAAATCTGCCCCTGGATATATTCATGTTTAATCGGGCTGGACTTTTCATTTTCTAGGTATTCTTCTGGCGAAAGATAGGGGTGAGATGGGCTGAGAGTCATACAACTAAAATTCTTTTTTCCAAATATTGACCAATCATCAACTGCTCGCCAGCACGAGAAATAATTGTCTGTCTGGTGCGATATTTACTACCAATCAATTTTAACTCTTCCTCAAATACTGAACCGTTGTACTCAGTTCGCAAACATAGGGTTTGACTGTGGGAGAAGTAATATCTGGCGGTGACTGGTTTGGATGTGGCAAAACCGCGATCGCGATATAAGGTATTTCCTAAAACCCCGAATAATGTGGAACCTTGAGACTGTTTTTTCCCCTTGACCACATCTTTACTGTCCCAGGTGACTTGTGCGCCACAGACTAAACTCACTGAATCCGGTAAATGGTGCATCTGACTTAGATTTTGCAATTCATCACATCTTGATTCTAAAAACCGGATGGTGATCAAACTTTCCATCTCTTTTGTTTCACCCTCTGGCAAAGTGTAGTAGCGTCTTTCAGAACTCCAGTCACCAACTGATGCTCTGAAAAATTCGGCAATCTGGGACTCATCAAGGGTTTGTGCAAGTTGTAGCTGTGGTGTCACTTTTTATCTTCCTCGCCTGAGCAAAAATTACAGTTATCTCTATAATACCTCGAAACAAAACACAATGTTTAGTTATAAATCTTAATGTTATCTGAAATATGTACATTTATGTAAGAATAATTTTTACCTGCCAATACTTGTTTTATATTCTACCGTGAGTAAAACTAGAGAAAGTAGCTAACTATACAAAGATTTGATTTTAGTAAATGTTCAGAAAATATTTACTTGTTGCATAGTGAATGGTAAATATTTTATCGAGAAATCTAATCAATAAAAAGGCCGAAGAAACTACCATAAATTAGTAATAGAATACTCTGGAATTTACCACCAATAACTTCCTATTAGGAGCATAATAAATGATTTTGGAGAAAAAAACGCCTAATAAACAAGCACAATTACCAAGCTATAATGGCTGCTTAAATCAGGTAATTAATTGCCAATTACAAACAACAGCAACAGCTAATCGTTCTCTATCTATACCTATACTATTTATTACGTCTTTACTTGGTATTGGTTTACTAACTGCAAGTTGTGGATCAATACCCAAAGAATCTGCTCAAGCCCAATCTCAGCAACGCGGTAAAAAAGCACGGGGGGAGAAAGCAACAGCAGTAGATGCAGCCATCGCCCGCACTGGTTTATTGCGATTGCAACCAACCTACACCGGGAACACTACGCCATATCGTACTGTATCCCTGCGATCGCAAGTAGAAGCGAGGTTATTGGCTTTAAACTTAGATGTGGGTGACAAAGTGAACAAAGGGCAAAAAGTCGGACTGTTAGATGATGCCCTGTTATTAAAATCATTAAAACAGTCAGAGGCGGAACTAGCAGCGCTGAAGTCAGAAGTAACTAGGGCAGAAACTCAAGTCAGTAATGCCCGCGCAGAAGTTGAAAGAGCGCGACTAGAATTAATCCAAGCCCAGGCAGACTCAAAACGGCTACAAGAACTTGTCAAGGTGGGAGCCATCCCCCAACAAACGGCAGAACAAGCACGCACAAGGGCAAAAACAGCAGCCCAGTCACTCCGAGCATCGGAAGAACGAGTGCGTACAGAACAGCAGGTGGTAGCCTCTGCCCAAGGTAGAGTAGTAGCTCAACAAGCGCTAGTAGCTCAATTTCAAGAACGCAGATCCTACGCTCGCTTAATCTCCCCCATTACTGGTGTCATTACACAAAGAGTTACGGAACCGGGTAATCTCCTGCAACCTGGTAACGAAGTATTGCAAATTGCCGACTTTAGCCGCATCAAAGTATTAGTGCAGGTTTCGGAATTGGAACTGTCTCAAATTCAAGTAGGACAGTCTGTACAAGTTACCTTAGATGCTTTCCCCAATGAATCATTAATTGGCAGAGTCACACGGATTTCACCAGCTGCTGATGCCATCGCCCGCTTAATTCCGGTAGAAATAGTAATTCCCAATAACGACAACAAAATAGGTAGTGGACTGTTAGCCAGAGTTAAATTTGAAATCCAAACATCACAGCGAGTCATAGTACCCCAAACAGCGATTCAAAAAGCACCAGACAATCACGATAATTTGGCCGACAGCACGGCAACTAACACTGAGTCAGAAAATAATAGTGGTAAAGTTTTCATAGTTACAGATACAGAAGGTAAAATCAGGGTGACAGCCCGTGTGGTCACTTTAGGTAACAAAGCTGACGGTAAAGTAGAAATTGTCTCTGGCTTGCAAGCTGGGGAAGCCTATGTAGTCCGTAGTAGTAGATTATTAAAAGATGGTGATTCTGTAGTTCTTTCGGCTTTATCAGAAAAAATTAGTGATTAGCGTTGTTGGCATACCCACAAACCTAGAAGGTCGGTGATTCTTGGCGGTTCACTGCAACTTGCTACCGGAGTAGTCTGACAGTCGCTCCCGGTCCGTAGAAACCAGACTAACATTAACTAAAAATAACTAAAAATAACTAAAAATAACTAATAGATGCAGCAAACACAACAGGGCGAAGGATTTAGTATTACCACCATTTCCATCCGCCGACACATCGGCACACTGATGCTAACTTTGGCAGTGTTGGTAATGGGTATATTTTTTATTTTCAAAATACCTGTAGATTTACTACCATCAATTACTTATCCCCGAATTGGTGTGCGGATAGACGCACCGGGAATTTCTCCAGAAGTAGCTATTGATGAAATCACAAGACCATTAGAATCAGCTTTTTCCGCCACTGAAGGGGTGCTACAGATTTTTTCTCAAACTCGTGAAGGCCAGATAAGTTTGGATCTTTATTTTGCACCGGGGGGAAACATTGACCAAGCCTTAAACGATGCTTCAGCATCTTTGAATAGAGTAAGAAATAATTTACCAGATGCTATTGAAACACCCCGGCTATTTAAATTTGATCCTTCCCAGTTGCCGGTTTACGAATTTGCGTTAACTTCACCTTCTTTAGACAGCCTTGATTTACGTGTTTTTGCGGAAGAAGAACTAGCCAGAGAACTAAATGTTGTTTCCGGTGTGGCGGGGGTGGAGGTATCAGGAGGAGTAAAAGAAGAAGTTAGGGTGAATTTAGATTTAGATCGTTTACAAGCATTGGGTTTGAGTATAACTGATGTCCTGGATGAACTAAGAGACCGCAATCAAGATGTTTCTGGTGGTCGGCTTTTAGGGTCAAACTTGGAACCATTAACTAGGACGGTGGGACGTTTCCAAAATGCTGATGAAATTAAAAATCTGTCTTTTGAAGTTACTTCTTTCCCGGTTTCCAACAGCCAAACCCCAAACCCTAATCGCCGGGTTTATTTGCGAGATTTTGCTGAAGTTATTGATGGATCGGAAAGACAGCGTATTTATGTTTTACTGAATGGGGAAGCAGCAGTCAAAGTCAGTATTCAAAAACAGCCGGATGCTAACACAGTTAAGGTTGTGGATGATGTGAAAAAACGTCTGGTACAATTACAAGGGTCTGGTGTAGTTCCTGAAGGAACAATACTGACACCAACACTAGATGAGTCGCGGTTTATCCGCAATTCCATTGCTAATGTTACTACCTCTGGGTTAATTGGAACAGGACTAGCTGCTGTTGCGGTTTTATTATTTCTGGGTTCTGTGCGACAAACCTTGATTATTATTATTGCTATTCCATTAGCCAGTTTAACTGCCATTATTTTGATGGGAATGTTTGGCTTGTCTCTAAATATATTCAGCTTAGGGGGTTTAGCTTTAGGGGTGGGTATTGTGGTGGATAACTCCATCGTCATGTTAGAAAACATTGCCGAGGGTGCGGGTATAACTCCAGGGAAAAATAACAAAACTAGCCTCAATAGCAAACAACTGATTCAACAAGCTGAAAAAAGTAGTCAAGAAGTGGAATCAGCTTTAATTGCTTCTACTAGCACTAATTTAGTGGCAGTAATCCCATTTTTGCTCATTGGCGGCTTTATTTCACTATTGTTTAATGAGCTAATTCTGACTATTACTTTTTCTGTCACAGCTTCCATTGTCATCGCTCTTACCGTTGTGCCCATGCTTACTTCCCGGACTTTGGCATGGAAATTTTCTACGGGGTTGAGTAGGTTTTGGCTGTTACAAGCATTTAACCGTCGGTTTAATGCAGCCACAAATACCTACAGCCGTTGTTTGGCTATTGTGTTACGGTGGCGATTTTTAACGGTGGCGATCGCTATTATTTTACTTGGCGGTGGTAGTTTGTGGATGGCTCCCCAAATTCCTCAAGAAATCTTGCCTAGAATTAGTACTGGACAAGCCAGATTATCTGCTCAGTTTCCCCCCGGTACACCTCTAGAAACAAACCAAAAAGTTATGGCCATGGTGGATGAAATACTTCTCAACCAGCCGGAAACTGAATATGTTTTTTCTACTGCGGGGGGCGCACTTTTTGGCACAAATGTCATTGCTAATCCCCTCAGAGGTACTAGTACCATTACCCTGCAACCAGGAACTAATGTAGAAACTTACATAGAAAGAGTTACCCAAGAATTGAACCAGCTTAACTTAGTGGGAATTCGCCTACGTCTGTTACCTGGTCAGGTGCGGGGTTTAATTCTCAGCAACTCTCCCGCCCGGGGTGCTGATGTTGATATCATCCTTCAGGGCAATGATACAGACAGCTTACAACAAGCTGGTGTAGAAGTGTTAACAGCTTTGGAACAACAAGCCAATCTGGTAAGATTTCGCCCGGAAGCTGATGACCGTCAACCGGAACTGCAAATTAGACCCGACTGGGAGCGAGTGGCAAATTTTGGCTTAAATACTAAAGATATTGGCGATACAATTCAGACAGCTATACAAGGTACTATACCCACCCAAATACAACGCAGTAACCGTTTAGTTGATGTCAGAGTGCAGTTAAATGAAACATCGCTGCAAAGCGTTTCTCAATTGGCAAGATTGCCGTTATTTGTGAACAACAATCGCCAGGTGCGTTTAAGTGATGTAGCTACCATTACCACAGACCAAGCTCCGGGAGAAATTCAGCGCATTAATCAACGTCAGGTTGTTATACTTGCGGGTGATTTAACAGCAGGAGCTAGTCTCAGTGATGCTTTTACAGAGGTAAATAAAATTATCAATAGTATAAACTTGCCCCCTGGTGTGAGTGTGCTACCTAGTACCACGGCTTCATCTAATCAGGAACTACAAAACTCTTTAAAAATATTGGGGGGATTAGCTAGTTTTTTAGTTTTTGTGGTCATGGCAGTGCAGTACAATTCACTGATTGACCCTTTAGTAATTATGTTGACAATTCCTCTAGCTTTAGCCGGGGGGATTTTTGGGCTTTACATTACTAACACCGCTATCGGTGCAACGGTAATTGTAGGGGCGGTGTTGTTGGTGGGTATTGTTGTTAACAATGCTATCATTATGGTTGAATTAGCAAATCAAATTGTCCATAGTCAGAAGGTTGACCGCAAAACCGCTATTTTACAAGCTGCACCCCAACGCTTACGTCCAGTGTTAATGACTACTATTACCACAGTATTAGGGATGTTTCCCTTAGCTTTAGGAATTGGTGCAGGTTCGGAATTTCTCCAACCATTGGGGGTGGTAGTGTTTTCGGGTTTGTCTATGGCTACATTGCTGACGTTGTTTATTATCCCCTGTTTTTATACTATTCTCCATGATTGGCGGTGGGGAACAGGGAAGAACTAATCTAAAATCCAAAATCTAAAATTGATTAATCCCAAATTTAAAATCTAAAATTGATTCATAGCCCCTGTGACCCCCTAACTAGGGCTTTCCCATATCCTCTCATCAATATTGACACCATGAAAATTGAACGATTGCAAGAACTCAAGCAAAAACTAACTCACGAAGGGGACTTCTCCCATATCTGGTCATTTTATATGGATCATTTTGCCGATCATCGAGAATTTACTCAAATGGGTAAGCCTAGTTATAATGAATACCTAAATGCTATCCTCCAGAAAACTTGTCACCAAATGTTTGGTAGGCCAGTCAATATCACTCGCTTTTTGCTGATTTACATTCCAGAATATGGTTTATTTCATGGGCCATTCCAAGCGGAAGGGCGTATGGGAGGTTTGATTTATTTCGATGATATTAAAATTGGGTTAATTGCTGTGTCGGCAGATTATCCTCCTACCGATGAGGTTAAGTATTCTCGTTTTTCTGAGATGATTCAATTGCCAACAATAGGTCGAAATGATCTCAATTGATTGGGATTTTGGATTTTGGATTTTGGATTTTGGATTAGTTGTTACCTATTGTCTGTTTCCTGTTCCTTAAACTGGTAAAACCAACTTACGTAGACGAGAGTCCTGATAACGAGAGCGACGTGATAAAAAAGTTGTCCATAAAATTCGCCAAGAAGTCAAGGAAAATACTGTTTTATCTAATATCAATCGCAAACTTTGCCAGTTTCTTTGCTTGAGGGCGACTATAGCCCAATGTAGTTTCAGGTAATTTCTGATATTCTCGAAGTTGGGCAGATGAGGGCGGTGTTGTTCGTCAACTAAACCATAGATTTTTTCTTTAATTAAAATATTGGTTTCTAAGCGCCGGGACAAAGAAAATTTTTGATTATAAGCGCCCGGCCAAACAGTACGGTAGGCTAAACACTGATTTAAAAAAACTGCATCACCAAACTGAGCTATGCGAAGCCAAGAGTCAATGTCATCACAGTTAGCGTCCAGTTGTGAGTCCCAACCATCGGTTTGGCAAAATGCAGCCCGGCTGCAAGCTACCTGAACAGGTGTACCAAAGGGAAGCATATCTAGGAGCATACCGTAGTGAATGTCAGCTTGTGGGATATAAAAAGCTAAACCGGGGCCTATTTGTGGAGTTCGACTTAGTTCAGTTTCACTACTATCAACCTGGGCTGCTATACAAGAACATATGACAGCACCGGGACACAAGGCGATCGCTTTGGTCATTTCTGCTATACAATTAGGGGCTAGGTAGTCATCATCATCCAAAAACTTAATCCAGTCACCGCTTGCCTTTTCTACTCCAGTGTTGACCGTGGCTGCATGACCTTTGTTAACCTGATGGCGATGATAAACAACAGAATTACCCAAGCTGTTGATGTACGCTTCAGTTTGATCAGATGAACAGTCATCGGCAATAACTACTTCACAAGGTATGGTTTGGTTAAGAGCAGAGTCAATGGCCCGTTTTAGCAAGTTTAAACGGTTATAGGTAGTGATAACGATGCTAAATTTCATTATTTGATGCCTGTAACACAAGTTTTTGTCTATTGTAATCGGACAAACTAGCCAAATTTTGATCTAAACCAGTAGACTGAAATGGGATGATCGATTTATCATTAATGATTGTGAGTTTTTAAAGCAGTAAAGCCATGAGCGCTCAAGAGATTATTCGCTCCATTGAGGAGGAACAACTCAAATCTGACCTGCCCATCATTTATGTGGGCGATACCGTCAAGGTGGGAGTTAAAATTCAGGAAGGGCAAAAGTTTCGCGTACAGCCCTACGAAGGCGTAGTCATCGCCAAACGTAATGGAGGCATTAACGAAACTATTACAGTCCGCCGCGTATTTCAAGGCATTGGCGTGGAACGGGTATTTTTATTACATTCTCCCCGCATCGACAATATTAAAATCATTCGTCGAGGTAAGGTCCGCCGTGCTAAACTATATTACCTGCGCCAACGTGTGGGTAAAGCCACCCGGATTAAGCAACGGTTTGACCGTTCTTTGTAAATTTCGGCTCAAAGTATGGGAGAAATTTATACTGGCAAGCGGCATTTACCCCTAAATTTGATCCTCCGACAAAAATAAGGTATGATCAAAAGCGAAAATTGCGCTATACTAAAAAAAGGTTCAGCGCAATAACTGAATCCAACGCACCCTGTGCGCTCTTAGTTCAGTTGGTAGAACGCAGGTCTCCAAAACCTGATGTCGGGGGTTCAAGTCCTCCAGGGCGCGCTTGAAAGCAAAAAATATAGCCCGAAACAAAAGTACACCTGTTAATATGGCAGTGATTACTAATGGTTTCGGGCTAAACAACTTTAGTATTACTTAACAGTTGGCGGGTCTTTTGCTTCCAGTGAGTATAATGGAGTTAAAACAGTAGATAGAAAACTGTTACCGAATTTCTACTCCCATAGATCCTGAAGGATAAAAAAGTAATTACCCATATTTTTGAGGGAATAGAGGTGTTACCGTGAACGGTAAAGCTGCTATGACAAACGGGAGGTTAAAGGACAATGGGCAAAAAGAATGAAGTAGAAATGCCAGGAAACACTAGTGGGTTTAGCTTGGTCAACTTCTATCAAGGTACAAAAGAAGAACTGGAAAAAGTAGTCTGGCCTAGTCGCAAGCAACTGGTGAGTGAATCGGCGGGTGTGCTATTAATGGTTACACTCTCTGCATCTTTGATATACTTGGTCGATGGATTGTTCGGTTGGGTAGCACAACAGGTATTCTGATGACTTCTGCAACAGACGAACCATACAATTCAGCCCAGCAGCCTGAGCAAACAGCGGAAACAGCGCCTAAAGCACGCTGGTATGCAGTGCAAGTGGCATCAGGCTGCGAAAAGCGCGTAAAAACAAATTTGGAGCAACGTATCCAAACTTTTGACGTAGCTGATAAGATTATTCAAGTGGAAATTCCCCACACGCCTGCAGTAAAAATCCGTAAAGATGGCAGTCGTCAGCACACGGAGGAAAAAGTTTTTCCCGGTTATGTGCTGGTGAGAATGGTTATGGAAGATGATACATGGCAAGTGGTGCGAAACACAACCCACGTGATTAATTTTGTGGGAGCAGAACAAAAACGCGGTGGTGCTAAAAGCCGTGGTCACGTAAAACCAGTACCTTTAGGTCATTCAGAAGTAGAACGGATTTTTAGACAGACTAGCGCACAGGAGCCGATTATCAAGGTTGATATGGCTACTGGTGATAAGATAGTCGTGCTTTCCGGTCCTTTTAAAGACTTTGAAGGCGAGGTAATTGAAGTCAGCCCAGAGCGAAGTAAGTTAAAGGCCTTGCTCTCGATTTTTGGGCGAGATACACCAGTAGAGTTAGAATTTAGTCAGGTACAAAAACAGAGCTAACACAAATGGCGAAGAAAGTAGTGGCGGTCATTAAACTGGCCCTGAATGCTGGAAAAGCCAACCCAGCACCACCAGTGGGTCCCGCATTGGGTCAACATGGTGTTAATATTATGATGTTCTGCAAAGAGTACAATGCCAAAACAGCAGACCAAGCTGGAATGGTGATACCTGTAGAAATATCGGTGTTTGAAGACAGAAGTTTTACATTTGTCCTCAAAACGCCGCCAGCATCTGTACTAATTCGCAAAGCAGCGAAAATAGAAAGAGGCTCCAATGAACCCAACAAAAAAACGGTTGGGTCAATTACCAAGGCTCAATTGCAAGAAATCGCCAAAACCAAAATGCCTGATCTCAATGCCAATGATATAGAAGCGGCGATGAAGATTGTGGCAGGTACTGCCAAAAATATGGGCGTAACAGTGTTAGATTAGTCAAAACCGGAAATCAGGGGAGTGAGTAAAACTCTCAACTCTTAAGATATTTACTGTAATCACTTGATGGGGGGAGAGATTAAGTCTCGTAATTACCCCAGGAGAAAAAAATGGGAAAAAAAATATCGCGCCGGATGCGGGCGCTGCTAGAAAAGGTAGAAGATCGGGAATATGCCCCCATAGAGGCTTTAAGTCTGCTGAAGGAAACAGCAACAGCTAAGTTTGCTGAAGCAGCAGAAGCTCATATCAGATTGGGCATTGATCCCAAATACACAGACCAACAATTGCGGACAACAGTTACACTGCCCAAGGGTACTGGGCAAACTGTCCGGGTAGCAGTCATCACCAGAGGTGAAAAAGTTGCAGAGGCGAGCAATGCGGGTGCTGATATAGTCGGATCGGAGGAGCTAATTAGCGAAATTCAACAAGGTATGATGGATTTCGACAAGCTCATTGCTACACCAGATGTGATGCCACAAGTGGCAAAGCTGGGTAAATTACTAGGTCCACGGGGTTTGATGCCGTCCCCTAAGGGTGGAACGGTGACCTTTGACCTGGCAAGTGCGATCGCGGAATTCAAAGCTGGTAAATTGGAGTTCCGGGCAGATAAGACGGGCATTGTTCATGTTATGTTTGGGAAGGCTTCTTTCTCCCCGGATGATTTATTGGTAAACTTGAAGGCGTTGCAAGAAACTATTGACCGAAACCGTCCATCAGGAGCCAAGGGTCGTTATTGGCGGACAATTTATGTAGCCTCCACTATGGGACCGTCAATTAAAGTTGATATCAACGCTCTACGGGATTTAAAAATGACCGAAGCGGCTTAATTGGTAACGGAGAAGAAAGAGGTTTTCTTGAACTCAATTACCTACCCCCCCAAAACAAACTAAATAAGCAAAGCCGGAGACAGCAGGGGCTATAGGCTTAAATATCCTGCCGAGGTTAAAGCTCAAATTACCTGAATTATCACCCATCTAGGTGTGACCAATCAGGTGTGATGGGTTTTCCTCAACCGCCCCGGCTAAAGCAGCTGGGGTTAATTGTTTTCGCTGGGGTAATTTATCAAAAGTAAAACTAAACATGGGTAGAACGCTAGAAAACAAAAAAGAGATTGTTGCGGATCTCAAAGCAAGTCTAAGTAAGTCAACTTTAACACTGGTAATTGATTACCAGGGGCTAACAGTTGCTCAAATCACCGACTTACGCAAGCGTCTCCGTCCCAGTGGTACTGTTTGTAAGGTGACTAAAAATACCTTTATGGGCATCGCCATTGATGGTGACAAAAACTGGGAACCACTTGGGGAATTTCTCAAAGGTTCTTCTGCTTTTTTGCTAGTTCCAGAGGATTTTTCATCTGCAATTAAGGCTTATCAAGAGTTTCAGAAGGCGACCAAGAAGACAGAACTTCGTGGTGGCGTTATGGAAGGTCGCCTGTTGAAAGAATCTGATGTCAAGGCTTTAGGAGACTTGCCATCTAAGGAGCAACTGATGGCGCAAATTGCAGGAGCTATCAACGCCTTAGCTACTAAAGTGGCTGTTGGTGTCAACGAAGTTCCCAGTTCCTTGGCTCGTGCTTTGCAAGCTGTGGCTGATAAAGATAAAGACCAAGGCGCTAGTACCGAGGGTGCGGCTGAATAAGCGTCCCTAGACTACACCAAAATTTCCCAAGTTTAATTTCCCTATGAAAGCTTGGGGTCAGCAACAACAAAATTTAGATTACAGGAGTTATATCAATGTCTGCTGCAACTGATCAAATTCTCGAACAATTAAAAACTCTGACTTTGCTAGAAGCATCTGAGTTAGTCAAGCAAATTGAAGAAGCCTTTGGTGTGAGTGCTGCTGCACCTGCTGGGGGAATGATGATGATGGCTCCTGGTGCTGGTGCTGCGGCTGCGGCTGAACCTGTGGAGGAACAAACCGAGTTTGATGTGGTGCTGGAATCAGTACCAGCTGATAAGAAGATTGCTGTACTGAAGATCGTCCGGGAATTGACCGGTTTAGGTCTCAAAGAAGCGAAAGACTTGGTGGAATCTGCGCCTAAAGCTGTCAAAGAGGCTCTGCCCAAAGATGCTGCTGAAGATGCTAAGAAGCGCATCGAGGAAGCTGGTGGTAAGGTAACTGTTAAGTAGTCAAGTTAGCTTCCACAAACTTTAATTTGACGGAGTTTTAGAACAAGCCTGCATGAGCAGGCTTTTTTTAGTGTAAATCAGCATCCCAGATACCAATATAAATCCGATCCTGTTGATTGCGTTCAATGACACCTTTTAATTTACCCACATTAAAGGAGTATCGCTGAGTTTGGCGATCGCGTACTTTTTCCAGTCCCTGCTTAATTTCACTATTAACATTACCAGCAAGCATTCCTTTTAATGTTCTTTGCATTACTTCTGGATCAACAGATGGGGCAAAAGCTACTTCAGTTTGGCGTAATACTCCGGTTTTTCGGTCAAATAAGTAACCAAGGTCAACTTGATCTTCTAACTGATACAGAAAAGCCTGAGTATTCCACAACCCTTGAGAATTTCTACTGGGTTTACCTAAAGCTGCTTTAACTGCATCTTGAGAAGTTCCTGTGGGAAATGCTGGCACATTTAAAGTTCTGGTGTTACTAGGAACATCTGGGGTTGGGGTTGGTTCTGGGGGTTCTGGGGTTGGTGTTGGTTGTGGGGGTTCTGGGGTTGGTGTTGGTTCTGGCTGTGGTTGTAGGGGTTGTACTGTAACAGGAGGTTGTATAACTTGCTGATCTAAGGGTGAGGGGGAGGATGGGGGCGCAGGGGTTGGTTTGTTAAAATTTTCGGGATCAGAAAATGGTGTGGGTTGTGGTAGACTGGTAATGGCTTCTTGTTGCTGTGGTTGGGGAATGAGGCGAGAAATTACCACTCCACCAATTAAGCCACCTAAAACTAAACTGCTGATAATTAAACCAGGATTTGGGGATTTTCGGCTAGGAATGGTTGGCGCGGGAGATATTGCTTGGGTATGCTGAGTGGATGCAATATTGGTAGGACTTGGGTTGACTGTAGGCTTAGTCAGGGAATGGGAAGTAATATCATGGCCAGATTTTAAAGCATATAGCATTTTACTGGCGGTACTATAGCGATCGCTCACGTGGGGCTGAATGGCTTGATTAATTACTTTGGCTAAATGTGACGACACATGGGGGGCGAACTCTTCCCAGAGAATTTCCCCGGTTTGCGGGTGTGTTGGTAATTCTGGTGGGTGTTTTGCTGTGAGTAAATAAACAGTAGTCAAGCCTAAGCTATAAATATCACTGGCATAAACCGGTCGTCCTAAAGCTTGTTCAGTGGGCATATACCCCGGTGTACCAATCACAAGCGATCGCGTGGGATGAGGTGAGGAACTAACTACTGAACGTATAGTTTCTTTCACAGCGCCGAAATCAATTAAAAATGGCTGATGATCACTTGAGCGCAAAATAATATTATCTGGTTTGATATCCCGGTGAATAATACCTTTACTGTGGACATAATCTAATACTGATAACAAACTAAATAGAATTTCCCTAACGGCAGTTTCCCCCTGCTGTTTTTTGGTTTCCACAATATTGGTTAAAGTTTGCCCTTCAATCCATTCTTGAACCAAGTAAAACAGTCCATTCTCGCAAAAGTACGCATATAATTTGGGGATTTGGTCACTACTATCACCCAAATATTCTAAAGTAGCCGCTTCCCTCTCAAAGCGCTGTTGAATGATTTGGTAGGTTTTCTGGTCATTGGCTATGGGTTTGAGTTGCTTGATTACACAGCGACGGCGAGAAGGCATATAAGTATCTTCTGCCAGAAAGGTTTGCCCAAAGCCACCAGCACCTAAAGTTTGAATTACTTGATAGCGATTATTCAGCAGTGTTATGGTCATGAAAGTCTACAAGCGATCGCCTTTTGTAAATGTACATCAAATACTGAGACGGGTATTACATCGGTTATTTCACCTCACTAACCACCCATCTGCTATTGCTGGCATCCCATAAAAGGTAAAAACGCAGAGAACCAGCAACTCGTTTTCCAGTCTTCATCAAGTATTGAAACTTAGCATTCACGGTGGCTGTGTTTCCACTGGCTGCTAATAAACTAACTTCTTCAACACTCACACTGTCAACTTCCCCTCCCCACCAGTTGATATAAGAAAGATAACCTTCTGGGTGAAGGCGTTGATTATTTTGCAGACTGGGAGCTAATAGATTCCAGGCGGTTTCATATTTACCCTGATTAATATTGACATAATAATTCTGCACTGCTTCAGTTGGTGATGATCCAAGTATTTCTGACTCCACCACAGAAGGAGAAGAGGACGGTTGATCAGGATTGAAAGGTGATGTTACTGGATTTGATGCAATGGGACTTGGTTCTGGAATCTCCTCAGATGGACTATTGACCGGTGGTGTAGTACCGGGTACTTGAGCCTGGTTAATATCTGGTGCTTTCAATGTTTCCGTTGACTGTTCCCATTGACTGGGTGGTGTTACTGGATTTGATGCAATGGGACTTGGTTCTGGAATCTGCTCAGATGGACTATTGACCGGTGGTGTAGTACTGGGTACTTGAGCCTGGTTAATATCTGGTGCTGTCAATGTTCCCGTTGACTGGGTAACTGGTTGAGGTGGTCGATTGAGGGCAAAACCAATAATAATGGCAGTACCTATTAAACCACCCACAATTACACTACTCAGAAAAACTCTCTGTGCAGGGACTTGAGTGGGGGGTGGAGAAGTAGACCCTGGACTAACTGTAACCGTGGGTTGAGATGGGGGCGCATTTGCTGCTAGGGGGTGTTGATAAGGTACTGTGGGAGGTATGCTACTTGACCCCAATTGTAATGCTAAGAGCATTTCTCTAGCACTGGCAAAGCGATCGCGGGGATGATAGGCAATAGCTCTGGTTATCACTTCTGCCAATGTGGGGCTAATATTGACAGCGTGTTGATACCAGATAATTTCACCGCTGCGAGAATCCAACTCTAACTCTTGGGGCTGTTTGCCAGTTAATAAATAAATTGCTGTCAAACCTAAACTATATAAATCACTAGAATAAACTGGTCTGCCCGCGGCCTGTTCACTGGCCATATATCCAGGTGTACCGATGACAATGGAACTGGTGGGATGACCTTGGGAGTTAACCACTGTAGCCATAGATTCCCGCACCGCGCCAAAATCAATTAATACTGGTTTACCGTCGCCATAACGCAAAATAATATTATCTGGTTTGATATCCCGGTGAATAATGCGCCGGAAGTGGATGTATTCTAACACTGGTAACAAATTTAGTAGCATTTCCGCCACAGCACTTTCCCGCCATAACCCCTGTTTTTGCAGTTTGGCTGTGAGGGTGTCGCCAGAAATCCACTCTTGTACTAAATAAAATTGTCCCTCTGCTTGAAAGTAAGCATACAATGTGGGGATTTGGTCACTATTTCCACCCAAATCTTCTAAAATTGCTGCTTCTCTTTGAAAGCGTTGCTGTACCAGTTGGTAAATTTGGGGATTATTTTCTATTGGTCGTAGCTGTTTAATTACGCAGCGACGACTAGAAGGCATTTGGGTATCTTCTGCCAGAAAGGTTTGCCCAAAGCCACCAGCACCTAAAGTTTGAATTACTTGATAGCGATTATTCAGCAGCATTTGTATCAGTTAACGCCATATGGTAGAAAAACTATAGTTATATATTTTACAATTTTTCTCCACTAGTCAACCGGGCGCACTTCCAAGGATGTCTGAGAAGTGCCAAAATTCACAGGACTTACGCAACTGGCACAGGCGATCGCTATATTATAGTATTTGTGTACTGAAATAAGTGACACAACTAGCACAAATAGTGGGCGGGCTTCGCGGTAGCAAAGCGACAAATTGAATCAAACCAAACACATAGAAATA
>NZ_JANQDH010000051.1 GCF_029891735.1 Chrysosporum bergii ANA360D
CTTCAGCTTTGAGACGGGGAATTTATTCCCCGGTTGCCCCGGATGGATTCCCCGACTACATGAATAATTAATGGTTTCATTTATTATTGACCAATAGATTTGTGATTTTCATAATATATTTTGTGATTTTTTGCTAATGTCATATGAGTCCGTTTTAACGGACTTCAGCTTTGAGACGGGGAATTTATTCCCCGGCTGGATTCCCGGTATAGATGAATAATTAATGGTTTCATTTATTATTGACTAATAGAAATGAAAATGTGAGGAAACGGAATAAATCCAAATCCTCACTGCGGAATAAATCCAAACACATAATCTTTATTTAGTGGAGAAACAAAACCATGAAAAAGTAAACAACCTACCTTTGGGTTTTAAGAGTTGCCGAACAACGCTTATTGGTTGGCAGCTTTCGCAGCTTTGCACTAAAGATGGATCAATGGATCAATGCACTTCTTGAAAAATCAGCTTACAAGGAGGGATGGTAAATTGTCAACCATTTTTTAGATAAATCTTTCCAAACTGATAACTGCTAGATGTACAAGCATCCTGCCGGCACTACAATAAGATGTTATCTGTTCCCTGTTCCCATAGTTTTGACCAGCTGTAGTTAACACTGGTGACCGCAAAACCTGGTTCTGTGTCGAAGGGTCGCTGGAGATATCGAATAACACATTTATGATCTTGTTTGACTTGATGGCTGTTTTGTGGATCCTTCAGTTTCCATGGCTCCCCTGGGGTGAGTTCCGGAGTCTGGGGGACTTGCACTAAGGCTAAAATAAAGTTATCTGGTTTATTTAAAGCAGTGATAATTTCGTTTTTGGTGACTGTGATTGTATCTGCTCCTGCTATCCTGCCTTTAACTTCTATAAATCTCAGTTTGCCGGTGCTGGGGATGCGTGATTCTATATCATAGCCGCATTTGTCGGCGCTTACGTCTTTTGGTTCATAACCTAACTGCTGTTCGGTGTTCATGACCGCCTGCATGGCTAATATTTCTATTCTTCGCTTTTCTTGGGCAAAAGTGCTGGGGTTTTGGTGTGGGCTTTTGTCTTCCAGTCGTTGTATTAAACCTATGGGAATTATTAACGCCCCACCAATGACTACCGGGGGGAGGGGAGAAATACGCCGTTCTTGCTTTAGGTCTTCCTCCCGTTTTTTTAACCGAGCTTCGAGTTCGTCTGCTCTGGTTCTAGCTTTGGCGGAGTTGATTTTGGCGTTGATTTTTCCTGCTGTTTCTTGAGCCTTTAGCTCTGAGGCTCGATGGTCCCAGTAGTTAATTTCTTTTCCTAGTCGGTCTTTGACTGCTGCTATGGTTTTATCTATCAGTTCTTCTTTGTGCTGTTTGACTTCTTCTAGATGCTGGGGGACAATGTGGGCTATGGCGTATTTTGCCGCTTCTGCTTCGATGTCGTTGAGTAACCAGGATTGTGATAAAGTAGGCTCTATTAATGCTTGGTCTGCTTCTGGTAGTGGTTCATAGTTTAAATAAGGTGCATGACCCGCATTACGGGCTTGTCCTGTGTCGTCAATCTCTACATACTGCATCCGTCGAGATACCACATGACGATGACCCTCTTTGTTTGTGGAGCCATCTTGTATGCAGTGTTCTAGATATACTAAAACCCGCACCTGTTCGCTGGGGTCGTTTCTGTCTAACAAAATACCGCCTTGTTTAAGGACGTTTCTGTGTCGTTCTAATATTAAGTCAATGGTGGCTTCCAGTAGAGGATGACCAGGACAAATTAAGGCTGCTAATGGTTTACCTGCAATGCTGATTAATTGCTTATCAAAGCAAACGCGCTCATACCTGGGTAATATTGCAGCGCTTTTGCCTAAAATTCGCCCCCGGTTGCGAATGACGCTGGGAACATGGGTAACTTCGTAGCGGCGGGGTTCTCGCTCTCTGACTGTTCCTCCTAATTTTTCCAGGGCTTCTTGAAAAAAAGCCGCTATAAAATGGGGCTGTAGTTTCCTGGCTTCCGCTCGTTCCATTTCTGCCCGAATTTCCTGTACTCTGGATATATCCATGGTGTTCTGGACTAGGGCTTTTTCTGCTAATAAATGTTGTAGTTTTTGCCGATCTAGGTATTGTGCTACTACTTGGCTGAGTTTGGCTTTAACCTCTGCTGAGTCGCCGTAGCGAATAGCGTCAATTAGTAGCTTTCGTAACTGCGCTCCATCAATGGCTTTACCCAATACGTCAAATACCTTACCCCCCAAGGCGTTTTGCTCAATTTCTAGCTTTTTCAATAGTCCTAAATAAACATCTCCTTCTCTGGTTTCTTTCGCTACTAAGTTCCATAAGTGACAAACTTCTGTTTGTCCGATGCGGTGAATACGCCCAAAACGCTGTTCTAAACGGTTCGGGTTCCAAGGTAGGTCATAGTTAACCATCAGGTGCGCCCGTTGTAGGTTGATTCCTTCCCCGGCGGCATCGGTGGCAATTAATACTTGTACCTCCGGGTCTTGGGTAAATGCTTCTTGAGATTTTCGCCTTTCTTCGCGGCCCATAGCACCGTGAATTGTGACTATGGCTGTGGGGTTGCCTAATAATGTGGTGATTTGCTGTTGTAAGTAATTTAACGTGTCCCGATGTTCTGTAAAAATTACCAGTTTACGGCGATAACCCTGGGTATCAAACAGTTCTCCCTGGTTTTGCAAAATTTGAGATAGTTCTTCCCATTTTTTATCTGTCCCACTGCGTCGCACTTGTAAGGCTAATTGCTCTAGTTTTTGTAACTGGGTAATTTCGGTTTTGAGTTCGGTAATGGTGCGGGCTGCTGATGCTTGGTCTACTACTTCTTGTTCTGTTGCTTCTCGTTCTTCGCTGGGGATATCGTCTTCTAGTTCGTCTACATCTTCTATGAGAATAGAGAAACATTCAATTTCTGCTTCCTTACCTCGTTTGGCTATTTCCTCTTCTCTCAGGCGTTTTTGTAATCTTTCCCGTCGTCGTAGTAGTGATTGATAAATGGCTTCCGGGGAAGATGCTAAACGGCGTTGTAATATGGTTAGGGCAAAGCCTACAGTTCCTTTACGTCCTTGATTATCTAAACCCTCAGCCCGGTTAAATTCTTCCCGCACATATTCTGTTACTTGTTTATAAAGAATGGACTCTAGCTGAGAAAGTTTATAATCTACTGTATAAGCCCGGCGCTCTGGAAACAAGGGTGTACCGTCAAATTTTAATAAGTCTTCTTTGACTAGCCGACGCATTAAGTCGGAGGTATCACAAACGTGAACTCCGTCCCTAAATTTGCCTTCAAAACGATCTCCGTCTAGTAAGGCCATGAATAATTGGTAATCTTCTTCTTTACCGTTGTGGGGTGTAGCCGTCATCAGCAAAAAGTGGCGGGTGATACTAGATAGCAGTTTCCCTAATTTGTAGCGTTTGGTTTCTCGGATATCGCCGCCAAAAAAAGAAGCAGACATTTTGTGGGCTTCGTCGCAAATAATTAAATCCCAGTCGGTTTGTGTGAGTTTGGCTTGCAGGTCTTGGTTACGACTTAATTTATCTAACCTGGCTATGGCTAGGGGTATTTCTGCTAAAGCGTTACCCGTTCGGGCTGTTTCTATGCGGTCATTGGTGAGGATTTCAAATTCTAAATGAAATCTTTGGTATAATTCATCTTGCCATTGAGCCGCTAAACTGCCGGGGCAAACTACAAGACAACGATGTAAATCACCCCGCAGATGAAGTTCTGCTATCAGCAGTCCCGCCATGATGGTTTTACCTGCTCCTGGGTCATCGGCAAGTAAAAAACGTAACGGTTGACGGTTGAGCATTTCCCCATACACCGCGGTGATTTGGTGCGGTAGGGGTTCTACTAAGGAACTGTGTACTGCTAGTAAGGGATCAAATAAATGGGCTAATTGGATGCGCTGGGCTTCTGACACCAGGCGCAATAAGTAGCCGTCGCCGTTAAAACTCCAGGGGCGTTCTTTGGTGACTATTTCTAATGTAGATTCGCGATCGCGGTATAATAATTTTTGCCCTGTATGTCCTTTGGAGTCTTTGTAGGTTAGTTCCATGACGTTATCGGCGTACCATTGCACGTCAATAACTGTAACTAATTGGTTATCTAAAATACCTTTTACCCATGCTCCTTTGGTGATTTCTTCTAGTCGCATCCACTTTATGTATTCTATTTGCTTAATTATATATTAAAACTTTTAATACCAAAACTTTTAATACCAGCAAGTATTTTTTTTGTATTTTTTTGACGCAGCGAGCGGGATGCTCACAATACAACATGATCATTATTATGATTCGCTTTTCGCTGAATCGTTTTGATGATAGTGACCTATGATAATAGGTAGCCACTGCTCACCCTGTTAATCCTCGTAATACCAATATCAAAATGACAGACTTTAGAGAGCTGCAAGAATGGGAAAAAGCACATGAACTGACAATTGCAGTTTATGAGATTACTAAAACCTTTCCAGAGGAAGAACTATTGGGGCTAACTCAACAAATCCGTCTAGCTTGTGCTTCCATACCTATTAAAATAGCCCAGGGATGCGATCGCGATGACTGTGAAATTGAATTAGAATTCCTGGAAATGGCTAGGGAAGCAGTGATTGAAGTAGAATATTACCTCTTACTTTCCTGCGAGTTACACTTGATGGAGTCATCTGATTATGACCGATTAATCAAAGATGTAGTCCAGGTCAAGGAACTATTAGCCTCTTACATTGTTGACATACTCACCGACCTTGAAGGTCGGTGATTCTTGACAAGTCATAGTAACTCGCAGCCGAAACAGTCTTACAGTCACTCCCTGTGGATTTTAGGTCCTGCCGATGCCCCATGCCGACCATTTTTATATTCTTAGCAGCATTCTCATCTTTGTCTGCAAGAGTATTGCAACTTAAACATAACACTGAGCGAACAGACAAATCAATCTTGCCCCAACCATACCCACAGCCAGAGCAAATCTGGCGAGTAGGTTCCCATCTGTCAATTACTCGGAAATCCCTTTTAATATGCTACCGCCCCCATGGTAGTACTACAAGCCCAAACAGCAGCACGCGATCGCGCCCTGAATATTATTCATTCCTGATTATTGGCATTTACCACTCTCACCCTGATCATTGTGCTACGCCTTCAAAATGCGATCGCCTCTATGCTTGGGCAGAATACTCATATATAATAGTAGCCATTCACCATGGACAAGCTGGTAATATTGGGAGTTGGACTCTTGATGAGCAGCAGCAGTTCCAACCAGAGTCAATAACCATAATTCCAAGCTGATAACTAGGCATTAATTCCCCCGCCAATATTGATCTACCTTACCTCAACTCTATGCTTAATCCCGATCTGGATCAAATCCAGTTAACTAAAGATGATTATGAACGCTACTCCCGCCATTTGATTTTGCCAGAGGTGGGGCTAGAGGGACAGAAGCGTTTAAAAGCAGCTAGTGTATTATGTATTGGTACTGGTGGACTAGGTTCGCCATTACTGTTATACTTAGCCGCAGCCGGCATTGGACGCATTGGTATTGTTGATTTTGATGTTGTAGACACCTCCAACCTGCAACGGCAAATCATTCACGGTACATCTTGGGTAGGTAAACCCAAGATAGTATCAGCTAAAAACCGCATTCATGAAATTAACCCCTATTGTCAGGTTGATTTGTATGAAACCCGCCTCAGTTCTGAAAATGCCCTAGATATCATTCAACCTTATGATATTGTAGTCGATGGTACTGACAATTTCCCTACTAGATATCTAGTCAATGACGCTTGTGTATTGCTGAATAAGCCCAACGTCTACGGTTCTATTTTCCGCTTTGAAGGGCAAGCCACAGTATTTAACTACGAAGGCGGACCAAACTATCGTGATTTATACCCAGAACCACCACCACCAGGCATGGTTCCTTCCTGTGCTGAAGGGGGAGTACTAGGTATTTTACCGGGGATGATTGGCATTATTCAAGCTACAGAAACAGTAAAAATCGTGATTCAACAAGGTAATACCTTAAGTGGGCGATTACTGTTGTATAATGCCCTAGAAATGAAATTCCGGGAATTAAAACTGCGTCCTAATCCCATTCGCCCGGTGATTTCCAAGCTGATAGATTATGAGCAATTCTGCGGAATACCCCAAGCTAAGGCAGAGGAGGAAAGACAAAAAATGGCCTTATCAGAAATGACAGTCCAGGAATTAAAGCAATTAATAGATAGTAATGCCCAGGATTTTGTATTATTAGATGTTCGCAATCCTCATGAATACGAAATTGCCAAAATTCCCGGTTCTGTGTTAATTCCCTTACCGGAAATTGAAAACGGGTCAGGAGTAGCCAAGGTGAAAGAAATACTCAATGGTCACCGCTTAATTGCTCATTGTAAGTTAGGGGGACGCTCTGCCAAAGCCTTGGCTATCCTCAAAGAAGCTGGAATTGAAGGAACCAACGTTAAAGGAGGAATTAACGCTTGGAGTAAAGAAGTTGACCCGACAGTACCAGAATACTAACACTTGCCAAGCCCTATAAATAGAGGGACGCAGAGGTAAAAGTGACATCTCTGCGCCTCTCACAATAACTCAAAAGCAGCTAAAATTAATCAGCTAAAATTAATCAGCTAAAATTAAGCACTTTGTTGAGACTGGGCTGATTCTTGCTGCTTATCTTCTTTCTTGTCGCCCTTTTGCTGCTTATCTTCCGCAGCTTCCTGGACTTGCTGGAGGTGAATAGTATTCACCTGTCTAATAAAATATTCTAATGCTTGGCTGGCTTTTTGTTGCTGTTCCGCTTCGTCAGCAGTATCAAAGAGGCGATAGGGTTGTGTGACTCCCAGGATAAATTTTTCTACTTCTGCTTCTAATAATTCCACTACAGTATTAGCCGCTACCCAGTTCTTTTGAAATGGGAAGGAAGTAACTATACTAGCCAGTATGGAAGCAATAGCAGGACAAATAACAGGTAACCATTTTAACCAAGTTTGCCCAGCTTCGATTTTATCCACCAGGACTAAAATAGGGGTAATTCCCGAAAAAACCACGGTGGTAATTTGCAGAATGTAGTAAATGGTTCTGGATAAATTCCTGACATTTTTATAGTCGTTGATCAAATCTTGGCAATATTGTAAAGCTTTGGCTTTGACAGGAGTAAAGTTATTGACTTGCCAAGACCTTTTATCCAGCAAATAAGTTGATATTTCTGCCTTTCTGTTGGCTTCGTACTCACTAGCAGCTTTTTTGAAGTCTTGAAATACTTGTCTGTTAATGATCAGTAACACAAGTGATATAGCAATTGAGATCACACCATAAAGAACCAGGGTTTGGTTTTCTTTAGCAACAATTACAACAACACTACCTAAGAGTAATATTGTAATTAACAAACTCTCGACGATCTTTAAGGTGAGCAATTTTTTCTCTGGACTGGAAGATAATTTACCCGCACCTACAATGGTGCTACTTGCTGTCAACTCATCAATGGTGAAATCTGGTGTAGTCATTGCTTGATGTCTCTATAGTATGCTTAAGCGTTTGTAAGGGTTTTTTGTATCAATGTCGAGTATAATTTAACCCTGAGTCAACAGCAATGATAACTTGAGATAATTAAGCTTTTTTTCATAAATTGCTCATCACCATAGAGGAATAATCTAAAATTATCAATTCAAATCAGAATGCTGCTTACCAGCACCTAAATACAATTGACCTACTTGAGGATCATGTAATAATTCTTGGCCAGGTCCGGAAATAGCATCTCGTCCAGACTCCAATACATAACCACGGTCAGCCATTTCTAAAGCTTTACGGGCGTTTTGTTCCACTAAGATAATTGCAGTACCTGTTTGATTGATTTGTTTAATTTGCTCAAATACCTGCGTTACTAAAATGGGGGATAAAGCCGCGGAAGGTTCATCTAATAGCAGTAAACTCGGTTGTAACATCAAAGCTTTGCCCATGGCCAGCATTTGACGTTCCCCTCCTGATAGAGTACCAGCACGTTGACCACGGCGATCGCCTAATCTGGGAAACATAGTAAAAATCTGATCTTTAAGGGGTTTAAGGGGGACATTACGCACAAAAGCCCCCATTTCTAGGTTTTCTTCCACAGTGAGAGAAGGGAAAACATTAGCAATTTGTGGTACATAGGATATTCCCTTGTTAACGATTTGATTGGACTTTAACCCCACAATATTTTCATTTTTAAAGGTAATAGTACCAGTGTGAGGAGTTAACAGCCCAAAGATAGTTTTAGCTAAAGTAGACTTACCCGCACCGTTCGGGCCAATTACTGTGACTAATTCACCTGGTGATACAAAAAAATTTATCCCTTGGAGAATATCTACATCTTTTATATATCCTGCGTGGACGTTTTTAACTTCTACTAAATATTCATTAGTCATTGGTCAAGGGAGAGACAAGTAACTTGGTTATTAGTCAACAGCTAAGTTAACCATAACATAGACTGCTGACTGTAAAATTTTACGGTGTTTTTTGTAAATCCGGTCGTTCTTGGGGGATGATGGCACCTTCTACCGGGCAAACTGCGATACATATACCACAATCTATACAAGTGGCAAAGTCAATCCAATACCAATCAGTTCCTTGGACATTTTTACCAGGACCGGGATGGATGCAGGCTACTGGACAAGCATCTACGCAGTCAGCTACACCTTGACAAACATCTGTGACAATCGTGTGGGGCATTTCTTGATTCCCTTTCTTGCAGATCAGCTATTTCTAGCCTAGCAGGGGAGTAGTGACAATTATAGTTGTGAATACTCCCCACCCACTCATTAAACCAATGGTTCACAAATTACAGAACCATCAGCTTTAATCCAGGCGATTTGAGCAATACCGCGATCGCTCGCGTATTGTTTCACAGTTGCTGCATCTTTGCCGCCTAAATCCATTTCTACCCTCACCAATTCTGTAGAATCGCGGAGTTTTTGGGCGTAGGCAAAAGCCGCAGCTTGAGCCTCGGCTGTTTGCGGTACTACTAACCAGTCACTAGCTGCCGTTGATTGTGGTAGTTGCTGGTTATATAAAAGAACTTGGTGTAAATCTTCGATATTCAGCACAAAACCAATACCGGGAATATCTTCGGCTTGAGGATGATATAGTCCTAACAGCCGGTCGTAGCGACCACCGCGCCCTAAAACTCTGGCTTGTGAATTATTATTAGTGACAATTTCAAACACTATGCCGGTGTAGTAGTCTATGGTTTCGATTAAACTGAGGTCAAGAATTAAAGAAACCCCCCCAACGGATTGTAATAACTCTACCATAGATTTGAGATTATGCACCATTTCTTGTTGCTGGGGATTTAAATCCAAACTACTGACCTTTTGCAGTACATCAGCACTGTCACCACGCAGATCCATCATGATGATGGCGCGATGGCGTAGTTCATCGCTCAAAGGTAGATTATCTATGGCGATGTGATCAAGATGAGCAATGGCGCTGCGGACTTGGGGTTGTATCTTCACCGGGAAAGCATCCAGGAGAGATGTTGTAATTCCCGCTTCCCCCAAGATTAAATGCCAATCTTGTAAACCCAAAGCCGCGAGACAATTTCTCACCAAAAGCAGCACTTCCACATTAGCCAATAGTCCCCCCACACCCAACAACTCAACCCCAGCTTGATAAAATTCTTGCTGGCGGTTGTGCTTGTTTTCCCAGTTCCGGCGGAAAACATTAGCGTTGTAGTATAGGCGTTTGGGATAGGTGACACCTGCCATGCGCGTAACCACTGCACGAGCGATGGAAGCTGTCAACTCCGGGCGCAATCCTAGTTCTTCATCTTGACCGTTTTGTAGTTGAATCACCATCTGGCGTTGAATTGCTTCTCCCGCCATTAGAGTATCCATCCGTTCCAAGGTTGAAGTGATAATCCTGTGATATCCCCAACCATGAAACACTTGTTGTAATCTATCTTCAATCCAGTGTTTTTGAGCCACATCTAAGGGTAATAAATCCCTGGCTCCAGATGCTGGTTGATACACCATTATTTTTTATTCCCACCAAACAAGCCACCAAACAAACCCCCACCTCCAGATTTATCTGGTTGATTAGTTTCATCATCATGAGGTGGAGTCACTCTCGAGCCACTGGACTGTCGCCCTAAAGCTTTTTCTATTTTAGGTTTCCATGTCAATGCTATTTCATTAGTGGGATCTAATTTCAAAGCATTATCAAAATGAATTTTGGCCATTTTAATCTGATTTTGCCTTAAATACACTAACGCTATTAAACTATGACAGAGACTATTTTTAGGTTCTAACTTCAAAGCATCTTGTAACTCTACCTTAGCTCGACCCAGTTGGTTGTTGTTGATCAAAGTTTGAGCGCGACGCACATACTGGTCTACTGGGGAATCTTCTGGGACTGGTGGGAGTGTTTCTGTGTTTGATCTGGCTTTACCTGAGTTAGTTGGGAATTGACCAGACAACTCAGAGGAAGTGGAACCTGTGGCTGCACTCCGCATCAGGTATACTAAGTTTAACTCGCTAACTTGGGAGATGATTTCAGTTGACTTCTCTAATGATTGATATTGAGTAGTGGCAATTTTGGCGATCGCTGTCTTGTAAGCATGATCATAATTAGTCTCAGTCAGTAGTTTTTTAGCCAAGTCAGTGCTTAATTCTAACTCAGCTGATTCTCGTAATAGGCGTTTGCCCATTTGAGATAAAACTATCAGGTGTTCTGTGTGACTGGTTTCCTTGCCCAGATGTTCATAGGCTGGATTAACGAACGTTGATAACAATTTATGAGCCTGTTGTTTTTCAGCTGAGGTCAGGGCGTTGCTATCTGGGTGTAAGCGCCGGGCAATTTCTAGGTAACGTTTACGTATCTTCTTTCCATCTGCGTCAACTGGAACACACAAAATTGCGTGATAGTCCATCAAGTCATATTTAAACAATCCCACATTTATTTTTATAAACATATATTACTTAGTGTTTTTTTTAGCTAGCTTGATTTTATAAGTAATTCTACAGTAGCAAATCCTCAGTTATCCTGTCATTTCCAACTCGACAACGGGGGAACTGTTACCAATTCATTACTTAGTTGGTGGTGAATTTTACCGTTTGTAGCTAAAATTCTCCCTGATGCAATTTTAAAAGCAGTGCCATCATAGGCAGTAACTTTACCCCCAGCTTCTCGCAATAAAACCACACCAGCCACCACATCCCAAGGAGAAATTCCCCTTTCCCAGTAACCATCTACACGCCCACAAGCAACAGCAGCCAAATCTAAAGCAGCAGAACCGCTACGCCTAACCCCCTGAGTGAGATGAGTTAGGTGACAAAATTCTGCATAGTTATTATCCGCAGTTTCCCGGCGATCATAGGCAAATCCTGTTACCAACAAGCTTTTACTTAGTTCAGATATTTCTGAAACCTTGATGTTCTGGCGGTTGCGGGTGGCACCCAAGCCAGTGGCTGCTCGAAATAGCTCCTCACGTAAAGGGTCATAAATTACACCTACAGAAGGGACACCATGAACCAATAAGCCAATAGAAACAGCAAAAGCGGAATATTGATGAGCGTAATTAGTTGTACCATCTAAAGGGTCAACTGCCCAGAGATACTGATTATCTTGATTGCCTAACTGTCCTGATTCCTCAGCCAGGATAGAATGTTGGGGAAAGTGGCGGCGCAAAATTGAGAGAATTTCCGCCTCTGAGGCTTGATCCGCAGCGGTGACTAAATCACCAGGGCGACCTTTTTCGGTAATAGCATTTTCTAACTTACCCAAATACCCTTGTAAAACTGCACCCGCAGCCAAAGCTGCTTCTGTGGCAATATCTAGAAAAATTTGTAAATTAGTCATTGTTTTTTTTCAAAAGGGAACAGGTCATTGGTGATTGTGTACGAATACAACAACTAAACTATCTTGTATACTTAAAATTGGTTACAATTTTTGGCGGCGAAACTCACTAGGAGAGAGACGCATGGGTTTTTCAGGGTTCCAAATGCCTTTTCCCATGAGTCTAGCCCATTGTTGGGCTTGCTCCAAGCGTCGGTCATATTTGTGATTAGGCGATCGCCCTACAAATAGAGCATATCCTTTTTTAACAATTTCCTCATTCAGTAACCGATTATCTTTCCACACATAAGCTAAAGTTCGCCCTGTTTTATCCTTAGCTTCCAAATCAAATTCCAGGATTACGGATTTTTCTGGCTCACCAATCAACTCTGCTAAAACTTCTTTAGACTCATCCGCCCAGGGAAGTTGGCGAAAATCCGGAGCATCAATACCAATTAACCGGACACGAGCGGCCAAGTTGGGTTGGGGAGGTATACCTAAAACTTCTAAAGTTTGCCCACTCACCACCCGCGTTACCTTCACCTCCACCTGATTACCGACAGTGTAATCATTGGCTTGACAACTGCTCAACAACAGCAAGCACAGGAAACAAATCAAATGTGTGGGCTTGTGGGCGAACAGCATTTTAATCCTCGTCTAACGGTAAACCCGCTTTTACCCTACCCTTGGCAAAATAGCGGCCAAACTGTAGTTCATATACTTCGTCCTCATCTTGGGTTTCTACCTCCAAATCAGAACGAGCATAACTGACGCATAACAAAGCATAACCCCGTCGGCGCAGTGCCGGCGATAGTCCAATAGCCTCCGGTTGGTAAACTTCTCCAGATATTACCCTCACAGCACAAGTTGTACAAGCCCCATTGCGACAAGAAAACGGCAGATTCTGTCCTTCTTGTTCGATGCTGTGGAGAATATAGCGGTCTTCCGGGACTTGTAGACTGTATTCTTGACCAGAAGCGCGATCGCGGACTTTAATGGTGTGTGTAGAGGACATTTTGCTGTTTGGATTTCCCATCAGAACTTTTAGTTTTAATTTTTAGTTTTAATTTAATATGTCTAGACTTGCAATTTCCAAAATTTTATAGTATAGTTATAAATCGTTGCCCCTGGAGAGGTGGCCGAGTGGTTTAAGGCGCAGACCTGGAAAGTCTGTTATGCGGAAACGTATACGAGGGTTCGAATCCCTCCCTCTCCGTTAAATAATAATCTGGTCGGTGGCTAATTTATGTCTGTCAATTGGATATTGGTCAAACAGCGACTAACGCCCTACTTATTTTTGCTCCCGGCCCTAATTATCTTGTTTCTAACGGTCTTTTGGCCGGCAATACAAGCATTTTACCTCAGCTTTACCACTTACCAGGACCTGTCCCAGCCACCGCAATGGATAGGTTTTAGCAACTTTCTCCGTTTGTGGAAGGATGCAGTTTTTTGGCAAACTTTAGAAAACACTTTTTTGTATCTGCTGGGTGTAGTACCAATTTTAGTCATGGCTCCCTTATTGCTGGCAATTTTGGTAAATCAGAAATTGCGAGGAATGAACTGGTTTAGAGCAGCTTACTACACTCCTGTGGTTATATCAATGGTGGTTGCTGGTATAGCTTGGAAATGGCTATATGCAGAAAACGGCTTACTCAATCAATTACTGGCCAGTGTGAATATTTCTCCTACAGGAATTCCTTGGCTAACCAGTCCAGAAAAATTGCTAAACATTGTCCCCATTTCCCTAATGAGTGTCATGCTTGTCACCATTTGGAAAGGACTCGGCTATTACATGGTAATTTATTTAGCCGGCTTGCAATCAATTCCTGATGATGTATATGAAGCCGCAGCCATTGACGGTTCCGATGGTATCCGCAAACACTGGGATATTACCATACCTTTGATGAAACCCTATTTAGCCTTGGTGGCAGTCATTTCCGCCATTTCCGCCACTAAAGTATTTGAGGAAGTATTTGTTATGACCCAAGGCGGTCCACTCAATAGCTCAAAAACCATTGTTTACTATTTATATGAACAGGCGTTTAGTAATTTAGAAATTAGCTATGCTTGTACAATTGGGTTAGTATTATTTTTGATGATTTTAGCCTTATCAGCCTTGAGACTATTTCTAAATCAACAGCAAGACATGGGGATTTAATGAACATTCTATCGTCACCAATACCCTGTTCCCTGTGTCCCATCCTTACAATTGACTTTTTCAGCCAACCCTAAATAAATAAAACTTGTAACTCATCTTGCCAATTCATCTGCAACTGTGAGGAAGCGTTACCGCCATTAATGGCAATTTCTACCCAGCCATGACTACCAACTAAAGCGGCTACTTCCCCCACCTTAACATCACCATAAGTCACACAGCCGGGTATGGTCAGCCCAGAAGCCTGTACACACCAATTTTTACCCTGGATATATTTTCCAGGAATATTACTGATTAAGTTGCCAAAATGATCAATATATTGAATAGAACCTGTTACCCCAGAACTTGTAGGGCTACATTCCGCCATATCTAACTGTACTAAACCGGCTGGGTTGATTTGTCGTCCTAGCCGTTGTAAAGGAATACCACTGGACAGATGAGCGCCCACAGGTGCAAAGATATCCCTACCGTGAAAAGTTTTACTAGGTTCCCTTGTGCGCCAATATTGGGGGTTAGTTAGTTCAACAGCGTTAATTGCTGGGGTTTGACTAAGTACCCCGCTAAATATGCCATTGTCCGGACCGACTAAATACCCCTGAGCAAATTCTACCGCGATCGCTTTTCGTCTCCCCCCTACTCCCGGATCTACCACAGCCACATACACTGTACCCACAGGAAAATAAGGGTAAGCATTCATCAAACAAAATCTAGCTGCTGCCTTGTTTTGGGCGGGAATTTGGTGTGTCAAGTCCACTACCCTAATTTGGGAGTTGATTTGAGCCATCACTCCTTTCATCACACTAACATAAATATCGCAGTGGCCAAAATCGCTCAGTAATGCCACCAGTGCTGGTTGATTGATTGGTTTTTTCTCCTTGACATCTCCCCTGGTTTCAACACAGGGGATTCTAAACTCATGTTGCTACGCGGTCATCAGACACGCTAGGCAGCTTTTACAACATAACTTATTAAATCATAATGAAGACAGATTTTTCTGTAACGAAAAATACTACAACTATGATATCTTAGTCACATAAGACATACTACAGCAGTCTTGATCAGCATAAACACAGATTTCTTTGTTAATCAAAAGGAGCATAATCATGAGTTGGCATAGACTAAAAGCGCCCAGTCTAGCAGAACAAACTCACAGAATGAATATTCACAAAAGCCTAGAGCATCGCTTGGAGGTGGCTAAGGCTAAGAATGACCAGCAGTTGATACATCAACTGGAAGCAGAAATGAAGTATTTTAGCTAGATTGAGAGTTTGTAGTTAATTTTTTTATTTTGTAAAAAACACATGGGTTGTCAACACCAATTAACAACCCATGAAATCACCCTAAAAATTGCTTAACTTTTTCTCCTCCGGGGGCGTTCGCTATCTTTCTTAACGTCTAATTCTTCCCGGCGTAGATTTTCTTCAGCCTGAACAGTATGTTCCTCCACAACCTTCCTCACTTCCACCTCTTCACGCACCACAGCTTCCTTACGAATTTCCGGCTTTTCTTCGTAAACATCCATATGTATTACCTCACCTTCCCGGAAATTAACTTCACCAGGGGCTGCTGTGCGTCCCGCGTCGGGTGGTGTAGTGCGTTCAATAACTACACGCTCTTTTTCTACAGGTACTGAAACTGCGGCTTTTTCCGTTTCAACGTGCTTACCAACCACCACCTCTCCTGTTTTCACCCTGGACTTATCAGCAATTAACCGTTCTTCGTACAGTTTTAGGTTTTGATGATTTGCTTTGGTGGTACTATATAGTTCTGGCTCTTCCTCGTAATATCTAGCCCTAGCTGTCCTCTCAATATCTAAAGGTGCTGTGGCCTCCACAGGTGTTGCAGTTTCTAAGGGTGACTCAACCAAGGGTCGGCGATACACCCCGCGCACTTGTTCCTCATAATCATCATCAACCCGTTCTAGATCCTTAAAATCAGGCAAGTTTTCTACTTGCTCTCGGGTAAGTCCTGCTGCATAAACTCGTCGTTCCGAATAACTAATGCGGGAACGCCCAATTGGTAATAAAACCTGCTTACCAAAAATCCAAAACCCTGTATCAACAACTAAATAACGAAAATGTCCAGTATCGTCTACTAAAATATCTTTGACAGTGCCAACTCTTTCATTATTGATGTCTGAGTAAACATCAAAGTCTCTGATGGCATAATTATCAAAATCAGTAGCCGTATAATCACCAGAAAAATCTTCAAGTTTATAAAGAACCATATTAACACTTGCCCAAATCTACATCTTTGAGCCTAAAACATATGTTATCTTGGTACTTCTTGCTTGCGATTGAATTGCATTCACTTATTATTTAATACTTTTGGGGGATTTATGAGTAGTTATATTTAAAGTAATTGTAATATTTAATACTATAAAAATAATTATCTAACCTGAGATATAACCGTGATCATCGGCGGGTAGATAACTATTTAAATAACCACCAAATATTATAGAAGTACATTTATTTGTATTGTATGGAGGTATATTTAAATGCCTAGCTTATCCCGTTCTTGTAAATTAACTGCTTCTTTGGTAACTCTAGGGGTAGCAGCAAGTGTAACTGGCGCGGCTTTAGCACAGAGTACCTTTCCTGATGTTCCTATTGATTATTGGGCGCAACCATTTATTGAGCGTTTAGCTGCCAGAAATATTGTTGTGGGATATCCAGATGGTACATTTCGACCAGAACAGGCGGTACAACGTGATGAATTTGCGGCCATGATTCGTAAAGCTTTTGAAAAAGAACCAGTGCGGCAAATCAAAGATGCCAGCGTTTATCAAGATATTCCTCAAGGACATTGGGCAGCCCCAGCCATTGAGGAAGCATATCAACAAGGATTTATGAGCGGTTATCCAGATGGTTTTTTTCGCCCAAATCAGCCAGTTTCTAGAATAGATGCCATAGTTACCCTAACTAGGGGCTTAAATTTAACACCAGAACCCCAAAAAATCACCCGTCGAATGGTGAAAAGGCCGATATATTTGCCCCTAGCAATGACTTCTTTAATGCAGCCCTTAGTGTCTGCACCCCAAACAACTACAGATGTGACGGCAGTGGCTAAAAATTATTATGCCGATGCCCAACAAATCCCCCAGTATGCTATTAATGATGTGGGCATAGCAACACAAAAAAATATTGTGGTCAATTATCCAAATCCTAGGGAGCTAAATCCTAACCTGCCCCTCAGACGCTCCACTGCTGCTGCTTTTATCCATCAAACTTTAGTAGCCCGGAACCAAATGGAACCCCTGCCGAGTAATGTAGAAGCTTATAACTATATTGTGCGTCCTCAAGTGAACATGGTTGCCGAAGGAAATTAGCTGTGAAAACCGATAATGTGGGATTTTTGACTTGTCTCCTGGATGGAATCCCAGGTAGTGCCAGCATCCTGCTCGTTGCTTAATACATCTTACCCGCTAAGGATGCAGATTACTCCCCCCAAGGGGGGCTTTGAGTAATTCATCCCCCCTGAGAAAACAGCCTCTAAGACTTAGGCCGGTAAGTTGAACTAACCTGCAACTCTTTTAACTGCTTGGGATCTACCTGGGAAGGCGCATCTGTGAGCAAACAACGGGCTTGTTGCGTCTTGGGAAAAGCGATGACATCCCGAATTGATTCTTCTCCAGCCAGCAACATAACTAAACGGTCTAAACCATAGGCAATGCCACCATGGGGGGGTGTACCATATTCAAAAGCCTCTAAGAGAAAACCAAATTTATTTTGTGCTTCCTCTGGAGACAAACCAATGGCTTCAAATACCTGTTGTTGAATATCCCTTTGATAAATTCGCAGGCTTCCGCCACCAATTTCTAAACCGTTTAGCACTAAATCATATGCTTGGGCGCGGGCAGTTTTTAAATCTCTCACATCTTCCGGATGGGGAGCAGTAAAGGGGTGGTGCAGTGCTTCTAGGCGTTTTTCGTCAGCATTCCACTCAAACATGGGGAAGTCTGTAATCCAGAGTAAATTGATTTTTTCTGGATTAATTAACTTAAACTCTCTAGCCACTACTTGCCGCAATCTGTCTAAAGTTTTATTAACTGTGGCTATGTCACCAGCGCCAAATAATAACAAATGACCGGCTTGTGCGCCTGTAAGTTGCAATATTTCTTGTTTTTGCTCTGGGGTGAGATTGTCTTTAATTGCGCCGATGGTGTCAATTTCACCATTTTCTCGCACACGGATAAAAGCCAAACCTTTTGCACCGGCTTCGCTGGCTTCTTTAAATAAGTCGCCGCCCGGTTTAATGCGGACATTAGAAATGGCATCATTACCCTGGGGAATTGGCAAAATCTTAACGGTACCACCATGAGCGATCGCATCACGAAAAACTTTAAAACCACAGTCTTTTAAGACATGGGAAACATCCACCAATTCTAAACCATAGCGAGTATCTGGTTTATCACTACCGTAGCGTGCCATGGCTTCGGCATAGGTCAGACGAGGGAATGGTAAGTTTAACTCAATACCTTTAACTGTTTTGAAGATATGAAGCACTAACTTTTCATTCAGGGCGATAATTTCTTCCTGGGACATGAAACTCATTTCCATATCCAACTGAGTAAATTCTGGTTGTCTGTCGGCGCGTAAATCCTCATCACGGAAGCAACGGGCAATTTGATAATATCTATCCATACCCGATACCATGAGGATTTGTTTAAATAATTGGGGTGATTGCGGCAAAGCAAACCACTCTCCAGGATTCACGCGACTGGGTAAGATGTAATCCCTAGCACCTTCTGGGGTGGAACGGGTCAAGATGGGGGTTTCGACCTCTATAAAACCTTCCAGGTCTTCTAAGTAACGACGCATGGCTTTAACGACTTGATGACGCAATTGCATATTCTGCGCCATGCGTTCTCGTCGCAAATCCAAGTAACGATACTTAAGCCGCAAATCTTCCCGCACTGCTTCTGTATCAGCTGTGGAAACTTGGAATGGTAGTTGTTTGCGAACTCCGTTGAGGAGTGCAATTTGATCAGCGTAGATTTCTACTTCGCCTGTAGGGAGGCGGGGGTTCAAAGATTCGTCCGGGCGCTGGGTTACTCTGCCGGTGATTTGGACAACGTATTCATTCCGGAGGCTGTTGGCCTGTTGGTATGAATCTGGGGTGCGTTGGGGATCACTGACAATTTGGACAATCCCTGAGCGATCGCGCAAATCCAAGAAGATCACGCCCCCATGATCGCGGCGACGGTCTACCCATCCATACAAGGTAACAGTTGCTCCCATATCTTGTTTTCGGAGTGCGCCGCAATAGTGAGTTCGCATAGGTGTTAGTTTGATTCTGTCGGGCTAGATGGGCTAAGTTATTGTCAAAGCTTTCCCATTATCTAGCATCAATAGTAATTGTAGTAGTTTCAGTTCCAGAAAAAAACAGTTATGGGGGCTTAAACTTATATTTTGTACCCGCCGGCGGTGAGTGGCGGCCATGAAGAGTTTTAATTTCCCTAGATCACAAACCTTAGACTTTTAATAAAGTTACAGCGATATTACCTGAAAAACACACATCAACATCAGTCCCAGGAGTGCGATGGCGTTTAGCATATTCACCTACGTAATAAAAATTATCGCCGTCAATACGATAGTTGATGGGTAAAGGTTTAGTACAAGGGTGGCAAAACACGATGTGAGGGTCAGGATCACCCGGTTGCAGATGTGGTAAATTCACATTCCAGAAACTTCCCGGCCCTAAAGAACGCTGGAATAAGTCGGCTAAAACCTCAGCAGTCAATTTAGTAGCCAGATCCCAATCTACAGTTTGTGTACCTTTGCGATATTGAGAAATAGCAATTCCGGGAATATCTTGTGTTGCGGCTTCCCGCACAGCCGCCACAGTACCGGAAATATAAGCATCTACTCCTAAGTTTCCTCCTGCATTAATACCTGAAAGCACAAATTTGATATCTTGGCAAATTTGGGAAGTAGCGATTCTCACACAATCTGCGGGAGTACCTGCGATGGCATATTCATTTTTAGAACGTTGTTGCAGATTAATAGCGCGGGAAGTAGTGACCTGATGACCACATCCTGATTGATGGTCTCTAGGAGCCGCAATAATTGTTTTTTTAGTATTTACAGCCTTCAACAGGGCTTGAATACCAGGAGCATCAATTCCGTCATCATTTGTCAAAATTATAGTCATATATCGCCCATCTTTCCAGAAAACATAGATACTATTGTGCTATGTTGATGATGATTTTGGCAAAACTGAATATGAACCACAGATGAACCTATCTGTGGTTGATTTTTCTAATATTCAACTTAGCTACTTAAGGCCTTGAAAAACCGTTGTAAACTCTTAAACACACTGGGCTGTTTGGCAGGTGCTGCATCTGTTCCAGTTTGTGGTTGTCCTTGCATCAGAATTAAATCTAATTCATCACCGCTAGGTTTTTTAGGTAATTCGGCAATTTTTTCATACTGGCCGTTGGTTTGCTCCACCCATACTTCCCATAATCCCGGATAGCAGCGAAACACAGCACTTGTGTCATCTACAGGACGCAGGTAGTAACAAGATTCAATAGTGCTGATGAAACGCTGGCGGGTTTGCCTAGCTGTATAACCAATACCCACAACGCCAGAATCTTCTAAGCGGGGATTTAACATCACAAAAGGGCGATCGCCCATATTTTCACACAGCCTTTCTAGTTGGGGAACTTCTACGGAAGTCGGGGCAATAAACAGGAAAATTTCATCTTCTGGCTGAATTTTCGACTGTAGGGAAGCCGCTCTACCAGTACCGATATCCAAAATTTTAAATGGTGTATTCGCCCAATCACGGTTAGCTAGTGCAGCAGCCCCAGCATCAGCAAAAAAAACTTTCAAGCGGGAATCATATTCGGCAAACAAAGGTAAAAATTGTGCCGCTACCGGCATGAGTTTCAGTTCTGGGAACAGAAAATCAACTTGTAAGCGAGTATAGCCATCTGTAAGAGCGGCTTGGGTAGCGATGCGAGATTGGGCAATGGCTTCTTCAAGACTGTTGGGCAGTTCAGACATAGTTTATGTTATCAATCTAGTTTCTACAGTTTATTAAAGCAAGTGGCAAGGTAGAATCAATTCACCATCTCACTAACCTTGGGGTATATGCGTGTATATCCCTTGACCTTTAGTATCATAAATAAATACTGGCATCCGGGCATTATCACCAATTGCACTTAGGGCTTCTTGTAAAATATACCAGTGGTTGGTGGTTTGCAAGTCCGACTCAGATAATGTGGTTTCAAGCACTCGTTCATAATCAGGGGTCAAGGAGACGGCAATGCCGCTATTATTAATAGTAAAAGTGCAAACCCGAATTTCTCGAACACAGGTTTTATCCAAGTCTTGACCAACCTTTTGCCAATTAATAATGCTTTGCAGCTGTTCTTGTGCTTGCTCGAGGGCGGTAGAGTAAGTTACCACCAGATTTTGAGATTGATTGTAATAAAAAGTATTTTTAGCAACTTGTTTGGCACTTTGTAAAGCCTGTTCCCAGTATGTAACTGCTATCTGCCACTGGTTGTTTTGCTCGTAGGTTTTGGCTTGATCAGCAGTGTTCATGGCTTGTTGATAGCTTCTAGCTGCTATTTCTTCTGTGGTGGCGCGATCGCGTGTCCTTGCTAGTTGGAGTTGGTAGTTTAACAACAATTTTTGTGCCTCTGGGTATGCTGGGCTATTGGGGGGAATCATATTTAACCCATTAATCACCACTTGCCAGGTAGATCGTGCTTTTTGCCAATCGTTTACAGACTTAGCGGTGGCTGCTCGCTCCTGGGCTACAATGGCTACAGCTTCGGCATCATTAAGTTTTTTCAGCCATTTTTCCTCGGTAAGTAACTGTTGATTTACAGTTTGCAAACTCACCCGAAATTTTGACAATCTCGGTTTGACTAGCCCATAGAGTTCGTCGGTGGGGGGTATAGCTTCTAGTGGTGCGATGGCTTGTCGCCATGAATGCTGGATACTTGTTAGTTCCTCTGTACTAGTGACAGGAGTTTGCATTTTTTTCTCTGCCACATTTGCCACTTGTAATGCTGTGATCACCTGGTTAATTTTGTCTGAGTGCATAGACAAACTAGTTTTTAATTCCTCAGCCTGTCGGTAACGGGGTGACCAACGGGGAATATTACCCAGATTGGTGCTAACTGTTTTGAGTTGCTGTTGTATTGCTACTAGTTGATTTTCCTCTTTAATACTACCGATGAGTTGTCTATATTTCCAGTTTATGCTTAGGGCTGTTTGCATTTCTTGGCACTCCAACATGACACAAGGACGAGTGAGGAAGTAAAAACCACTACCAAAAACACAAATTCCTAACAAAATTATTCCTAGCAGCAGAGACTTAACAGGGCGTTGTGGTGGGGTAGTCCACAAATCTGGTGGATCTGGGAAACAATCAAATATTTCTTCTGGTTCGTTTTCTATGGTAGATGGAATATGGATCAAAGAAGAAGAAGTTATTTCTTCCTGTGGCTGGATAATATAGGAACATCTAGCATAAGGCAGTTCTTGCCCAAGTATTCTGATAAAGCATTGCACTTGCTGGTCTCTGTAGGTGGGTAATGATTGGAGTGCTTGTTTAAGCACCACAAAGATATTTTGACCATCAACAGTCACTTCCTCTGGATGTTGAGTTAAAATCATAAGCTGGTCTTTTTTGACAGCACATTTAATTTGGAAGACTTCACCAGAGGGAACCTTGGCAAGAACCTGTTCTTGCAAAGTTATTGCTAAAAGTTGTAAGTCTTCCTGCTGAACTGCTACTTTCATAGAGCCTACTTAATTCTATAGAAAAACTTTTTAACACAAATTTTGACTTTTTACTTTTACAGGACTTACACAACTGGCACATTAGTAGGCTGGTTTAGACCCTAGATATGATATTTCGTGAGTAAGGGCAGTTGTACCGTTTCCTAATTCTCCGTAAATTAAGTTGTTCTAGTAACAAATTATATTCCGTTAGTAAATAGTTATGTTTTCATAGTTAATTGGCATCGTTGACCAAATCCGATAGAATTAATACATAAAAAATCAATTATTTATTAGAGGTTGTTTGTCAAGTATCAAATTGTATCAATACTTCTGACTAAGCATGGTTCAAAGTATCAAAAGAAATTGATACAAACTGAGGTATTTTCCAAACATACTGTAATAAAGGAAAAAAGGTAAACTATTAATTCTAGTGCTAGAAAAAGTTACAAACAGCGCCAAATAAATGCCTTTAGAAGTGGAAATACAAGGTGCAAGTAAATGGATTTATTGGAGTATCAAGTTAAGGAATGGTTGAGGATAATAGGCATTCCTGTATTGCCTTGCCAAAGAATTGACCATCCTACAGATTTGAAACGTTTAACAATTCGCTATCCCATTGTTCTCAAGTCACAAGTATATGGCGGGGAAAGAGCAAAAGCCGGTGGAGTCAGGTTTGTAGAAACAACAATTGATGCGATCGCTACGGCACAAATGATGTTTAATCTGCCAATTTGGGGCGAATTACCCGAAGTTTTACTGGCAGAATCTAAATATATTCCTGAGCAAGAATTTTATCTGGCAGTAGTTTTAGACACTGCCGTTTGCCGACCAGTGCTTTTAGGCTGCACAGAAGCTAATATTGATTGGGAATCCCCAGGGGCAAAAATGCAGCACGTTGTGGTTGAACAAGAATTTTCTCCGTTCTATGCAAGGCGACTGGCATTAAACATGGGTCTGCAAGGTAGATTAATGCAGTCTGTTAGCTGCATTGTGGAGAAGATGTACCAATTATTTGTACAAAAAGATTTAGATTTGTTAGAAATCAATCCTTTGGGGGTGAGTGCATCTGGTGAAGTGATGGCTCTTAATGGTAAAGTCAGTATCAATGAACGCGCCATTGGTCGCCACCCGGAATTAGGGGAAATAGCAGTAAAAATAGCTAACCGTCATAGTAGAAATTCAAGCAATGGTAAGTTAAGGAATGACGATGAGTTAAAACTGCAAGGTAAAATTGGCATTCTGGGCAATGGTACTGGTTCAATTATGGCTACCTTAGATTTAGTCACTAACGCTGGGGGTAAGCCGGGTAGTTGTTTAAACCTACGCCATGCTTTTATCACGGATGTTGTCCCTACCACCTTCTGCCATCGTCTGAGGAAAGGCCTAAAAATTTTAGCTGCTGATAAAAGTATTCAGGTTATCCTGCTCAACCTCATCGGTAGCATACCTCAGACTGAGGAAGTAGCGGAAATTATTAGCAATTTTGCCCAACATGAAAAAAGCAGAATTAACTCAGCAACTATCAAACCCAGCAGCAAAAGTCTTACAGAGTCTCATTGTCCGCGATTGGTTGTGCGAATTGTTGGTTCTGAGTTCAATGTGACTCAGAATATTTTAGCTACTTTAAACAGTCAAACCGATGCTCTGACAGTATTAGAAAATTTAGATGAAGCAGTAGCAGTAGCCGTTCGTCTGAGCAAAATTATCACAAGGAACTGCAAAGTCAACTCAAACGAGAAACTTATATGAATTTAACCCCAGATAGCAAAGTATTAATTTACGGATTTTCTGAATTCATCACAGCAACTCATGTTACTCAAATGAAGGCTTATGGGACAAATTTAGTTGCTGGTGTCAATCCTGGATATGGTGGACAGCAACTATATAACTTACCAATCTTCGATTTGGTTGAAGAGGTAGTGGCAAAATTTGGAGCAATTGATACAGCGATTATATGCGTACATCCCTATGAAGTTTTAGACGCAGCATTAGAAACAATGGCCTCCAAGATTAACCAAATTATCATCATTTCTGGTGGTGTGCCACCGTTGGATATGGTGAAATTACTTCGTAAAACTGAAGCCACAGAGACTTTGATAGTCGGTCCCAACAGTCCAGGAATTATTGTACCAGGAAAGATTCTTTTGGGTACTCAACCCAGGGAATTGTATACACCGGGTGGCGTAGGAATTGTTAGCCGTAGCAGTACCCTCACTTATGAAGTTGCTTGGGAACTAACTAAAGCTGGTTTGGGGCAATCAATTAGTGTCAGTATTGGTAGTGATACCATTGTTGGATCATCGTTTTTGCAATGGCTGCAAATTCTGGATGAAGATGAAACCACAGAAGCGATCGTTTTAGTCGGTCAACCCGGCGGCGATAGCGAAGAAGCCGCAGCGCGATATATTACTGAAGCAATTGATAAACCAGTAGTTGCTTACATTGCAGGTAGACACGCAACAACCGCAAAAAATTGGGGACAAAGTGGCACTTTAGCCACAGTGATTGGACGTAAACCGAATTTTGGCACAGCACAAAGTAAATTAACTGCTTTTAAAAAAGCCAAAGTTCCAGTAGCTGATCGTCCTTCTGCAATTCCAGAATTACTGAAACTCCCCGCTTGAATTTGTTTAATAATCAAGTTAATATTATGCTATTGTACGTGAATTGATTGGTTTGGTTGGTCTCATGATGATGAACTTTTTTTAATTAATAAATAAACTCCTGCGCCAGTGCCAACTAGATTTGGTAGCCAGATCCAATAAAATGAGATAATTTCTGATATGATCAGGATATTAGTAATTAATTGAACAGCATCATATAAAAGAATAATCGCTAAAGTTAAACTGAAGCTGTTATATCTTACCCTTGGTTGTAGATTGATTCCGATCGCTGAACCCAACAAAGCAAATACAGCACAGGACACGGGTAAGGTAAATCTTTTTTGTAGATGAACTTGTAGACTCCGAAAATTTCTGCGATCGCCTGCTTTTTGGAAAACCAACAATCGTTGATAAACTTGAAATATATTCATTTCTCTGTTATCAAGTGTTTCTTGATCTATTTGCAATTGTAAAGCTATATTAGGTAGATATAAAGGCATGGTATCAAACTTAATTCTTTCACCATAAGAGCCATCTGCATTAATTATATTTTTCACACCCTCATAAAAATAGCAAAATTTCTGCTGTCCATAGCATTCAGCAAACCTGGATTTGATAATTACTTTTAACTTTTCTGAATCTCTCATTAATAAAGTGACTTGTTGCATCTGCCCATCAGCAAATCTCTCGGCATATAATAGATGTTTGAGATAATTCTGTTGAGCTAATGAATCCAGGGTATTTTCATCATCTATTTGTTGGTAAAAAATATCATTTTTTTGAAAATATAATCTATTTATATTCATAGCTTTTTCTAGGGTAATTGCAGCTTTATAGTTAGCAGGAATCACAATCACTTCATTAAATATAAATAATACAGGTATTAACAAAGCAGCGACCATGACCGCAGGATAAACTAATTTATCTAAACTGACTCCACAGCTGTGGATGGCAATAATTTCACTGGTATTTGATAATTTTTTATAAGTAAATATAGTAGCTAGTAAAACAGCAATAGGCGCAGCAAAAACAATAAACTCAGGTAGTTTAAGTAAATGAAGATATATTAATCTTTCAAAGGTTAACTGTCTTTCTATGAGAAATTTGAATTGTTCAAATGATATCCCAATTGATTCGGCAACAATGGTAACGATAGCAATGCTAAATAATAAAGGTGGAATTAGCTCTGAGATTAAATAACGCTCTAGTAATGAGAGTTGAGGAAAAATATTAATTTTTTTCATTGATCATTGATTTAAGCGGGCAAAATGCCCGCAATGTTGGACCAAAAATGTATTTTCCCTAATTAGCCTGGTTGATGAACCTAACCGCCTCTCTTTGTGCTGTTTGTACCTCAGCCCGGCAAGTTGTACCTTGTTGACTCAAACCAAATCTGTCTACACACTGACCAGTTAAATCTGTGGCTACGCTATTAATTTCTCCAAAAGTTGTATTTCTATCAATTGTTGTAGTAAAACCTAATGAGGGGACTCTGAGAGTCAAAGTACTAGGACTAGGACTAGGACTAGGGGAACTCCCTCCCCCAAAAGTAGGAGTAGGGGTAGGAATAGGTCTATCAGACGTATTACTTGATGTACCACCACTACAAGAACTAATCATTACACAGATCATCAAAATTCCCACAAGCTCACGGGAGGCTAAATTTTTTGACATAAACTTAATCTCACAACGTTATATTTATTACAGGGGGCTGAAACAGAGTTTTCCCAGTAAGACTCCTATTTGATTTTTGAAAAAAACTCAATGTGCTGTTACTGATTTTTTCGTGTTCGTTCCCTGTTTCCTGTCTCTACGAGTAATTTCAGTAATCAAACGTGATTTGTAAATTGATTATCTATCTCTAAAAGCAACTGGGATACTAGAGCCATCTGGCCGTCTCCTCGGACCAAATTCACATCTTCCTCTTGAACCATCACTAAAAGTTCTCCGAGGAATCGGGGTCGAGGAATCTTGACAATCACTCCTGTATTGTTGCCATTCTAGTTCTGCTCTTTCAGAAGGACTAGGACTAGGACTGGGACTAGGACTAGGAGTAGGACTAGGACTGGGACTAGGTCTATTAGACGTATTACTTGATGTACCGCCACTACAAGAACTAATCATTACACAGATCATCAAAATTCCCACAAGCTGACGGGGGGCTAAATTTTTTGACATAAACTTAATCTCACAACGTTATATTTATTACAGGAGGCTGAAAGAGAGTTTTCGCAGGTAAATAAAAAAACATGAGACATAGTGGGAAAAATGGGTTTTAGCATCTTGCCTGCTAAGAATGCACCTTACTTGGTTAAAATTCCCTTTTATTGCCTATACTATGCTTAGTATATATAATGGACTAATTTATGACAACATCACAACAACAAGAAATTCTTAACTTACGGGAATTGAATTTAACTCCCAAACAAATAGCTCGAAAACTAGGTATCAAAGTATCAGAAGTCAATGAAGTGCTTCAAAATCAAGCACAGCAAACCGCATTAAATAGATTAGCAAAAGGAGAATTAGATCCCATATATCAGTGTTTAGCCAACGATTTTCTGGTTCGATTGATACATACAATACCAAGAGAAAACCACACCAACAATCCACTCGCAACAATCGACCCTGTGGAAAATAGTGATGATATTGATGTAGGGTTGGGATTGGTGATTATTGCCAGGGAAGCTAGATATAATCGCATCTCGTTTTGTAGTTATCTTTTAGATGTATGGTGCTTGGGTGTTAAGGATACCATACCACCACGTACAGTAGACAGGATAGATTTTAAAAGAGTTGTAGAACAATTATTCGATATGTTTCCCGGAAAACCCCAAGAAGTTACCCTTGAAGTTGCCCAAGGAATCATATTTAGTGCTTGCGAATACTCAGAAAGTTTAGGATTTCAACCACACAAAGACTTTGAACAATCGCGATCGCATATTGGAGAATGGGATGGGATAATACGTATTAAATGTGGTCGTAACGGGAAACCATGCTATGTGGGCGGTCCCCACGATGATTCCCAACAAATAATAGAAACATTACGGCAAACCATGGGCGAGGGGAATTTTGATTTTATACAGGATATTTGATATTTATTAAGTACAGTTTCCAATTCAACCTCCAAAATTTACAACCCACCTTACAAATCTGATAACCGGGGAATTGTCACTGGTTTTAAGTCACCGACAAGCTGATAGTGGAGGCTAAGTTGATTTGAACATCGGGCGATACTAGCCGTAATTTGCAAATTAGGCAGAGATTCAGCATAAAATGGTTGTAGGGAAAATGTGCGTTGTCTCATCAATCTTATAAAATCTCACTGAGAACTGATACCAATTTTTCGATATGTGCTGCTTGGTGAGTAGCCATCATAGATATGCGTATCCGACTGGTGGGAACCGTGGGGGGACGAATCGCAGGGGCAAAAATGCCCTTACTAATTAGCTGTTGACCAACTCTGAGGGCTTCTGCTGCACTGGGTAACTGTAAACATAGTATAGATGATTGTGTAGGTAATAATTTTAGGTGGGGTAGTTGTTCTTGAATTAACCTTTTTAAATATTCCACATTCCGCCACAGTTGGACTAGACGTTGCGGTTCTTGTTGTACTATTTGAATTGCTGCTAAAGCCGCCCCCGTGTCTGCGGGTGACAGTGCGGTAGTATAAATCCAACTGGGCGCACGATTACGCAAATAATCAATGAGGTTAGCACTTCCTGCTACATAGCCCCCTAAACTGCCCAGAGCTTTGCTCAAAGTACCGACTTGAATTATAGTCCTGCCGGTACATTGAAAATGTTCCATACAACCAGCACCAGTTTTTCCTAGCACTGCGGTACTGTGGGCTTCATCTATCAGCAGCATACAGCTAAAGTCATCAGCTAGATTTAACAGTTCTGGTAAGGGACATAAATCCCCATCCATACTGAAAACGCTATCAGTAATTATCAAACAACGGCGATAGTTTTGGCGATACTGACTCAACAAATTTCTTAATCCAGCAACATGACAGTGGGGATATGAAATTAACTCCGCACCGCTCAGAATTGCCCCATTTTTCAAACTAGAATGATTGTATTCGTCCGATAAAATTAAATCACGCTTACCTACCAAAGCGGCGATCGCCCCCAAATTAGCCAAATACCCAGAACTAAACACCACAGCATCTTCTGTTTGTTTCCAAGATGCTATGGACTCTTCCAATTCCCGATGTAATTCCCGGTGTCCGCTAAGTAATCGAGAACCAGTGCTACCAGTACCCAACTTTTCAACAGCAGTAATTGCCCCTTGTATCAAGCGTTCATCCCCAGCCAACCCCAAATAGTCGTTACTGGCAAAATTAATTACCTCTTTACCGGACAAAAGCACAGTTGCGCCGGGTCGTCCGTGGATTGGTAGTACTGAACGATACCAATTAGCTCGCTGAATAGTGGCTAAAGATGCTTGTATCCAACTATAGGGGTCTTGAGGCATATGATTATTCTTGACATCTCCCCTGGTTGAAACACAGGGTATTCTAAACTGATATTGCTACACGGTCATCAGACACGCTACGCAACGTTTACGATTTAATTTATTAAATAATATCGTCTTGGGGGTGTCATAGATGCAAACCTGAAAACTGAGACACCAATTACAAATGACTAACCTCTTCATTGCTACTCAGGTAAGCGATCGCTTGTTTAATCCAATCTTCCACATAAGCATCTTTCGGTAGTCCAACATCTTCACTAACCACGTGTAAAGCGTGACTAACTTCATTAGCAGTATATCCCAAAGCGAAAAGAGTCATTTGCACTTCTTCTAAAATTCCTGGTGCCGGTCCCCCCGTAGCCACAAAGAACCCTGCTGATTTGCGCCACTCCACTAATTTAGTTTTCAATTCCAAACAGATCCGTTCGGCTGTTTTTTTACCCACACCAGGAGCTTGAATTAAAATTTGGGTATTGCCAGTAATAATAGCTTGGACTAAATCTGGTAATTCCAAAGTATCCAAAAGCGTGATGGCTAAAGCAGCCCCAATACCGCTAACAGTTAGCAGGTGGCGGAACAAATCACGTTCTGCGGGCGAAGAAAAACCGTAGAGAAACGGCACTTCCTCGCGAATTTGCAGATGGGTAAAAATTTGTGTCACTCCTCCGGAATTTGGCAACTGCTGTGTCAACCGTTGGGGAATTTGCAAATCATAACCCAAATTATTAACTTCGAGAGTCAAAATCACCCGACTCCCGCCCATTGTTTGAATACCAGCGACAATCCCTTTAAGATAGCTAATCATTCTAAAAAACCGAAATGTTTTAATCCTTCGAGAATTCCACCAGCACAAACAGCCTGCGCGAGGTAACGATAGTTAGCGGGATACTCCTCGTGCCACTGTAGTAACTCTGGACGGGCATTTCCCACTATAATTCCTCGTTCGTTGCCTACAGCAAACAAAGCAATATCATTACCCGAATCACCGCAGACAACTGTTTGTTCTGCTGCAAAATTCCACTTTTGACGGAGGAACTGCATTGCCTGACCTTTATCGCTGGTACGAGGCACAATGTCAAGGTCAACACCGCTACTATAAATTAACTTTATATTCAATTTCGATGCCAGCAACCGCGCTTCTAGTTGGGGTAAAACATTTACAGCTAATTCTTGATGTAAGAAAAAACTGACTTTAAAACTACGTTGTTCTGAATCTGGTTGCAGCGCTAACTCAGGAAAAGACTGAGCAATTTTTAACACCAATTCTCTATCCCACCCAGAGGAGAGAATGGCTGACCAACTCCCATCCGGGGTATCCTGACTATCTAAATAAATTTCCGTACCCACAGACAGAACTAAAGCATCCGGTTGCATCAATTTTTTTTCTTGCTGGAGTTCACGGTACAGAATGGGCGATCGCCCTGTGGCATAAACAATTTTAGTGCCGTATTCTTGGCGATGTTGACTCAGGTATTGGCTGAGTTCCTTTAACGCTGTATCATTACCCACAAAAGTGTGATCTAGGTCAGTGACAAACAGAAATGGTTTCATAGTCTTCATATACTCGCGGTTATTAGTGGCCTAAATACCTAACAATTATGTAAAAAATGGGTTGAAAACCCCGTCCTTCTACGACGGCTTTTTAGTGTGTTATGATGCAGGAGTAATCTGCATAGGGCATCTAGATTTGTATGGTATCCACATCCCTAACACCGGGGATATATATGCTGATCATTTCACTCATCGCTCAAAGTTTCAATTAATAAATCTACCTGTTGTTGTCGCTGCTGCAAAAAACTTTCACACTGATGTAGAGACTCAACAGCAGTAGAAAACTGCTCAAACACTTCCTCTAACTCCAACTCACCCCCCTCAATGCGAGAAATAATTTCTTCTATCTCCACAACCTTGTCCTCAAAACTCCAACCAGGCATAGAATTAATACTAAAACCATCCTTACTTTTAACCATTTAATTCTCCTTTTCCTAGTGGCTCTGTGTTAGTAACCTTCACCTTAACCTCTCCTTGCCCCAACTGAATCAACAAACTTTGGCCCACCGCTAAGTCAGAAGCAGAACGAGCGATCGCCCCATTTTCCCCCCTCACCACAGCATAACCACGTCGCAATACCGCCTTGGGGTCAAGACTAGCCAATTTTTCCTGTAACAATTGTAAGTGCTGCTTTGCCTGGTTACCTCGTCCGAGGGTCACTTGTACCAAATGCCGCTTTTTCCAGATTAGCTGCTGCATCTCCTGTTGCAGCTGTTGATCTAACCCCAAACGCCGCAAACGATACCGTAAACTCTGCAGTTGATTCTCAGCAGTCGTCTCCTGTTTCCTTACCGCTTGACTCAAGGTAGCTATTCTTTGCCGATGCAGGTTATACAACTCGGAGAGTGAGGGGACAGCAGTTTCTGCTGCTGCCGTTGGTGTATGTACATAGACATCTGCAACTAAATCTACTAAAGACTCATCCCGTTCATGACCAATACCAGTAATTACTGGTACTGCACAACCAGCAACAGCCCTGACTACCCGTTCATCGTTAAAACAAGCCAATTCTTCAACTGCCCCGCCTCCCCGTGATAAAATCAACACCTCTGACCTACCGTCACGATTGACCCGATTAATAGCCTTAACTATAGAATCTGCTGCTTGCTCACCCTGCACTGTAGCTGGAGAAAATAAAACCTGTAAACCTGGATATCTTTGCTTCAAAGTTTTTTGAATATCTCCCCAAGCCGCAGCAGTGGGAGAAGTCACCACAGCAATAGTTTGGGGGTGTTGTGGTAGGGGACGTTTCCGTTGTGCATCAAACAATCCCTCAGCCAGCAAGCGATTTTTTAGTTGTTGATAGCGTAGCGCCTGTAACCCAGCACCAGCAGGTATAATTTGGTAAACAGTTAACTGGTACTCTCCCCGTTGCTTGTAAACTCGAATGCTCCCCATGACAATCAACTGCTCACCATAAATTGGTATTTGCGCCAACTTGGGTAATTGATTTTTCCATACCACACACTTAATTACAGCAGTACCACCAGGGTCTTGCAGAGTAAAAAATAACCCCTTATGATGATTGTTGGCGCTGGAAACTTCCCCAGTTACCCAAACTTGCTGTAATTGATCATCTTGCTCTAATAAGAAGCAAATATAGTCACTTAACCCAGCTACTGAAAGGGCTGTATCGGCAATCAGAGAGTTAAAATTCATCACACTGTGTTAGCATTGGTGCTGGAAAGATTTTAGCATTTTTCCCATTCCCCAGTCCCCTGGGCATAGTCCCCAACTTTTATTTGATTTGATCATTGTTGCCTGTAAACTGGAGTTAGTCCCATATAAATGGCCAAATCTGACTACAACTTTCCGAGCGATCGCGTTACCATGTGGTGACCCTTCCCAACTTCAAATTTGTATTTGAGAATTTTCTGGTTAAAATAATATATCTGTTCTACTCAAACTTCTGCCCCAAGAGTTCAGCACATCCGTATAATTCATATATTTAGAGGCAAGAATGGCTATAAACACAGATACTTCTGGCAAACAAAAGGCATTGAATGCAGTACTCACTCAAATTGAGCGCAGTTTCGGTAAAGGAGCAATTATGCGCCTCGGGGATGCCACCCGGATGCGAGTAGAAACAATTTCTACTGGGGCGCTCACCTTAGATTTAGCATTGGGCGGAGGTTTACCCAAAGGACGGGTAATTGAAATTTACGGACCAGAAAGTTCTGGTAAAACCACAATAGCCTTACACGCTTTAGCAGAAGTGCAAAAAAATGGTGGTGTTGCCGCCTTTGTTGATGCTGAACACGCCCTAGATCCCACCTATGCTGCGGCTTTAGGTGTGGACATCGATAACTTACTAGTTTCCCAACCAGACACAGGCGAATCAGCATTAGAAATTGTGGATCAACTGGTACGTTCGGCGGCAGTTGATATTGTCATAGTTGACTCAGTAGCAGCACTAGTTCCTCGCGCTGAAATTGAAGGCGATATGGGTGACACCCACGTTGGTCTTCAAGCCCGGTTAATGAGCCAAGCCCTCCGCAAAATTACTGGCAACATAGGTAAATCTGGCTGCACAGTTATTTTCATCAACCAGTTGCGGCAAAAAATCGGTGTTACCTACGGTAGCCCAGAAACCACCACTGGTGGTAATGCGTTGAAATTTTACTCCTCGGTACGTCTGGATATTCGCCGGATTCAAACTTTGAAAAAAGGTACTGAAGAATTTGGTAATCGGGTAAAAGTCAAAGTCGCTAAAAATAAAGTTGCACCACCTTTTAGAGTCGCCGAATTTGATATTATTTTTGGTAAAGGAGTTTCCACTTTGGGTTGCCTGGTTGACTTAGCAGAAGAAACAGGCGTTATTGTCCGCAAAGGAGCCTGGTACAGTTTCAACGGTGATAACATTTCCCAAGGTCGAGACAACGCCATCAAATATCTAGAAGAAAAGCCGGAGTTTACAGAACAAATTAAGGAACTGGTACGTCAAAAGCTGGATATGGGGGCTGTTGTTTCCGCCAATTCAGTCTCAAAAGTTAATGAAGATGATGAAGAGTTTGAACAAGAAGAAGAGTAAATAATTTAAATAATTTAAATTATTTTATAAGACTGAACCTTGTATAAGTTCAGTCTTTTCTATAACAATATTTCTCTAAGTGGCAGTCCATCTTTCATCACTCTTGAAAACAGTATTAATTATAATTGGGGGACTGGTGGACTCGGTAATGCTATAAACAATGATAACTTATAGCATTTCTTAAACACGTAAGATACAAATGCAAATGATATAAGTTTTGTAATGCGGGCATCTTGCCTGCTAAATGTGTACCTCACTTGGGCAAAATTCGCTATATCAGTTATCTGTGTTTGACATCAACGAGGGAATGCGATCGCTAGATTTACGTTGGTCGATGAGTAATGGTCAAAAAGCAGTAAGTCCAGATTACTCGAAACGTTCAATACTGTGCTTAAATTAGCGAAAGCTATTACGCCTTTTCCAACCAATCATAAATTTGTTCTAACTGTTCTAAAGTAATTAACCCATACTGCCAAAGAATCATCGGTAACGGACCTGGATCTTGCTCCCGATGTCGTAAAGCAACAGCCAGGGAAGCCGCAGAAATTGACAAATCTTCCTGTAGAAAATGAATCAGTCGCGAATATGTTGATGGTGGCATTTGTAACGCACCTCCTTTGATTAAATGTATTGTCATGTAACCATTTACCATTTCTCAGTAACCAGCAGCTAAATATTTCATTGGTAAGTGGTAATTACCGGATAAACGCTGGAAAACATTTGGCTTGAACTTATCCAACAGAGGATTTTACAGATACAACTAGAAGATTCCTAGTTTAGAGCATCACTGATCTGCTCAATTCTCAGGCTGCAAAATACTCAGGTATAGTTTGGGTTAGTCCTTTTAACCATCATGTTGGCTTGAATCAGCAATTTAGTAACAGAGATTCCATAGCTAATACTCCCTTATGAGGGTACATTTACACTTACGTCAAAAGGAATATTTTTAGTATCCAGAGCGTATAAATATTATTTGGCCTGGAAAATGAAAATCCTATTCTTGTTGGTACTTTACTTTTTTATACTAAGATACTCATTGAGGATGAGCGGTAGCTGACGGAAGCGAGTATGGTAAAATTTATAACTGTAGACTTTCTTGATCTAAAAACTCAATTTTGACTAGTTCACCCTCCTGCAAATTTAACTCCGCAGCCCGTCCCGATCGCAATTCAATGACCATATCAATTGGTACGTCTGGTCCATAAGTAGGACAAGGTTCACTAGGACAGGGGGGTGCAGCAGCCTGAATATACTTGACTACCCCATTTTGTAAAAACACCATATCCAGAGGAACTGGGACATTTTTCATCCAAAATCTCACGGGTTGGGGAGAAGAGAACAGGAATAACATACCGCGATTATCTGGTAAAGGTGGGCGATACATCAAACCTTTGGACTGCTCTTCCGGTGTTCGTGCCACTTCTAATTCAATTTTCCTCCCATTAGAGACAATTGCCTCTGCAGAAATGGAGAGCAATTGACCATTGCTTGCTTGGATTTGATTGCTAGGGGTGGGTGTAGTAGATTTTGCTGTTGTTTCCATAGAACAGCCCATCAGAAAAAGACTCAACAGCACGGGGATTAAACTTAACCAAGGCATGATATAATAGCTAGGATTGTGATCTAAATTTCAATTTTACAGAATTTGAGCCAAAAAGCACACAAAATTTGGTCTGTTCTTATGTGGTGAATACAGTGATGGATCAGATTAATACTGGTACTGTGAACAGCAGTACAAATCAATAATTATACTTAGAAGCTGTTAGCACCAGGTTAACAGAGGACACAATTACCCAAGTGGGCAAAATCCTCAACCCACTAGAGTTTTTTACTCCGCCATGAAGCAGATATTAAATTGTTGCCCCTAATTTATGAGGTTATTGATCAAACTAAGAAAATTATAACCAGAGATTTTTAAAACAGGTATAGAAAATGTAGCATATGAAAGTATTGTTTCGCCGCAAGAAGAAAATTTTTTTTTAGAAACTTATTCTGGAATATTGATAACTAGCGAATACCTAGAGAAAATGTCCCATATTTTCCCAAGCACAGCACACCTCAACCCTCAAATAACAATTGCAAAATCAGTCGCAGGGGTATTTCTACATAATCTGGACGATACTTGAGTTCATAATCTAGTGCCTCGATGGTCTTTTGCAAAACATAAGCAAACAGCAGCAGTTGTAGTTGTGGTTGAGTGTTTGGTAAAAAAGCGTTTTTACTAGCAGTTGCTAGATAAGAATTACAGAAAGCAGCACTCACCCAGATATACCAAAACTGCGCCCATTGTTCCATCACAGGCAAGTTTTCCCAGCGCACCATGCCAGTTTCTATTTCATAGCGCAAAGCCTCAGTCACAGCATAATTGAAGGATACCAGCATTCCCGCCACATCTCGCAAAGGCGATCGCTTGCGGCGACGTTCACTCAAACTTCGGGCTGCTTTGCCTTCAAAATGAGTGATAATAAAATCTCTGCCAGTGTATAGCACTTGCCCCAGATGATAGTCGCCATGATAACGAGTCCGCAAGGCGATAATTTTCTGATTTACAAGTAACTGGAAACGCGCCAGAATCTCCTGTTGGTTGTTGAGAACATCTGCTGCCAATTCTTGGGTTTGAGATGGTAAATCTTCTGTTCTTTCTCTAAGCAACCGGAAAACCCGGCCGGTAAGGTTGCGGGCATCTTGATATATTGAACGTTGGTAAAGGGAGGAAAAAGGTTCTGGGGCAAAGTCGGGGTTATCTGTATCTGTAGCCAAGGCAATATGAAGTTCAGCTGTGGACTTACCCAAAATTTCCGCATTGGGAAGGTAGGAGTTGATGGTTTGAATAGCCAGGTCAGGAATATCAGTTCTTTGTAAATCCAGTAATGAACCTGACGGAATGGGAACTTCGCTAATGCTTGCTTGTTGTGTAGTCACCACATCAAAATAATGGCGCAGGCTATCCAGGGTGTAGTCCCAGCCACTGCGGGTATCCAAAATCAACTCTTGTAATATGCCTACTGTCATTGGTAACGCTTGACTATCCCTAAATCTACTTAAGGGACGGTACTCTATAGCACCTGCTACTGGTAAAAAATGTTGTAAGTGTTTTTTCTGCCCCAGAAATCGGCGAATTTCTAAATCTGGGTGCATACCTTCCTCAAATTTCCGGAAGAGTTTTAAACAGAGGTGTTCACCATAAACTATATAAGTGTTAGTTTGTTCTTCTTCTTTGAGGATATTTGCTTCTTGGTCTGTGTTTGGTGAGTAAACTAAGGAAAATAAATCAGTGGTGGTGGCAAATAATTCTCCTGTTGTTCCCTTGTATAAACGATGATTTGCCATTGCTTCTAACAATTCAGTGAGAAAGTTCTTATCTAGTAAGGCATCAAATAAAATTCCCACTTCTGGAGTTTGGGGGGAAGTTTCTCTCTGCACTTGCAGGCGAGAAATCACACCTTGGGGCATTTCTGTTAACAGGTGCATTGCTTGATTGCCTTCGGCATAACCGAGAAATAATAGATAAGTTTCCCGCTTTCTCTCGATATAATCTACCTGTAACCACACCATCTCGGCTATATGCTGATGGTAGGGTATGGCAACACTTTCTACAATTTGTACTGACTGCAAAGGTTGGGTTTTACCACCAAACCATTTACAGGTATAAAGGTAATCCCTTAGTGTTGATTCCAGAATACCTTTTAACTCCCGTTGGGAAATCACATTTTGCCACTGTTCATGAACAATTAATGTGGGTAACTCGGCTTGGGGTTTGGGTGGCTGAGTCAAGCTAGGTTTAAGTTTGAGGATAAACCAGTAAAATCCGTAGGGACTCAGACTGAGAAAATAAGGCGATTCTCCAATGGCGGGAAATTCTGTGTAACCAAAGATTTCCACTGGTACTAGTCCATTGAAGTTGGATAAATCTAATTCTGCTGTCTGCACATAATGAGATAAATTTGCTACTATAAGTATGTGTTCTTCACCGTAGGTGCGGCGGAAAGCAAAAACTTTGCGGTTATTGGGGTGTAAAATTTCAAAGTTGCCTTTGCCCAAGGACTGAAGCCGGTTACGAGTAGCAATTAACCGTTTCATCCAATACCAGAGAGAATTAAAATTAGCCCGTTGTGCCTCAACGTTTACTGCTTCATAGTGATATTCTGAGTCGATAACTACAGGTAAATATAAGCGGTGGGGATTACTGCGACTAAAACCAGCGTTACGGTCAGAACTCCACTGCATGGGAGTACGTACACCATTGCGATCGCCTAAATAAACATTATCGCCCATGCCAATTTCATCACCATAATATAGTACAGGTGTTCCTGGCAGAGATAACAACAAACTATTGAGTAACTCAATTTGGCGACGGTCATTGCCTAATAATGGTGCTAATCGGCGACGGATACCTAAATTTAATCTCATTACTGGGTCCTGGGCATAAACCCGATACATAAAATCCCGGTCTTCATCTGTCACCATTTCTAAAGTCAATTCGTCATGATTACGCAAAAATAACGCCCACTGACAGTTATCTGGGATATGTGGAGTTTGTTGCAGAATATCCACAATAGGGAAGTTGTCTTCCATCTGTAGAGCGATAAATAAGCGCGGCATCAGGGGAAAATGAAAATTCATGTGACATTCATTCCCATCTCCAAAATATTGGGCTGCATCCTCCGGCCATTGATTGGCTTCAGCCAGAAGCATTTTGTCAGGGTATTTTCCGTCAATATGCGATCGCAATTGTTTCAAAAAAGCATGAGTTTCTGGTAAATTTTCGCAGTTTGTCCCTTCCCGTTCATATAAATAAGGCACTGCATCCATTCTTAATCCATCTACACCCATTTCTAACCAGAAATCTAAAACATTAAATACCGCTTCCCTCACCAAAGGATTATCATAATTTAAATCTGGCTGATGGGAGTAAAAACGATGCCAGTAATAAGCCTTTGCTACTGCATCCCAAGCCCAATTAGAGGTTTCAAAATCTTGGAAAATAATCCGCGCTTCTTCATATTTTTCCGGCGTATCACTCCACACATAAAAATCACGTTCTGGACTGCCTTTAGGGGCACGGCGTGCCCGTTGAAACCAAGGGTGTTGGTCGGAAGTATGATTAATAATTAACTCAATAATTACTCGGATACCGCGCTGATGGGCTGCTATTAATAACTTTTTAAACTCTTCTAATGTGCCATAAATCGGGTTCACACTAGTATAATCAGCAATATCATAACCATCATCTTTCAATGGTGAAGGAAAAAACGGCAGTAACCATATAGCAGTAATCCCTAAATCTTGTAGGTAATCCAGTTTTTCTATTAACCCTCGCAAGTCACCAACACCATCAGCATTACTATCAGCGAATGCGCGAATAGGTACTTCGTAAATAATGGCATTCTTAAACCATAATGGGTCATTTTTTACAATTACGTTAGGCATTGCATCTATTTAAAATTACATAATAGCCAAAATGACAAATTTATTCATCTAACTTATGTTAGATGAATCAGTTACATCCAGATTACTGCCAATGACGTATGGAACGACCTAGTACATCTACTTGGCCCACTTAGGTAAAACAGGCTATAAATCTTGGCTACCACAAATTACTATCTAGTTTGATTTGGCGTGAGACAGGTTTGATTCACAAAATCACACTGATAAATATAAGGTTCTTGCCAACTCAAAGGAATTTCTAATAAGTCTCTTGTTCCCGTCATTCCTTGCCCCATAAATAGTAATAAAGCAATGCAGTTTAATATAATGTGAATCAGCCGCCAACGATTAGACCTATCTTGATAAATATCTTGGACAATAGCAACAGCAAATATCATCAGCAATGAAGCGGCAATTCCCAGATAGTAATGTGACCAATACCACTCATTTGTTCGCCGAAATACTCCATCCTGGCAACCAAGAATTACTAACCCTGCACCGCTTAAGGTGGCAAAAACTCCCCGCCATAAACGCTGCTTTGCCCGGTAAAGCAATACTAAAGAAGCAAGAGTTACAACAAACATCAATAAAATGAATATCACTAATAAAGGTGACTGATTCCATAATTGTTTCTTAATAATATTTTTGCCAATTGAGTAAGCTATTGCTATTAAGGATAAACCCACAACTGAACTTGTTAACCAGTCGCCAAACTCTTTATGTTCTTTACCAACTACAGGCGGAATTTTGCTTTTATTTCCTGCTAAAGTTTGCAAGCGACGCTGGCGAGTTTGCCAAGCAAAATTAACAACAATCCCTATCAAGGGAAAAACAAACATAACCGCCAGCGCTGGATGTATAAGCCTGAAAAAATCTGCTGTTTCCATAAGAGGGTGTCTGAAAAGTTTTTAATGGTGATGTTAGACAATGATTGACACCCCAAAACCCTTAATAAGAAGCATATAAATTACTCAAATTTACCTGGTAAAGGGAGGGGTATCGAAAAGTTTATGAGAAAAATAGCAGGATTTTTGAAAAATCCTACATTTATAAAACCGCATAGCCAAAAGTAGCGTTAAACTTGCGACACCATATAGCCACAGATTTAAATTCTGCTAAATTCAGATTATCAGGTAAAGCATAACGTTGAGTACCACTTGTTTTTTCTAACGCTGCAATGCTGACATAATCTTTTTCTTGAACACGATAGATGGGTGGTTTTTCAGAACGATGTAAAATCACAAATAAATCAGGTCCGTTATCCGTTTTGAAATCTTGAGCAAACTCTAGGTAACGTTTACCGTTTTCTGTAATTACACTTACTTTTCCTTGAGTTGGATGTTCCCCGTCCTGAAAACTTCCCGCCTCAGCAACAGCAACAGGATTGGCTATATTTGTTGCAGATGGCGTTTGAGTTTCTAGTTGATTTGAAGTTCCCTCTGTGGCACAGCCTAGGGTAACCATGGCAGTAATAACCGCAACTAGTAAATACTTAAGTTTCATATCTTTAATATCTTTAGACACAAATCCAAGGATAATTTATACCTTTATATTTCAGCTAAGAACTTAGTAAAAATTTACAAATTACTAGTTTAAGTATTTTTATTTAGTTTATTTAAAAGCAATTAAATTTATTATACAAATATAGCCTTTTTCAATCAGCGTGAGACACAAAGGTAAATGACCGTCTTGTAGCGCGAGCATCCTGCTTACTAAAAATGTACCTCACTTGGGCAAACTTCGCCATAAACGAAAGTGTTTACTGGCTAGTTGACCTTGTAATAATTATTTAAAATACGTCACAATAAGCAAAGAAAATTGTATGTATTTTTTGAGGAGATTTATCAAGTGCATAAGCGTGGAGTTCGCGTTTCTAAATTTCTTGGGCGAAACTTTCAACTTTGTGTTGCTCAGAGAATTTATAAGTCACAAGTCCCAACGCTGATTTTTTTGGGAATTATTGTTTTTTGCAGCATTGTAGTGGTAGGGTGGTTTGCAGGTCATGAGGACATTAGTAGAATTTTCGCTCAAATCCATATTTGGCAAGCCAACCCACCAATGTGGTTAGATGTACCAATGGTGGAGAGTAAATATTTGTTGTTCCCCACTTTCGGTTTATTATTTGGTGTGTTTTTGATTATGAAAGTGTCACCTCAACCCCGCAACTGGTCACGGCGTTTGGTTGTGGTGATTTTAACTATATTAACTTTACGGTATTTTCTCTGGCGATCGCACTCTACTTTGAATCTTGCAGATCCGTTAAATGGGGTATTTAGCCTCGGCTTATTTTTAGCAGAAGTATTAGTGCTACTCAATAGCACCATGCAGTTATTATTCATCTTCAACATCAAAGAGCGTCATCAGGAAGCAGATATCAAATCTGTTGCTGTAATTGATGGCAGGTTTAATCCCTCTGTGGATATCTTAATACCAACTTATAACGAACCTGTTTTTATTTTGCGCCGCACTATTATCGGTTGTCAAGCTCTCGACTATGCTAATAAGAAAATTTATCTCTTAGATGACACTAAGCGACCAGAAATGAAATCCTTAGCTAAAGAATTAGGATGTGAATATATAACCCGACCTGATAATAGTCATGCTAAAGCTGGGAATTTGAATCATGCCATTGCCAAAACTAACGGAGAATTAATAGTAGTTTTTGATGCCGATTTTGTCCCAACTAAAAATTTTTTAACTCGTACCGTTGGCTTTTTTCAAGATGCAAAAGTTGCCCTGGTACAAACTCCCCAATACTTTTATAATGCTGACCCCATAGCCCGTAACCTGGGTTTAGAAAACATTCTCACCCATGAGTCAGAAGTATTTCATAGACAAGTTCAAACTGGCCGAGATGCTTCAGGTAGTGCAATTTGTTCTGGTACTTCTTTTGTAGTTAAAAGGAGTACTTTAGAGGAAAGTGGAGGTTTTGTCGTTGAATCTTTGAGTGAAGATTATTTTACAGGAATTCGCTTATGTGGTCAAGGACACTGCCTAATTTATTTGAATGAAAAATTAAGTGCTGGTTTAGCAGCCGAGAATATTGCAGCTTATGCGATTCAAAGATTAAGGTGGGAACAAGGTACACTGCAAGGATTATTTATTAAATCTAATCCTTTCACACTTCCTGGAATATCAATGTTTCTAAGATTAGCCTATTTTGCTGGCTTGTTATATTGGTGTAGTAATATTTCCCGCGTCTGTTTTCTACTGATGCCATTGGCATATGTATTTTTAAATGTAATTCCTCTGCAAGCCAATCTAGCAGAATTAACATATTTTTTACTACCTTACTATTTGGTCAATTTTGCAGTTTTTTCTTGGTTAAGTTATCGTTCAAATTCAGCATTATTAGCTGATATTTACGCATTAATCATCTGTTTTCCCTTAGCAATTAATTTTATAAAAGTAATGCTAAAACCTTTTGCTAAAGGATTTCAAGTTACACCCAAGGGTATACAGAAAAACCACTACACTTTTAATTTTAACTTAGCCCTACCTTTGATAATTCTGTTTATTGCTACAGCCGTTAGTTTATGGCTAATTATCACTGTGCCAGAAACTACACAACAAATCAAAGGTATAAGTTTAGCTTGGCTGTGGAGTGTTTATAATTTAGTGATGATTGGTGTTACACTGTTAGCTTTGCTAGATGCACCCAAAGCGGATATGTATGAATGGTTTGATTTGCGGCGAGTGGTGCAATTAAGAATTGGTGAACAAATGTATTGGGGTGTTACCACAATGATTTCAGAACTAGGTGTAGAAATTGCTTTAACTCAAAAGCCACATTTCCAATTACTAATAAATCAGCAAATAAATATAGAAATTGTCGAGGAAAACCTACAGCTAAGTGGAGAAATTGTTGGTACTGGATTTAGCGATGATTTTCAAACATATAGAGTGCGGTTTACATCAGTCAGTTTGAGTCAGCATCGCCGTCTTATAGAAATGTTATTCTGTCGTCCAGGACAATGGAAAAATGAGAACACACCAGGGGAGTTAAAGTCATTGTTTCTATTATTAAAAGTCTTGTTAAAACCGCCAATTTTATTTAATAAAAAAGTAGACGTAACTCCCATGTCAGTTGCCAAGTTTTAAAACGCGGTCACATTTTGCCAGGTTTTAGAAAATATAGCATTTGTTAAACACGTGAGATACAAATGTAAATAATCAAAGTATTGTAGTGCGAACATCTTGTTACCCTACGGATCTCCCTCAGTAGTCTGAGAAAGTTTATAGAGATAACTGTTGAAAAACCCCCGAATATATCCGGGGGCTAGTGTATGACAACTTAAAACAAAAGCGCTTAGTACAAACCTCATCCATCAATTACGGTGATTATTACTGTAGCGAACCCTTGTACCTGCCCAAAGCAGCTTTTCTCGCAGTGTCTGATAATATGAATTGTTCTCGCGTAAAATAATAAATTTCGCCCGACAATCAGCCATTCGCACATTAACGTGATGTCCAGGCCAAATTGAGGTAGATAACACCCCATCCATCCACAATTTTGTACTTAGGTCATAGTCTCCCAAAGGCCAGATGCTGACCACAGAACCAGGAGGTAAAACTAGGGGACGACTAGATAGACTCATGGGACAAATGGGAGTGATGGTAATGGCCTCCATAGCATCGTGGATAATGGGTCCATTGGCGGAAACGGTGTAACCAGTAGAACCAGTGGGAGTGGAAATAATCAAACCATCCCCCACATATTGGTCAACTACCTCACCATCAATTTCCATTTCCAGAATAGAAGTGATCATGCGGTCAGCAGAAGCGGGTTTAACACAAAATTCATTTAAAGCCAGGAAACACTCAGTCACAGGTTGTAAATTCGTGCGATGACCCTCATAAACTGCGGCTTTTAACATCATCCGCCTCTGGATAGCATAGCGATCCTCAAATAGCCGATCCCAAATTTTCTCTGTATCTTGAAACTCATCCACTGACTCGGTTAAAAAACCCAGATGACCTCCAACATTCACGCCCAAAATGGGTATACCGGCTGGAGCTAAATGTCTAGCACTGGTTAGAACAGTGCCATCACCACCGAGTACCAAAGCTAAATCAATTGGTTGACTAGCAGAAGCCAAAAACACCGGGTAGGGGTTATCTTTCGGACCACTAGGTCCCATTAACACCTGACACTGGCGATTTTCTAGTTGTTCAGCACAGAGTTCTGCCCAGCGTTTACTCTGGGAATCTCGTGCTTTATAAGCAATGATGATCTGCTTGAGTTGCACGCAAAATTACCACTTCAGGAGATTAAACTGCTCCATATCAACAGTATCACGGTTGCGATAAATGGCCAGCACAATGGCTAAACCAACCGCTGCCTCAGCAGCAGCCACAGTAATCACAAACACGGTGAATACCTGACCCTTAATTAAAGTTGAATCCAGAAAGTTGGAAAATGCCATTAAATTCAGATTAACAGCATTGAGCAGTAACTCAATTGACATCAACACCCGCACGGCGTTACGACTGGTAATTAGGCCATAAATGCCAATACAAAATAAAGCTGCTGCTAGTAATAAAAAGTACTGAAGTTGCATGGATTCTTGTATCCCTTACCAAAAAAATGGCTTTTTACTCTTGGTTTACTCTGTGGTTTCCTTGCCTGCCGATACCAATTCTCTAGGGCGTTCTGGCAAGGTTAAAACTGTTTGTGGCAGTTCTGATGGTGTGGGTTGGTCAGGCAAATACTCGCGACGGGCCAAAATGATTGCCCCCACCATTGCTATCAGTAACAATATAGAAGCGAGTTCAAAAGGTAGTAAAAAGTCTGTGAAGAAATGTTGACCAATTACAACTATAGAACTTTCCCCACCCGCAGGACCGGGTGTTGAATATGCCCAAGGAGTCCCCAATACCATGGTACTCAACAAGGCAAATAATCCTACACTGACTACCCCTGTGAGTACTTTACGCAGTCCAGCACTGGGAAATGGTACAAAATCTTGGCGTTTGTTCACTAACATAATGGCAAATAAAATCAGCACGTTAACTGCACCAACATAAATTAGTACCTGTGCTGCTGCCACAAAGTCACCATTAAGTAACAGGTAAAACCCCGCCATGCTGATAAACACGCCCCCCAGCATAAAGGCAGAATAGACGACGTTAGAAAACAGCACTACGCCTAAAGCTGCCCCAACCATCATCACGCCTAGTATGCCTAACGAAACAAACTGTACTCCTTCGGCTAAATTCACTTTTTCCGATCCTTTTTGATTTCCAATATAACGATTACCCACCAGCAGAGCCAAGGCGAAGGAAAAATATAATTTTCCGCATCAGGGCTTTAGCTGCTGGTTGTTTCTGTTTGTTCTACCAGGTCTTCTGGACGAGAACCAGCACGAGGTGCATCAGTTGGTAGGTCGTGGGGGTCCATTACACCCTTGGGTAAATAAGCTAGTTCCCGCAGTGGTGTAACCATGGGGTCGTTTGTGACTTTATAAGGCAGACGACCTAAAGCTACGTTGTCATAGTTCAATTCATGGCGATCATAAGTAGATAGCTCATATTCTTCGGTCATGGATAGACAGTTAGTGGGGCAATATTCCACACAGTTACCACAGAAAATACAAACCCCAAAGTCAATACTGTAGTGCTTGAGCTTTTTCTTTTTACTGACTTTTTCAAATTCCCAGTCCACTACAGGCAGATTAATGGGACAAACCCTAACACAGACTTCACAAGCGATACATTTATCAAACTCAAAGTGAATCCTGCCGCGAAATCTTTCCCCAGGAATCAGTTTTTCGTAAGGATACTGTACCGTAACTGGGCGACGCTGCATATGGTCGAAAGTTACAGCTAACCCTTGACCAATGTAACGTCCGGCTTGTACTGCTTCTTTGGCGTAATCACCAACTTGTTTGAGGAACTTGAGCATTTTTAGTGTTTCTCTCTCTTTTTAATTCTGAACTTAAGGTTTTAGATGACATCTAAAACCTTAAATTGATTTATCCGCCAAAAGCGACGGGAAAGGCAAGTTTCAGGGCTGCGGTGACGAGAAGATTAACCAAAGCAATTGGTAACAAAAACTTCCATCCTAAGTCTAGCAATTGGTCAATCCGTACCCGTGGTACTGTCCAACGTATCAATATGGCGATAAATACCAGCACATAGGCTTTGATGAGGGTCATGACAATACCCAAAGAGGCAGTTGCTACCTGTAACACTGGATTAAATTCACTGACTCCCAACCAATTAGCTATGACATTAACGGGAATGGGAAAGTCCCAGCCACCCAGATATAAAACCGCTACTAACAGAGCAGAAAGCACTAGGTTGACATAGGAACTGAGGTAAAATAAGGCGAATTTCATGCCGGAGTATTCGGTTTGATAACCAGCAACAATTTCTTCTTCTGCTTCTGGTAAGTCAAAGGGCAAGCGTTCGCATTCTGCCAGGGCTGCTATCCAAAAAATTAGTAACCCCACTGGTTGCCGCCAAATGTTCCAGCCGAGGATACCATAACCTGATTGCTGGTTAACAATATCAATGGTGCTGAGACTGTTAGACATCATGACCACTGCCAACACGCTCAAGGATAAAGGAATTTCGTAGCTAATGGACTGGGCAGCAGCCCGCAAGCCCCCTATGAGGGAGTATTTATTATTGGATGCGTAACCAGCCATTAACAACCCAATGGGGGCAATGCTAGAAAAGGCAATCCACAAGAAGATTCCCATGCCCACGTTGGTAATCACAATATTTTGTCCAAAGGGGACAATCAAATAGGACAAAAATACTGGTAGTACTACTAAAATGGGTCCGATGGTAAATAGCCAAGGGTCTGCTTTAGCTGGTACTACATCTTCTTTGAAGATCAGCTTGATGCCATCGGCCACTGGGGCTAGTAAGCCAAAGGGTCCAATAAATTCTGGGCCGATGCGCTGCTGTGCTGATGCGGAAATCTTCCGTTCTAGCCAAACACAGACTAGTACCCCCACTGTTGCGCCAATGAGCATTAGTATCATTGGCAAGGGCATCCAAATGGCTTTGGCTACCCCTGCTGGTATCCCTAAATCCATGACGGATTTAATAAACGTTCCTTGGAGGTCAATTCCTGAATTCATGTTTACGCTGTTTAACTCCAGTGAAGTATGAAGTGTGAAGTTATGAAGTATAAAATTTCAGCCTTCATCCTTCATCCTTTTGTGCTTTGATGAAGATGCTTGATTGATTACTAGTTCCCATGCCTAGTATATCCTTCTATCGCCGGAGTGGCGTAGCCATTGGTGATTAGCCCCGGCTATACAAGGATTTGTGCCAGACATAAACCGCTGAATCAACTGTTATCTCCCGACCCCCTGACAAAGCAATGGCAAGCTTCCGTTCACCTACTGGCAACGGTTATCTACTTTGAGCGGTGGTGGTGGGTTTGGGTGACAATCAAACCGCTAGTTAACGTTGATCAATGGGGATATAAGTAACTTCATGCTTGCCGTTATAAATCTGGGTTGGTCGGAAGATGCGGTTTTCTGCCAGTTGTTCCTTCCAGTGAGCTAACCAACCTGCGACACGGGCGATGGCAAATATTGGTGTAAACAAGTCTGTAGGAATCCCCATTTTTCTGTAGACCAAACCAGAATAAAAGTCTACATTGGGATAAATGCCTTTACCAGCCAGTTTTTCTGCTACCACTTTTTCCATTTCTACGGCAATGTCATAGTACTTATCATGCCCAAACTTGGCAAATAATTTTTCTGCCAGGTTTTGTAGGACTGTGGCTCGTGGATCTTTCACTTTATAGACACGATGCCCAAAGCCCATGATCTTGGCTTTGCGTTCCAGTAGTTCTTCTACATAGGGGCGCACATTTTCAACTGTGCCAATTTGTTCCAACATCTGAATCACTTCTTCGTTAGCTCCGCCGTGCAGTGGCCCTCCTAAGGTTCCTACGGCACTAGCAACTACAGCATAAGGGTCAGTTAAGGTTGAAGCTGTTACCCTAGCACTGAAGGTCGAGGCGTTCATTGTATGCTCGACGTGAAGAATTAAGCAGATGTCAAAAATTTTTGCTGCTAAAGGATCTGGTTCTTTCTCGTTGAGCATATAGAGAAAGTTGGCGGCATAATCTAAGTCATCCCTAGGCTTTACGGGGTCATTACCTTTTCGCATTAACTGAAATGCCGCTACCATTGTGGGAATGGTTGCTAACAAGCGCACTACAGCATCCCGAATGTAGACTGGGTTGTGTAGATCCCGGCGGGAATAAAACAGGCCTAAAGCAGCAGCAGAGGCTTGTAGAGCATCCATGGGGTGACCGCTTTCGGGAAAGCATTTCATCATGTCCCGAATCCGATATTTTATCCGCCTATGGTAGCGAATCTCATTCTCAAACCCTTGCAATTGTTCTTTAGTTGGCAGTTCACCCCAGATTAAGAGATAAGCAGTTTCCAGAAAGGAACTTTTTTCTGCTAGTTCCTCAACCCGGATGCCACGATATTCTAGAATCCCTTTTTGCCCATCAACATGACTAATACTCGATTGGGCTGCGGGAATGCCTTCTAAACCAGGCTTGTATTCGCACACCATCATGGCAACACCATTTGCTTTTTGAAATATCTGATGACGCTAACTTACCAGAAATTATTGTCGCGATAACAGTGGCCGACATGACAATATTTCTTTTTTAATGTTGAAAAGCTGTTACAGCAGGTACTTGGGGGGGGTCAACCAAAACATTTGACTGCGACCCACAGGTGAACCTCTTTCTGGTAGTTTTATTCCAATCATACCTGTTTTTTTCAAGACTAAACTGTTTTTGACTTCACCCCACAGCAGGATTTCTGCCCAGTTGCTCAGACAAGGTTCATGTCCTACTAGGGCAATTTGGGTTTTTTGGGGATAATTTTTAGCTGCTAACCATTCTTCTAGCCAACGGTGGATATGACCAGTAGGGGCAAGATGGTCAGATTCTTCCCATTTGCTACTAAGTTTATTTGCTACCAGAATTTCAGCTGTTTGTCTCGCCCTGACTAAGGGACTGGTGAGGATTATATCAAACTCCAAACCCAGTTTTTTAATTTTCTCGGCAACTTTCTCGGCTTTTTGCCGCCCTTCTTTTGTGAGCGATCGCTGTTCATCTTTGATGTCTGGTTGCTTTTCTTCAGCGATACCGTGACGAATTAAATATAATTCCATAGGTTTTCTGTAATATCAGTCCCTTTTTTATTTAAAAATTTACAGCTAAAAAGCTTATTTCTTAGCTTTCAGCTGAATTTATGGGTAGGGGTCTTGCAATGTTATGTTTTTGCTTCCCTAACGGAGATTTTTCTGGCGGCAAATACTGGGCTTATTCAGACTGAATTGGGTTGTCCTTGGGATTAACTAACTTGAGTAGCTTTTGCTTGATTTGAGAATCATATACTTCCCATTTCATTTTTGCATAGGCGGAATTTTCGTTACTACCGGATAAGAAACCCATGGGAATTTCAAAACCGCCTGCTCCTGTACGTCCACCACCAAAAAATCGCCCGGTGCTGTCTTGCCCAAAGGCTTCTTTAATAAACTCATCGGGGTCAAGGGTGAGTTTAGCAGTTCTCAGGGAACCAATCACCACCTCTAACTCCTCTTCGTCGTGAACAATGCCGTAAACTACTGCGGTGTGTACGTTTTCCTCTGTGACCAGAAAATCAGCTGCTTGGGGAATAGCATCCCGATCTTCGTAGCGAAGATAACCAACGCCAGCAATGGAAAAGTTATTCTGTACGATGCGGTTTTTGAGCGATCGCTCGATCACGTCCATCACTCGCTTAGAACGATTTGCCTGTAAAATGGCGTTGAGCAGTTGAGCATCATAAAATCGGCTCAGATAAGCTGCGGCCATAAAATCTTCTTCTTGGGCTTGCATCAGCCGATTGGTATCTGATCGCAAGCCGTGCATCAAAGCAGTGGCACATTTGACGTGTTGAGCGATGCCGCTATCTAAGGTTAGTAAACCTGATTGCAGATATTGAGTAACAATTGTTGATGTTGCTCGTACATGAGGACGAACATCAATAAATTCTGATTTGTATTCGCCTTGTAAGCTGTGATGGTCAATGACTGCAATTAACGGAATTCCCGCTTGTTGCACTGCTGTGAGTAGTTGACTTGTAGTTCCTTGGTTATCAATTAAAATGCAGCCTTGATAAGATGACAAGTCTTTGCTTTTCAGGATTTGGGATGTCCAGCGCTGGGCTGGTAATCCAGTCAGTTTAACTAGGGCAATATTTTCTTGATGACTCAGGGTACCAGCATAAATAATTTCGCATTTTATATCATATTGCTCAACTATTAACTGGTAAGCCCAAGCGCAAGAAAGGGCATCAGGGTCAGGGAAATCTTGTAGAATTACTAAGTGACGCTCGTTTCGGTGTGCTAAAAGCGTCTTTTGCAGTTCCTCAGACTTTTGAAAAGCTAAGGCATTTCCTCTTTGACCTAAATATTTTCTATTTTTTCCTTCGCCATGGGATGATGGTAAGGGTGAACTGGTAAGTGAAATTTCAACATCAGCATCCTCTCGGCTAGGTTCTGTGGTTAATAAAAAACCATTTGATTGCTTTGAGGCAGAATTCAATTGTATAGGGGACATCTTGATAAGAGCGAGCCTCCATTGATTTGTTAAGAACTACTACAACCAACACTCTACTGTTTTAGATACACATTCTGATCTTCGCAAAAATCTAGGATTGTTGGCATACTGATCTGGCTCTATTTTTTGTAACTTAAATTTGCCAGCAATTTGCTAAAATTTACCAAATTACACCAATAAACCTGAATATAAGTAATAATAGCTGTAAATAAGACTTTAAAATCAACTTGCTCCCCATTTTCAACGGTGGAGACAGTAAAGTATATTCCTGATTTTATTTACAAATTTTGTGCTATGATGTTTACTTTGTGCGTCGTCTCGATATATATTATTATTTAATATGATTGATTGATGTCCATGGGAGCAGATGCGACAAAAAGTAGTCCCTGCTCTGTAAGGGACTGGTTGCCTTGGACTAAACCAACCTAGACCATCTGTGAAAACCTCTGGCTGATGCAGGGCTATTTACACAGGACAATCTAACACCTACAACAGGTGACAATTCTTTGAGGTTTTGAAAATTTGGGACTAAAGTCGCTATCGACTTATCCCCACGTCTGAAGCCAGGGTCTTGGGTCTCGTTTTATGGTCAGAGACCAATTACATATTTTTGCCACTCGTTGTGTAGTCCGCTCTTGAGATGTTTACTCACCTCGAAATAAAGACTACTGTAAGGCCGCCTGGGAGGATGACGTAAAGGCATATGAGCCTCGTATGGTGTGCGGTTACCTTTTTTCACATTGCAACGGACGCAAGCTGTAACAATGTTTTCCCAGGTATCGCCACCGCCGCGCGATCGCGGTATTACGTGGTCTAATGTCAATTCATCCCCGGTGTAGCCGCAGTATTGACAAGAGTGACTGTCACGGTGCAGGATATTTCGGCGAGTGAGAGGAATTTCCTTGTACGGGACACGTACATAGTGACGCAAACGAATTACAGTCGGCAAGGGAAAATCTGATGATAAGAATCTCCCGTTGTGTTCAATGCGTTCTGCTTTGCCTTTCAGCAACAGAATCACAGCGCGACGCCAGCTCGTGATGTTGAGCGGTTCGTAAGAGGCATTAAGGACTAAGACCTTCCCCATTGGTTAGCGCTCGAGGTATTAGTTTTACATATATTAACACAAAAATATTCTTCTTGGAAGATGAGAAGAAATGATACTTCCCAAATAATTTAAAAATCAATATGAGTTACGGGAGATGATTCCTGGAAAATCCTCACAGTAGCAAGAGTTAAGCTAACTTTCCAAACGACAAAAGTAAATAGGCTCAAAGTGGCTATAGCCCCTCGGTGGTAAACAGAATTTTTAACCCCATAACCCAGAATAATGCCTAATACTGCCAAATTGGCAGTATTAGCCCAACTAATTTAAAGATCAGCAACTCTCGCACATCAGTATCTTGTGTTAATTCCATGTTCAAAGGTAAACTTCCTGATTATCTCTGATGTTGCTTATCTAAAGTGAATGCCCAAGAGTGGTGTGAGAGGAGTAGAAAAAATGTTAAATCGCCAACAAAACCCTAGTTTTACCGATGAACAGGAGTGTAATACTTACGCTTGGTTATCCCAACGGGCTTGGGTGGAAATTGATTTAGGGGCTTTATCTCACAATGTCGGGCAGTTGGTGCAGTTTTTGTCCCCAGGTACTCAGTTAATGGCAGTGGTAAAAGCCGATGCCTATGGACATGGATCTGTCACAGTTGCTCAAACAGCACTACAATCAGGAGCTAGTTGGTTGGGAGTGGCTACGGTTCCAGAGGGTATTCAATTAAGGGAAGCTGGAATCAAAGCTCCAATTTTGATTTTAGGTGCAACTAACACACCAGAACAAATTCAGGCGATCGCTCACTGGAATTTACAGGCGACTTTGTGCAGTCCGAAACAAGCCTTGATTTTTTCCAATACTTTAGAAACCATTAATTATACTTCACCTCTACCTGTACACATTAAATTAGACACGGGAATGTCCAGGTTAGGAACTAACTGGCAAGAAGCTGTTGAATTTGTCCAGTTAATTCAAAACTTACCTCACCTTGATATTGCCAGTATTTATTCCCATCTAGCAACAGCAGATCATCCCGACACCACAGTCATGCAAGAACAGCAGAGACGATTTGACCAGGCCATCGCCCAAGTCAAAGCAATGGGGATCAATCCACGTTGCTTGCATTTGGCTAACTCAGCAGCGACTCTCACCAATCCTGCTTTACATTACGACATTGTGCGGGTGGGTTTAGCTATCTACGGACTGTATCCTGCGCCTCATTTACAAAATGTAATTAACCTCAAGCCTGTGTTACAGCTAAGAGCGCGAATTACTCACGTTAAAACAATAGCTGCAGGTACTGGGGTTAGTTACGGTCACAAATTTATCGCCCCCCACGAACTCCGCCTGGCAGTGGTGGGCATCGGTTACGCTGATGGAGTTTCCCGTGGTCTTTCCCAAAAAATCCAAGTGTTAATTCGCGGACAACGCGTGCCGCAAATTGGCACAATTACTATGGATCAATTAATGCTGGATGTCAGTGCTATTCCGGATTTACAAGAAGGGGAAGTAGTCACACTCCTCGGCACACAAGGAACACAAACCATCTCACCAGAGGATTGGGCGGGAACATTAAACACTATTTCTTGGGAAATTCTCTGCGGGTTTAAGCATCGTTTACCTCGTGTAGCCGTGATGTAGGGGAAGGGGACATGGGGAAAATTATTTTCCCATGTCTATTGCCATAAAATATTTTGTATGCTATTGTGAGTTATTAATGCGGATGTGGCGGAATTGGCAGACGCGCTAGATTTAGGTTCTAGTTCCGACAGGAGTGAAGGTTCAAGTCCTTTCATCCGCACTTGTAAAAATGTGATGGCTAATCCGGTAAATATATTTAACGGTATTAGTATAAGTGAGTAAGTTAAAGTTAAATTAATAATTGATGAGGTTTAATCGTGGTCGAAACTTGGTTTTGATCCGATTTAACCATAGATACCGTTGTGTAAATTTTGTATTTGCTAATACACACAGCTATTAATTAAAATGAATTGGGAACAGTGGCACGGCTACTGTACAAATTGAGGTGAAGAAATAAAAGCAACATGAGTACCACTCCTCTAAGTGGTTACTGGTTACCCCAGAAACTACATCCCTTGTCCCTACTGGTGCAACTAAGTAGCCGCCATGCTACTGGCTGCTTACGTGTATTTACAAAAACAGCTTCTTGGTCTATTAATATAGAGGATGGTAGACTGACTTACGCCTCTTGTTCTCATAGACTCTTTGACCGTCTTGATCATCATTTACAGCGATTGAGTCAAGAAGTCCCTACGCTTAACAGCGCCACTCGTGTGCAAATGCGACTGATGTTTGAAGCAAAGGATGAACATCAGTCGATGCCATATGCAGATTACCAAGGTATTTGCTGGTTAGTTAATGAGAAACATATCACATCTAGTCAAGCAGAAACCTTGATATGTGAATTAGCGAAAGAAGTTTTACAAACTTTTCTACCCTTAAAAGAGGGAAACTATGAGTTTTCTGCTGAGAGTTCCTGGGAGGAGTTACCCAAGTTTTGTTATTTAGACTTGCGGTCACTGGCTGAATATTGTCAAAAGCAGTTACGAAGTCGGCAAAATACCCAGTCAGGTCAAAAATTTACTCCAGCCGTCAATAAAAATCAACAAAATTATCAGCCCAGCGTTCAAAAAAATCTATATACCATTGCTTGTATTGATGATAGTCAGACTGTCTTAGATGCTATCAAACTTTTTTTGGATGGTAATACATTTTCAGTGGTGACCATCAATGATCCTGTTAAGGCTTTAATGCAAATTATGCGTAGTAAACCAGACCTGGTTTTGCTGGATGTGGAAATGCCTAATTTAGATGGCTATGAATTGTGTTCCCTCTTAAGGAGGCATTCAGATTTTAAAAAAACTCCCATTATTATGGTGACTGGTAGAACGGGATTTATCGACAGAGCAAAAGCAAAAATGGTGAGATCATCAGGGTACCTGACCAAACCTTTTACACAACCTGAGTTGTTGAAGATGGTGTTTAAATACCTTGATTAATTTAGTCTTGTCTGGTATAACGTTTTTTTGAGGAGTTGGAACGATGAGTGTTATCTTGGTTGGCAAAATTTTGATTGTAGAAGATTCACCCAGCGAATTAGAACTGATGAGCTATTACCTCAAAGATAGTGGTTGCGATGTCATTAAAGCTAGCAGTGCAAAAGAAGCTTTAGAAAAAGTTGTATCAGAACAGCCAGATGCAATTGTTACCGATGTGGTCATGCCGGGAATGAGTGGATTTGAGTTGTGCCGTTCACTGAAAAAAAATCCCACAACTCAAAAATTACCAATAGTTATCTGCAGTTCCAAAAATCAAGAAATTGATAAGTTCTGGGCAATGAAACAAGGTGCAGATGTTTACCTAACTAAGCCATATACAAGGGAACAGCTGTTGGGTGCTATTAAATCAGTGGTGCTTTAAAGTAATATACCAATGAAGAATTATAAGATTTTGGTTGATAAACAAGCAAGTAAAAATAACTGGGAAAACAGCTATCTCAAGTTTGAACTAAATCAACAAACTCCTGCTATTATGCCCATAAATTACACCCAGGAAGCGGTAAGTTTAGCAGTTGAGTCGGTAACTTCGATGCCCAATATGCCGCCTTGTATACTAGGGTTAATGAATTGGCGGAGTCATATAATTTGGGCGGTTGATCTACCAAGAATGCTTAATTTAGAATCTTTAGACGGTAGATTAAGGCAATATAATATCATTGTGATTGAGGTAGAATCACTGATGTTAGGGTTGGTTGTTCACGAGATTAAAGGTATAACTAAATTTATGTCTGATGATATTCGGTCTCCATGGGGACAAGTAGCATCTAGTTTAGTACCTTATTTAAGTGGGTGTGTTGTCAAGGAGGAAGAAATATTGCTGGTTTTAGATGCAAAGTGTCTGGCGTTTTCCCCTGTTCTTCGCAATAATTAGATGCTAGGAAAAATCAAATAAAATTAAATATGTTTAATGGTGATAAAAAGGCTAAATCTGGTCAGAGTAAAAAGGAAACATCTTTTATTTTACGTGGAAAAGTTACTAAAATTAAGGTAGAGTTACTAGGTAATAATCAGAAGCAAACAGCTAACAATTATCATGGTGATTATGTGGTGGGATATATTCAACGGTTAAGTTTAAGTAAAAAAATGGCAATATTAGCGATCGCCATCACGATTTTACCAACCCTAGCTATGGGGGCGATCGCCTACGGTTTAGCTCATAAATCAATGACTAAACAAATTAATCAATCTCATCAAGCAACTGCTACCAAATTAACAGAACAAATTAACCGCTTGATATTGGGGGGATATAAAGATGTTCAAATCATCTCCCAATCACCATTTTTTACCAATACCTTAGTTAAGACGAATACAACTATTGCCGATCAGCAGTCATTTTTAGATAATTTTGTCAAGACTCACAAAGCTTATGACAGCATTGCCATTTTTGATAATGGACAGAAATTGATTGTCAAATCCACAGGCACACCTGTAAATAACCATAGTAAAATAGCTGCACTAATTAAAGAAACTCGACAAAAAGATACTCCTGTCATTAGTCAGCCAGAAAAAGCAGCAATTAATATCACAGCACCTGTTAAAGATGCAGTGACAGGTCAAACCATAGCTGTGGTCATAGCTACTATGCCTTTAAAGTACTTGACAGAGGCGACTAAGAACTATAGCAGTAGTGGCAGTCAATATTATTTGCTTGATAGTTCCGGCCAAGTTTTCCTGAGTTCAGAAACAGAATTGTTAGATGGAGGATATCCGGATTTAGGTAAATTAATACCAGCAAAGCAATTTGATGCTTTCACCAAAATTGAGAAAATTAATCATAATCTACGCCTGATTAGCTATGTTCCATCTGGGAAAATACAAGGCTTACCTGATCTCAACTGGCAATTAGTTTTAACTACGGACACAGCAATTGCGTTTACACCTGAAAAACAACTCTGGCAAACAATAACCATAGTGACTGTAATATTAGCATTGGTTGCAGCTGCGATGGCAGTTTGGTTAGCCAAGGCTATTACACAACCAATTTTAAATGTGGGGTTGGCTTTATCAAAGCTTGCTGAGGGTGAACTTGATACCCGTTGGCACACTTCCAGACAAGATGAGTTTAAAGTTATAAGTAATAAATTTAATCAAATAGCCGCCCAATTACAGGTTTTAACTGAACAGCAAGCACTCAAGAATATTGGAGAAAAAGACTCTGACGAAACATTGCAAAAGCAACTTACAGAACTACTCAATCAAGTAGAAACGGCTGCCAATGGTGACTTGACGGTGCGTGCTGAAGTGACATCTGGGGTAATTGGTACGGTAGCCGACTTTTTTAATTCCATAGTAGAAGGCCTCAGAGATATTGTCACCCAAGTTAAAGAAACTGCTACCGAAGTAAACACAGCAATTGGTGATAATGAATCAGCAATTAGCCAATTAGCAGAAGATGCAGTCACCCAAGCTGCTGAAATCAACCGTACCCTAGATGCTGTTGACCAAATGACTAATTTTATCAAAAGCATAGCGGAAAACGCCCAAGAAGCTGCAATTATTGCCAATAATGCAGCCCACACTGCCACCAAGACCGGAGAAGCTATGGATTTGACAGTGCAAAATATTCTTGGTTTGCGGGAAACCGTCGGTGATACAGCTAAGAAAGTCAAACGCCTAGGAGAATCTTCTCAACAAATTTCTCGTGTAGTGTCCTTAATTAACCAAATCGCCACCCAAACCAACTTACTGGCCATCAACGCCAGTATTGAAGCAGCCCGGGCTGGTGAAGAAGGACAAGGTTTTGCTGTAGTTGCGGAAGAAGTAGGTGAATTAGCGATCCGTAGTGCTTCTGCTACTCAAGAAATTGAGCAAATTGTCGCCAATATTCAACGAGAAACCAATACAGTGGTTCTGGCTATGGAAGTAGGTAATTCCCAAGTTATGGAAGGTACTCAGATTGTCGAAGAAGCGAAGCAAAGCCTGAGTCAAATTTTGGAGGTATCCCGAAAAATAGATTTTTTACTACAGTCTATTTCCACTGCAACCGCATCTCAGTTACAAACATCCCAAGCTGTTAGTGAATTGATGCAAGATATCGGCGCTATTGCACAACGTACCAGCGAATCTTCTCATGTAGTTTCTAAATCTCTCCATCAAACTGTGGAGATTTCCCAGCAGTTACAAAAAACCATCACAACTTTTAAGGTCAGTTAAGACTCAATCATAAAAACTATGTGGAAAAACAAAGAATTGGAAATCCAGATGCAATTTCTGGAGGAAGCAAGAGACTATTTGAATATCCTAGAAACAGTCTTGCTACAAATCGACAGCAGTAACCGCATTGATATAGATAGAATTAACGCTGCACTGCGGGCGGCTCATTCTATCAAAGGCGGGGCTGGTATGATGGGATTTGCCACTCTCAGTGATTTAGCCCACCGTCTCGAAGACTGTTTGAAAGTGTTAAAAACCCTGAGAAATTCAGGAAATATTGACACAGAATTACCAAGTTTACTACTTTCAGGAATTGACTGCTTGCGGCAGATAGTAGAGTTACTATCACAAAGCAATGAGATAGAAGAAGAGTGGTTAAATAGCTTTTGTTATCCAGTATTTGACCAACTACGCCGGCGCTTGGGTGAACCCACCCCTGAAGATGCTAACACCATGTTATCGCCAGAAGAGGGGCAAGATATTATCCTTTTGCTGTTTGAAACTGAAGTGGAAGGATGTTTGCAGCGTCTAGAGTCTGTATTGACAGATAGTCCCCAGCCGGGTTTACAAGCACAAGTAGCCACTATGGCGGCTGAATTGGGCGGTTTAGGAGAAATGCTGCAATTGTCGGCTTTTACCAGTCTTTGTCAGTCCATAGGGTATCACATAGCCACGGTTACCAGCGATCGCCTTCCCGAAATTGCCCAGTTAGCATTACAATCATGGCGGCGATCGCAGGCTTTGATATTAACAAATCAACGGGACAGTTTACCCACACAACTTGAGCTAAATACAGTCATCAATGATACAGCAAATCAACGATTGATTGAGGAGGAAAGTACAGTATTTTATCCAGAAATTACGACCACCAATGAACGGGAAAATTATGACAATACTGTGCGCGTTCCCAGTAAAAAACTGGAGGAAATTAACGACTTATTCGGGGAACTGACTATCCAGCGCAATGGGTTAAATTCTCAACTGGAAAAATTACGTAAACTAGCGCGTAACCTCAATGAGAGGGTGCAAAGACTTGACGGAGAAAACCACGAATTACGTACGGCATTTGCTAAATTTAGCAAGATCACAAACTTACAATTTATAGGAGATAATCATCAAGATAATACAGGAGAAGTTGATCACAAAATCAACCTGCGATCGCAGGAAGTTATGGAAACTATAGTCCAAGTGCAAGAAGTGGCGACAGATATTCAATTAAGTATAGACGATACAGACCAAATAGGGCGTAAACTAAATAAGATATCTAAACAACTACAAACAAAACTTACTCACATTCGCATGCGTCCATTATCTGATATATTGGATCGCTTTCCTCGGGCTTTGCGGGACTTAAATCTGGCGTATGGAAAAAATGTTCATTTGCAAGTTTCCGGGGAAAATACATTAATTGAACGCAGTATTTTAGCAGCTTTAAATGAGTCTCTCATGCACTTATTAAGAAATGCCTTTGATCATGGTATTGAAGACCCTACTACTCGCCGTCAACTAGGTAAACCAGAACAAGGGTTAGTTGAAATTACAGCTTCTCAACGCGACAATCACACCATCATTACTATGCGTGATGATGGTAGGGGTATTTCTTTACAAAAAATTCGCTCTCGTGCCTTAGCTATGGGTTTAGATGCTACTTTAGTTAATAATGCCAGCGATGAAGACCTATTATCACTAATTTTTGAACCAGGCTTTACTACCTCCGAGCAAATAACCGCTTTATCTGGTCGCGGTGTGGGTATGGATGTAGTGCGTAGTAACCTAAAATCAATTAGGGGAGATGTTGCAGTTAACAGTGAGTTAGGGGTTGGTACTACCTTTACTTTATCACTACCGTTTACACTCTCCGTAGGGCGAGTTCTGTTAGTAGAAAGCAATAAAATGTTATTGGCATTTCCTACAGAAGTAATTGAGGAAATATTTTTACTATCCAAGGAGCAAATATCCTCAATAGCAGATAGAGAAGTGATTAATTGGCAAAATACCACTATACCATTAATTCCTCTCGGTCGTTACTTTCAGTTTAATTGCCCGCGCTACGACAACTCAGAACTAGAAACTCCCCCGGTCATAAATGTTAGCAGTGTTTTAATAGTTAAAGGCAATAATCAATTAGTCGCCATCCAACTAGACCGTTGCTGGGGTGAACAAGAAGTAGCTATCCGCCCAGTGGAGGGTAATATACCTCTACCGCCAGGTTTTAGTAACTGCACAATTCTAGGTGACGGTCGGGTTTTAGCATTAGTTAACACCAACGACTTATTATATTGGATTGCTACCAATCAAAGCACTCCCAAACATCAGCAATTACCATCAGTTCGTTTAAAAACCCCCTTTCTGTTGTTTGATAACACAAAACTCTCACCCACGCCGAATCATCATAAAAGCACAATTTTAATCGTTGATGATTCAATTAATGTGCGCCGCTTCTTAGCCCTGACCTTGGAAAAAGGAGGGTATCAAGTAGAACAAGCCAAAGATGGTCAAGATGCCTTAGAAAAACTAGAAAGTGGCTTAAAAGTTGCAGCTGTGATTTGTGATATTGAAATGCCTCGCCTTGATGGTTACGGCTTCTTGGGTCGCATCAACTCCAGCTTGGATCTGAAGCATATCCCAGTTGTGATGCTCACTTCTCGTAGTGGTAATAAACATCGACAATTAGCAATGCAGTTAGGAGCGCGGGCATATTTTTCTAAACCCTACAACGAGCAGGAATTATTGCAAGCTGTGGGGGAAATTATTAGTAACCTTACGAAAACAGCAACATCTGATTAAAAATTTAAATAATTAGGACTTACCCAACTGGAAATTTACTAGTATTATTTAGCATAAATCATGTAACTAGATTTATATTTCATGTCTGACTTACCCAAGTTTGGGTAAGTCACGGTGTTTTTACTCATTGTGAGTAAAAACTAAGCCTCTATTTTTACACCTTTCCAAAAAGCGACATAGCCTTCTATATTTTTAGCTTTTTCCTTAGCACTGGGATAGTACCATGCAGCATCTTGGTTGGTTTGTCCATTAACGTTGATGGTATAGTAACTAGCAACACCTTTCCAAGGGCAAGTAGTGTGGGTGTTACTTTCTTGGAAGTATTCCTGTTTGATAGTATCAGATGGGAAATAATGGTTCCCTTCTACCACAACTGTGTTGTCGCTTTCGGCTAACACAGTGTCATTCCAAATAGCTTTGGGCATAACTGACGGGAGCAAATACACTTTACACTTAACATTTTGACACTCAACCGGCTCAAACAACAGTAATTCTCAAAAATTGCAGCCACAAGAAAAAATTACCAACTACCAATTACAAAACTCTCTACAATTGCTATATAAAGTGTTTCTCGAACTATGACGAATCAAGCTCCTATCCCTGTTATTGTTAACGGTGCTGCTGGCAAAATGGGCCGCGAAGTGATTAAAGCCGTAACCCAAGCACGAGACTTAAAATTAGTGGGTGCAATTGACATCAGCCCAGAATATCAAGATCAAGATGCTGGAGAATTGGCGGGTTTAAGCGAACCCTTAGAAGTGCCGATTACTAACCAATTAGAAGCCCTGCTGGGTTATGTCGCTGGTGATAGACAGTCTCCTCCAGGGGTAATGGTAGACTTTACCCACCCGGATGGAGTTTATGACAATATTCGTAGTGCGATCGCTTATGGTATTCGTCCAGTGGTAGGTACTACAGGCTTAAGTCCAGAACAAATCAATGACTTAGCAGATTTTGCCGAAAAAGCCAGTACGGGTTGTCTCATTATTCCCAACTTCTCCATTGGCATGGTACTGTTACAACAGGCCGCAGTCACAGCTTCCCAATATTTCGACTATGTAGAAATTATTGAACTCCATCACAACCAAAAAGCTGATGCTCCCAGTGGCACTGCTATTCAAACTGCACAATTACTAGGAGAAATGGGTAAAGCTTTTAATAGTCCCATTGTTAAGGAGACAGAAAAATTACCAGGTGCTAGGGGGAGTTTAGCAGAAGAAGGTATTAGAATTCATAGTGTGCGTCTGCCGGGACTGATAGCCCATCAAGAGGTGATTTTTGGCGCACCCGGTCAAGTTTATACATTAAGACATGATACAAGCGATCGCTCCTGTTATATGCCAGGAGTGCTGCTGGCAATTCGCCAAGTCTCTCAGCTAAAGTCGTTAGTGTACGGATTAGACAAAATACTTTAAATAACAAACTCACCACTTATGTTAGTCCCTCTAACTCGAAAAAAATTTGAGCAACTCATTCCCCTGATTGCCACTGGCTCACAATACCAGTACTACGCGGGGAAATTTGCAAATTTTTTGCAGCGACTCTTAATTTCTGTAATTGCCATAGCTGTAATTCTTTTAGGGGAAGTCCTGCTCAAGTTAGAATTTGGCCCCATTACATTTTTCATTGGGGTAATGGGTGCCTTTTTTTGGCTGTGGTATCCCGTATTTCAGGCAAGTATACGTAACGCAAAATGCCGACGTTATAAATACAGTGGCTTTTTTCGGGGTCGAATTTTAGATTGGTGGATCACAGACAAATTGGTCGGCAAACAAGAAACAGTTAACAGCAAAGGTGAGTTAGTCATTGTTGAAAATCGAGAAAACCGGATTAATTTAGAGATTGGTGACAGTACAGGATTTGCCCTGGAGTTACAAGCACCACTACGTAATGCTCACAAAGTTATTGCTCGCGGTCAAGTTGCAGAAATGATTGTTATGTCCAACCGTCCTGATTTGAGCATTATTGAAGAGTTCAGTGATGTATACATCCCCAGCCATGACTTGTGGGTGAATGACTATCCTTATCTAAGAAGGGACTTCTTTAATGAAGTTAGTCGCCGTTTGCGTAGAAAGCAACCAGAAAGACCAATCCGTCGCCGCCGAAGAATAGAAGAGGACTAAAAAAAATTAAATCTTTAACTTTGAGTCCTCTCCTGTCCATAAGCTTGCCAAGCTAAATCAACCAGTCCATCAACAATGGCAGATGCTACAACCGCATTACCTTTGCGACTGTTAATTGTGATGTGAGGGACTAGAGAGTCGTGCAAGCGCTCTTTAGTTGTATCCCCATTCACAAATCCCACTGGAGTAGCAATTATCAAAGCCGGCTGAATTTCTTCACAGGTAATTAGGTCTACTAATGTGGTCAAGGCTGTTTGCGCTTGACCCACGACAAAGATTCCCTCTGGGTAACGCTTGGCTAAAGTTTCAATTCCCCAGGCTGCACGAGTTTTTTCTTTTTGCGGACGTGTTAAGGCTTCCAAGCTGCAATAAACCGGATTAGCAAAAGTGTTTTGAATATTCTGAGCAATTCCTACCTGTACCATAGGCACATCTACCACAATTGTGGTGCGTGCCGCTAAAGCTGCTGCACCAGCTTGCAACGCACGCTCAGAAAAGTGAATCAGAGATTTATATTCAAAGTCAGCCGTGGCATATGTCACCCGGCGGACAATTTCATACTCTGCCGGTGAAAAAACATGATCACCTATTTCACTATCAATGATTGCTAAACTTTGAGCATCGGTTATGTGCCATTCCATTGCTATTCATGTCCGAGATACCATCTCTCAGCTTATCAGCTTTAGAGAAACCTGGGTGCTGAGGATTTTGATTTTTACTCAGCACCTTAAAAAAAATTAATTCAGGACTCAGCATTAGAAGAGGGACGAGTGAAAAGAGGGGACAGATAGGCAACTAATGCGCCTATGAGAAAACCAGAAATATTGCGAACTAAAGGCAACCAATCATTAGTGCGCGTTACCACTGGTCCAATACCAAAGGCAATAAACAAAATTCCCCACAAAGGTGAAAAAATTAAAGCCCATTGCCAAGCAATAACCTGTCCTCCTTTTTGGGGGTGGGCTGCAAATCCACAAACTATTCCCCCCACCACTGAGGTAATCAGTGTTAATATCCATTGTTCTTGAGGTAGTCCAGGAACCACGGAGCAACCACCCTGAAGCAAACAGCCTTGAACTGAATTTAAAGCCTGCAAAATGGCTTGATCTTCCCCTTGTTCTCTCACAAAATACAAATTGCCGAACCGAGTTTGCAATTCTATCCAAAAAGTCCGGGGTAGAAGTTCATAAACCGCATCCCCGACACTAAAACTGAGAATGTTACCCCCACGAGCATCGGCAACTAGCAAAATACTTTTATCATCTAAATGCCAATAATCAATCACTGCGCGCCCTGGGGTGCGGTCATACTGGGTTAATACTCGCAGTTTCCAACCAGTATCACTTTCAAATTTTTCTAATTCTGTGACTAATTCCGCTTCTTGAACATCTGTGAGAGATTTGGCTAAATCTATAACTGGGGTTTGAAAGTTGGGTAATAAGTCGGGATTATTATAGGCAAGTGCTGGTGGTGAGTGCATTACCCACATTGACCCAGCCAAGAAAAATAGGGCAATAGATGCGAGAGCGCGTCGCCAAAAACAAAACTGCATGGACGTTCTTATACAAGTATAGACAGTAGAAGTGAACAAGTTGTTTTAAAAGAGTATGGGAAAAGAGATAATTCTTTACACTTGTTTACTTTACTCTAATCTAAGGTATTTAAGCAAAGCTTGGTTTTGAAATGAAAAAATGAAAATTAGGGAGTCAAGGCTCCCTAGTCTCTACTCCCTACGCTTGAGTACCTCTCGTTCTCGCAATGTTAACGGTGGTTTTTCATGCAGTTTTTCGCTTATTGGTAGGCGTTCCACCCGCTTGGCTGGTTTTGGGCGTGTAAAGGACTGCCAAGCAGTTTTGACACCTACAACCAAGCTGCGTGTGCTGATTTGAAGATTTTTAGCTTGTTTTTTGGCAGTATTCAGTCCTTGGTCAACTTGCTTAACGACTTTGCCTGCGCTTTGTACACCTTCACTGACATCATCGGTTAAATCTTTGATTTCCATCCCGGTTTTGCGGATGGAAATTAAAGTAGGTGGTAACTCTCGTGAAAGAGTATCAAATAGCTTTTCTGCACTGCGAGCAGCACGTGCTAACTCCTGCAAAGCCGGTATAGCCGCTACCAAAACAGCAGTCAGACTGGTGGCGACTAAGAGTAAAGATAGTCCCAACCAAAACAGGGGATCAATCACGGTTATGCTATTTATGAGCTTTACAATTGCTAGGAAAAAGAATCGGGGCTTTTTTGAGCTTGTTGCTGCTTCAAGGTTTGGCTTTCCTGTTGACTAGCATCTATACCAGCAGCGATCGCTTCTTGCAGTTTCTCCAAGGTATCATCCCAATTTCGCAGTGCGCTGGCAGAAATACGATCAGCCTGGATTTGTACACTGGTAGATAAATCTTCTGCCAAGTCTGGTATAGCATTGGCAGACTTTTGTAAAATTTTGCGCGTTTCGCGTCCTGTGCGTGGGGCGACGAGCAAACCAGTTATAGCACCGATAGTAGCTCCCAGGAAGAAACCGCCAAAAAATACCCCAGAACGGTTGTTAGACATCTTAATTGTTTCTCTCCTTACACCCATTTTATGTGTGACTTTTACCCTGGCAAGATTCAAATTATTATATTTAATTAATGTATCGCGACAATATCTCACTCGGAAATATTGCTGTTATCTAGGGACGGGTTGTTTTGTTCAACTCTATCTTACCGAAAGAGCGGACCCAGAATCGCTTTACTAACCATAGTAGACTGATGATTTGACGTATTTGTCGGATTTGCGCCTGTAGATTTTGGTTTCCCAGGCGCAGGCTATGAATCTTTTGTTGGCTGATATCAATATTTTCAGGTGCTGTATGCAGGACTGCATGAGTTTTAACTTCATAGGCGTTCAGTTTATCAGCTATGACCCCTATCCACTGTTTTAGTTTCCACACTCGCCAAGCTATGTAGAGTAGTAACAGGGAGATGAAAGTGTTAATTAAGACAACTGTCGTTACCATTATTTATTTTCACTAAGATTAATGACAATTATTTTCTATTAGTTTGATTTGTTCTGACTTCATGATAGCAACACAGCCTCACTGTTAATAATTTGCACCTGAGAGGGTAACGAAAACCTTTGAATTATCGCTATTGTGCTTGATTAGTAAATACCGAGAGGCTCATATTACTATTAAAGATTATCTAATATTTGAGTAAAATATATCAAATTATAAGACTCCGTATACGTTATTGATTTTTGTCCGTTCCCTGTCTCCACCAGTAATTTCAGTAATCAAAGCGGATTCCCATATAAAATAATTGTTATTAGTAGCTCATTAAATCGTCAATTGAGCCAAAAACTAGCAAATACAACTGCCATAGAAAAAAATATTTTTAGTAAAATTTTGTGAATTTATAAATATAGTGCTGCCATCATTAAACTTCATAAACTTATAAATCTTTGTATTAAGTTTTTAATAATACTTGTCTCAGGTTGTATATTCAGGGGGAATCTGTTGGCTAAATTGTGTACTCTAAAAACAACTAAGCTAATGATAAACTTGAGGTCTTAATGACTCCTAAAATTCTGCGTCAGCTTTGGTCTGTGGTAGAAAATTCTCAAACCAAGATCCTATTGCAGATGGACGATGCTAGCTTGGTACAATGGTTGGTCAAACAAACTACAAAGCAAGCATTGTTAGATCCCCATGAAACTGATTACCTCAGTGATTACATTCAATCACGGCTAACCCTCATACGTGATATTGCTTATGAACGCCAGTGTTAAAAGTAATCAATTTTTTCTAGCCCATGGTCAATAGTAAAACAATTGGGGATTTCTGATTTTAGATTGATCAGGAGATATAGCTACTTTGCTTAAACCCAAAAAAAATCAAGCGAAATCCACAATCTAGAACTATTGGCTATGGACTATTGAATATGATAACTATGAGTTTTTTTGGGGCAAATAACCTTCAACTAAACAATCAGAACCCACCACACGCCAACGAACCCGTTCCAAAGTGAGGGCTTCGGTCATGACGGTAAAACCTAAGTCATCTACAGGTGTGGGTGCATGACTACCACCAATGATTTTAGGAGCAATAAAAGCCAGGACTTTTTGTACTGCTCCTTGGGCGATCGCACAGGCGGCCAAAGTACCACCACACTCCCACAACACACTACAAAAACCGCGATCATATAAATGTTTCATTACCGATTCCGGTGTCAGGGATGCTAACTCTATTACTTCAACTCCCTGTTGGCGCAAGAAATTTTGGAAATCTGGTGAACTTCCCGGTTCTGTCAATACCAAAGTGGGGGCTTCTCTGGTGTCCCACAGATGGGCATCTTCAGGCAAGTTTAGCTGACGGCTCATGACTACCCGCAGAGGATTATGCGTTCCTACCTGATGAGTGGTTAGGTAAGGATTATCTTTTCTGACTGTGTTACCACCAACAATTATGGCATCACACCCTGCCCGTATTTGATGAACTTCACTACGGGCATCTTGGTTAGTCACCCAAGCACTGTGACCAGATGTAGTAGCAATTTTCCCATCTAAAGTCATGGCATATTTAAAGATTCCCAAAGGTCGTTTGTGGAGAATGCGATGGATAAAAGCTTCATTGATCTGATAACAGGCTTCTGCTTCCACCCCCACAACCACCTCTACACCGGCTGCACGTAAACGGGCAATACCTCGTCCACCCACTAAAGGATTAGGATCAACTATACCTACAACTACCTTAGCCACACCAGCTGCAATCAAGGCTTCAGAACAAGGGGGAGTGCGTCCGTGATGATTACAAGGTTCAAGATTAACGTAGACCGTAGAACCACGAGCGCGATTCTCTTCAATGGAGGACGCGCCTACTCCTGCTGCTTTCAAGGCAAAAACTTCTGCATGAGGCTCACCAGCACGGGGATGAAAGCCCTCCCCGACAATTTCTCCATTTTTGACAACAACTGCCCCTACTAGGGGATTAGGTGAAGTGCGTCCCAAAGCCCGGCGTGCTAGTGTTAAACACCGTTGCATCATCGCTCTGTCAAAGTCACTGCCCAGTTTCTGCTGATCTAGTGAATTAGATTCAACTGGGGATGGCAATATCAGCCCATTTTCTTGAGTATCATTGGCTAGAGATACAACAGGGTAAGTTTCACGGGAATTATCCATAATTTTGGGCGTTAATGTCAACATTTTGCACGCTAGCGCTGCTTTGGTTTCTATAGCTTGCCATTTTTGATATACCAACATAGAATACAAATAGTCGGCATGGGGCGTTGGCATGACTTTAAACGGGCGGGGGCGACTGTAAGACTACCTTGGCAGCAGGTTGCGGCGAACCGTCAAAAATCACCGATCTTCTAGGTCACTGACCTAGAAGGAGTGATTATGTCAATGGTACTATACTGCATTAATGAGTTTGTGTAGCTTCAATGTCTAGAGGTACTGCAAGAATTTTTGAGATGTCCACCGTTTTCTCTGGATCTTACCTGAAAAAAGTCTAGATACAGAAAAAATGCACCAATTATTAAATTTTCACAACGAAGCCCTTTTGAGGCAAGCATTGACCCACCGTTCTTATGTCAACGAACACCCCGGCGAAAAGGACAACGAACGCTTGGAATTTTTAGGCGATGCCCTACTGAACTTTGTCAGTGGTGATTATCTTTATACTCGCTACCCAGACATGGCAGAAGATGAAATGACTCGCCGTAGATCTGCACTAGTGGATGAAAAACAACTGGCTAAATTTGCCGTTGATGTTGGTTTAGACCTGAGAATGCGCCTGGGCAGAGGAGCAATTCAAGATGGAGGATTTCACAGTCCCAATTTATTGAGTAGTGCTTTTGAATCAGTTGTGGGAGCTTATTATTTAGATCGCGGCGGCAAGATTGAAACAATTCGTCCTATTATCCAGGATTTATTTGACTCTGTGCCTCAAGCAGTGCTGGAAATCCGATCTAATGTGGATGCCAAAAATCGCTTCCAGGAATGGGTACAGGCAAATTTCGACTCTGTATTACCTAAGTATATCACTGAACGAATCGGAGGACAGGATCATGCTCCAGAGTATCTGGCTAGAGTTTTAGTGGGTAATCGTATTTACGGAACAGCAAAAGGTCGTGGTAAGAAGCAGGCTGAAAAACAATCTGCGGAAAATGCTTTATCTAAGCTAAGACAACACGGTTTGATTTAGTTCTTGCAATTTTTTCTTTAGTTGATTCAGGTTAGGGTGATGACCACCATAACGCCAGCCTACATAAGCTTGGCATATTTCATCTATGACCTGAGCCGTTGTTAAGGGGTAATGCTGGTATGCCACTCTGGCATATTCCAGGGGTGTCTGTGCTGGGTGCTTACCCAAGCCTTTTTGACTGACCAGTTCTAGCATTTGCTGATATAAACTTTCCATCGGGGGCAATTTTCTCAACCAACGACGCTTAAGCCATTCTTGCCACTGTCCCCAAACTAGCCAGCCAAAAAATGCCGCTGTTGTTGTCAAAATTAAGGCAGTCAAAACACCCAGCCAACCTTGAGACAACAAAGCCAAAAACCAGCCAATACCTCTAGTTATCCAGCTAAATATCACTGCAAATACATTATTTAACAAGCCTGTAACTGGGGTTGGTAACCACCCGGCTACCCATTGCCAAAACTGCCGCAGCAAACTAAAAGTTTGAATATCCTCAACAGAAGGAGGAATCAAAGGATGATTGGGAATGGGGTCAAAAGCAAACCAGCCATATTTAGGAAAATACACTTCTGTCATGGCGTAAGCATCTGTGTTATGGACAACATACATCCCCGTAAAGGGATTAAACTGTCCAGCACCAAAACCAGCCACTAACCTGGACGGGATACCAATAGAACGTAGCATCACCGTGAGAACTGTGGAAAAGTGATCAGGATAACCGCCTTTGTGCTTGAACAAAAAAGCTTCTACCAAGTCTTCATCTTCCTTCAACAAGGGTAATGATAAAGGATTCTCAGGAATGGTGTAGTTTTGCTTCAGGTACTGAGCTAAGTAAGCAGCCCTTTCATAGGCTGAATCTAGAGTTTTTGCAGAAGTGGCTACACGTTCTTGATTGTAATTAGTAAGGATTTGTTCAGTAAGTTGGCGGACTCTTTCAGTAATTTTGGGGGGAATTTGTAAATAATAATTTTGAATATTGGGGGGATATTTAGTAGAAGCCTCTCCTAATAAAGTGCGATCGCGGTATGGCACTTGGGAAACAACTGTGTAAGTCAGTCCTTCGGATAATCCCACAGGCGATCGTAAGCCATTTTCGCTGTCAACTGCAATAATAGGAGCGGGATAATAAATTTCTTGGGGATAAGCCATAGCTGGAATCAAGTTAGGCAAATCTGACACCACTGTGTAAGTTTGCACTATTTCTTGAGAGCGACCAGTAAATATTGGTAAAGGCAAGCGAATTTGGTAAGACCAAGATGATCGCCTGTGGGTAGAAACTTGGTCATTGCGAGAAATTTCCCATCCTTGCCCGGTGTAGCGGTCAAATGCCAATACCCGCCAAAATCCCTCAATTTGCGATCGCACCCGCATCACCACCTTTGGTGTCATGTCTCCCCGCAGATTCTGGTTAATCTTGCTATTAAACCCGTAATAAAAGTCCTGATTCAGGCTGTCTGCTTCACCTCTTCCCGCGTCCTGCTCACCATTGTTACCAAATTGACTACTGCCCCTACCTTCACTGACATAACCAGGATTAATAATAGTCTGACCTGTAAAATCATCCTGGACACTGATGGGGGCGCTGACAGGAAAATTCATGAGTTTATAGCCGGGGAATCGCGGTAAAACTGCAAAAATTGCCAGACCAAGCCCAACAATCATCAAAAAATTAACAACTAAGAATTTAAAATTTAAAATAAAATGGCGTTTTTCACCAAGCTTGTTATTTTTTCTGTTTAATTGCTGAATACCCAGTTGTGAGCGATAGTTTAATACTAGAGTCGGTAAGGCGAGGGCTAGAAATAATAGCAGCGCTGGTGCAAAAGCCAGAGTTTGGCTGAGGGTTGCCGCTACACCCAATAAAATGAAGCCTATTACCATAGAATAGCCCAAGCTTCTCCGCCGCAGCATATCAAAGCTGTGGAGTATTTGCAGTTGAATTAATAACTCTGCTAACACCAGTCGCGTATCATTTAATTCTCCCACTAACCGCCCAAAAAAAGCAGCCAATGCAATTAACATTCCGATAGCGATGCAAAACTTTACTGGAATATTGCCACTGCGGCGATGGTAGTAACTCCACACAGCACCTAATATACTTAACGGTACTGCCCACAAACTAAATTGAGTTGCGGCCGCAATATCCGTTGCCACAATTCCCACGATTACCAATGCTAATACTAGTATCCTGAAAGCAATGGCATCTTCGACTTCTGTTGATTCTGCCCCCCGGAAATTTTGCCGCCGGTAACGACCTATGGGTAGACGCAAAACCTGATTGATTCTGGATAAGTTAAACATTGAAAGTATAAGCACAGGAATGTTAAAGATGCCTTGACCATGTTTTGGATGTCCACTAATACCAATTAAGGCAAGAATGGGGCAATTAAGTCTGACTTTCTTAATTCAAATTGGTATAACTTATTTTGTATGGAGGTGCTTTTCCAGAAAAAAAGGAACTCCCCGAAAACAAGGCGTACCCATTTTAGTATCTTATGGATTTGTTATTTTCGCTGCGGGTTGGAAATAAAAGTTAATCACTGCTTGTTAATAAAGTAGAAACCCTAATGATCGATTGTTCATCCAGGATGAGTTCAAACCACGATAACCTTCTGATATATGATGGCTACTCATCAAACTGAAACCCTAACAGTAGTAATTGCAGCTACATTACGGGACTAATGACAAACAGTAGAGGTTGTTGGTCTAACTCTGGAAAATCCACTTCCAGAGTATAAGTGAGGTTTGGTTGATCAGAGTATAATTCTAAATTCACATTGCCCGAAGTGGCAGATGTTGCTACTGCTTGTTTGCCATTGCCTTGCAATTTTAATGTACCATGAGTAGGTAATTTACAATTAACACTCAACTCAGTCAGCCGATCCTGAGACTGGTACTCTACCCTCAAAGCCAGAGTACCTGCCTTGGTAAGCCATTGTCTCTCTACCACTGGATTGGCTGACGATATTGGTATTGTCAAGTTATCTAGCAGTTGTTTAGCTGCTAGTAATGACAATGCCATTTGCTGGCGAGGTTGTAAATCTGAGTAATCCTTGTGAATTTGAGGTATGGTATCCACAGTATTCACAGAACGATAGGTGCTTCTCAGCACCAAACCAGCTAAATCATTGATTGTCTGTGACTCATTAGGAAACAAGCCGTCAACTACCTGGACTAGTTTTGCGCCTAGAGGTAGAGAAGATGTGATCAAACTTTGACATTTTTCCAATAATTCCTGGAAAACTATTTCTGGCAAAGGTATGGGCAGATTTAGTTTTGACTGCTGTGGAATCCATCCCCAGTTGGGATTTAATGCCAGCGATCGCTCTTTCACAAAATCTGGGTATTCCACCAGTTGCGACTCCCAAGGGAATAAGGGAGGCTGGTTTTCGGCTTGGATTTGTAACCGACGCTTGAGGACGGTTTGGAAACGTTCTTGCACAGTAGGAATTTCTCCCAATTGAAAGGTTTGGGGTAGTCCTTCCCTTGTTGGCTCACCGTCTGTAAAGGCGGTTGCCTCCTTGAGAGGGTTGTCTACCCCGTTAATTTCCTGACACGCTACCAATTTACACTCGTTGGTCTTAGCTGTATTTGCTAACGACCAATCGAGTAAATCAGTTGGTAAGGATTCTGAGTCACTATTCATGAGTAGATGCACTTGATCCGGATACTTGGGAGTTGCGAATTTCCCATGCCTGTTCCAGAATTTTAAACCATCGTTTTTGCAATTGGGCTATGGATAAACCCAAAATTTTGGCAATTTTTTCATCCGCCTGTCCTTCTTGTTTCAATTTCAGTAACGAGCGCTGTTGGTCATCCAATTGCCCTGTATAATCGTTCCATTGTTGAGGAGTTAAACCCAAATTAGTGTTTAGTGAGGCTTCCAACCACTCATGAACTAATTCCCAACGATGTAACAAGGCAAATCGAATCAAATGATATTTAAAGCGTTGCTGTAAGTAGTCACGCTGACGGGGAGTTAAACCCAAAATTGACTCAATTTCCTGAGTTGATAGGTCTTGGAGACGGAGGGAGAAATAATCAGCACAATCAGACTGTTGTCGTTGTTCCAGATAATCCATCAATTCTGTGATCACAACCGACCGCAGAGTATCCTCTTCCGGCTCTGGTTCCGATTGGGTGGCCATGGCTGAACGCAATTGCTGTACTGCTGGTTCCTCCCAGCAACCATCGTTGTCATTAGAACTACCTTCTGCGGCTTGTTCTATATCTACATTGGTTTCTTGGGGTTGCTGCTGGGAAAAGGTTTGCGCCCGCAGGATAATTAACTGCTGTTGTCTCCCCGGTAAAGGAATTCGCCGCTTACCATAGCGTTCAGTAAATGCCATGTACTCCGCCAATTCCAGTAAAGTTTGGGGACGATAGTTGGGACCCATTTGGTTTTCTCTCCGGAAAGCATTTAAAGCTTCCAGATAAAAACCTTGAAGGAAATCTTCAATAATGGTCAGGCGACCTTGATAACTTAACTGTTTTTGAGGGGGATTAATGTAGCGATAAATAATTGCACTCAGAGTACTGTGTAGCTCTACCCTACCCCGGCTTGAACCCAATTGATAGTACCTGAGACACTGTTGCACTCGATGTCTGGCCAGGGACATGGCCGAGCTTTGCACGTCACCGGAAGCCTGAATACGTTTACTTTCTTGGCAAATCCGGTATACTTCGGTGGTAATTCTTCTGGCTACATCATGGCAGTTCTGGGAGGAAGCTTTACTTGATTGCTGAAGCTCCTGGTACAACAGTTGAAATGTCCCTTCCATACCCATAGAATCTTGTCCTTGAGCAGTTGGGGTAGAAATTGTTGTGGTGGGAATTGTTGCGGTGGCGGCTGAATTCATAGTTTCGGTTTTCAAAAGACCCTAAAATAATTGAGCAAAACCTGTTACGACTTTGGGTATTGGTCAGCTGTGGAGATTTACGTATAAGCTAAACGCAGGCTAGCCCCGATAATATGTTTGAAAATTGGATAGATGCTTTTGCCATGACCCAGAAGCCGTTGACAAGTAATTATGAATTTAAGAAAACAAATTGAATTGCTGATTAATAATGCACCCCGCGATGGTATTACACCACATCTTGTTTCAGCAATTGCTCCTGTATTGATCGCGATCGCTAAAAAACTACGCCATTCCCAGTACTATATTGTCCAAAATTCCGAACAAGGCTGGGTTTTAACTACATTAAGCAATCGTGCCAATCCAGGATGGGAAAAAAGCGTGATCTACGCTTTTCCTACCATACAAGATGTCTCCCTAATTTCATATGCTGGGCTTGACCCTCAAATGCTAGCTAAAATCGTTCCCGTAACCCACATTTTGTTCCAACTGGTGGCATTAGAACCCGTAGATAGTGTCGTTTTCTTAGAAACGCCGGGTAACACCACTCATACTGTAGAAATCCAAAGAACAGAATTGCAACATCTCGTGCAACAACGCCTGAAACAACATCAAAAGGGTAAGCACATACCTCCAGATATTGCATAAATAAATTTTGCAGTCGGGATGTATTAGATATATCTAATACACCGCAACTGCAAAGGGCAAAATTTTTAAATTTAAAATTTTTAAATTTGTCAATAAAGCCGACTCAATACATAGTCAGCTGTCTTGATCAGTGCTGCTCGTGATTCCGAGGGTTCAAGAACCTCCAGATGCTCAACTGCTAACTTGGCATGGTAAGCCGCCAATTCCTGAGCTTGCGGTATACCTTGACTATCTTGGATTAGCCCTAGTGCTTGCTCTAAATCTCCTTCTTGGTCAAACTTTCGCTCAATCAGGGCTTGCAAATCTGGTTTTTCCGCCAAAGCAAACAAAACGGGAGCGGTGAGATTACCACTTTTGAGGTCAGATCCAGCTGGTTTACCCAAAGTATCTGTTGTACTAGTGAAATCTAAGATGTCATCAACAATCTGAAACGCCAGACCTAGATGACGGCCGTAGTTATATAGATGTTCAGCAGTTTCTGGGGTAACTTCACTAAGTAACCCAGCCGCTTTGGAACTGTTGGCAATTAAGGAAGCCGTTTTGTAATAGCTCTTTTTCAGGTATGTCTCTATGCTGATACCATGATCAAAACAATTTATTCCTTGCTGGATTTCTCCGGTAGCCAGATCCATAATTACTTCTGAGAGTAGTTTCACCACCTCCAAATTGTTTAAGTTTGCTAAATACCAAGACGATTGGGCGAAGAGAAAATCTCCCGCTAGGACAGCAATGCGATTGCCGAACAGGCTATGAACTGTGGGCACACCACGTCGCATTTGTGATTCATCTACTACATCGTCATGCACTAAGCTAGCAGTGTGAATCATTTCTGTTATTTCTGCTAGGCGGCGATGACGCAGGGTGATGTCTTTTTCTAACATTGTGGCCCGCGATATCAGCAGAACAATTGCTGGTCTGATACGCTTTCCCCCGGCTCCGAATAAATGTTCGGCTGCCATAAACAGAATGGGGTGGCGATTTCCAACTAGCTGCTTGAGGTTGTCTGCTAGTAGTCGCAGGTCTGCTTCCACAGGGGTAAATAGGGAGGTGGCTAAGGTCATGGATGGGCGGACTCTGGCTTAGGTTACGAAAGTTTACATATCCTACACTAATTTTAAGATAACCCTGTGCGAGCGCAAAGTTTTGATTAGAGAATACCCGCGTATTTCTTCCCTGTTGTTGACAAACAGTTAAGATTGACAATAACCACAAATTGAATGAAACCTTGACGGCCACTGTCTACAGCCATGCTTCCTCTCTAGAAAAATATTCTTTAGCTCCACCAAATATTTTTTTGATATTTCTTATCTCAGTCTTCTCTAGTGAAGAAATATGGCAATAGTGATTTATCGCTATCATAAAACGAATTTTATGTCAATACCTGTAACAAGAATATTGGTAACTTTTCACCAATTAAATTTTTTGAGAATTTTAAATTTAGATGAAGAGAAAATACGAGTAAATAAATATACAAGAGTTTTTCCTATCTGGCGGAATTCTCCCCCGGTTGTATTCAGCCACTGAAAATTTTTGAAAATTCACTCCAAATTAGGTTAAAAACTCAGGCTCATTGTGTTACCCTTGAATATAAGAATTTAAAACTTTTGAGAACTCATTTTCCCAAGGTAAGCTGCCTAGTGGTAGCTTTACTTAATTGTATTTGAGTATCAATAAATATTCAGTGCTGTCAACTAAGAATTAAGCGAATTACTACTTAATTCTTAGCACGGCATACGCATACTCTTTTTTTTTCCGGAGCTTGGCAGTATCTTTATGGTTATTTGCTGTCAATTTTTAGCTTCTTTTGAAAGCTAATGTCGCTCTGGTAATGGGGTTATGCTCACAAATAATAAATATTAAGACTGGTGAGGAGTGCAGTTGAGTTTGCTGTTAAGCAATTTAGCTGTTGTGGTGTCTGCTATCTGTAAAAAACTGAACTGAATAGTTATTTATCTAACCGTAGATGATGAAACATTTACGGCCGTCTACATTGTAGCTGACCATAACCATCAAGCATACACTTGATTGGTTAAATTTCTTTTAACTTAAAGAAAACTACATATTTCATTAAAAAAGGTGCTGATAGAACGATGATTTACGGGGAGATGCCTATGTTGACTTTTATTTTTGCTGCTGGATATTTGTTTACAGTTTACCTATTATTAGCTCTGGCAAAGAAAGCCGGCAAAAACAATCCTCCCAGAAATTTACCTCCGAGTAACCCAGGAGAAAACCAACAAGATGTGTCACTAACCCCTCATGTAAGTGAGGTGGTTAATAGTCAGTAGGCTAACACTCTTGTTAAAATTGGGAAACTGCCGTATCAGTTAAATCAACAAACTCAACTGTTGGAGTATGGCCTAGCCACTGTACACTAGATTTCGCAAACTGTTGTGGACAGCCACTGACAGCGAAACGAGTAGGTAGTGGGGGGTATGTATTTCTTAATCCAAGTAAGTCTAACTCTTGTGTACAGGCTGCAACAACATGAACGGCTGGGTCAACTAGTCTGACTTGGGACGGAAGAAGCGATCGCAGTACTGGTGCAAGATGGGGATAATGGGTACAGCCGTAGACCAAGGTATCAATTTCTTGCTGTATTAACGGCTCTAAATATGAGCGTGCTACTTCCTTGGTATAAGGATCATTGATGCGATTTTGCTCAATCAGTGGCACAAACTCAGGACAGCTAACTTGCCAAACTCGCACATTCGGATCAATTTCCAGAATCGCCTGGCGATAAGCATTACTTTTAGCTGTGGCTGGGGTAGCAATTACACCGATACGTTTTCCTTGCTCCACTGCCGCCTTCGCTCCCGGTAGAATTACTCCGAGAACAGGTATACTGAACTCCCTACGGACTATTTCTAGTGCCAGGGCAGAGCTAGTATTACAGGCCATAATCACCATCTTTACAGATTGCCTTTGCATCCAGTTCAGGATTTCGCGCACATACTGTAGAATTTCCGCTTGTGAACGAATGCCATAAGGCAACCTAGCTGTATCTGCAAAATAAATAATAGATTCATTGGGTAGATGGCGATAAAGTTGTCCTAAAACTGTCAGCCCACCTACACCACTGTCAAAAACACCAACAGGGGCGCGTTGTGGTTCTTGATTAAAACAATTGTCAAAATTACTGTTAAAGATAGAAGATGAATACACAGCCAGATACTGATTTTAGTTTTTGGATGTAAGATACAAAATGTAGCAGAAAATTAGGCATTTTATTTATTTTATTTATAAATAAAATCAGGAAATAGTTAAAATGACTGAGGGGTAAACGCCTCAACTGGCTTTCATCCCTTACCTGAAGGAAGGTTAAGTTTTTCCGCCATGCTCCAAAACTCAACCTCAAGGGTTTTAAGTCTATTTTGTGATAATCTACTGACCGAAAAGAAGATAACACAGCAGGTTAAAACCTACTGTGTCGTTTTTTTATACCCCAAATCGAGGCGAGGAGCTTTCACACTTCATCTCAATTTTTTGTAGATCCGAAATAGCTAAACTCAGTTACTCCCAGTTCATCGAATCGAATTAGGCAGGATATTGGAATTAATTTGTCTGATTATCTGCGTTGTAGATACTGGAGGATGCCACGAGCAATGGCATCTGCCATTTGATTTTGGTAAGCTGTGGTTTTGAGCCTAGCAGAATCCTCAGCACCTGTGACAAAACCCACTTCCACCAACACTGAGGGTATGGCACTTTTTCTGAGGACGTAAAATCTGGCTCGCCGTACTTGTCTATCCCTGACATTAATATTTTGAAGAATGCTGCTATGAATGGAGCGAGCTAAAGTCTGACCACTGTCATAATAATATGTTTCCAAACCGTTGACATCGGGACGACTCAAACTGATGGCATTAGCATGGATGCTGACAAATAAATCAGCCCTGGACTGCTGTGCTAAGTTCACTCGTCCTGGAAGGCTGACGAAATAGTCTGAATCACGAGTTAACACTGCTTGGACACCGTTTTGCTGCAAGATTGCCGCTATCCTTTGACTAATTGGCAAAATTATATCTTTCTCCCGCAGTCCGCCAATGCCAATTGCCCCTGGATCTTTGCCACCATGTCCGGGGTCAATCATGACTACTGCCCTGGTTTTGGGTATTGGAGGTGTACTGGGCTTGGGTTTTGATTGGGGAGGAACTGTGGGTGTGGGTAGTTGCCCTTGGGTTGGTGATGGTAGGGGAGGGAGAGCAACTGGTGGTAAAATTCTCAGCCCAGGTGAGCCTTGTAGTTCTAAGGCTAGAATCTCGTTACTGAGTTGGTTTAGTTGGCCAATTTGTACACCGCTTGCTGGTTGTAGTAACACGACTACTGTGTTGTTCTCAGGTTGTAAGCGTACTCGGAGGATAGGACTACTGGCATTAAATTTAGGTCCTCTGACGTTCGTCGCTAACTTAGCGTTGGGGATGGTGATGCGGAATAAACCTGTGGATGTATCCCATCCACTAGTGGCGTTTAATTGTTTATCTGATCTGATTAGTAACTGCCTATCATTGTTAGTCAATTCTACAGCCTCTATCGTGGCTGGGGAATTATTGAATATTGGTCTAATGGGGGGAGTAGGCTGATTGTTTGAGGTGTTGTTGACAGTAAGATTTCCTGGTAGTCTAACTGCACGTGTGGGTAAAACCACCAAACCGCCTGCGCTACTGTTAGTTAGTTGCCAATCTGGGCTATCTTTATTGACCCGCAGGGTGACCCGGACACTGGGTGGTTGGGTGTTGAAGGCAGTAAATTCGATGCGACTAACACCATGCCTGTTAATTTCATTATTTCGCTCTGTGAGACTTGGTGATAAAATCGCGTCGGCAATATCCATAAAAATAGTCTGGCGATCGCGACTGCGATTAATGTTTACCCTTGAATTGCCACCGCTAGTACGGATAAACAAGCCATCCCCTGTGACTATTAATTTCTCAACTTGAGTTTTTCCTGGCGTGGATCTGGCAACTGTATTAGAGAAATCTGGTTTGGTATCAGCATCAGAGTCAAGGGTGACTACGTTGTAGATGTTTGTGGAAGATTCTGTTGGTTGGGGTCTGCTTAGGTTAACTGAGGGATTTGTTGGTGTTGGCGTTGGTAGTTGTACTCTCCAGCGACTCGCACTTACGTTTTCAAATTGCACCTGCTGGGGATCCAGGGTATAGCCGGGACTGAGTTCAACAACTAAACGTGTTGTTTGCGGATCAAATTGCCCGACACGGACGGAACGAATGGCACCACCAATGGGCTGTGTCAACTGCGGCTTTCCAAGGGTGGTGTTGGGCAAATCAATTACCAGTCGTGTAGGATTAAATATCAGTTGTGCTTTGGGTTGAACAGCAACGTTAGTGTTAATTTCCAGACGGTTTTGATTGGCATCAAAACGCCAAGATTCCAGTTTTGCTGCTATAGCCGGCGACGATAGTAAGACAATAGTTCCTACAGTACTGGGTACTAACCAGTGTATTTTCACAATCCTTTCTCCTGATTTGCGTTCGTGGGAGCCATCAATTTCTCAACATATTGGCTAATCGTCACTGTGTTACAACCTAATTTTTTCTTTGATAGTTTTGTGACTGTTGTGCTGCTATAAGGACACAATTAATGGCTTGAGTTGCTAGTATTCCCTGTAATTGAGCCATCCTATCAGGATATAATATTTATGCCTGTAAAGTATGTAAGATGCAACAAGAGGGACTAAGCTGTATCTTACGCGGCAATGTTTCTTTTGAGTATTTTTTTCTAACTACTTTTCATTCACTGATGGCTAATTTGGGTAAGGTATGTAATTTAACTTTTGTTCGCATAGATCAACTCACACAATATAACATTTTGAATGGTAATAATATTGAGGAAATTTTTATTTTCGACATTCTCCAATGACGGGTATTTATAAAGGATGTTTCCGACTCTCGGGAATTGAACATTCAAGCTGAGGAAATGATGGTTCCTGTTCCCTGGTTTCTAGCTCCTCCCTCGTGAATGTTAGGTTTTGGTTCAATACACACTAAAACCTGTAATTACTTTACCGATAATGGCTTGTGTGATCAGGAAAATGGCTATGATTAATTTTTTCAGGGTGGCTGGGGATGCCTGGGTTTAAACTGTAGAATGCAATATCCTTGCTCTACATGGGTTGGTGGTGTCCCCTTGCGGGGATTTTAAGGGGGATTATCCCCCTTTTTGCGTTTCCATTCAACTGATGCTCCCAGCGAATGGGAGTAGTCAACTTGTCCTGTCAGTTAGTGAAATTAGCAGTTGCCAGTGAAATTCTGATACTGGCACAACAGAAAGTCTAGGAAGCCGGAGTAAGTCAAAATCTCTGAATTGTCCATTTTGCTTAATTTGGGTGAGTGTCAGGGGTACAGAGACTTTTCTGATTGCTTGAATATCTACAACTACTCGTTTGGCATCGTTTAATGCTGGATCAGTATAGGGTTGACTGACAACCTCTGCTATACCTGTGATTTGTCGCTCTTTGCCTGTGTGATAAATAAGGGCTAAGTCGCCAACCAACATATTCCGTAGGTATTTAAGCGCTAAAGTGTTTTTAACTCCATCCCAAACTGTTCTACCATCCTGTTCTAAATTAAAGTAAGAATATTTTTCTGGTTCAGTTTTTAGCAGCCAGTATGCCATCAAATAATCTCCAAAAGTTTTAATTGAATTTTTTTAGTTACCAAAAATGTAACAGTTCCTACTTGTGACCGATTTCGTGTCAAACTAGGGACATTAGTTTTCTCAAAAACAAAAGAGTGCAACTTTTATGTATAAAACTACCATTATGGGTAATTGGGGTAAAACCTTATCATTAGCCCTGGTGTTCTGTATTATTTCTATCCACCCAGCTTTAGCCCAAGAGCCAGAAAAATTGTTACGAATTCTGACGGTTAGCGGTCGCGGGGTGGAAAAAATTCCCACTACTCTCTCTGAAGTTAGTATGTCGGTGGAGGTTCAGGGTAAGACAGCACAGTTAGCACAGCAAGAAGCGGCCCGCAGATCATCAGCCGTGGTGGCTTTGCTCAAAAACCGCAATGTGTCCAAATTGCAAACTACTGGTATCCGTCTAAATCCAGTTTATAGTTACACCAATAATGTACAGAGAATTACTGGATATAGTGCAAACAATACTGTAAGTTTTCGTATTAACACTGAGCAAGCTGGTTTGCTTTTAGATGAAGCTGTGAAGGTTGGTACAACAGTAATTAATAGTGTTAGCTTTATTGCTAGTGATGAGGCTATTGCCTCTGCTCAAAAACAAGCACTCAGACAAGCCACTTTGGATGCTCAAGAACAAGCTAATGCTGTTTTCAGTACTTTGGGTATCCAGTCCAAGGGAGTGGTGAGTATCCAAATAAATGGTGCAAGTGCGCCTCCTCCACCTCCTATGTTGTTGCAGCGTGCTGAGGCTTCTAAATTAGCTAGTGCAGATTATTCTACCCCTGTAATTGGTGGTGAACAGCAGGTAGAAGCATCGGTGACGCTGCAAATTAGTTATTAGTAAACAGCAGGTAGAAGCATCAGTGACGCTGGAATCCCCCGGCTAAAGCCGGGCGGAGTGTCAATTTTTTCCATAAACTTCGGGGAAGCTCTAGTTAAAAGTTTTCTGGAGACGTATCAATATCCCCTCCTAGGTCACGTTTGGAACCTAACAACTCCAATTGGTCTACTTTAATAACTGGGGTAGAACGGGTCGCTCCCGTTTGGCGATCGCTCCAAGTGTCAAACTTTAAGGAACCTTTGACACCAATTAAGCTGCCTTTGCGGACATAATTACCAGCCACTTCTGCTGTTTTGTCCCAAAGTTCCAAGGTGAACCAGTCGGGTTTGTCATCTTTACGCGATCGGCGATTAACTGCTAATGTTAATTTACACTTAACCGCGCCAGACTCAAAATATTTAATATCTGGATCGCCGCCTACACGACCAACAAGGGTAACAATGTTAATGCTCATAAGTGTGACCTTTTCCTAAAAAGTTACTGATATATTTTTATTTTCTTCCTTATGTTTATCATAGCCGATTGTGAAACCATTGAGAATATGTTAAAAAATTAACAATTTACTGTGTATAAAAATGCAAGGACTTAGTGGAACAGATGGAAAAACTGTACGGATATATTGAAATAGTTAGAGAATATCAACAATAGCTAGGATCGCTAATGATTCATATAAAATAGCTTACCTGCTGGACTCAAGATGAAAAACATAATAAAATCCAGCATTATTAATGACAACAGCTTTTAGCCAACAAGTATCGAAAATAAGGGGCGTAGAGACGCGTGGGGCTTTTTAGGAACTTTCGCTCATCATGGGATATGGGTATCGACCTCGGTACTGCTAACACCCTAGTTTATGTATCTGGTAAGGGTATTGTACTTCAAGAACCCTCTGTAATTGCTATAGATCAAAATGAAAAAGTAGCGCTGGCAGTGGGAGAAGAAGCAAAAAAAATGCTCGGACGTACACCCGGAAATGTGATTGCCCTCCGTCCTTTGCGTGATGGAGTGATCGCTGATTTTGATACAGCTGAGTTGATGTTAAAACACTTCATCCAGCGGGTGAATGAGGGTAAATCTTTGATTTCACCTCGAATTGTCATTGGCATACCCAGTGGTGTTACCGGGGTAGAAAGACGGGCTGTGATGGATGCGGCTGCCCAAGCCGGGGCAAGAGAAGTGTATTTAATTGATGAGCCGATAGCAGCAGCCATAGGAGCAGGGCTACCTGTCTCCGAAGCAACAGGCAATATGATTATTGATATTGGTGGTGGCACAACAGAAGTGGCAGTGCTGAGTCTTCAGGGTACCGTAATCAGCGAATCAGTACGCATCGCAGGCGATGAACTAACTGAATCAATCATCATGTATTTGAAAAAAGCTCATAACTTAGTGATTGGAGAACGAACTGCTGAGGATATCAAGATTCGCATTGGGTCTGCCTATCCGACTCACGATGATAATGATGCCATGATGGAAGTCAGAGGCTTACACTTGCTTTCTGGGTTACCAAGAACTGTCACCCTCAAAGGTCCAGAAATTCGTGAATGTATGTTGGAACCGCTATCAGTGATAGTAGAAGCAGTGAAGCGGACACTGGAACGCACGCCTCCAGAATTGGCTTCGGATATTATTGACAGGGGAGTGATGTTAGCTGGTGGTGGTGCTTTGCTCAAAGGTATCGACACCCTGATTAGTCATGAAACGGGAATTGTTACCCACATTGCTGCCGATCCTCTCTGTTGCGTTGTGCTGGGAACCGGTCGTGTGTTAGAAAATTTTAAGCAGCTAGAACGTGTTTTCAGTGGACGTTCTCGCAATCTGTAGTTAGAAATATCAGGTATTAGGTTCTATTTGAGTTGAATTTGGTTTTGATATAAATAGAATCTGATATCTTTTAAATTCATAAAATAGGTATAGATGGTTACTGTACGTCGTTCGTGGAATCGTAAATTACTACAACTCGGTTTACTAACTGTAGTTATCAGTGGTGCGTGGGTGCTGAGACAGACTCAGGGGCATTTACTGCTGGAAATGTACCAATTCCTTGGTCGTCCCTGGCAAATATTACAACCTAGTCCAAGTCCACAAGAAGGTCTTAATGACACTCGCTTCTGGGAGTTGCAAACCCGCATAGCTGATTTAGAAAGTCAAAATGAAAAACTGCAAAATTTATTGGGTTACGTTGAGAAAGCGCCACTATCATCCCGCCCAATTGCAGCGCGGGTAGTAGGACGCAGTGCTAGTCACTGGTGGCAACAAGTTACCTTAAATCGTGGATCAAATGCGGGCATTAAAGAAGGCTTTATTGTCAAAACTGATGGTGGTCTAGTTGGTTCCATACAGAGTGTCACTCCTAATACTAGTCGTGTGTTGTTAATTAGTGACCTTAATAGTCAAGTGGGTGTAACAGTTAACCGCACCTCAGCAAAGGGTGTTTTGCGAGGAAATTCTTCAGCAGAAGCTGTGCTGGAGTTTTATGAAAAAGTTCCCAATGTCAAAGTTGGGGATTTAATTTCCACATCTACCTATAGTCAGAAGTTTCCATCTGGTGTACCAGTGGGAAGAATTAAGTCTTTAGATTTAAAGCAATCTTCAGTATCAGTGGCAAAAGTTGAGCTTTTACCGCCCATACTCTCATTAGATTGGGTAGTTGTATGTCGGTTCAAACAGGGTATCGATTAGGCATAGCTGACAAACACACAACAGGCAAAGCCAAAATTTAAATATAGAGGGAACAGAGAACCGGGAATTTAGTCTTTAAAAACCCTATAAAACCTCCTCCTTTGCGCCCTTTGCGTCTGCTTCGACTATGATCATCAGTAGAAGCTTTGCGGTTCGTTAAATCCAAAATCTAAAATCTAAAATAATCAACATGGCTTCATTTAGGGGCAGCAGGCATAGAAAGTCAACAGGTCCACGGCGAAAATTGAAAATTTTAAATAAGCCTCTTGCTCACTGGCATCCCATTGTACGTCAATTGCTAAATTGGGTGGTAACAGTTGGGTCTGTGCTGTTTTGTTTACTAATGTTACCAACCCGCTTTTTAGGTATGGAATTATTAGGAATTGGTCCCAATTGGCTGTTAATTTGGGTAGTAGCTTGGAGTGTAAAGCGATCAGTTTGGCAAGGAATGTTAGCCGGTATAGTTTTGGGACTACTTCAAGATGCTATGACATCACCAGAACCGACCCATGCCATAACCCTGGGTTTTGTGGGCTTTCTCACTGGTTTGGTGCGAAAGCAGCATTTAATTCAAGAAGATTTTATTTCTATTGCCTTAATTGTATTTGTGATGGCAATTCTGGCAGAAAGTATCTTTGGATTGCAATTAAGTTTCATGGGCGATGCTGACGGGGGGCAAAGCCTACCCAAAGTTGAGTATATTTGGGCATATTATCAACGGGCGGTTCTGGCCTCTGCTATTCTCAGTAGCCTTTGGGCACCCATACTTTATTATCCCTTAAACCTGTGGTGGCAAAAGATAAAACTGTTAGAGCAGGGTTGACACTGCCCTATAAAACCTAGACAAAGATAGACTTTACTTAAAGACCTTTCAAACTATTTTATTATAATACAGTTATTATATGTTTGTCAAGGCGAGCAGATGCAGTATTGAGTAATTGAGTAATGTATGGGTAGAAGAAAGAATCTTTGTTGATTACAGTCTCTAGATGTGGTAATATCCTCTTCTAATTTGATTTCTAACCTAAATTTAACTTAAAATAAGTTTACCTGAATTACTTAGATTGTAGTTTGACAGTTTTGCATACACCCTGGGGTATATTTTAATCACATTCAGCTATTTATTAGCTTAAAAAACCATTTGTCAATTAAAAACTCAGGCTGGCTAGATTTAAGGCGTTGTAACTCTTGTTTTTTGGCGATAACATGGAATAATTACCTTACTAGCTCGTAACACCAGATTTGGTGTCTGTTTTTTTTATGGAAATACAATTAATTAACATTGGTTTTGGTAACATTGTCTCTGCCAACCGAGTAGTTGCTATCGTCAGTCCAGAGTCTGCCCCCATTAAACGGATCATTACCGATGCACGGGATAGAGGTCAACTCGTGGATGCAACTTATGGTCGCCGCACAAGGGCTGTGATTATCACTGATTCTAGCCATGTAGTTCTGTCGGCAATTCAACCGGAAACGGTAGCCAATAGGTTTGTGATTTCCCGCGATCACCATAGCGCAGATAATTGATTGCATATGGGTTAATCACCCCGTCCCTATTTGCGCCAGATCAGCAGTAGGATGTAAATTAGACAGGCTTTCTGCCACCTGTGCTACAAATTCGTTGGTCAAAGGTTTCTCTAATGACCATAAAACGAGACGCAAGCCCCTGGCTTCAGACATGGGTATAAGTCGATAGGGACTTTAGTCGCATTAAAGCGATTGATTGGCTTTAGCCACAGTGGTATAATGGACAAAGCGAGTAAGAATAACCATCTACGTGATGATTCATCCTAGTACGGAGAAATCCCGGCAACGGACATATCCAATTTGATTGGAATAGTTAAAGGGCAAATAATGGCAGGATGTTGAGCGTACCTAACTGGTATGGCGATGGGCTCGGAAAACCAAAAAATAAAAGTAAGCGCAATAGCAATACCTTTCGTACTGTTAATTGTTTTGAGCGTCTAGGGTGTTTTTGCCAGCACCATTGAAGGTCAGTTTGTGGACTCTTCAAGAATCCCCAGGCTAAAGCCTGGGGGAGCGTCAATCGTGAATAATGTCTATTAACTAATTTGTGGTTTCAATGGATGATCAAAGTTTTACCTATCCAAAGTGATGCTCCCACCAAAAAAAGCTCCTCTCCAGGTAGGCTAATTGTTTTAACTGGCCCCAGTGGAGTTGGTAAAGGAACTTTAATGCAAGAGCTGTTAAAACGTCATCCGGAACTTTACTATTCTGTATCCGTGACGACTCGTTCTCCTCGCCCAGGGGAAATCAATGGCGAAAATTATTACTTTATTAGCCGCACTAAGTTTGAACAATTACTAGCCCAAGGTGAATTCTTAGAGTGGGCAGAATTTGCTGGTAATTATTACGGAACACCCCGTGAGGCTGTACTCAACCAGGTTCACTCTGGTAAATTGGTGGTGCTGGAAATTGAACTACAAGGAGCAAGGCAAATCCGGTCTGAGTTCCCTAAAGCTCTCAGCATTTTTATTTTACCCCCTTCCATGAATGAATTGGAGAGCCGCATACGTGGACGCGCTCAAGATTCGGAAGAAGCGATCGCTCGTCGCCTATGTCGCGCCGAAGAAGAAATTCAAGCCGCAGAGGAATTTGACGTTCAAATCGTTAATGACGATTTAGAAAATGCTCTCAACGCCATAGAAGCAGTTTTATTTGGATAGCTGAAACTTTTTGATAGTCATAGGATCTCTTTGTATCCTTTCATCAGAAATTGTTACTAAGCATTGTTTGCGCCCAACTAACAAGGACACAAAGGAAAAGCCCCGCTCTTCGTTTGTGTCCTGACAATCAAATACGGGACATCAGGCATGGGTAATACTAAAACATAATTAACAATTAGCTATTACCAACGCCTTATGCCCAATAATCAATTAGTTAAATTAACCAAATAGACCTTGAATGAGTCCTAAATTGTTAGTCAAGAAATAAGCGACCACGGCACCGCCAATACCACCAATTAAGAAAGAACTGGCAAAATTATTCCAGTTTTCTTTGGAGTTAAAAGCATCTACTGGTGGGTTTGGTACAGTTACACTAGCCAGTGCTTTGGCGGGATTACTATTGGCATACAAAGATAGGCAAGCAGTGAGAATCACCACTAAGCCAACAGATCCTAGTAAACCGGCTAAGTTAGCATGAATGTCATCACGTAGCGGTCCCAGTTTAGCAAAAGGTCCAAATAGCAGGTAACCATGAGCCATACCCACTTCTAGCCCACGTCTGGAAGGATTAAGACCTTGACGATAGGCGGGCAAGTTATTAATAAACCACTTCACCAAGGGAGAGGAGTTAATGGGGGTTTCTAAGTTTCCTTGCTGGGGATCACGTCCTGCTGCGGCCACAACCTCACGATTTCTAGCATCGCTGGGGAGATTTTTGGATAAATTTGCTTTGGTCATATTTTGTCTTGGCCTTTCAATTAAAATGGTGGCATTTTTATATTATTGATAATGTTGTAGCTAAAAAAATATTTTTAGCTAGGAAGTTAAAAAAAATTAATTTATCTGGTTTGATTAAACTATGAAACTCGTAATGCTATTAATAGCATTACGAGATCCATCATCTATATTTCTACTAATTTGAGTGATACTTTTACTTGTTCAGGCGGAGTAGTCCCAGTACAAATCAGCAGAAAATATTTAAGATGAAATTCCCTTTTCTACCTATGGCAGTGGGTGGAAGAGTAAGTCAGGGAAAAAGCGGTTAAATTCAATTAAAATCCCTGCTGTAATGGTTAGCCAGATAGTGGCTGCCACGGGAGCAGTAGAAAGAAATGTGAGCAAATAGGAGGATTTATCGCCTTTGTCAGCCATGAATTTAGTCTCCAAAACAAATGAACTAAGTTAACCAGAATTAACGGGGAGAAACAGTAATTTCGGAATCTTTAGCGGTTAATTCCCCTGACAGTAACTCTTTCACCGCTGCTACGGGCCAGGCAAAGCCTGTGGTGATAATGGGTAGTGCTAAACCAAGATCGATTTGGATTTCTTTGGTTTCGGTGTCAGATTCATTCTTGATGGCTTGCAAGTAAGCGCGACCTACCCAGCCAATCCAACCTGCAATATACAAAAAGAGAATACCGGGGATCAGGAAGTCACCAGCCCGATCAAGGCGACCATCAACAATCAAGTGAGGGTAGCCTTCAGGTCCACACAGTGCTTGAGAATAACGCTCAAACCGCTTTTTACCTGATTCCGGATCGGCGGTGGTGTTACGGGCATTTTGTGCTAGCTCTTGAAATGCGGGAGAGTCTTTACAGGGTACTAAGTCAGCCCCCAGTGCTTGGGCAGGGGGGGCAAAGTTAGACCAAAGACAAATCGCTAAAATCAAAGCAAACAATCGTCTCATAGATTTGTTTCCTTTTATTACAAAACAAAAAGTTTTTTGTACAAAACGAAGCGGCTTGTACATTCTTTTATTTGCATAACTAGCAAGTAATGATACTCTTGAGCGGCCACGGAGTAAAGTTTAACTAAATAAAAGTTAAAGCTTCTCTAACAAATCTTTACTTAACACCAATCTACAATGGCAACTGTTTTAGCAATAGAAACCAGCTGCGATGAAACTGCCGTGGCAATTGTGAACAATCGTCAAGTTTATAGCAGTATCGTAGCTTCCCAAATCCCAGTTCATTGTCAATATGGCGGGGTAGTGCCAGAAGTGGCATCTCGTCAGCATTTAGAAACAATTAATCAAGCCATCACTCAGGCTTTACACCAAGCCCAACTGGACTGGGATCAAATAGACGGCATTGCGGCCACTTGCGCCCCTGGACTGGTGGGGGCGCTGTTGGTAGGATTAACTGCGGCCAAAACTTTGGCAATGTTACACAATAAGCCATTTTTAGGAGTTCATCACCTCGAAGGTCATATTTACGCGACTTATTTGAGTGAGCCAAGTTTAAACCCCCCATTTCTTAGCTTACTCGTTTCTGGTGGACATACAAGCTTGATTTACGTCAAAGATTGTGGTAGTTACGAAACCTTGGGAGAAACTCGCGATGATGCGGCAGGTGAGGCTTTTGATAAGGTAGCCCGGTTGTTAAAGCTGGGTTATCCCGGCGGACCTGTCATTGACAAACTAGCACAAACAGGCAATCCCCGCGCCTTTACTTTGCCAGAAGGTAAGGTTTCTTTGCCAAGTGGGGGATATCATCCCTATGACAATAGTTTTAGTGGCTTAAAAACGGCGGTACTGCGGTTAGTGCAGCAGTTAGAAAAAGAGCAAGAACCATTACCAGTGGCTGATTTAGCAGCTAGCTTTCAGGAAACTGTGGCTCGATCGCTGACCAAAAGAGCGATCGCCTGCGCCCTGGATTATAGTCTTGGTACTATTGCCGTTGGTGGAGGGGTAGCAGCAAACACCAGCCTAAGAAAAATCCTACAGGCATCTGCTACCGAGCATAACCTGCGGGTTCTGTTCCCACCCATGAAATACTGTACTGATAACGCGGCCATGATTGGCTGTGCTGCTTCTCATCACCTATCACTGGGTCATACATCACCTTTAACTTTAGGTGTTGAGTCTAGGTTACCACTCACCCAAGTAATGAAATTGTATTATAGCAAATTTTAACAAAGTGAGGTACGTCCTTAGCTGGTAAGATGCTTGTAAGACAAGACTGTGAGATTTTAAATTTGTATCTCACGTGGTTAAGAAATGCTATAATTAATGACCCAGATACTCTGTTAACTGTTAACTATTGACCTGATGTGAGCAGCAACGGCATCTGGCTGTTCTAACATTGCCAAGTGACCACAATCGGGAATTTCAATTACATTGTCGCCGGTGTATTGAAAAAGTCGATGAAAACTAGCCAAGTGGCGGACATATTTAGGTTCCATCACTTTGTCATCACTACCGGCCAAAAAATACACTGGTTGCTGTAATTGTGAGACTAGCTGTGGTAAACGGTTAACTTCTTCTTCGGTTGTCGAGTCCAGCAATGCTCCCAGTGCTGCTTCCGGGTCAGCCATGACAAAATCAATCACTCGCTGACGGGCCCAATGACGATTTAGTGGACGGGCTACACTGGCTCTGCTAAACAACAAATCAACTAAAGGTACATGGGACAGCCAGCGGGGGCGGACTTGCAAAAATCTTTGACCAGCTGAACGAAACTGCTCAAAGGCCTCCTTGAGATAAATACCACCTCCTGCGTTGATACATATAACACCTTGAACACATTGGGGTATTTGAGCCGCCGCCCAAAGTGCAATTGTCCCTCCCAGGGAATGTCCAATCAACCAAGCACTATTAATATTCATCTGTTTCAGAAGTACGGCTAATTCTTGAGCATAAACAGATGGTGTATAAATAGAATCAAAAGGTAAACTAAACTTATCAGGTGATTTAGAACTCAAGGTGACAGAACTTTCCACCCCACTAAAATTAGGTTCTGGCTGAGACTTGGATTCACCAAAACCTCGTAGATCATAGGACAAGCACTGCCAATCTACTGACAGGCGAGAAATTACAGGTTGCCAATAGCCACGACTATTTAGCCAACCGTGGATAAAGACTAAAGTATGGGGATAGGAAGTAGGAGCGGTTAGCTCGTATGCGTGTGGAACGCCCAAAATTTCAATAGTTGCCATACTTAAGATTTTCCTCTACTCAAGAACTTTTGGCATGGTGGAAACCTCTCTGTGACTAGTTGACTGTATATTTATTTACCTAACAATCTTAACTTCACCCCTTCAGCAATTTTGTGTCCCAAATATTCAGGAATCAAGCTTTCATTGGGACCCAACAAGTAAAGAATCAGGCGTGTGCGTCCACGCCAAACCAGCAAATTGGCATTGACTACTAATAGGTCTTCTTGCCAAATGGTGTACATGACTTTGTAAAATAGTCCCGGTTGATTGTCAGCCTCAATTACCAATGCTGGAAGGTGAAATACTGGATCAACATAAAACTCTGTCTGTACCTGCTCTAGTCCACTGTCTAGATTGAATTCTACTGCCAGCATTTCTTCTACCTCAAACCGCCCCGCTAAGGCTTCACGAATGGCGCGGCAAACATTTTCTCCCGTTTTATCAGTCAGGGCTTTACTGCCACGAGATACCAGAAGCTTGAGAAAAACTAACATTGGCGGTCTAATGTGACCATATAAACTGATACCATGTATAGTTAGTCCATAAGCAGCTAATACACCAAAAATATCACTGAGCAGAAACGACTGGTTGCGGTAAGCAAAATGCAGGGCGCTTTTGCTACCTTCGGACTTTAACTCGATCACCGCACGCTTTGTTTGATAAAGGCGGTAAGCTAACCGCAAATTTTGCAGTTGAATCTCACTACTCACAAATTGCCCGTAGAACTGCGGAAATGCTCGGTTAAAGCGCTTTAATAGTTCCAGTGTGGAAGATTGTAAACCAGAAGCCATTGTTGGGTGTAGGATTCCCTTGCATTGATCTTTTTTTGCCTATATCTAAGGATAAGGGCTTGTATGTAATTATTACCCAATCTCTAATCCCTAATTCCCCATCAATGCAAATTCATTTCCTCCTCTCCGGTTTTTGAGAAATTTCTCCTAGGCTGGACAATAAAATGCTAATATGGGAAATGATTGGTATGAAACACGTTACAAAAAGCAGAGTCCATGACAAATTCCGGAAACATCTCCAAAAATTTAAGTGAGAACGGTATTTAAAGGAGGCAACTTTTTTAAGCGTGAATCAACACTCCACTGAAAGTGTAAGCCAATTTAGTTATACTACCCGAACCACGCTGGCATGGGTTTTTGGAAAACTTGGTTTAATAGTCCTGAGTCTGTAGCGACAAGTAAAACAACCTCTTTTGAAGAAATTACAGGGTCTGTTGCGGGCAAGTCTAGCTCTGACAAGACTAACGAAGCGTCTCAAAAGGAGGCTAAGATAGTTTTTAGTTCAGATCGAGATATTGACCTCTATGAACTAGAAGAACTTTGTGATGCCGTTGGTTGGTCGCGTCGTCCCTTAAGAAAAGTTAAGAAAGCCATTGAGCATAGTTTTCTCGTAGCCTCTATGTGGCAAGTGCGGGGAAACCAAAAACGGCTGATTGGTTTCGCTCGTGCTACTTCAGACCACGCCTTTAACGCCACTATTTGGGATGTGGTAGTTCATCCGGACTTTCAAGGTAAAGGACTGGGTAAGGCGCTGATGAAATACGTACTGAAAAAGCTCAGAAGTGAAGAAATTAGCAATGTTACTCTGTTTGCTGATCCTCATGTTGTGGATTTTTACAGGGGGATGGGTTTTATGTCTGACCCGGAAGGTATTAAAGGTATGTTCTGGTATCCTCAATAATTTTGAGGATAGTGCTACTATTGATAGTATAGCTGTATTTTACCAGGGTATTAGCTGATAATACAAAAAATTAAATTGGCTAGCCAAAATATTTTAATCGTGCTATCATAGTTTTGTGTTCTTGGTAAGCTCTATATTTAGCTAAATTTAACGGCTGAATAGCAGCGGTAAAATTAAATTAACTATTCCGGGATGTAGCGCAGCTTGGTAGCGCGCCTGCTTTGGGAGCAGGATGTCGCAGGTTCAAATCCTGTCATCCCGATTGTTACTGTATAAGACTTCTAGGAAATTTATGGGTTTAACCCAAACTCTATAAAACCTACTTTAACCCAAAATTAACCCGCGTCAATATACTACGTAAAGTAATTTTGTGTAATACGTAGATAAGTACTATAACAAGTTGATATAAATATGGCATAATAATATTAGAGGCTAGAACCCTTACTGTATAACAGTTACAGCGTTTTATAGGGAGGGTCAAACCTTATAAGCCTTATACAGTAAGGGTTGTAGAATTTTCTTAT
>NZ_JANQDH010000052.1 GCF_029891735.1 Chrysosporum bergii ANA360D
GCAGAAATTGCTTTCTAATTATTTAATTGAGCAACTCAAACGCCCAAGTATTTCTATGTGTTTGGTTTGATTCAATTTGTCGCTTTGCTACCGCGAAGCCCGCCCACTATTTGTGCTAGTTGTGTCACTTATTTCAGTACATAAATACTATAATATAGCGATCGCCTGTGCCAGTTGCGTAAGTCCTGTATAAAAATGGTCGGCATGGGGCATCAGCACTACCTAAAATGGACAGGGAGTGACTGTAAGACTGTTTCGGCAGCGAGTTACTGTGAACTGTCAAGAATCACCGACCTTAAAGGTCGGTGAGTATGTCAAGTAGACTAAATCAAAACAGCCATAGCCAAAGGGGAAGAGTAAGTAGTAACATCATAGAACCCACCGCCAAACAGGTAACTGCCAGATCCCGATCCAAATTAAAAGTTTCGGCAATTACCAATGTAGCAAAGGCTGGAGGCATAGCCATTTGTATAACTATTACTTGTGCTGCTTCTCCCGTCACTCCCAAGAATGGTAATGTGCCGCCAATAACTAAGGGAACCACTAACATTTTAATAGTCAAGCTCATCCCTGCTTGTGGTAGACGGTGCCATGAGGTAAGCCGGGAAAGTCGCATACCAATTAATATTAAAGTTAAAGCAACTACACTCCAACCTAATTTTTCTAAGCTATATTCAAGGATATGAGGGAGTTGCACTGCGCGAAATAGCAAGCCAAAGCCGAAACTCCATAAAGCAGGATTAATTAAAATTGACTGGACAATTTGCCAATAATTCCTGACATGATTGCCAAAATGAGATGCTAATACTATCCCTAAACCATAAGCCCCAAACAGTGACCCCAACATATCGTAGAATAAAGCCCAGGCAAAGTATTCTTGTCCCACTAATGCCAAGGTGATGGGGAAACCAAGATAACCAGTGTTACCCACCATCGCTGCTAAAAGCAAACTACCTTGAGTTGACTTTTGGGGGATAGTTTTTGTCAAATGAGCCTGCCCTTTCATTGCTAACCAAGCCAAAAATCCCCCCAGTGTAATAGCTAGGTGGGCGATGACGGGGGCGATCCAAATCCGCCCTGACAAATCAGCATTATGTAGAAAGGCTACAATACTTATAGGTACTCCCACCCAAAACAGCCATTTACCTATACGGGTAGGAACTGTGTTGGGTAGTTTTCGTCCCAGAATAAAGCCCACTAGGACTAGTCCTAGGAGTTTGACGTATAGTTCTAGGAGGTTAGCCAAGATTGTTACCTGGAATAATAGATTATAAAGACTACGGAAGATGTTTATTTGTGTCCAGTCTACAATCTTTGGTGAGTATTGCACAAAAGCAGGAGTTGATTCTTGAATAAAGCCCGGTTTTCTGGACAACCCCATAACTTCTCAGATAACCCTGGTGAAGATATCCCAGAGGCTTTGCGCGATAGCCCTGAAGCAAAATCCCAGCCACTCCCCCCCAGTGTAGTTTTGCTGATGGTAGGAGTGGGAGGGTTAGTTCTGATGGGCTTAGTTGCTGGTTTTTGGTTCTTTGTGGTCGCCCCCAAGGTTCCCCCTAAAACTAATCAAACTAATCTTGATTCATCACCTAGTCCAGCAACTACACCAACCCCACAACCGAGGGATTCTGTCAAAAGTCAAGATAAAAATGTTGATGCCCTGTTGGGTCATTTGAGATACTCAGAAGCCCCAAAGTCAGAACTATTGCCCATTACAGCAGATGGGCGGATGGAAATGAGAAAAGCTGCTGCACAAAAGTATCAAGCCATGGCACAAGCAGCGCGACGGGAAAGCGTAATTTTAGTACCAATTTCTGCTTTTCGCTCAGTTAAAAATCAGGAAGAGTTATTTTTTGGTGTTGGTGCTAGGCGCAATCAAACTCCGTCCCAAAGAGCATCTGTCAGCGCGCCCCCTGGACATAGTGAGCATCACACAGGTTACGCTGTGGATATAGGGGATGGGACAGTACCAGCCACTAATCTACAAACCAACTTTGAAAACACAAAAGCTTTTAAGTGGTTACAAGCAAATGCTGCTCGTTTTGGTTTTGAAATGTCTTTTCCTGCCAATAATTCCCAAGGTGTTAGTTATGAACCTTGGCACTGGCGTTTTGTCGGCGATCGCCATAGTTTAGAATTATTCTACAAAGCCAGAAATATCAACTCCACCCCAAAATGATAGCAACATGATATAAATTCCTGTTAAATTAGATATTTACCTAATTACCATAGCCGATATTTCCCAGTTTTTACCACATTTTGCCATAAATAAATTTATCCCCTCTTGACTAAAAGTATCAACTTACCCGAAGATTCTACTCATGTGGGTTTGTATTACTTATGATGTGAAAGGCACGATGGGAATTAATAATCTGTTTACCGCAGGCGGCGTGGTGATGTGGCCGCTATTTGGGTTTTCCGTGTTAGCAGTGGCGCTGATTGTTGAACGGATCTGGTTTTGGGTGAGAATCAGCAACCGTCAAAACACTGTCATTAGAGACGTGTTAAAACTTTATCGCCTGGATAATGTAGTTGGTGCCATGGATAAATTACAAAAAAATGCAGATTTGCCTTTAGCAAGGATTTTTCTGGCTGCTTTGGAACTAGAAGAAGCGAAACCGGAAGAATTTCGTTTAGCATTAGAAAGTGAAGCCCAAGCAGAAATACCTTTACTAAAACGCTTTCAAAACATCTTTGAAACCATCATCGGTTTGGCACCACTATTAGGTCTACTCGGTACTGTATTAGGGTTAATCACCTCCTTTGCTTCCCTGGATATTGGTGATGTGGGGGGTACGAAAACCGCCGGCGTAACTGCTGGTATTAGTGAAGCCTTGGTTTCTACTGCGGCTGGCTTAGTAGTTGCTATATTTACACTTTTATTTGCCAATTCCTTTCGAGGTTTATACGTCCGCCAAATGGCACTGATTCAAGAATATGGGGGACAGTTAGAATTACTTTACCGTCGCCGGTACGAAGGAGGAGAGAAAACCTGTGCGCCTACCAGATGAACCAGATTTACCAACACAGATCAACATCGTACCGATGATTGATGTCATATTTGCTATTTTAACCTTTTTTATCATGTCAACGCTGTTTTTAACTCGGTCTGAGGGTTTGCCTGTGAATTTACCTACAGCTACCACAGCCACACAACAGCAAGTTCCCATGAAAATCACGGTTACAGTAGACGCAACAGGAGTAATTAGCCTTAACCGTCAACCTAGTACAATTAATTCATTAGTAGAACAACTCCGGGCTATGATTGGTTCTAATTCAGAGGCCTTAGTAATTATTAATGCTGATGAGCAAGTGGGGCATGGTCAGGTGGTGGCAATTATGGATCGTGTGCGTCAAGTAAAAGGGGCAAGGTTAGCAATTTCTACTCAAAAACCATAGGATGCTTGACACTCCCCACGCTATCAAGGCGTGGGATTCCAGCGTCACTGACGTTTCTTACTTGCGTTGAAAATAATCTTCCATGATTTGTAAAACCATTGGTCCAGCAGTACTACCTCCACCACCGCCCGAATGTTCGGCAAAGGCTACAATCAGGATTTCTGGTTTATCTGCTGGTGCATAAGCACCAAACCAGGCATGATTTCTTTTGACTCCACGCTGCCATGCTTCGGCTGTCCCGGTTTTACCAGCTACTGGCGGGAGTGTGGGCTTATTTAAAACTTTACCAGTACCCTCAGTTATTACTTTTCTAAGTCCATCACGGAGAATCTTAATAGTTGTCGGCTTCATATTCACGGATGTTCGCCAGCTTTTTGCTTCTTCATTATCTTTAAGTAAATGGGGCTGGACTCGGTAGCCGCCATTAGCGGGTACAGCAAACATCACCGCAACTTGCAAAGGAGTAGTCAGTAAAGCACCTTGACCAATGGACATATTGATGGTGTCGCCCACACTCCAAGGTATTTTCCAGGTCTTTTGTTTCCATTTGTCATCAGGTACTAAACCCCTTGTTTCTTCTGTGGTAAAGTCAAAGCCGGTTTTTTTACCAAATCCAAATTTACGAGTCCATTCAATTAAAGTTGGGCCACCTACCCCCTTAGCAACTTGATAAAAGAAAGTATCACTACTCCACTGCATCGCTCCCACAAAACCTAAAGGACCAAACCCCGCGTGATTCCATTCACCAAATCTGGTTCCGCCAATAGTTAGGGAACCGTAGGTTTGTAAGACTGTGCTGGGAGAAAATTTACCCGATTCCAGCCCAGCTGCGGTGGTGACAATTTTAAAAGTACTAGCGGGAGGAAAACCACTGAGGGCGCGATTGACTAGGGGGTGGTTTTCACCTTGGACACTTTGCCAATCTTGTTGGGAGAGTTTTTGTTTAGAGAAGATATTGGGATCAAAGGTTGGACGAGATACCATGGCTAACACTGCGCCATTTTTGGGGTCAATGGCTACAATGGCACCGTTGTAATTGCCTAAAGCTTTATGGGCGGCAATTTGCAGGTTTAAATCTATGGTTAAGTTGATATCATTACCGGGTTTTGCTTGTTTTTCTCCTAAAACCCGAATGGGACGACCTGCGCCATCCACTTCTACTTGTTGACCCCCCCATTCACCCCGGAGAGTATTTTCATAAGCTTTTTCAGCCCCCATTTGACCAATCACATCTCCCAAGCGATAGCCTAACTTCCGTTTTTGTTTTAATTGTTCGGGTGTCAACTCTCGCGTGTAACCCAGGACATGAGCTAATTCTTTACCGTGGGGGTAGTAGCGCACAGCTTCTGTATGTATTTCTACATCTTGTAGTTCGTTTTCATACTCTTTGAGTCCAGTAATTTGGGCTTCATTCAGATCACGAGCAATACGAACTAGTGAAGAAGAGTTGGGTCCTGCTGCTTGTAATTTTTTTTCTATTTCTTCTTTGGGGATATCCAGAATTTTTTCTAAACGTGAACCAGTCACCAACCAACCGGCTTTCTCATGGGACATAGGCCACAAATAGACAGAACGGGGATAACGTGTACTAGCTAAAAGTTTGCCATTGCGATCAAACATATTGCCTCTTTCTGGTTGTTTGGCAATGATCCGCACTCGGTTAGCCTCTGCTTTAGCACGGTTGCTGGCTCCTTCGATAATTTGTAAGTATGCCAATCGCCCCCCTATCCCAGTGGTGGTTAGTAGGGTGAATGCAATTAGAAATACAGACTGAAAATTACGTCCGACTGTACGTGTATTGTTTCTTTGGCTAAGTGGAGTAGGATGCAATAGAGTCATAAGCTGTTACGCATTTAATTTGTATACCAGTAGCGGGCAGGATGCCCGCAGTAAATATGTTTATGAAATAGAGATTATTGGATTTAGCAGCACAATAGCTTAAAACAAATAAAACAAATAATTTTTTTTAAACTACTATGAATATGTATAGTATTATGCTAAATACTTATAAAGGGATTAGTTTCCAAGCGATCGCATGACTTATGAACTTAGAACCCAATTTTACACTACATAACATAATTAATTTTTTCTCCAATCTTTTAAGTGTTTGATACGGAATTATGAGCTTTAATATATTACACTAACTAACAAAATCATCTCATATCACAGCATTCTACCGAAGATTATGGCCCAAACTGTCACCGAAAACCAAAATCCCATCAGAACATCCCAGTCATTAGATGTGGAACTGCGTTACGTGTTCAAGTTTTTTAACAAAGAACCGGCAGTACATGGAGTAGATTTGGATGTGAAAAAGGGGGAATTCTTTAGTATTTTAGGCCCTTCTGGTTGTGGTAAAACAACTATACTACGGTTAATAGCAGGGTTTGAGATGACGGATGCGGGTAAGGTATTGATTCAAGGTGAGCCTATGAACAATGTACCTGCTTATCGCCGCCCGGTGAATACGGTATTTCAAAGCTATGCTCTGTTTAACCATATGAATGTGTGGGATAATGTGGCTTTTGGACTGCGCCTCCACAAGAAACTTCCTAAATCACAAATCGAAACCAGAGTAAAAGAGGCTTTGATTCAAGTAAAAATGGAGAGTTTGCAACGGCGCTTTCCCAGTCAACTATCTGGTGGACAACAACAACGGGTAGCTCTGGCCAGGGCTTTGGTTAATCGCCCCACTGTGCTATTACTAGATGAACCTTTGGGGGCTTTGGATTTAAAACTGCGTAAAGATATGCAGGTTGAGTTGTCCAATTTACATCAAGATTTAGGATTGACTTTTATCATGGTGACACATGACCAGGAAGAGGCTATGTGTTTGAGCGATCGCATCGCGGTGATGAATCAGGGTAAAATCGAGCAAGTGGGTACTCCTAGAGAAATTTACGAACATCCCCAAACTCCTTTTGTTGCTGATTTTATTGGTGATACTAATTTATTCAGTGGTAACATAACTACTGTGGAATCCTTTAGGGTACACATAGAGACAACAACAGGACTAAAAATCGCCGTAGCCCGCAATCAAGACACACCCACACAACCATCTCAACCAGTGGTTGTAAGTGTGCGTCCGGAGAAAATTCAACTTTCCCTTTATCACCCCAATGTATTAACTAACTGCTTTGAAGGGAAGCTAGTTAGAGCCATGTATTTGGGAACCCACGTTAGTTATTTTGTGAAATTGACAAATGGTTTCACAATCAATGCTTTACAGCCCAATACCTTTGGTGACTTACCAGACCCTGACACTCCCATCTATGCTTGGTGGACAGAAAGTGACTGTATAGCTTTGTTAAACATTAAGTAATTAAGTTAGTTATGTCTAATAGACGGCAATTTTTACAAGCGTTGACAGCGCTTTCTAGTTTATTGATGACTAGCTGTGGTTGGAAACTGGGTAACGTTAGGTCTGGGACTACCTCTAGCAGCGACCAAATGTATATTTACACTTGGACGCAATACTCAGATCAAGAATTACTTGATGCTTTTCTTGCCCAAACAGGCATTAAAGTACTTGTAGATGTGTATGACTCTAATGAGGTGATGTTAGCTAAACTTTTAGCTGGTGGTGCTAATGCTTACAGCCTCATCTATCCATCAGACTACATGGTGCAGAAAATGCAGGCGCAAGGTTTGTTAATTGAATTAAATAATGATCGCTTAATTGGTCTAGATCAATTGTTTCCCCAATTCCAAAATCCTACCTATGACCCGAATAATCGCCATAGTATCCCTTTTAATTGGGGAACCACAGGTTTAATTTATAATTCGGCAATTCTTAAAGATGCACCAGAAGATTGGGACTATCTTTGGCAAAATCAAAAAAACCTCAATAAGCGAATCACATTGTTAAATGATGTCCGTGAGGTGATGGGTGCAGTATTACGAATGTTGGGTTATTCATACAACTCAAAAGACGAAAACCAAATTAAACAAGCTTATGAAAAATTATTAGAGTTAAAACCCGCGATCGCGGCTTTTGACACCGACGCTTGGCAAAATCAAATCCTGGCTGGAGATTTAACTGTAGCAATGTGTTATTCTGTTGATGCTCTTAAAGTCACTAAAGAAAATCCCCAACTCAAATATATCATTCCTCGCAGTGGTTCTTCTTTATGGACTGATACAATAGTGATACCCAAAACAGTTTCTAATATAGAGGGGGCTTATGCCTGGATAAACTTCATTTTACAACCAGAAGTAGCATCTGTTCTGAGTAAACGCATGAATATTGCTACTCCTAATAGTGCTGTTTTTGAACAATTGCCCGAAGAAGTCAAGAACAACCAAAATTTGTTTCCTTCACCATCACTGTTAGAAAACTGTGAACGTATAACTCCGTTAGGGGATATTGAAGACCTTTACGAGCGTTATTGGACTCAGTTGACTAGTAATTAATTAATCAATATTGTTTATATTATGGCTCAGAAAAATAACTCCTCTCCAATATCAATATATTTACCAGGCAATAATGCCGACATAAAAAAAACACATTCCCCTCAGTTTAACTGGCTCCAACCTTTAGTATTACTTGCTCCTTCTGGTCTTTGGTTATTACTTTTGCTAGTGCTGCCAACTCTGTTAATTTTGCAGTTAAGCCTAGTCCCCAATATTAGACCAGGAGATATAGTCAATCCTAGTGGACTTGATAACTATATTCGCATATTTGACCCCTTATATTTGCAAGTAATTGGGCGTTCCTTATGGTTAGCTGGGGAGACAACTATCATTTGCCTTATATTAGGTTTCCCTGTGGCTTATTGGATGGCTCAAATAGCCCCGCCACGTTGGCGAAACCTGCTGTTGATAGGGTTTGTCCTCCCATTATGGACGTCTTCCCTGCTCAGGTCTTATGCGTGGATTACTATCCTCCGCCCCACTGGCTTAGTCAATAGTTTACTCAGCAGTTTAGGCTTACCCACCTTGGAACTACTGCACCGGACTCCCGCAGTATTAATTGGCATGACCTATAGTTTATTACCCTACATGGTTTTAATTCTATATGCGTCTTTGGAAAAGCTGGATAAGCGCTTATTAGAAGCAGCTGCTGACCTAGGCGCAAATGACATACAAACTTTTTACCAAATCACCGTACCCCAAATTTTACCAGGAATTGCTGCTGCTTCCATACTTGTATTTATGACAGGACTAGGGGATTTTATCAACCCAGAATTACTGGGCGGGGCTTCTAGTATGACCACTGCACGGTTAGTTTATAATCAGTTTCTGGGTGTCACCCAAAATTGGGGTTTTGGTTCAGCCTTGAGCATGATATTAATTTTAGTTGTAAGTATTGCCATCGCCCTTTTAATTAGGTTTGGTGAACCCAGAAAATAAGCAATAATTACCTGAGTTGGCGAAAAAATCCTTGTTTGAATTTAGACCAGAGTAAACATACTATTCCCACTACTAATAGGGAGGTAGAAAATGTAGGCTCTGGAACAGTTTGAGGGTTGTACCAAGGCTGATGAGTAACGGCGTTGGTTTTAATTTTGCTCAGTAATGCCAGAAACTGCTCAATGTCTGTAGATACATTACCGTTATTTTCAGAAAGAATCAATCGGTTGAGGGTCTGCATCTCTGACTCTCCAAGATTTGCTGTTAGGGGTAAAAAATTTTCCCCCATTCTCCCCATGAGAGAATCAATTAAATTATCCACATCAGTTTTAATATCTGGAGGAACTAACTCTAAATCCTTGGTACTTTTTTCATTACCAATAATTTGGTTGTTTTCGTCAATAACCCAATTACCATTACCAACCACTGTATTGTTATCTTCAAAAATCCAGTTACCATTACCAATAATTGTGTTGTTATTACCAAAGTCCCAATTACCATTACCAATGGTTGTGTTATTATTACCAAAGCCCCAGTTACCGTTGCCAATGGTGGAGTTATTACTATTGAATTGCCAATTACCATTACCTAGAGTTGCATTACTGCTCCCTTCATCCCAATACCAGTTACCATTCCCAAGGGTTTTATTATCACCTGCAAATAGCCAGTTACCATTACCAATGGTTCCATTATTATGATTAAAATTCCAATTACCATTACCAATAGTTGCGCTATCACTGCCAAAGTTTCTGTTACCATTACCAATAGTTGCGTTATTTTGAGGCAAAGATGAACTATCACCACCATCTGAGGGGTTTTCACTCATAACTGATTGCAAGCGATCAAAAACTAATTGATTAAGTTGACCGCTAACATCACCTGCAAAGGGGTCAATAATACTATCTACTACCGGTTTTTGCTCCCTATCACTTAAAGGTAAATTTTCCCCTAAAAGTTCATCTAAGCCTTGAAATGGCGGTCTTTGAGTTTGCCAATTACTACTATTAAAAAAATTGTTACTAGTTGATTCCATTAAGAATAATTCTCCAGTTTTACACCTATAAATATTTTCAATGTCAGGATAAAAAATACATATTTACGGCTATTGTTTGGTTGATATAATAGCCAAATTTAGGTTTTTACAAAAAATCCGCACTTAATGAGTTGGATATTAAATTGGTATAAACCGTAATTAATTTTCATCCCATGAATAATATATGTAATTCCAGTTATTTTGAAAATGTCAAATATTTTTATGTTAATTGCTAATTTATTACAGGATGTCTCTTGTGGATTAATCAATTTTAGTGCGTATTTTGTGAACGGTAGCGAGCAAGATGCTCGCACTACAACGTTAGTATAATGACCAATGACTATTCCCTGTTCCCTAATCGTCCTTGTACTATCAATATAGAGCAAGGTGCATGATGTAGTACATAATTACTCACACTGCCTAACAAAAATTCGCTGATTCCTGTACGACCCCGACGACCAACAACAATTAAGTCAGTTAAACTATTACGAGCAACTTCACAAATGATTTTACCAGCATCACCCAAACTTTGGGTAAACCCAGATTTTACACCTGCATTAATAGCGGTTTCACTTAAGCCTCGCAACCAGTCTAGTCTTTGTTTTTTAATTTCTTCCCACTCCTGTATATAAGTATTCATAGGTGTAGTTGGTACAGATGGATAAATGGTGTCTGGTTGTGTAAATATAGGACTGATATAGGGATCTTCTAATGGAGATAGTATGTGTAGCAACATGAGTTCAGCATCAGCAGCTTTTGCTAAAAATACTCCTTGTTCAAACACATATGGGCTTATTTCTGACTGATCTACAGCCACCAAAATTTTTTGATACATACTTAACATTCCTTAGTATCTAGTGGTTTTTTAATTAACTCATCCTATATATATTCTAGTTTATGGTGTATTTAAAGTGGTGGTTAAAATGCCCAGAGATTAGCCTTGTTTCAGTAAAGCTATCCACATATCAGGTGGGTCAGAGTAGTAATCAATTTCCTCAACTTGATATACATAGGAGTGAGAACCAAGTTGTAATATAATTTGATCACCGGATTTGATACCTTTCCCCACTGCGGTCATGTATCCTGCTGTTCCCTCATTGGTTAACTCAAATACATAGTCTCTTCCCCGCACTGATTGGGTATAATCATGTATTTTTTGCTTTTTATTTGCTTGATTCTGGAAAAACTTCACCTCTGCTAACCAATACCCCACTAAGGACATGAATAACTTTTTCATAATTTACTAAAATATGAAACAAAATCCGGTATAATCTCAATTACTCGTAATTTTCATGGCAACAGCAACATCTACTTGTTTTAGTAGAGAATCAAGCGTAGAAGAGTTATCAAGGACAACAGTTGCACCGGCTGCTTTTTCTTCCATAGATAATTGGCTATTAATGCGGGCTTGGGCTTGTTGTTCAGTTAAATGATTTCGCTGCATTAACCTTTGTAGTTGCTGCAATTGAGAACAGCGCACAACCCAAATTTCTGTAACTAAATTAGTCATCTTTGCTTCAAATAGCAGAGGGATAACTAAGACAATTTGCGGTGATGGCGATTCAGCAATTGCTGCTTTAAAGCGCTGGACTACGTAAGGATGAATCAAACTTTCTACCCACTGGCGTTCATTTGCTTGTGCAAAAATAATTTTACCTAGTTTTTCTCGGTTGAGGCTTTGATCTGAAAGTAAAATTTGTTCACCATAGCGTTGAGTGAGAGCATGGAGGATGGGCGAACCTATGTCCACAGCATCTCGCGCATAAATATCTGCATCAAAAATTGGCAGATTCTTTGCACTAGCCAAATAATTGGCTACAGTGGTTTTACCTGTAGCAATACCCCCAGTTAAGCCGATGATGCGTTTATTCATGAGTTAAGAATTTATCGCCCATTTGATTAATGCTTTAGTTAGGCCATCTAAAGTATATTCTTCTGCTTCAATATTTACTCGCCCCAATAAATCACGGCAAGTTTTTGAGGTTTGGGGTCCGATGGAAGCAATACAAACTTTTTCTAATACATGACTAAGATTACTATGATCAGCAAATACCTGATCTGCCAGTTGACAAAAAAAGTGTACTGTTTTAGAACTGGCAAAGGTAATCACATCTAAATTGCGATTTTGCAGCGCTAACTGGGCTGATTCTGGCATGGTTTGGGGACAGCCAGATTGATATGCAGCCACCTCTACTACTACAGCACCCACAGCAGTTAATTCTTGGACTAAAATATCTCGTCCCCCGCTTTCTACTCTGGGAAATAATACTTTTTTACCTTGTAGTGATTCTGGGAAACTCGCTGCTAAAGAGTCAGCCACAAAATTAGAGGGTACAAAGTCAGGACAAAGACCGCGCTTGTGCAAACTTTGGGCGGTTTTTTCACCAACAACAGCAATTTTAATCCCTGGTAAAGCACTAATATTTTTACCCTGGGCGGTTAGTCGGGTAAAAAAATAATCTACCCCATTACTAGAAGTGAGAATTAACCAGTCAAAGTCAGCTAAACTGGCTATTGCTTGGTCTAAACTTTCCCAGCTAGAAGGGGGGAAAATTTCTAAACTTGGCATAGAAATTACGGTAGCACCATGAGCAGTCAAATTATGGCTAAATTCGCTTGATTGTCCAGAAGAACGAGTTACTAGGATAGTTTTACCCTCAAGGGGGAGATGGGGGGACAGGGGGAAGTGGTTGGACATAGATACAGACTAAAGATATTTTTAAAGATGTTTTTGCGGTTGTAAGTAATTGCATAATCTCACAACTTCACCAATTACAATTACTACTGGAGATAGAGAAACTTGGGCAGTTTTTGCCAAAATGTTATTTAGTTCACCTATCCAAACTTGTTGATTCACAGTTCCTGCCCACTGGATAATGGCAATGGGAGTAGAAGGCGATCGCCCCTGTCTTAGGAGTTGGTGTATAATCTCTGGTAAACTGCGCCCACCCATCAATATTACTAAGGTATCTAACCTAGATATTGTAGACCAATCTAAAACATCTGGTTCATGGGCTGTTAACACGGCAAAACAGCGACTTAATACAGCATCTGTCAGAGGAATTCCCGCCATTAGGGGTGCAGCTAGGGCTGAAGAAATTCCTGGTATGACTTCAAAATCGCAACTGTAATCTTGTAAAGCTTGAATTTCTCCAGTACAGCGACCAAAAATAAACGGATCACCTGATTTTAGTCGGATAACTTGTTTTCCTTCCAGACAGTAATGCACAAGTAACTGATTAATTTCACTTTGGGGGGTACTCAGTTTACCACCACGTTTACCAACATGGAGACGTAAACAATCAGATGATACACAGTCTAACAATTGCTGATCTACTAAATCGTCGTAGATTAATACCTCTGCTTTGCCTAAGAGCCGATAAGCTTTTACTGTCAGATATGCTACATCTCCAGGTCCAGCACCCACCAGATAAACTTTGCCTTTGTGTGTAGTCATGATTTGTAAACAAACTAATATTTTGCTTGACTTGATACAAGTTTAATTTAATGAAATAACATCTTTATTACAACTTTAAACATAAATTCCAGAGACAATGAGAGCAGAAAAAGAATAGTAAAAATTTGCGCTCGGAGACGAATAATGATAGCGATCGCAGAGAACGTACAGCATCGACTAACTATACAGACTGTAGAAATTGCCCCTAACACAACGGCGATTCGCTCTCTAGATTGGGATCGCGATCGCTTCGATATCGAATTCGGACTGCAAAACGGTACGACATACAACTCATATCTGATTAGGGGCGACCAGACAATTTTAATCGACACTTCCCACCAGAAGTTTCGTAAACTTTACTTAGATACACTCAAAAGCCTTGTTAACCCCAAAACAATTGATTACATAATCGTTAGCCACACAGAACCAGACCATAGCGGCTTGGTTGAAGATGTACTACAGTTAGCTCCCAGAGCAACTGTATTAGCCTCAAAAATTGCTCTCCAATTTTTAGAAGGTTTAGTACATGACCCCTTTTCTAAACGAATAGTTAAAAGCGGCGATCGCATTAACATTGGCAAAGGACACGAAATTGAATTTGTCAGCGCGCCCAACCTGCACTGGCCAGACACCATCTTTACTTACGATCGCAAAACCCAAACCCTGTTCACCTGCGACGCTTTTGGGATGCACTTCTGTGACGATCGCGCCTTTGATGAAGACCTAGAAGCCATCGAAGCTGACTTTAGATTTTACTACGACTGTCTGATGGGTCCTAACGCTCGTTCCCTGGTCAACGCCATGAAGAGAATGAGCGAATTGGGAAAAATTAACATGATTGCCAACGGTCACGGGCCAATACTCTACCATCATTTAGACGTATTAACTGAGTGCTACCAAACCTGGAGTCAAAGACAGGCCAAAACAGAAACCACCGTCGGCTTATTTTATGTTTCCGAGTATGGCTATAGCGATCAACTGGGAATGGCTATAGCTGAGGGCATACAAAAAACCGGAGTGGGAGTAGAAGCCATTGATCTTAGCACAGCTGAACTGCAAGACATCCAAGAACTAGCAGGTAGAGCCAAAGGTGTTGTCATAGGAATGCCTCCATCTAGTGCGGTTGCAGCTCAAGCAGGGATTAGTTCATTATTATCGGTGGTCAAAAATAAGCAAATGGTGGGCTTATTTGAATGTTACGGTGGTGATGATGAACCCATTGATACCCTGCGCCGGAAATTTATTGACTTAGGAGTTAAAGAAGCCTTTCCAGCTATTCGCATCAAAGAAACTCCCACAAGCCTTACATTCCATCTTTGCCAAGAAGCAGGTATTGACCTGGGACAGCTGGTGATGCGGGAACGCAACATCAAGCAAATCAAATCTCTTGATGTCAACATGGAAAAAGCCCTGGGGCGTATCACCACTGGACTTTACATCGTCACTACCCAGAAAGGCCATGTCAAAGGCGCTATGTTAGCTTCCTGGGTAGCCCAAGCTAGTTTACAACCTTTAGGATTCACTATAGCGGTAGCTAAAGACCGGGCTATTGATTCCTTAATGCAGGTGGGCGATCGCTTTGTTCTTAACGTGCTGGAAGAGGGAAACTATCAAGAACTGAAAAAGCAATTTCTCAAGCGCTTACTTCCAGGGGCTGACAGATTTGCTGGGGTGAAAACCCAAACTGCCGAAAACGGTTCTCCCATTCTCGCCGATGCTCTGGCATACATGGAATGTGAAGTGCAAAAAAGTATGGAATGCAGCGACCACTGGCTGTTATACTGCACCGTTCAAGAAGGCCGCGTTGCCAAAGCCGATGCACTCACAGCAGTTCGCCATCGCAAAGTAGGTAACTACTACTAATCAAAGCAGCTGGGTATGGTTGAAATTCTGATTTAGGGGTGTATTGCAGTACACCCCTACACCCGATTTTTTCATTTGTTTTACCACACTTCACCAAAAAATCTATGACCAATTCCAAACCCCGTGACGTACAAGTTCTCCCCATTGCTACAAACACACAACTAATTAGAGCGCGTAGTTGGTCACGCCTGCGGTTTGAAATTGAATATGCACTGAGTAGAGGTACTACCTCCAATTGTTATTTAATCGCAGCGGAAAAAACCGCAATTTTCGACCCACCGGCTGAAACCTTCACAGAAATTTATTTAGCCGCTTTGCAGCAGACCATCAACCTGCAACAGTTGGATTATGTGATATTGGGTCATTTTAGCCCCAATCGTGTGCCAACTCTCAAGGCAATTGTAGAGTTAGCACCCCAAGTGACTTTTGTTTGTTCGCTGCTGAGTGCGGCTAACTTGCGTAATGCTTTCCCAGATCACCCATTGCAAATTTTAGTTATGCGGGGGAAAGAAACTATAGATTTAGGTGGGGGTCATGTTTTAAAATTCTTGCCTATTCCCAGTCCTCGTTGGCCAGAAGGACTCTGCACCTACGACCAACAAACTCAAATCCTCTACACAGATAAATTATTTGGCGCTCATGTTTGTGGGGATCAGGTATTTGACGACCACCCGGAAGCATTCCAAGAAGACCAGCGCTACTACTACAACTGTCTCATGGCTCCCCAAGCCCAACACGTAGAAGCAGCATTAGAAAAAATCTCAGATTTCCCGGTGAGAATGTACGCTCCCGGTCACGGTCCATTGGTACGCACTGGCTTAATGGAACTGACCAAAGCCTATACAGAATGGAGCAACGCCCAAAAAAATCGGGAAATATCTGTGGCTTTATTATATGCCTCAGCTTATGGCAATACAGCTATTTTAGCTCAGGCTATGGCTTTGGGACTAACTAAAGGTGGGGTTGCTGTCCAGTCGATCAACTGCGAATTTGCTACCCCTGACGAAATCCGCACTGCTATTAAACAATCTGATGGCTTTGTGATTGGTTCCCCTACCATCGGAGGTCATGCTCCCACCCCCATTCATACTGCTTTAGGAATCGTCCTTTCTGTTGGCGATAGCAGTAAATTGGCTGGTATATTTGGTTCTTACGGTTGGAGTGGGGAAGCGTTTGATTTAATTGAAGGTAAACTGCGGGATGCTGGCTATCGTTTTGGATTTGATACTCTCAAAGTCAAGTTTAAACCAGACGATGTAACTCTCAAATTGTGTGAAGAAGTTGGTACAGATTTTGCTCAAACCTTGAAAAAAGCTAAAAAAGTTCGTTTACCCCAACAAGCTGCTACCCCTATGGAGCAAGCTGTAGGTAGAATCGTCGGTTCAGTTTGTGTTATCTCAGCTAAACAAGGTGATGTTTCTACCGGGATGTTAGGCTCTTGGGTTTCACAAGCTACTTTCAATCCACCGGGTCTAACTGTGGCTATTGCCAAAGACCGCGCCATTGAGTCCCTGATGTATCCAGGTGGTAAGTTTACCTTAAATATCCTGGAAGAAGACAGTTATTTAGAGTATACAAAGCATTTCCGCAAAAATTTTGCTCCTGGCGAAGATAGATTTGCCAACTTTAGCACCACTGTTGCAGATAATGGCTGTGTTGTTCTCACTGATGCTTTAGCTTATGTGGAATGTTCAGTTGATCAACGTATGGAATGCGGCGATCATTGGGTAGTTTATGCCACCGTTGACAACGGTAAATTAATTAAACCCGATGCGGTTACTGCCATTAATCATCGCAAAACTGGCACTCATTATTAGAGATTGTTTGACGCACCCCATATTTTAACTTGTCGGGTGCGTCTTGTATCTTGACCAATGACTAATATCAAATATGACAAAAAATATTAAGTAAGATTCGGCAATTGCCACCAAGACAATTGAATATATATCATGTCATTCTATAGCAAATTATGGTCTGGCAGTTCTCACACGACTTGCCAACTACCCTACCGCAACGTTTTTATACTATTCTGTTCCTCCTATGTCTCCACAACACAAAAAGATTAAATTCCCTTTGTGGGAGTATCTCAACCAGCCCTTATTTAGCCGTAATTCTCAACTAGAACTGAATCCCCGTCGTTTTGCCCATAGCTGGCGAATTAGACTTCTAGAACGGTGCTTGAATAAAGAATGTGATGCTAAAGGGCCTCAACAATATTAATTCACGTTGCGGGTGATCAAGTTAGGTGATCTTTGTTAAAAATGCGCCACTCAATCGCCACTAAATTATTCTAGGGTGTATCAGATGGCATAAATCCTACCAATAAGTTGATATTTAATGTCTGACACATCCTGTACTATAATCCTATAATGGTGTGTCAGATTTTATTATAAACTCTGAGAATAAAGTAATTCACATTATTTTCGCCACATTATTTTTGAGGGAACTGGTAAAAGTCAAGGCCGTCTAAGGTTAAAGCAATGGTGAATCATCAATTCACTCTCAAACTTTTGTACTTTTAGTATGCTTACTCTTTTCATCTGGCGTTACTTGGTTAAGAATGAGTTAAATATGTTTCCAAGGATTTTATTTTATGCCTAGAACACCAGACGAATTTGCCGTACACCTTTTACTAGAAGGTGGTCACAGGGAAGAAGTGCGTTTTCCCACTTTTCAAGATTTTCAAAAGTGGTACACTAGCTCGCTTATGCCTAAGTTTGATTCTAATGAATTGATTAACGTACCAATTAAGAATATTCAGCAGGAGTACTTAGTAGTACGTCCCATTAAGATTTTAGCCATCCGGGTAGAACCAGTTTTTAGCTCTAGTGTTGAAAGATTCAACTAAATCATGAAAAAAAGCCTTGCTTTGATTTCCTTGAGTTTGGGAATTACTTTGATAAATCCTATCTGGTCAGCTGTAGCTCAGGTTTCTATCCCTTTACCACCAGCAACCATTTCCAAAATACAGCGACCACCCCTTAAACCCCTCAACCTGGGAAATAACTGTACTCCCAGATGGGCTTGCTTGGGTTGGGATGAGCAACTTTGGGGAGAAGGTAGTAAATCCGGCGATCGCCAAGCCTTATTAACAGCTATTGACCATAGTTTAAGTTACCTGCAAAAAAATAGTGCCATCGCTGCTTATGAAAATTACCCAGTTAAAGGAATTACCCACGATCGCGTGCGTCGCAGTTTAATTCGTTTCCGTCAGTTGGTGGTTAATTCCCCCTCCCCCGCCCAACTACAAGCCTCCGTGCGCCGGGAGTTTGTGTTTTACAAGTCTGTGGGCAATGATGGTAAAGGTACTGTCAAGTTTACTGCTTACTACGAACCTGTTTATACTGCCAGCCGGGTGAAAACTCTAGAATACCAGTATCCCTTGTATCGACTACCACCGGACTTTGCTCAATGGGCTAAACCTCACCCCAAACGAGTGGAATTAGAAGGTAAAGACGGTTTACTAGGGGAGAAAAGCCAGTTAAGGGGCTTGGAAATGCTCTGGTTCCGCCATCGCCTAGATCCATACATGATACAAATTCAAGGCTCCGCCCAAATTCAGTTAACTGATGGGACAAGAACTTCTGTTGGCTTTGCTGGTGGAACAGATTACCCCTGGACTAGCATTGGTCGCCAACTGTCTAAAGATGGTAAGTTAGCCGCACATCAATTAAATATGCCCGGCATAATTGACTTTTTCCAGCGCCAGCCCCAGGAATTGAGTAATTATCTACCGCGTTGGGAAAGATTTGTTTTCTTTCAAGAAACTGCTGGTAGACCTGCTACTGGTAGTATTAATGTACCAGTTACACCAGAGCGATCTATCGCCACAGATAAATCTCTCATGCCTCCCGGCGCACTAGCCCTAGTTCATACTTCACTACCATATCCCACCAGCAATGGGCAAATGAAATATCAAACCGTGAGCCGCTTTGTATTGGATCAAGATACTGGTAGCGCTATTAAGGGACCCGGAAGGGTGGATTATTTCATGGGATCTGGCAAGGTAGCAGGCGATCGCGCCGGGGTTACAGGTGGTAACGGTACACTATACTATCTGCTGTTGAAAAAATAAACATGGGGGCTGGGGGAGGTGTTGAGCAACATCTTTGCTTGTCCCTCTTTTTTAGTATGGTGGATAATCATCTTCATCGGCGTAAATATAAGAATTAGAAACCCCCACTGCTGCCATTTTTGGTGTTTCCACTTTGATAGATTCCTTAGCAAACTCTTTGTATTCTTCAAAAGTTTTGCAGATGATGGCGGACTCGGACGAATCAGAAGCAATTAAGTATTCTGTTAATGTGGAAACTGTGGGATGTTTGTATTCCACTGTTGAGGCTACCATCACAATATTTGGCTCAATTCCCCTTTCTTCAGACTCAATTATGGGGCAGAAAATTCCATGAGCATGAAATAATGGACCCTTTGGTGACACGGGTTGCTGGCGATATAAAGCATAAGCTCTTTCTAGTTCAGCTAGAAATCCACCGATCATTCTTCCTTGTTGAAATTCACAGTAGTTTTTGCTGAAACTCGCTCCTGCTGCACCACTCACAGTTAGTTGTAATGGATATTTGTGCAGAAAGTTTTTATTTTCTCCCACTAAGTATATCAGGTGGCGAGTAAAAGTTACAAATTTAAGTTTATCTGCTATAAAAGCTTCATAATTTTCTTTAAGAGTACCTAGTTTACTACCAGTTTCCCGGTCTTTAACAGATAAAGGACCCCTGCGGACTATAACTAACTTGGGAGTATTGGTCATAAAAACCGTTTCCACTCCAGAGCTAAATTCATGCTCTATCTGTTGCCAATTGTTATCCGGCTCAAAGCCTACAGCCCTGGCATTATCTAACTTAATCGCCAACCCGTGGGGTTGCACACCATCCACACCATACCGAGGATTAATCATCTGACACCAGGGTATGATTTTATTGGGAGGCGCGTTAAATTTATCATCCTCAAAGTCGAAATTAACAGATGCTGGCATCATTTTATAGTATCACTGATATCTTCCCTGGTTGAAACACAGGGGATTCTAAACTAATGTTGCTGCGCGGTCATCAGACACGCTAGGCAACGTTTAAGATATGATTTAATAAATCATATCCTCTTGGGAGTGTCCAGGCTCCCCTACTCACCTTGACTAAGATTATACTTAGTTAGCATCTTATGGTTTTTTCACCAATTTTGGGATGCTTTTTTTATTCTAACTGAACAAAAATGCTCTTAGAATACCCATCGCCTTTTGTCAAGGATACCACAGGATAAATCCCCCTGGCTGTTGAAACCAGGAGTGTTAACAAACATTGATTCATTTTTACAAGCGTTGTAGCAGATTTAAACCATGTGTATCAGTACCACAGGTGTTAAAAAGCCGATATTCATCAGCTAAGTTTTGTACTTCTTGTGTTTCTAAAGGACTTGGTTGCCAAGGCTTGGGGTTGTTGTAAGCGTAGAAAGTTTCCACACCGTCAATTCCCAATCCAGCAGCGGCCGGAATTAATTCCAAATGCGATCGCTTATAACGGGCTGGATGAGCTAAAACAGCCAGTCCGCCAGCTTCATGTATGGCTGTAATTACGTTATCTGCTTGATATTCTGACCCGGTAGTAGTTTGACCTTGCAAATACGGCTTTAGCCTGGGATGTTCTGGATCAAAGGCGTAAGCTAAAATATGCACATCAATATCCGAGAGATTGGCATTAATTTCTACCCCACTCCATAAATAAGGAGTGTTATCACTGCTATTTTGCCGCCATTCCTCTAAACATAATCGTGCCTCTTGATACCCTTTGACACTATGATGATCTGTGATCGCCAATCCTTGTAGCCCAATAGCGATGGCTTGTGCCATTAATGTACTGGGTTGCAACTTGCCATCTGAGTAGACAGTGTGCATATGGAAATTGAAGAAATGAGGACAGCTTTGGGCATCAATCCTGTGAAAGACTTGCCTTAAAATATTTGCGGAAGTCGATGTTTGAGCAAAATTTACAACCATAAGGTTCTCTACATGAAAATACGTAATTTACCACACAGCAATACACAACAATTAACCTATGTGTGAAAAAAAAACTCCACCACATGAAAGTGTCTGTCGTTGCTTTTTCAACTTTAGTAGCCAAATTTTTCAATATGTTAAGACTACCTTAGCAAATCTGTAAGCATATGGTGATTAATATTTCCGATTTCCCATATAAGGAACAATAGTCATAAATTTTTCCCCTAACATATTTCAACCCTGAAGCAATTATCACGGTAAGCCCGACAATGTACCCGAACCATTGATCACCTCACCAATTACCACAGCTGAAACATCCTGTGATTCAAAGAAAGCAATTGTTTTTTCCGCCTCATGGTGTGGTACTATCAGCACAAAACCAATTCCCATATTAAAAGTGTTGTACATAGCCTCGGTAGTCACAGAACCCACTTCAGCTAACCACTGAAACACAGGGGGAATAGTCCAACTATGGGGGTGGATTTGAATACTTTGATTTTTCCCCAAACATCTAGGTAAATTCTCTGGTAGTCCACCACCTGTAATATGAGCCATGCTATGAATTTCTAAATCGGCTTGAAGTGCGGCCAGAACAGGCTGGACATATATTTGTGTAGGTCTTAGAAAAGCCTCGGCTATGGTTTCACCACCTAATAATGATGGACGTTCATCCCAAGCTAAGGCGCGATCGCTGACAATTTTCCGCACCAAACTCAAGCCGTTGCTGTGTACACCCGTGCTAGCAAGTCCAATGGCCACATCCCCCACCTGCACCAAAGAACCATCTAACATCCGGCTTTTTTCCACAATACCCACACAAAACCCGGCCAAGTCATACTCACCCACCTCATAGAAACCTGGCATTTCTGCGGTTTCTCCTCCTAATAAAGCGCAACCCGCCAACCTACAACCAGAAGCAATACCAGCCACCACTTCAGTTAGGTGTTCCGGTTCTAACTTACCAGTAGCCACATAATCTAAAAAAAACAGTGGTTCAGCACCTGATGTCAACACATCATTAACACACATAGCCACTAAATCTATGCCAACGGTATCATGACGGTTGAGAACTTGAGCGATTTTTAGTTTAGTTCCCACACCATCAGTTCCCGAAACCAACACCGGTTCCCTAAAACCACCGGGTAATTGAAAGCAACCACCAAAACCACCCAGACCACCAATTACTTCTGGTCTAAAAGTGCTGTGAACTAAATTGCGAATTTTATTGACAAAGGCTCTACCCGCCTCAACATCAACCCCAGCATCCCGATAATCCATGTCCTGATAGCATCGTTATCAATTGATTACCAACTTAGGCTATCATTTCACCAGTGTTAGTTGTCAGGTGAGAAGGGTTTTTTTCAACAGTAGCGAGCAACACTTGTACCACAATCACCTGTTCCTTTGATCATCTTTAGCAAAGACAGCCACGATCCTAGTCGTGACTGCTTGCAGTAGTAGTAAATTAACTGATCCTCACTGCTTGATATTAGGCTTGAGCGTAATTTCCGGCCACAAAGTCCCAATTTACCAGCTGATCTAAGAAGTTCTTAATGAAAGCTGGACGAGCATTTCTATAGTCGATGTAGTAGGCGTGTTCCCAAACATCCAGGGTTAGGAGTGCCTTTTTGCCATGAGCCAAGGGGTTCTCTGCGTTTGGTGTCTTCATTACCTTCAGAGTACCACCATCATCAATTAACCAAGCCCAGCCACTGCCAAATTGAGTTGCAGCAGCATTAGAAAATTCTTCTTGAAATTTGTCGAAGCTGCCAAAATCCCGATTAATCTTGGCTGCTAAGTCGCCGCTAGGTGCGCCACCACCTGCTGGCTTCAAACAATTCCAGAAAAAGCTGTGATTCCAAACTTGAGCAGCATTATTAAAGATTCCCATCTTAGAGGGGTCTTTAAAGGAAATTTGGATGACTTCTTCTAGAGACTTGTCAGCCAGTTCTGTACCCTCAGTCAGCTTGTTCAAGTTGTTTACATAGGCTGCATGATGTTTGCCATAGTGATAGTCAAAGGTTTCGCCCTTCATGCCATACGGCTCTAGAGCGTTAAAATCATAAGGTAAGGGGGGCTGTTTAAATGCCATTTTGTGAAATCCTCTCTTTACTGTTTTCCAGTTTAAAGCTGTTGAGCTATTGGGAATTACAGGCTTTATATGTAGTAGCAGTCTTACATCCAAATCAAAACGGACATATTGGACATAAAACTTAACAGTGTCATTCTACTACCAAAGTGAGGATGATGACAAAGTATTGTTGTATTTTCGGCAGATTCTTATAAATTAATCATTTTTAATCAAAACCACTAATGTGTCAAGACTTGGTATAATCAGCAGTCAAGCAGCTAAGACTTGTGAGAAGAGATAAAATGGCACATTGGCAAGAAATTAGTGGTGGCGTGACAGCCCCTAGGGGTTATCAGGCGGCGGGAATTACAGCAGGACTCAAACCATCGGGATTGCCGGATTTAGCTTTAATATGGTCAAATGTAGAGGCGATGGCTGCTGGTGTATTCACCACTAGCCAAGTGAAGGCAGCCTGTGTGGATTATTGTCGCCAACGTTTGCAAGCCAAACATAGCGCCCGTGCGATTCTCTGCAATGCCGGTCAAGCAAACGCCTCCACAGGTAGACAAGGTGTGCTTGATGCCCAAGAAAGTGCGGAAATATTAGCAGGTGAGTTGAAGATTGCACCAGAATCAATATTACTGGCTTCTACTGGTGTAATTGGTCAAAGGATCAGGATGGATGCTTTACGCGGTGGGATTCCCAAGGTAGTAGCAGCCCTTTCGGAAACAGGTTCAGATGCGGCAGCAGAAGCAATTATCACCACAGATTTAGTAAAAAAATCTATTGCTTTAGAAACAACCATTGGCGATCGCCCAGTGCGAATTGGGGGAATTGCCAAGGGTTCGGGAATGATTCATCCCAATATGGCTACTATGTTAGCATTTGTTACTTGTGATGCGGCAGTTTCATCACATCTGTGGCAACAAATGTTAACTAGGGCAGCTGATCAAAGTTTCAATGCCATCACCGTTGATGGTGACACCAGCACCAATGATAGTTTAATTGCTTTGGCAAATGGTCAATCTCGCACACCAGCAATTACAGAAATGGGTGCAGAAGCTGAGAAACTAGAAGCGATGTTAACAGCAGTATGTCAACATTTAGCCAAAGCGATCGCCCGTGATGGCGAAGGTGCAACTTGTTTAATTGAAGTGCAAGTTACCGGCACTTATGATCAAGTTTCAGCTCGTCAAATAGCCAAAACCATTGCAGGTTCATCTTTAGTTAAATCAGCAATTTTTGGACGTGATCCCAATTGGGGACGTATTGCCGCAGCAGCCGGACGTGCGGGTGTAAACTTTGAACAAGACGACCTGCAAATTAAATTAGGGGATTTCCTGTTATTAGAAAATGGTCAACCAGTACCATTTGACCGCGCAGCAGCCAGTGCATATTTAAAACAAATCGCGGACAATTCTTCCCTACCTCCAGGGTTAGGTGAGCGGACTGGTCAACGAGTAGATAACCCGGTGATTATTGCAGTTAATGTTGGTCCTGGTCATGGTTTTGGTCAAGCCTGGGGGTGTGACTTGAGTTATGACTATGTGAAAATTAACGCCGAGTACACCACTTAAATCAATTTAAGATTTTAGGTTTTAGGTTTTAGGTTTTGGGATTTTTTTATGATTTTAGTAATTATGGCACTTATCACCGCTTGACTGATGATGGTATCACTCACTAGAAGTCGGTGTTACAGGGTAACACAAGCATCTTGCTTGTTAGAATGTAGAATGAGTGAATTGCACCAAGCCGCTATGCTGTGCCGCGGGGAATGAATTCCCCGGCTGAAAGCTGAAGTCGGTTTGAGACCGACCGAATTTGGTTTACATATCTGTTGTGATTTCTGAATACCGGCTAGAAGCCGGTGTTACCCTGTAACACAAGCATCCTGCTTGTCCCCTCTAGCAGTTATCGGTTTGAGAAAGATTTATCAACATTGCACATAAACTAGTCGGTTTTAACCGACTTTAGCTATTAGACAGGGAATTTATTCCCTG
>NZ_JANQDH010000053.1 GCF_029891735.1 Chrysosporum bergii ANA360D
GCAGAAATTGCTTTCTAATTATTTAATTGAGCAACTCAAACGCCCAAGTATTTCTATGTGTTTGGTTTGATTCAATTTGTCGCTTTGCTACCGCGAAGCCCGCCCACTATTTGTGCTAGTTGTGTCACTTATTTCAGTACACAAATACTATAATATAGCGATCGCCTGTGCCAGTTGCGTAAGTCCTGCTTTGTTTGGTTGGGATGGAAAAGTTGGTTGTCCTTTGGCTTATATCCCAGCAGAACGTCCTGTTTTTGGACGGGAAGCCTACAAAAAGTTGCTACCCTGGCAAGAGCATTGTACATTGATGAAATCCGTAGTTGGCACTGGTATACCTGTGGTTACTTATGGCATCATTATCGGTCTACCTGATGATGATCATGATGACTTATTACGTCTGGAGGAAGCAATTACAGACCTGGTAGATGAACTGGTAGAAATTAACCCACAGCTAGAATTTCAGACTTGTTGCTATAGTATTATTCCCTTACCCGGAACACCCCAAGCCTTTAATTTACGCAAGGAAGGATTGCTACAATTTGAAGATAGTTGTTTATGGGGAGTATGGACAACAACCTCCAACACTCATCACCTAACTTATGACCAGGTTTCCGATTGGCAAATTCGTTTATCCCATATTCGCAGATCACCGACTGAATTTACTAACTACAATGGGGAATATTCAGGAATGGTCAGTACAGCTTCTTCCCATGACTCTCAAATTGTGTTAGCAAAGTCTTGAACTAAACGAAAACCTTACAGCATATTTCATATCAGTGAAGTACACTATTAGCTTGCAAGATGCCCGCTCCACAAGAGTTTTGTCATTAATTTTTGTACCTCATAACACCGGGAAGTGCTGTAAGTTCTGTTTTCGGCAATATGTATAATTTAGAAGGTCAAGGTATCTTGTGGGGTGTGAACCAAAAATCGGGTAGCGGGAGCATCCGGCTCGCTCCTGCTATGGGATCAATTTAGTCCCCAAGGTCAGCATTAGAAGCAAAATTAACTTTTTTATACAATTGCTGTAAAGATAAATTTAATTGTACTGTTGATAAACTTAAGACAGCACTTTCTCCCTCATATTCAGTCAAAATCCATTGGTTGTTACAAGTTCTGACATATTGCATCACATAATATTGATTTTGGTCAATTAAAACATATTCTTTCAACTCAGAAATTGAACGATAATAAAGAAACTTATCCCCCTGGTCATAATCTTTAGTAGATGGAGATAAAACTTCAGCAATTAATACAGGATTAGTTACTGTGGTGGCGTTGGTAGTGTAATAAACAGGTTCACCCTCAATTACCATCACATCAGGATAGGTAAACTGCCGATAGCGTGGTATCCACAACTTTACATCACCAATATAAACCTCATATTCTAAATCAGTTAATGCTAAATTTAAGCTAGTGGCTAGATTTAACGCCAATTTATTATGATTAGTCGTCCCTCCAGTCACAGCAATAATTTCTCCATCTCGAAATTCATGTTTATTATCCGCCCTAGCTTCCAGTTCTAAATATTCTTCAGGAGTGTAGTAGGCTTTAAGTAGTTTGATAGTTTGGGTAGTAGTTTGTAATTTCATTAATTTATTGCTATAAATTGTATCTGCTAGTGTCTGCTAGTATCTGCTAGTATCTGCTAAAACTTTCCCAGCCTATAAGCCTATAAATAATATAGCATTTCTTAAACACGTGAGATACACATGATACCGTTAGGAGGGAATATAGCCGGGGAATAAATTCCCCATCTAATAGCTAAAGTCGGTTAAAACCGACTGATTTTTATGTATATAATCCGTTTTAACGCAAGTTTGATGGGTTAAATTAAAGCTGATTAAAAATAGTAACCTGGTGCTTCAATATCTTAAAAAAATTCAAGACTCAGAAGGCTACCCCACCCACATAAATCAACACTAGCCATCTGAGACATTCAACTGGTCACCCGCACCCTAGAAGGACTAACCCCCACACCCCAACAAGATTACAAAATGTAAAGCCCACCAAATAGCCCAAAACCCCCAAACCCCAACCCCAGTCACTGTTACAACTATATTAAGAAATGTAAAGCTTGCCCCAAAACCGTCGCATGGAGCCAAAGCCAGCCACACTCAGCGAAAGAATGTAAATAAAAGTAAAGATATCAAAAAACCCTTGACTTGTTTGTAAAACCCTGTTATATTAAATTCATAGGCTGAAAACCACACTTCAGCAACCCAGACACAGCTACGCAAGCAAGATGATACATCTCAAATTCCGTAGCCTCGTGCAACCGAACCTTGAAAACTAAATACAGCAATAGTTTCCTAGGGGTAGGGTCCAACACCCCAATTCCCCCGCAAGGGGATGGAAACATCAAAAGCAAATTCCACTTCCCCTCTTCTGCTGCCGTCCAACACCCCAATTCCCCCGCAAGGGGATGGAAACAAACCAGTAGTTTTTGTTTGGATTGACTCTATGCTTACCGTTAAGTCCAACACCCCAATTCCCCCGCAAGGGGATGGAAACTCGGTATAATCGTGATCGTCCGTGACTACGCTTTTTAAGTCCAACACCCCAATTCCCCCGCAAGGGGATGGAAACTCGGATTGAGCCTCTATGGCTCCATTTTTTATCTTTAGGTACGTTCTCCGTCCAACACCCCAATTCCCCCGCAAGGGGATGGAAACCTTTATTGAAACTGCTTTATAGAAGTATCCTTCTATAGGTCCAACACCCCAATTCCCCCGCAAGGGGATGGAAACCCCCAATGTAATCATCAATAAAATCAACTATTACATCGTCCAACACCCCAATTCCCCCGCAAGGGGATGGAAACGCGTTTGTTTCGGTGTACACATAATTAGGGATGGTCATCGTCCAACACCCCAATTCCCCCGCAAGGGGATGGAAACACGCGGTATGCGGCTTGTCTGTTCTCTTCATCTATTGGGTCCAACACCCCAATTCCCCGCAAGGGGATGGAAACAAAATATCCTGGTCCCAATACCAGTAATTGGGTACTGAGTCCAACACCCCAATTCCCCGCAAGGGGATGGAAACAATTTTATTAGTTAACCAGTAGAGATATTTCCTCTACTTCTGCTGGATGCAAGTCTGGTAAAAGCCAGGAACGTCAGTGACGCTAGAATCTCCCGGAGAGAGCCGTGGGGAGTGTCAACGAACCGGGAAAAAATCTCACCAGCTTTAACCTTAAATCCCTAAAATAATCACATACCTATAAACAACCAACAAATTGAGTGGATAGACTCTACTGGCTTAACCAAATCCAACCACAAGACCGCCCCCAAGTAGGCGACAAAGCCTTTTACTTGAGCAACTTTATGCAGCGTGGCTATCCAGTAGTTAATGGTTTTGTCATTTCAGCACAAGTATTAAGACAATTCCTAGCCACCCTGAACAGCAGATCCTTAGTAGCCAACATCCCTTATTCTTCCTTACACTTAGATGTCAACGACTGGCGACAACTCCAGCAAGTCGCTCAACGCCTACGTCAAGAAATGCTCACAGGGACAATACCACCACAATGGATAAATGAAATTGTCACCGCTACCCAACAATGGCAAACCAACCAGGTAATTTTTCGCCCTAGCCTAGCATTATCTACCCTCACCCCAGCTGACAAAAACCCATCTGGATTATTAGATGCTGTTTTTTGTTCCCGGAACCCAGAAGCTATGGCCACGGCTTTAAAACGTAGTTGGAGTCAATTATTCCGTGCTAAAAGCCTAGTATATTGGCAAAGCATAGGCATTAATCTACAACAAATAGATCTAGCCATATTAATACAACCCATCCAAAACGCCATCGCCAGTGGTGTTCTTTATACCACTTCCCGAACCGCAGCCTGGACTATAGAAGCAACCACAGGTTTAGGAATAGCTATTACTCAAGGAGATATCCTACCGGACATTTACCACATCCACCCACAAACAGGAACAGTCATAGAAAAACATCTAGGACATAAAACCCTAGCTCATAACTTTCACCATCCCCACCCCAAGTCACCCCAAAAAATTCTCTCAGCAGATACAGACATCATCACCTACATACTAGAAGAAACCGAACAAAACCAATACGCCCTCTCAGAACAACACTTACAACAAATCATCACCCTAGGTAATCAAATCCTCACGGAAACAACAGAAGACTTTACTATCAAATGGACTATCTCGGACACTAGCCCCACCCCCCAACTGCACTTGACCCAAATTAGTTATCCCCTCATCCCAACCACCCCCCACCAATCCCCCAACCCATTGATTATCAAAGGTATAGGCGCATCACCAGGAACCGTCACAGCAAAAGCACACCTAATAACCACAACCCAGCAACCACCGGAGCAAATCAACCAAAAAATCATTTTAGTAGCGCCTAATATTCCCCCACATTGGCTACCCTCATTAAAAAACCTAGCGGGCATCATCACAACCCAGGGAGGATTAACCAGCCATGCAGCAATTTTAGCCAGGGAACTAGGCATACCAGCCATAGTTAGCGCCCCTAATGCCACAAGTCTAATTCAACACCAAGAGCAAATTTTCCTAGACGGCGACACGGGGGAAATTTACCGCATCACATTACCAAACCAACCAAACCAACCAAACCAACCAAACCAAACACCAAACACCCCCCAACCCGTCATCACAAATACACCCGTTATTTCTACTCAATTATTGGTTAACCTCAGTCAGCCCCAAACACTAGAACGAGTGCAAAACCTACCCATAGATGGTGTAGGATTGTTGCGATCAGAACTAATGTTACTGAACATTCTAGAGGGACAACATCCCCAGAATTGGCTGATCAATAACCGTCAAAGCGAGTTATTAGAAAAATGGTCACAGCAGATCATCCAAATTGCTCATGCCTTCGCACCGCGACCAGTATATTATCGTTCCTTAGATTGGCGATCGCCTGAACTACCATCATTAACTCATCCATCAGCCACCGCCCACAGCCACCACCAAAAACTAGGGCTAAGGGGTACATTCAGTTACATATCCGACCCCACCATTTTTGAAATAGAACTTACCGCCCTGGCCACAGTCCAGCAAGCCGGATACAGTAACATCAACCTAATATTGCCTTTTGTTCGCAGTGTCGGAGAATTTTCCTTTTGTCAAACCAAAGTTGACCAAGCCGGCTTAACCCAAGACCCACAATTTCAACTATGGATCATGGCAGAAGTACCCAGCGTTATATTCCTACTTCCAGAATACATCAAAGCTGGTATCCAGGGCATAGCCATAGGTACAAATGACCTCACCCAACTACTCCTAGGAGTGGATCGAGAACAGGGACAAATGAGCAGAACATTAAACGAACGTCATCCAGCAGTAATGAAAGCAGTCTTTCAACTAATCCACACGGCAAAATCAGCCAATATCCCCTGTTCCATCTGCGGTCAAGCCCCGGTCACCCATCCTCAAATCATTGATCATTTAGTGCAATGGGGTATAACCTCCATTTGCGTAGAACCAGAAGCGGTTTCCAGAACATGGGAAGCGATCGCCAGAGCGGAACAACGCTTAATTTTAGCCGCCGCCAGAAACCAACTCGCCAACTACAAATAACTGCAACCAAATCAATACCGGAAAACAGCAGCCACAGGCACACCACCAGGCATTTCTTGTGACCCAACAGTATACACCCTGCCACCATTAATAAACGTTTGAACGGTAGCCAAATTTAACAAATCTTCATCATCAAGATCCTCTTGTAAGTGTACATCCACATCCATAGCATCTGCATCAAACCGCCCCCAAACTTGCCTATCCACCGGTACAAACAAACAATCAACCCGGTGACAATAACTAGCCAATACCACCTCCTTAATATCACTAGAAGTTTTACCAGTACCTGCTAACTGCTGATAAACCCCCATTGCTGACCGTTGATTTTTACCAAACAAAGGTTCAACAATTGCCCAAGCTCTGTCATGCAACTCCTCCGCCTTCATAAATTCCGGGTTACCGGTAATACCAGAATCCACAAAAGCCGTATAAGTATTTGCCTCCTGATAAATAGGAAACAGATACTCAACTCCTGCCAAAACTAAAGGCGCAGTTTCCCCGTGAATTTTCTCATGTACTGCCCTGTCAACAATATGACAAAACTCCAAAATATCCCCCTGACGTTTGTCCCGGTCAGGACTTCCCAAACCGTGAAAATCCCCTGGATGTTGAGCAGGGTTCACAGTTCCCCCCCTAGGGGTAGCAATACGATGCTGCACCCCTTTTTGAATATCGTCTTCCAACAAAGCCCGCTCCATACTTTCAGGCATATTTTTCACCTCCACCTCCTTTAAACTATATCCAGTTCCCTCAAAAAACCTGACATTTTTTTGACTCAAAGCCAAAAGATAAAACTTACCATCACCATTGAGCAAATGCAGCAATGGTTTGACATGAAAACCACATCTTCCCTCAGACGGCTGTCCCGTCACAACCGCCAACTGTGGAAACGTCATTGGTAGACAGTAATAGCGAAACATCTGAGGAGAAATAAAAATTGCTAATCCCCGGTTTTGATTTTCCCAAAAATCAGTTGTATCAAGTTCCCTAGCAGGCTGGAGAAAATCAACCGCCTTAGTATGACGAAGCCCTATCCCATCCAAACGTTCCTCAGCCTCACGAATCAAATTTTTAAACCTAATGGGGTTTTCTCGAATTTCCGGACCCGCCTTGGCCGTCGGCATATATAAAGAAACACATGGACACTGAGAATTATTAATTAAAACCCTCAACTCATCATCAGAAAACAGCATCATATTATCCAACTCCTATGAATAAAAATTAAACAAGTTAATTTGATATCACAGGATATTGGTGAAAATTTCATCTTGCTTTTGACAAAAAAACACCCCACCCAGACACTATTCTTTAGATAGTTGACACTCCCCAAAACTTAAATAATTTTACACCCCTCTCCTGAAAGGTTAAAAGTGATGTTCTTGAATACCTGTATTATTTTGTAGCTGCATCACAAAACCTAAAGATACCCGTTTCATAATCCAATATAAAGCCACCAAAATCACAAAAGTTACAGCCACAATTGTTAAAGGCTGTTTACCTAGTAACTCTTCAATACCTTTAGTCAGTAAAGCATCAGGTTGAGTCACAAAATCCCAGCTATTAAAACGTAAAAACCTACCCCAATAAATACCAACTGCACACAGGGCATGAGTAATTAATTCAACCGCCAAAATCCATTGACTTTTACCAATGCGGTGTAGATAGTAACCTAAATTTATTAAAGAAATTACATAAGCCTCAAACCCAGCCCAAATCACCACCAGATAAATAGGAATTAACACTAAAGTAATCATCCATACAGATTGAATCCGACGGATATCGTCTATAAAATGAATTATATCCGTTAATAAATAAGGCGCATTGGGCAAAAAAGCAAAGAAAACCAGAAAGCCCAGCCACCAAATCCAAGAACCCCCCCGTTTGATACGAAATAACCACACACTCAAAACTAAAGGTATGAAAGCCAGAAATAAATTCCAAGTCATCCAACGCATATTAAAGCGGAAAATTTGTAAAAATGTGGCAATTAATTCTTGTTTCATGATGATAATTTGACAGCAAAATCAGGTGCTGATAATTATAGGGTTGACAATCATATTATAATTGCGATTAGCTTCACCAGCGCCCTGGGCAATCGCACAATACTTATAACTTAAACTCACTCTCCAACAACTCCCCACAGTCCTATTAGACCTATTAGAATCAAGTAGATAAACTTACTAATACTGCTTACAATAGTCATTTAACTCCTTTGCCAAACTATCTGATTTTTTACCAGCATTCTCCGCAGCAGTGAGGGATGTATCAATATTTACTTTTGCCGTTTCCAGTTGCTTCCTACCAGTGGTTGATGCTGCGGCATTTTTAGCCGCACCAAGAGCCTGAGATGCTTTACCGATCCCTTGAGCAAGACTCTCAAACACCTGCACAAAATCCCCTTTAAACTCCTGAAGCTTAGGATCTGACAAATTCAACTTTGCCAAAGATTTGGTGATGACTTGCAAATCCTTTGACAGTTGAAAGCTAGTTATTACTTGCTTTCCTTTCTCCTGGTCAATCAAAGAATTACCAGCATTCACCACCTCAATTAGTCGCTGACACTGAGTCACCTTATCGTCACAACTGCTCACCAGTAAACCAACACTCAAACCAACACAGGTAATGACAATTAAATTACGCCACACAGATAATACCCATTCCTCTATGGTTAAAAGGTGCTGGAACAAGATTAGCATTTCTCTAGAAATGCTCAATGTTCCCTATCCTTTGTTCCCTATTCCCTGTTCTTTGTTCCCACCTCCCCCACAAATAAATCCAACATTCACCAGCCAACCGGCAAACCCAAGCGATTTAAAGTATGTTCCTCCTGTAACAGTGGTTGAATCTCACCGTCTACCTGAATCCTACCACCAGCCAGCACTAAAGCCCGTTTAGTCACTTTTCCTAACCAATGTAACTCATGGGAAGCAATTAACATCACCTGCACCGGCAACCGTAATAAAACTTGGGCTAAATGTCGTCGCCATGCGGGATCAAGTCCATTAGTCGGCTCATCTAAAATCAAAATTTTGGGATCTAAAGCTAAAATCGCCGCCAAAGCAGCCAGCCGTCTTTGTCCTCCAGAAAGTTCATGAGCGGAACGATTAGCATAAGCTTCCAGACCAAAATCTCTTAACAACTCCCTCCCTCGGTCAATAGCCACCGCCGGCGGGACACCATAATTACGGGGACCAAAAGTGATATCTTCTAAAATCGTCGGCATAAACAATTGGTCGTTAGCATCTTGAAAACCAAAACCAATGTAACGGCGCACCTGGGGAAGGGTTTTTGGTTCTATAGGTATACCATTAATCAAAATTTTTCCCTTCCGTGGTTGTTTTAAACCAATCAGATTTTCCAGTAAAGTGCTTTTACCAGAACCAGTAGCACCCATTAATCCCACGCGATCGCCTGCATTCAAAGTCAAAGAAATTTCCTGTAATACAGGCTCCTGCTTACCATATGCGTACACCAGATTTTCTACCTCAATCACTTTGGGGTCATCGTGATGTCGGGGAAATTGGGGTTCAAAAGTTAAAGATTTCAAAATACCCACACTCAAGCTTGTAAGAACTGATGGTCAAAATAGCAGCCATTACCCAGGCCACCAACAAAATAAAACGCTCTCTGGGTCTAAACATCCCATTCACGGGTAACTCGCCATTATAGCCACGAATTACCATTGCCGTATAAACTCTTTCGGCTCTATCTAAACTACGGAGATATAAAGCTCCCAGCATAGCTGCACTGGTATAGCGCAACCATGCTCCCGTACCATTTAAACCCCGCAATCTAGCGCTACGCTGCATCCGTTTAACTTCATCCAGCAAAATTTCCAAATACTGCCCAGCTAACAATAAATTTGCCTTAATAGCTGTGGGTACTGGTAAGCTTTTTAAAGCAACCCCAAAACTATGGGGGGGTAAAGTTAACAAAAAACTATTCATAGTCACCAGACAAACCAGAGAACGCATCAATAAAAAACTCGCTCGCTCCCATCCTAAAGGCAAAGCCATTAACGACAGAAAAATTAACTCAGTACCCAGTAGCCCCGCCAATTGGGGTATAGGTACACGCAAACTAACTGCCCACACTACGGCAATTACCCCATACACCCCCAAACACAGCCAAGCATGATATTTTAATAAGGCTGCCCCCACCACAATCACTAAAGACAGCTGCAAACGTAAAGGTAAAGCAATTTTAAGCATTCTTCGGTTTTATGACCTTAGCAATTCCAAAAGCCACACCAAAACTAACTACAGATCCTAACAAACCAGCAATACTTGTACCGATGATTCCTATAGCTTCGATTTCGTAATCAGCTAAAGGTGTTGGTACGGCTATTCGCACTTCTTCAGCTAAATCTATAAAACCCATATTTTCAGCCACTCTTTCCAAACCATCAGGCCACCCGGAAGCCACCAGAGATAACACACCAGCAATCAAGAAAATACTGATCACAGGCACTAACCATCCTTGAAACTGCTCTTGTTCTCCTGGGAGTAAATCAGGTCTAGCCTTAGCCAGATAGGCTACCACACCCCCGGTAATCAATCCTTCCCCCACACCAATCAAAATATGCACCCCAGTCATAGCGGGTAACACCAAACCAGCCGCAGCAGTTTCAGACAAAACTAACTCAATGGCGCAGGCCACAGATGCCACAACTACGCTCACGCCAGCAGCAATACCCGCAGCTAGAGGTAAGCGCCCTTGAGAACCTCCCAACAGGCGATGTAAAGTTTGGGTTAACACCCAGCCCACCCAAACACTAATTACCCCTGCATTTAAAATATTTGCACCCAAAGCCGTGATCCCACCATCGGCAAATAGTACAGCTTGGATGATAAACACTGTCGCTATACATAACATTCCCGCCCAGGGACTGCCCAAAACTATGGCCGCCAGAGTTCCTCCTAATAAGTGACCGCTAGTTCCCCCTGCTACCGGAAAATTAACCATCTGCCCCGCAAAAATAAAAGCCGTAGTCAAACCCAGTATGGGAGCGCGACGAATACCAAAAGCCTCTTGCGATCGCCCACAAGCAACCACCAGGGCTGCTCCACTCAATAAACTAGTCACACCAGCTACGGGAACGGAAATAAATCCATCAGGAATATGCATTATCTACCCTCTATTGAATCTGTACTAAATCTGTAGACTCACACAGGGCATTACATTAAAAAAACAATGTAATTTTCTTCTGGCTGTTGCAATGCCCTTGTTAGGTAATTTTATCCTGGAATTCACGGGATATAGACAATAATTTTTACCATAAATAATATACTTATTTATCATAATGTTGAATTTTATTTCTAAAAACTATTTTCTGTAAATTTAATGGTTTCCTTGGCGGGAAAGCATGATTTTTCGGTAATATAAGCCATTTTTTCTTTATATTTTCTTTATATTTTTTTTATATTTTTTTATATTTTCTTTATATTCATACACAAATCCCCGACTTACCAGAAAAATCGGGGATCTGTATTAACTAAAAAAAGGAAACATTTGTAATATTCTTTGGTGTAATTCTGCCCAAAGTTGCTGTTTTTCTGCTATTTGCTCACTAAAAAGCATTTCATATATTAATGGCACTCCTAACTGTAGGTCTTCGAGAATTTCCCGTTCTTTAAACACATCCTGGGGGCTTCCTTGTAAAATAAGTTGTCCTTTATCCATGACAAACACCCAATCTGCCCAACGACACACTAAATCTAGATCATGGGTTGCCATTAATATTGTTGTTCCAGATGTATGAATCTTTTTCAGAGTTGCCATCAAGTTGCGGGTATGTAAGCCATCTAAATATGCAGTTGGTTCATCTAGTAATAGCAAGTCTGGTTTTAACACCATCACATCGGCAAGAGAAACCCGTTTTTTTTGTCCCAAACTGAGATGATGTACAGGTGTTTGGGCTAACTCAGTTAATCCAAACTCAATCAAAGCCTCCTCAACCCGCCTTTGAATTTCTGCTGTGCTTAACCCCAGATTACACAAGCCATAAGAAATATCCTCTTCCACAGTGGCCGCCACCAACTGCTGTTGTGGATCTTGAAAAATTAGCCCAATTTTTTGGCGTAGTTTCAATAAAGATTTGTGGTCATATTTCAACCCATCTCCTCGCCATTTAATCTCGCCTTTTTGGGCTTTATATAAACCATTAGCTAATAAAAATAATGTGGTTTTACCGCAACCATTTTGACCTATTAACGCACATTTTTTCTGGGCAGGTATTTTTAAACTTAAATTATTTAAAACTAATTTATCTGTGCCGGGATAAGTATAATATACCCCATCAAACTCTAGCATAATTTTTTCCCAAAACGCCTGTTGAGGCAATTTATTAACTCCACGCCAACCCTATTAACATTACACATCCCAGCATAGATTCTATGGCATAGCGTTTAGAGAAATAATAGCGGTGGGAATGCCAAACCTGAAACTCTCCATTAAAACCCCGGGCTGCTAAACTTAAACCAACTTGACGATAATTTTCTAAAGTGCGTCTCAGCAATTGTCCAATTAATAATGATAAACTTTTCATCCCTCTTCCAAAATTGCAATACCCATTACGAGACTGTTGTGCAGTCCAAATTTCCTGAGCAGTGTTTAATAAAATAAAAATAAAGCGGTACATTAATAACAAAATATCAGTTAACAAAATCGGCAAGCCAAAGCGTCGTAAAGTTTGTAAAAGTTCAGTAAATGGGATAGTTAACATGACAAAGTATAAACAAGACAGCGAAGCCATCGCCCGGCTTAAAACTGTCCATCCCGCCTTGATTCCATCCCCACTGATATATATATAATAATATCCAAGATTAAACCCAAATACTGAATCATTTTGAACCAAGTTGAAATCCCCAATATTCACACCATTAATTACTAAAGCAGGCAAACTGATTAACCAAAACCAACTGGCAACATAAACTAATCTTAAATAGATTTTTAAAGGAATCTTAGCATAAACAACAGTCCAGCTACCCATCCAGATCACAATTAAAATTTGTAACAGCGGATGAGTAAAAGCACTGATAATTAATAAAGCGATCGCAAATAACAATTTTTGCTCTGGCGCTAACCATCGCAATTTATTACCATAGGCCAGAGTATCTATTTGCAGACTCATTACTTATTCCTTTGCTGGCGAAAACGCTCCCTATATAACCCCATCACATAGCCAATCACTCCAGCACCCAAAGCAGCCTGAAAGCTAAATAACAAGCTTTCCACCTCCCCACTAGGCGGTTCAAAAACAGGTTTAAACCAAGGTTCATATTCAGGGCGCACCTCCCCAATAGCTTCTTCAGCTTGACCATCCGCCCCGTTAAATTCTGCATCCCGGATGAAAATTACAGGAGCGATCGCTAAACTAAGCACAGCTAATATTAACAGCCAATTACTCGATTTACCTTTAAACTGACTCATTGCTTTGAGGTTTCCTTTTGATCAACTTCAACAGTTCCAATTCTTCAGGTGTATAGGATTGTAACCAATTCCACACCAGTACAGTTAGTAATCCTTCGCTAATTGCCAAAGGAACTTGAGTAACGGCAAAAATCCCCGCAAACTTCACCAAAGAAGCCATAAACCCACCCACAGGCGCAGGAAAAGCTAAAGCCAATTGTACAGAAGTAATCAGATAAGTGAATATATCTGCTAAAGCCGCGGACAAAAAAATTGCTATCCTTTCCTTACCAGTTAGCCGCTTGGTCAGATGATAGATCCCATAAGCAGCAAACGGACCAGCAATGGCCAAAGAAAAAGCATTAGCCCCCAGGGTTGTCAAACCCCCATGTGCTAACAGCAAAGCCTGAAACAATAAAACCAAAGTACCCAGCACACACATAGCCAAGGGTCCAAATAACACAGCCCCTAAACCAGTACCTGTAGGATGGGAAGAACTACCCGTAACTGAAGGTAATTTCAACGCCGATAAAACAAAAGCAAACGCCCCCGCCAATGCTAAAAGTAATTTTAATTCTGGATTGGTTTTAGTAATGCTCGTCAGCGATCGCCATCCCAAAGCCAGAAACGGTATAGTTACCACCCACCAAAAAATCGCCCAACTTCCTGGTAAGTAGCCTTCCATAATGTGCATTGCATAAGCTGGTGCTGCTCCAGCCACAATGATGTAAAAGCTAATCAAACCTATCACCATCAGTGATAAAAGTTTTGATTTCCCAATAATACTTAACAATTTCCGCACCTCATATATAGATAGGTGTATTGTCTTGATTTACCCGTCATCAACCTATACCATGAACTACCTCATCCAGTCAGTTCCTTTATTCAAATTTCCCCATAGTTGATAATTATTGACAATAAGCCGTCAATCCCATATGATACACAAAACTAATTGCGAATTTTTACCATTTGCCCCCATTATCTCAACAAAAACGTCATAAACCTCCATTCAGCAAAACCGCCAGACATTCACATTTACTTAATTATTGCGAGTAAACAGAGCAGTTTAGAATAAAAGTTAAGAGTATATCTCTTCACCCAACACTGAATAATTGCCAAATGATGCAAGAGCTTGACACACAAAAAACCATTGACCTACTTAACGCCATCATGGAATTTGAACTAGCGGGAGTAGTACGCTATACCCATTATTCCCTGATGGTCACAGGTCCTAATCGCATTCCCATAGTAGCGTTTTTCAAAGCCCAGGCCAGTGAATCCCTGCTTCATGCCCAACAAGTAGGAGAAATTCTCACTGGCTTAGAGGGGCATCCCTCCTTAAAAGTTGCCCCTATGGAAGAAACCTACCAACACACAGTCAAAGATATTTTGGCAGAAAGCCTGTCCCATGAAAAAAAAGCACTAGATTTGTATAAAAGTCTCTTGGCAACAGTCACCAATGCCAGCATTTATTTAGAAGAATTTGCCCGTGGCATGATTGGGCAAGAAGAAATGCACAGCCTCGAATTGAGAAAAATGCTCCGGGACTTCAGCTAAATCCCTTGTGATTTATAACTAGGTACTAACTACTTATTAGTACCTTTTCTTCCCACTCCCCACATCTTACTCCCATTCCCAACATGAATTTTAGTACTGCTATACCCACCTTTTTAATTACACTCCGAGAAGGAGTAGAAGCCGCTCTCGTAGTTGGTATTGTCCTAGCCTTGCTAAAAAAAGCCAACCAATCCCGACTCAACTCTTGGGTATATGCTGGTGTGGCTGTTGGTATTATCATTAGTGCCTTAATCGGTATCTTATTTACTTGGGTAATTAAATTACTAGGGGCAGTGAATCCTGAATACACCCCAGTAGTTGAGCCGATGCTAGAAGCCGTATTTGGTGTTATGGCCATTGCTATGCTCAGTTGGATGCTGATCTGGATGACCAAACAAGCCAGATTTATGAAAGCGGAAATTCAAGGAGCAGTAACAGAAGCCCTCACAGAAAATTCCAACGCTGGTTGGGGCGTATTTAGTTTAATTTTAATCGCCGTTGTCCGTGAAGGTTTTGAAACAGTTTTATTTATTGCTGCTAATTTTCAAGAAGGATTAGTACCCGTCTCAGGAGCCATTGTCGGTTTAGCAGCAGCAGCAGCCATTGGCGTTTTATTATTTAAATTGGGGGTAAAAATCAATATTCGCCAATTCTTTCAAGTCATGGGCGTTTTACTAATATTGATTGTTGCCGGCTTGGTAGTTTCTGCCTTAAAGCATTTTGATCAAGGTTTAGCCAACCTAGCCCTCAGCAGTCGTGCTTCAGAAAGTATTTGTTTTTATTACCAACACTTTAGCAAAATTCACTCTTGCATTTTAGGTCCAATGGTTTGGAACACTGAAAACATATTGCCAGATAAACAATTCCCAGGCATTATTCTCAAATCTTTGTTTGGCTATCGAGAACATCTGTATTTACTGCAAGCCATAGGTTACCTGGTATTTTTAACCACCATTGGCGGTTTATATTTCCGCAGCCTCACTGGTGGTGTTGTTGACAAGATCAAGAATAAATCAGTAACTTAACAACTCAATTAAAGCTTAACATAAACATGGAGAAACTGTGAACTGTCAAGAATCACCGACCTTGAAGGTCGGTGAGTATGTCAATTTAAAGAACCTAACAAAAAGCTGACAATTGTTACAGGGGTTTCTTTAGTTGTCGAAGATACCCTGGTCTGAATTCGATAATTAGGGCTAAGACCTGCTATCAGGTAGAGTAAAAATGTAATTATGGCCGCTTGCACAAGTTTTTCAGGCATGGCAGGTATTCCTTATATTAATAGCACTTCCACTAGCATGGGTTTCTGTAAATACACGTCCCACTATTGGTTTCCCGGATTTAACTAAAAATTTGGAAAAATATACTAAAACACACAGAGCCAGAAAAGCTCTTGTCTGACGAAGCTGATATCTAAGACGTTTCTTGTCTGTGAAAAGTTCCCTAGATAATTTTTTCCATCTGCCCAGCAGAGGAATAATTTGCCAAATTTTTCCTAAAAAATAAGTAATATATATAGCAATCTCACCCTGATAGAGAGAAAATATGTAGATAAAAATCCTTATTTGATAGGCATTCGATGCTTGTTAAACTCTAACGAATGACAAATATAAGTGATATACATCTGGTACGGCTGGTATACTATGCTTACGCTCCGTACAAGCCTTGAGCAATACGGGTATAAATTACTTACCTAAGAAAAATGGGCTGTAATATATTGAAAAATCAACATAATTAAAATATACTGTTCACCATTGCCAAAATCAAAGTAATTAATATGAAAATTTTAATGATGGGCTATTATGGTTGTCACAACATAGGGGATGACATATTTGTATACCAATTAACAAAATTTTGGCAATCAAAGCAAGTAATAGATAAAGTTTTTGTACTTTGTCAAGACGACTACTACCAAAGTACATCAGAAAAAATAGAATTTTTTAGCAACCAATTAACCAAGCTGCAAAAACTATGGTTAATGTTAAGAAGCGATTATATTATTTGGGGCGGAGGTACTTTAAACTTCAGCAGCAGACCGAAAAACTTAATTAGGATGCAAAACTTTGCCAAATTCATGGGTAAAAGTTTTGTTTTTTTAGGCGTAGGCTTAGAAACCGTTAAACCAGAAACAGAAAAAAACTTAGCTAAAATATTTGAAAATGCCGACTTTCTCTATGTCAGAGATAACCAATCTGATAAATTTGTCCAGCAAACCCTTAAATATACTAAACCTTTTCATCTAGGCGGTGACTTAGCTTTTTTAGACCTATCCATGTACGATAAATATCTCACCAACCCATCAAAGTCTAATAATATTGATCACATTTCTTTTTCTGGTAAATTTTGGTGGGGTGAAGGCAGAGCGAAATTTTATGCCCAACAATTAACACCATTAATTGAAAAGTTCAACTCAGTTATTCACCTATTACCAGCACATCAGGGTCAGGAAAGAAGCGACAATAAATTTCATGAACTCCTCAAAAAATATTTACCCGAAGATAACTGTCAGATTCATTCATGGGATCAACCAGAAAATTTTGTGGAAATACTCAGCCAAATGGATTTTCACCTCGGCAATCGTCTCCACTCGGTTATAATTGCTGATATACTGGGAGTACCCAACATTGGTATTGGCGATTATCCTTCAAAAATTAGCAACTACATTGAAAAGACAGAAATTCTCCCCCAAAGCAGAATAGCAGCCTTTATGGAGCCAATATCCCTAGAGAGAATAGAGCATATTTATCATCAGTATCAACGACCAGACCAATTTATTCTCAAGGAATCAAAAACATCCAGAGAAGGTCTAGAAAAGTTGTTACAGTCTCATGATTGACACTCCCCGGACTAAAACCACTGGGATTTTACGCTCTAGGTGCAGACTCCAAATTTTCGTTAGACCAAACCAGGGGCAACTCGATAAGATATATATAAAATTAGGATAGCTACAGACACTCTGCATGATTCCCATCGTTGTTGAACAATCAGGTCGAGGCGAACGTGCCTTTGACATCTACTCACGACTGTTGCGTGAGCGCATCATATTCTTGGGACAACAAGTTGATAATGACATTGCTAATTTGATTGTTGCCCAATTATTGTTTCTAGATGCTGAAGACTCGGAGAAAGACATTTACTTGTATATTAATTCTCCAGGCGGCTCTGTCATGGCTGGTATGGGTATTTTTGACACCATGAAGCACATCCGCCCTGATGTTTGTACCATTTGCACTGGACTAGCCGCAAGTATGGGCGCTTTCCTTCTCAGTGCAGGTACTAAAGGTAAGCGAATGAGTTTACCCCATTCTCGCATCATGATTCATCAACCCCTGGGGGGCGCTCAGGGACAAGCAACTGATATTGAAATTCAAGCCCGGGAAATCCTATACCACAAGCAACGGTTAAATGAATATCTAGCTGAACATACTGGTCAACCAATTGAGCGTATTGCTGAAGATACCGAGCGGGACTTCTTCATGTCCCCCGATGAAGCTAAGGAATATGGCTTAATTGACGAAGTTATTGACCGTCATGCTGCTGGTAGCCGTCCGGTTGCTGTTCTTAATCAGTAGTATTTTGACCGCTCTAATTTGAAACTTTCCAGAGCAAAACGTGGGAGAGGAGGAAGGTTTGCTTTCTTCCCACTCCCCACTCCTAGGTCAAAATCCCGCTATCGGGTCTGGTTGAGACTCCAAATGTTTTAGAAATCCATACAATTCTTCCTCAGTTAGCAAAGTTCGCCCTTTCTTACCGTAGGTTTTAATTAAATGATCTCTCCCCTGTTCTGCTGTCCAGCCTAAGCGCTGAAGTTCAACATCTGTTTTGGCGATTACATCAGACAAATCCACTGGTTCATTTTTATTGTTTTTCTTACCTACCCCTGTTTGAGTGTCCAATTCCTGGGGAGCATTAGTCCGGGGGATAAATGGTGTGACATTACTGCCAAAATTGCCCCCAGATTTGTGAACTTCTCCTTGGTGATCAGCCATTTTTTCCCGCTTCTCAACTGCAGGAGAGAATTCTTGCCTATAAGTATGACCATAATCACCTGATTCATTTTTCGTATTCTGTTCACTCACAGCCGGTACAGATTCCTTAACATTGGCTGCTGACCAATGACCCGTCCCAAACTCTTGATCTGTAGGGGAATAACTAGCCATTGCTGGCTGGTTTAATTTTACCTCTGCGCTGTTGGCAGGATTCAACTGTTCTCGGGATCTTGGTTGGCTAGAAAATTCTACAGATGTTTGTGGAGAATTGCTTATGCCCAAAACCATTAACGCTCTAGCTCTGGCTTGGTCTTCTGCCACTTCTATGGCTTCTGCTCCCGCCATACCAGTAGCACGGGTAACATTATCAATTTGCACGCTAGCCCTAACAATGTATTTGCCTTGAAAAATTTGCACCAATTCAGTAGTAATACAGCCGTTGGGATACAATCTCTGGAATTGAGCCAACATCAACATAATAATATTGCCACCAATCTAAATCTGCTTTATGACGAAAAAGTGTGATTGCTTTCCCAATTTCTCCAAGAAAAAAAAATAAAACTTTTTTTCTTTTCAGGACTCAGGAATCATATGTCTCCTGATTGTAGCAGTAGCTGTTGGTTGCGTGACTCTAGGTGAGTACTGTTTGAATGCTATACTAATTACCCGATTATAGATCCGGAATTATTTCCTGTGAGTACCCACTAAATCTACAATAATGGAAATACGGTTCGCCCTCACTGCTTGTTAAGCTGCTTTCCTGATTGTTACTGATTCTACATATAGGAAAATCAAGGTTACGGGCAGTTTATCTTACTTACATATCAGAGTCTTATGGTGAAAGTACCTGAAATCTAGATAATCAAACACTTGTGGTTTCTCCTGGTAGCGCTTGTGCTGTGGGTGGAAACTTATCCATATGCAGCCTCTTAAAGACTGGTCGCCTAATTACCGAGTGAGACTAAATTTCCATCAAGTGTGATGTATTAAGCTGGGTTAGTAAAAGTATCTGACATTCAGACAAACTCTGAGACAATTTTGCAGTGACAGGTTCGTAAGTCCAAAGCGGCTTCCCGTCAAGGTGAGCCGGTTTCGTTACCCTAAAACAGGAACTCTGCCTCAAGGCAATTCGTTTCCAACTAGTGCAGTTAGGCAGAAATAACCCGCTATCTAATCACAAGTTGTTCGTGCTACCCAAAAAAAACTGACTTTTCATGGAAACTAACAACCCCTTTTCAAATCTTTTTCCTGCAAGGAGAGATATTTTCAAAATTCCCCCTTCTCTGCTGGGGAAGGGGGTGGGGAGTTAGGTTATACGATAATCTTTTCTCATCACCTGAAAAGTCAGCAGATAAAAAGGTCTTTTGACTTCTGCGTAGCAGCACTAGTTTCTGTAAGCCGTGTTCGCACAGCGTCTCTTCTGAAGAGAGGGTATACAGGAAAAGGCCAGATTAAATCAAAAATGATGTTTTGACCAAAGGTCGGTTCACTGCATGGAATTTTCTATCGCTACACTCCTTGCCAATTTCACTGATGATAAATTGGTAGCTCGTAAAGTTCTGGAAAAGAAACTAGGTTGCGAGGATGAAGTTAGTTTACAAAAACTTCACATTGCCCTGGAAGTCTTGGAAAAAATCGGTATTCTGGTGAAAGAACGCGGCAAATATCGCCGGGTAGTACAAGAAGGCGTAATTGAAGCTAAACTCCGTTGTTCTAGTAAAGGGTTTTGCTTTGCCATTCAGGATGCGGAAGGATCCGAGGATATTTACATTCGTGAAAGCCATCTCAGTCATGCCTGGAATGGCGATCGCGTTTTAGTGAGAATCCTTAAAGAAGGCAGTCGTCGCCGTTCTCCCGAAGGAGAAGTGAAGCTGATCCTGGAACGTTCAAACCACACATTACTGGCCAGAATTAAGTCAGTAGAAACCGGTTTTCGTGCTGTACCTTTAGATGATAGATTGCTGTTTGAGCTAAACATCCAAGCCAATGGCATGAAATTAGAAGAAGCCATTGACCACCTCGCCCATGTGGAAATTATGCGTTATCCCCTAGCGCAAAATCCCCCATTAGGTCGAGTAGTGCAAATCCTGGGCAGCGATGCTGAAGCTGCAGCTGATATAGATTTAGTAACTTGTAAGCATGATTTATCTCGTAGTTTCCCGGAAATAGTGCTGGACGCAGCAGCTAAGTTACCTAAAAGAATACTGAAAGCAGAACTACAAGACAAACTGGATTTACGCAACTTATTTACCCTGACGATTGCAGGTATAGATAATGACGATAAATTCATAGAAAATGCTTTCAGTTTAGAAAGGACAATAGAGGGACATTGGATATTAGGCTGTCATGTTGCTGATGTTGCTCATTATGTCAAATCAGACGAAACCCTAGATAGAGAATCCGCAAAGCGGGGCAGGTCAATATATTTAGGTAATTTATTGCTGCCAATGTTACCAGAAGCGGTAGCAGAACGGTGTTCATTTGTGCCAGAAAGCGATCGCCTAGCCATCTCTTTCTTAATTGCCATTGATCCACAAACCGGAAAACCATTGGAGTGGGAAATTCAACCCACCCTGATCAATGTGAAGACAGCACTAAGTCGGCAAGCAGCAGAAGCAGTTCTCACAGGTGAATCTCAAGAACAGCCCCCCAAGGTAATTCAGATTCTGCAAGACCTAGAAACACTGCGAAAAGCATTAAAACAAAGGCGTTTAGAACGTGGTAGCTTACAGTTAAATCTACCACCAAATCAAAACCCCTACTATGATGAGGGGATGCTGGGAGCAGTATTAGTCAATGATTTACCAGTGCGATCGCTCCTGACAGAGTTAGTGCTGCTAGTTAACGAACTAATGGCTAAACATCTGAGTGCTTTGGGTATCCCAGCCATTTGGCGAGTCCAAGGTACACCCGATCATGAAGATGTCCAAGAAATGCTGAAATTAGCCACCAATTTAGGGGTAGAACTGACACTAGAATCAGATGTAGACATTCAACCCTTAGATTATCAGCAGTTAACGAGGGCATTTGCCGAATCTCCATCGGAACAAGTCCTGACTTATTTGTTACAAGACACACTCAAACCAGCAGCTTATAACACCAATAAGGGAACACACTTTGGTTTATCACTAGAGCAATATACTCATTGTACTTCTCCTCTGCGAAGATACCCAGACTTGCTCATGCAAAGAGTATACTATAAACTACTAGAACAGGGGCGCGATCGCCGTAACACCCGTGTCAAAGAGCGCGTCAACCTGCGCCACTCCTCTTGTTACAGGGAAATTAACTGGAACGTTCTCCCGCCGGAATTGCAACAAGAACTCCAAAGCGATTTAAATCGGGTGATCATCCAGATTAACGACAGAGAAAAACAAGTCCAAGAAGCCGAAGCCGATTTAGCTGGACTGCAAAAAGCCCAACTGATGAAACAGCGCATTGGTCAAGTATTCCAAGGAGTAATCACTGGTGTGCAATCATACGGGTTTTTTGTAGAAATTGAAGTCCCTGGGACACAATCCAATCCTAGAGAACATATCAACGTACCTTTACGGGTAGAAGGGTTAGTCCATGTCAGTTCTCTCAAAGATGATTGGTATGAATACCGAGCCAGACAACAAGCACTATTTGGGCGGAAAAACCGAGCTTCTTACAGACTAGGCGATCTCGTAGCCGTACAAGTTAAAAGTGTCGATTACTATCGACAGCAAATTGATTTAGTAACTGTCAACAGTGATCTTGTCCCCAAGGGTTTGGGTATCAATGCCAATACTGAGGCATCAGATATCTATTTACCAGCCGATTTAGATCCTTATGCAGAGGATGAATAAACCTTACTCATAGTCAAGTGTCCAATAACTCAAAACCCCTTATAGTAGGCGTATCTGGTGCATCTGGACTGATTTACGCCATTCACACCCTTAAATATCTGCTGACAGCCGACTATAACATTGAACTAGTTGCCTCCAAATCAACCTACATGGTTTGGCAAGCAGAACAGGAAACTCGAATGCCGGGTGAACCAACCGCACAAGAGCAATTCTGGCGAGAAAAAGCTGGGGTAGCTGTTGGGGGTAAACTACGCTGCCATCCCTGGGGGGATGTGGGAGCCGGAATTGCCAGTGGTTCTTTTCGTACCTTGGGGATGATTATTATCCCATGCAGCATGAGTACGGTAGCAAAGCTAGCAGGTGGATTGAGTTCCGACTTACTAGAACGGGCTGCGGATGTGCAAATTAAAGAAGGGCGCAAGCTAGTCATTGTTCCCCGTGAAACGCCATTTAGCCTTATTCACCTGCGAAACTTAACAACTTTGGCAGAAAGTGGGGTCAGAATTGTACCAGCTATTCCCGCTTGGTATCACAATCCTCAAACCATTGAGGACTTAGTTGATTTTGTAGTTGCTCGTGGTTTAGATCAATTAGATATTGATTGCATCCCCATTCACCGATGGCAAGGAAGCAAGTAAAAAGGTAAAAGTAAAAAGGTAAAAGTAGAAATAGAGTAACTTTTGCCTTTTGCCTTTTCTATGGCTATAACTCGCATAATTATTTTGTTAGCAGTACTAGCAGTACTCACACTGTTATTAGTTCAAAACTGGTCGCCTGTGCTGTCGCTGGTATTTTTGGGTATGCAAACCCTATCATTACCACTGGCTATGTGGGTTTTTTTTAGTACTGCTGCTGGTGCCGTCACATCCCTACTCATTACCACTCTGCTGAAGGTAGCAAATTATTTTGGCGATCGACCATTGCCATCCGGGGGAACTTTACCCCGAACAAAAAAGAGATTTAGGGAAAAAACTCAACCGCCAACTTATCAACCTTCCCCATCAAATACAAGAGAGTCTACCACCAGTAACGCATTTGATGACTGGGAGGCAAATAACAATAAAAATGATGATTGGGATTTTGATGAACAGGAACGAGCAGCAACCCCGCCGATGGGGGACTCTCAAACCTACGAACGCCAACAACAGCCAGAAGAAACTACTCAGCCGGGTTCGGTTTATGCCTACAACTATCGTCAACCGAAAAATACTGGGGTAGGAAAAACTGAATCAGTTTACGATGCTGATTACCGGGTGATCATTCCACCCTATCAACCGCCAACAACTCACCAGGTCGATAACCAAGCTGATGAAGAGGACTGGGGTTTTTTTGAAGATGACGACTTTGAGGATGAAGATGAACCTTCCCGTAAGTAAGAAAAGCGCTTTTAATCAAGTTCATTGATCAAGTTACGATATTACAGGAGAGAAACCACTGGTGAGCAACTTATTAAAAGGAGTCAACCTATACCTCATTGGCATGATGGGTGCTGGTAAAACTACGGTAGGAAAAATATTAGCCTACCATCTGGGTTACAGGTTTTTAGATACCGATGATGTAATCACCCAATCAACAGGAAAATCCATCAATCAGATTTTTGCTGAAGAAGGTGAAGCAGCGTTTCGCCAGCTAGAAAGTGATGTATTAGGACAAATATGTGCTTATACCCAGTTGACTATAGCCACAGGTGGAGGCATCGTATTACGGCGAGAAAATTGGAGTTATTTACACCACGGTTTAGTTGTGTGGCTAGATGTACCAGTGGAGTTACTCTACAACCGCTTGGCAGAAGATACCACCAGACCATTATTACAAGATAGTGATCCCAAAGGAAAATTGCGATCGCTCCTAGAAGAAAGAACACCACTATACTCCCAAGCTGATCTAAAAATCACAGTCAGAGAACAGGAAACACCGGAAGAAATTGCTCACAGAGTTATAGAGGCCATACCCACAGTCCTTAAAATCCCATCCTATCCCGGATGAAAAAAAAGCCCCCGTTATTACACAAGGGCAAATAAAACATTTAACTGTCAGTCATGAAAGAAAACTTGCAACCTAGTCAATGTCATTCATGAACAATACTGGCTCGGTTTCGCGGTCAATTCCTTTCTCAAAACCACCAGCAGCAGCGCGGGCGCGACCAGCGTGCCATAAGTGACCAATGAGGAAGAAGAAACCTAATACAAAGTGAGAAGTTGCCAACCAAGCACGGGGAGATACGTAGTTGAATGAGTTGATTTCCGTAGCCACACCACCCACAGAGTTCAAAGAACCCAGAGGCGCGTGGGTCATGTATTCAGCAGCACGACGAGCTTGCCATGGCTGAATGTCGTTCTTGATCTTATCTAAGTCAAGACCATTAGGACCACGTAGAGGCTCTAACCAAGGACCTTGGAAATCCCAGAAGCGCATGGTTTCACCACCGAAGATGATTTCACCAGTGGGAGAGCGCATTAAGTATTTACCTAGACCTGTGGGACCTTGTGCAGAACCGACGTTAGCACCCAAGCGTTGGTCACGAATCAAGAAGGTTAAAGCTTGAGCTTGAGAAGCTTCAGGACCTGTGGGGCCAAAGAATTCACTGGGGTAAACAGTGTTGTTATACCAAACCATTGTGGAGGCGATGAATCCCATTAAGGAAAGAGCGCCTAAGCTATAGGAAAGGTAAGCTTCGCCAGACCAGACAAACGCACGACGCGCCCAACCAAAAGGTTTGGTGAAGATGTGCCAGATACCACCAGAAATACAAAGCAATGCCACCCAAATGTGACCACCGATGACATCTTCCATGTTATTGACGCTGACAATCCAGCCGTCGCCACCGAAGGGAGACTTGGTCAGATAACCGAAGATTACCGCAGGGTTTAATGTTGGGTTAGTAATTACACGAACATCACCGCCACCAGGTGCCCAGGTGTCGTACACACCGCCAAAGAACATTGCCTTCAGCACCAACAACAGCGCACCACATCCCAGAATGATCAGGTGGAATCCGATGATGTTGGTCATCTTGTTCTTGTCTTTCCAGTCATAGCCAAAGAAAGAGGAATACTCTTCTAAGGTTTCAGGACCACGAACGGCATGATAAATACCGCCAAAACCCAACACAGCTGAAGAAATCAGGTGCAGTACACCAACTACAAAGTAGGGGAAGGTGTCGATGACCTCACCACCAGCACCAACGCCCCATCCTAGGGTGGCGATGTGAGGAAGCAGGATCAAGCCCTGCTCGTACATAGGCTTTTCGGGAACGAAGTGAGCGACTTCAAATAAAGTCATCGCTCCTGCCCAAAATACAATCAAACCGGCATGGGCTACGTGAGCGCCAAGCAATTTACCCGATAGGTTGATTAAACGAGCGTTACCAGACCACCAAGCAAAGCCTGTAGATTCCTGGTCACGTCCGCCACCTAATACAGTAGGTCTATTAGAGAGCGTTACCACGTGGTAGAACCTCCTCTGGGAATACAAATTGTTTGTGAGGCTGATCTTGAGGAGCCATCCAAGCACGGATACCCTCGTTCAGCAAAATGTTTTTGGTATAGAATGTTTCAAACTCTGGATCTTCAGCAGCCCGCAATTCTTGGGATACGAAGTCATAAGCCCGCAGGTTCAGCGCCAAACCCACAACCCCAACTGATGCCATCCATAACCCTGTTACAGGCACAAACAGCATAAAGAAGTGTAACCAACGTTTGTTAGAGAATGCAATCCCGAAAATCTGAGACCAGAAACGGTTTGCTGTC
>NZ_JANQDH010000054.1 GCF_029891735.1 Chrysosporum bergii ANA360D
TGCATTTTGCAAGACGGATGCTAGGTCTGTGGAACCTGATGGGTCGTTTTCTTGAAATATCTGTGTTACTTTATGAGATGTAACGTTGTCATAACGTTTGAATCTGCCGGAAAATAAATATACTGTTATGCCGTCTGGATCAAATCGCTCGCATTTACTGGCTAAGGCTAAGGTGGATTCTTGTGCTGATTCCCATCTGGTTCTACCACCTTTTTGATCTGGGGTGGCCATGCTACCGCTTTTATCTATGATCAGTGTGTAGTCTCTGTCTTGTGACATGATGTTTTGATTTACTACAAATAAGTTTGTACTCTGAGTATAACACTGGATTGATTGGGGTATAGGGGGGAGGAAAAAATTAATGGTGTGTACGGTGTTTTTCTAAAATTTTAGAAAATTTTAAATTCAAAATAAAAAATTTAAAAGGGTGGTAGGCGATCGCCTTTGATTGGAGTTAGACTAGCAGTGGGCGATCGCCGAAAATACTCAACCTGCTATTCTGGTTGTAGGTCAATCCAAATACTACCTTCTTCCACGCGCACTGGAAATACTGGTAGTTTCTTTTGTTCTGCAATCATCCCCATGACTTTGCCTACACCTGGTGGCCAAGGGCACCATTCTTGTACTTCACCACTAAGTAGGTCAAAGGCGCTACGATGTATAGGACATAGAATTGCTCCACTTTCGGTTATTTTGCCGTTTTTCATCGGCATTTTTAAGTGAGGACAGGTGTTATCTACTGCGTAAAGCTGACCTTTGTGATTGATGACTAAAATTTTTCGTTTGCCAACTTTTACTAATTGTCTACCATCTGATGCTAAGGTATCGGCTGTAAGTACTTTGGTCCAGGTCACAATGGTTCTCCTTGGTTAGTTCTCTGTTTTTAGTTTCTCGCAATTATGATCAGCGCGAGCGCTTGGATCTTTTAGCGGTAGGATCTGTATGTAAACTTATCCAGACAGTTCTATTTTATGCCGAAAAAATCAAGATATTGTCCCCAGCCGTCAAATACAACCTCACTGGCTCTCTCATCTGTCCATATCCGTCTAGAGGCTTTAGATAAAGAACATCGGTGGCTATTGAAACAAATTAAGAGGAAACGCACGGAACTAACAAACTTGGTTGAACAGATGCGTTCTGTAGCTACAGATGTATATCAAAGATGTTATCTGCATTTCCAAAAAATAGTAGATATTGACAGAGAAATTCATACTCTATTTGATGAAATCTTAACTACTAGAAAATTAAGTAAGCAGAGCAAAAAAGACATTGAAGAAATTTACTATGAACTCCAAATATCCAGACTGATCAGTTTTAAAACAACTAATCAACCACAATAGGAAAACTCAGAATTAGAATTAGATGAATTTTTTGAAACTAATCAAGAAGATGATTTCTCGGAAAATCATAGGCAAGAAAAACAAATCTTAGAAAATTATCCTAGTAATAAAAGATCCGATACAGCTAGAAAAATCCGTCAAACATTTCTCAGTTTAGCAGAAATATTTCACCCAGACAAGGTAAAAGATGGTGAAACTAAAATGCTTCATACCGAAATCATGAAGGAAGTTAACAAAGCATACCAAGAGGGTGATTTAGCTCGACTATTGGAAATTGAACAGCAGTATCAAGCAGGTAAATATATTGATATTAATAATGCGGATGATTTAAATTGCCAATGTATGCAGATAGAACAACAAAATAAAATCCTCAAAGATCAATATGATAAATTAAAACAAGAATTGCGCTTAGTTAAAAATACTCCAGAAGGGGTGATGGTTTCTGACTGTCGTAAAGCAGCGCGATCGGGAGTAAATGCTATTGATAGCATGGTGGAGCAGGTGGAATGTGAAGTTCAAATTATCGCTGCTATCCGCGATTTTGTCCGAGACTTTCGAGAACAGAAAATCACTATGAAACAATTTGTTTCTGGACCAATGGTTATGCGCGAGAGAAAGCAAGGTTCTTTAGATGATTGGGATGGAGTGATACTTTTCTAACAGAAAAATAAAAGGGTTCTGGCTCAATTATTACCAATAAAATAGCGAATTTTGTCCATTTGAAGTACATCTAGCCATCAGGATGCTAGCACTACTATGTATCTCAGGTGTTTAAGTCATGACTAATCCCATATTACTGCAACCAGGCACTTTATGGCAAAGTGTCAAAACACAAACGGAATATGCCTTACAATGTGGAGCGTTGCTGTCAATACCGACGGAGTTTGAATTTGTCGAAGAAGACAATGTACAATTTTTAGTCAGAATTTTATCTAATCTTAGTCGTAAAGAAACGGAGAAGCGGCGGGATAAAAAAAGTAATCCTTTTCTCCCCTACGACAAAGATTTATTTGTGGCTGATATTTCCTCGACTCATGTTTGTATACTAAATAAGTTCAATGTTGTTGACTATCACTTATTGATTATTACTCGCGCTTTTGAGGAACAGGAAAAGTTGCTCACCCTAGATGATTTTGCGGCCATGTGGGCTTGTTTAGCTGAGTTTGATAGTTTAGCTTTTTACAATGGCGGGAAGTTGGCTGGAGCAAGTCAACCACATAAACACCTGCAAATGGTACCTTTACCTCTTACACCATCAGGACTGGAAATACCTATTACACCTTTACTCAAATCAGCACAATTCACGGATTCTGTGACAAGTATACCAGGATTACCTTTTATTCATGCTTTAGGAAAGTTAGACTCTAATTTGAGTGATTCACCGTTAAGGGCTGCAACAGTAACATTAGAGCTATATCATACTTTGTTAGCTGCTGTGGGTTTAGCAGCAGTTGATAAGAATAAACAATCGGGGGCTTACAATCTTTTGGCTACAAAGGAGTGGATGTTAGTTGTACCGCGATCGCAGGAAGATTTTGCTTCCATATCTGTAAACTCACTGGGTTTTGCTGGGGCTTTGCTGGTGCGAAATCAAGAACAAATGCAGGTTATTAAACAACAGGGTCCAATGAGTATTTTGCAAAATGTGGGTTTTATATCATGTCCTGGTAATGACTTACGATTAAGCGCCGGTTTGTAACCACCAATGAAAACCCATCAAACCACGAATTAAATCTGTCCGCTGAAGTCGAGATTGACACTGATGAAGTGAAAACAAAAACAATAAAATATTTTTCTTGCCATTTTGGCACATTTATGATTAATAATATTGCTATTGTTCTTATGTAAAGAACATCCTAATTAGAAAATTTTTCATTTTAACCCCTGGCTAATGTACCAGGGGATTTTTTTTAGCGACGACCGTTCCTCTGCTAATGAGAGAGGGCTAGTTGTTCTCTTGCTGGTTGAGTATATTTACTAACTATTTCCCGGAAAACCTCACCATCAATAGTTTCTTGGTCAATTAACAAATCCACTAAATATTCCAAAGCCAGGCGGTGGTTTTGTAATAGTTCTTTGGCTTGTAGATAGCAATTATTGATAATTTCCCGAACTTGGTCATCAATTTTGGCAGCTATTTTTTCCGAATACTCTGATTTATTCATCCAATCCCGCCCTAAAAATACCTCGTTATTCTGATTTTCTAAAGACAAAGGTCCTAAATCAGACATCCCGAACCGGGTGACCATTTGTCGGGCCATGCTTGTCACTTGTTGTAAGTCATTACCAGCCCCCGTGGTGACTTCCGGCTTACCAAAAACAATTTCTTCCGCAGCCCTTCCACCTAAAGTAGCAGTAATTTTCGCTCTAATTTGAGAACGAGAAATTAACCCCTGTTCCTCGTTGGGAGTAAACCAAGTTAATCCTAATGCTTGCCCCCTCGGTATGAGTGTCACCTTTTGCACCTGCTCATGGTCTTTAAGTAGAGTACCTATTAAAGCGTGTCCTACCTCATGGTAGGCAATTAAGCGCTTGTTTTTACTATCTACTAAAGCTGTTCCTTCCATCCCCGCCACCACTCGATCCATGGCATGATCTATTTCTTGGTTGGTGATGGCCTCCTTGCGCCTTCTGGCAGTAAGAATTGCCGCTTCGTTGAGTAAATTGGCTAAATCTGCCCCTGTAAAACCAGGAGTACGCCGAGCGATCGCCTCTATAGATACACCAGGATCAATTTTTTTATTGCGGGCGTGGACTTGTAAAATTTCCGTTCGTCCTTTGATATCCGGCGCATCAACAATTACTTGTCTGTCAAACCGTCCCGGTCTAAGCAGTGCAGCATCTAACACATCCGGGCGGTTAGTAGCAGCAATAATAATAATCCCTGTATTACCCTCAAAACCATCCATTTCTGTCAGCAGTTGGTTGAGAGTTTGTTCCCGCTCATCGTTACCCCCACCGATACCCGCGCCCCGTTGTCGTCCCACTGCATCAATTTCATCAATAAATATTAGGCATGGGGCATTTTCTTTAGCTTTTCTAAACAAATCCCGCACACGGGAAGCACCCACACCCACAAACATTTCCACAAATTCTGAACCGGAAATACTAAAAAACGGCACACCAGCCTCACCAGCGATGGCTTTGGCCAGTAAGGTTTTACCAGTTCCAGGAGGTCCAACTAATAAAACTCCTTTGGGAATGCGCGCACCCACAGCAGTAAATCTTTCTGGTTCTTTCAGAAAGGTGACAACTTCTTCTAGTTCCTCCTTAGCTTCTTGTATCCCGGCTACATCCTCAAACTTAACTCCTGTTTTCGCGTCCATTTGAAACCGAGCTTTAGATTTACCAAAGTTCAGTGCTTGGTTAGAAGTATTGGCAGATCGTCGCAGGAACAGTAACATTAAAGCCACTAGTGGTAAAATCCACATCAGGTTAATCAACAAACCCACCGCCACCCGGCTATCAGCAGAGGAAATTTCACCAAAATCAACATCTTCTTGTTTGAGAGTGTTAATTAACTCAGTGTTTTGTTTTAACAGCTTGACTTCTATGGGCGCTGCATCTGGTTCTTGTCCCTTCAGATAAACCTTAGCTATCTGTTCTATTTCGTCTATTTCTACTTTTTTTACTTTCCCTTGCCGAGACTTATTGATCAACTCACCATAAGTTAATGAGTTCACCTCTGGTTTTTGTCCCCAAGCTGGAGTGCCGATAAAAATACCCTGCAACAGGAGTAAACTGGCTGCTAGGGCGGCTGAACGCTGTTTTACCAATGCCTTTTTCCCGGAATTTCTCATAATAATTACCTTTTTGTCTAGCGGCATCAGCACGGGGCTGGTTTCCTGCCTATTTTTCTAGCAAAAATCACGCTCTTCTGAAAATCACTGTCTTCTGATCTAGTCTAACTTCTACTTCACCCCATTCAATATCTATTCCATAATTCCTGGTCACCCTTTGAGAAAACCTGGATTGACATCACTGATAAATGTAGTCATAACGAGTCCGTTTTCTCAAAAAATTAAATTAATATTAATATAGTAGTGGTGTGGTTAAAAAATGATTTAACAGGATATCTATGGTAAAAATCGTTGGACTTGGTGGTAGTTTAAGACCTGATTCCTACACCCAATTGTCCTTACAACTAGCAGCACAACGGGTAGAAGCCTTGGGTGCGGAAGTGGAAACTTTGGATTTGCGGCAGTTGCACCTACCATTTTGTAATGGTGGCAAAGACTATCCAGAATATCCAGACGTTCAACGCTTACGTGATACCGTGAGCAGTGCTGATGGCTTAATTTTAGCCACACCAGAATATCACGGTGGTGTTAGTGGGGTGTTGAAAAATGCCCTGGACTTGATGAGTTTTGATCACTTGTCTGATAAGGTCACAGGACTGCTGAGTGTATTAGGCGGTCAAGCTAATAGCAATGCACTCAATGACCTCCGGATCATTGTCAGGTGGGTACATGGCTGGGTCATACCAGAGCAAATTGCCATTGGACAAGCCTGGAGCGCTTTTAGTCCAGAAGGTAAGCTGTTAGATGACAAGCTCTCTCAACGGTTTGATAAATTTGCTCAGAGTTTAGTAGATAACACTCGCAAGTTACGTGGGGTGGACTAAACTTTTCTCAACACCTAATTTACTAAACTCGCTCAGGAACTTACCAATAAACGCGAGTTTGGTTATATCTGGTGAAAAACCAAAAGATTTAATTGTTACTTTCCGCCAAAGTATTCGCCAAAATTTTCCAAATTAAATATGTATCAACTCCCAAATGCTGATAATTTAAATATCTCAATATTATCACAATTATTTGATTCAAGAAGTACTTCTTATAAATATCTTTATTTTTTGTCTTTACTAGATATTGTTAAAAGAAGAAATTTTGATAAATTATTATCAATTACCTTTTTAGAAATTATTAGTGAAATTTTGGCTAATGCTTGGTATCCTTACCAATATTTTAAACTTTACTTTGGAACACAGGACCAAATTGTTAAAAAGTTAGATAGTCTTGAATTAGAAATTACAGAACCGATTTTACAATTTAAAGATACAGATAAAAAACTTTTGCGTAGGACTATTAATAACCAAAATCTTGATGATATCATAGATTCTATATGTCGTTATGTTCCTTATCGTTTAATTCGTCCTTTTTTTGTTCAAGAAACTAGAGGATTGAAAGATTATAATGTTAACGCAACTATCATTAATTTAGCCAATAGTCAATTTTACACACAAAAGCCATTATACTGCTTTAATGCTGATAATCAGAAGGATTGTAACGCTATTAATTTACATCCAGATTGGATAAAATACTTGGAGCAAAATTATACAATAGTCAGAGGTTGGGCATCTTGGGAATGGCTAAATTATATGCAGCAAATAAACCCTAGTATTCCCAATGTGGTTAATAAATTGTTTATACCACAACAAAGAGATTCTTTAAATAAACAAACTCAATATTGGAAAACAATTTTAGAACATCAAAATATTAAATGTATTTATTCTCAGGTTCGATTAGATAAAAATGAAATTTCATTAGATCATTATCTTCCTTGGTCATTTGTTGCTCATGATCAACTCTGGAATTTAATACCCACAACCCAATCTGTTAATTCTTCTAAATCTAATAATTTACCATCTCAACAATATTTAAATGATTTTGTCAAATTGCAACATTTAGGTTTAACTATTTATCAAGAAAAATATAGTAACAAATGGTTAAAGGAAGTTGAACCTTTTATTGCAGAGTTAAGAATTAATCAACCAGATGATTTACTAAATTTAGAAATTCTCACTAATGCTTATGAAAGAACTGTTAAACCTTTAATCTCTTTAGCAACTACTCAAGGTTTCAGTCCTAATTGGGTTTACAGATAAAACAAGACGTGTTGCAAATGCCAATATTACCATAATTTGCCATCAACCAGGGGGATGATTTTCCCCCTAGAATAATTAATGATGATGGTGATGATGGTTGAGGGCTAATTGGGGATTAACGGCCATAATCTCCCCATTCATTAACTCAGCAATGTGAGTATTTGCCCATTCCGCAGCCATAGTTAAAAATTCTGGATTGTCGTTAACACAAGCCATCTGCACATAATTCACACCGGAATGTTTTTTCTCCAAAGCATGAATAATGTGATGTACATCTAATAAAGTTTCGTGGTTTTCAGTAGCAAAGCCAATGGGCATAAAAATCACTATTTTTGCGCCCAATTGAATCAAATTACTAGCAGCTTGCTCTGCATTGGGCAAAGTCCATTCAATCAAAGGAGTATCATGGTTTAGCCAACCCACAGAAATTAAAGGATAACGGTGAATTAACTCTTCCCGCACCAAATCATATAACACCTGACTTTCGCTAATTCCCGAAGTGAAGCCTTTAGCTTTGTGGGGACAACCATGATTCATCAAAACAATACCGATTTGGGAAGGTAAGTAAGCAACCCCCAAGTCAGTAGTAATTTTTTCTTCAACTAATTTAGCCAATAACTTGATGTAACTTGGTTCATTATAGAAGGAAGGAATATAACGCATTCCCTTGACCCAATGTTCCTCCCCATCAGGAATATTAGCTAAAGCCTCGTTCACCTGCTCTACAGCAATTCCACTAGTGAAAATAGAATCAACAACCAACAAAGGGTAAATCAGGATTTTTTCAAAGCCTTGATTTTTAATTTCCGCCAGCACTTGGTGGGGTAAGTGAGGAGCGCAAAAGTTAAAAGCCTTGAAAACCTTGACCTTATCTCCCCAGAGGGCTTGCAGATTTTTCTCAATCCCAGCCCGTTGCTGTTCAAAAATGGCATTGTGGGGGGAAATAAAATCATGATGTGTGTGTCCCCATTCGTGGCGGTCAAATAAAGCCAATAGTTTTGCCAAAGGCGGATAAATCCAAGTTGGTACTGGTGCGAATTTTGCAGTCAGTAGATTTAAAGCCTGTTCGTTATAGTTGGCAAAATCTTCATAGCTTTCTACCTCACCGTAACCCATCAGTAAAACCGCTACTCGATCTTGACGTGATAACTGCTGGTGGGTGTGTTGCTGTTTTTCTGGAGTTGCAACCACTGCGGAGTTCCTCAATATAAATCTATATAAACCAGAGGAGAAAAGCAATTCAGCCAGGGAATAACTTGATTGCTTTGCTCAATCCTTGTTTATTATCCCATCCAGGGGGATAGGGTAGTTATGAAGTTAACAATAATATATCAAAATCTTCAAAAGTACACTAGTACACTGGCATCATTGCCAGCCACTCAGTAGAGACAAATAAATTTATTAACCCGGCTTTAATATGTTATTTTGTGTGAAAGTCGAGTTTTCATATATCCTGTGAGCCTTAAGCAGTCCCAACTAGGTGTGAAACTAGACAACTGTTAGTATCTGAGACACATGACTATAATCATTTGCCCTGGGATTCATGAGCCAGGCCTAACAGAAAATTTTATATCACAATGCTTACTTTCAGCATCTGACGGGGTAAACTCAGACAATCAAGGCAAAATACTGATTTTTCCTGGTCATGGTTTATTGGCTTTGTCATCACTGCATATTTTGCAGTTTTTAAGCCATCACCTTAGATATGATCTTAAGTCGCCCGTGGTATTCATTAGCTTTAGTGCAGGTGTATTAGGAGCCGGAGGCGCAGCCTGTTCCTGGGAACTTTTAGGCGGTAAAATCAAAGCCTTTATAGCCATAGATGGCTGGGGAGTACCTTTGTGGGGAAACTTTCCTACATATCGCATGAGTCATGATTACTTTACCCACTGGAGTTCTTTATTATTAGGTAGTGGGGAGAGGAACTTTTACGCAGAACCAGCAGTTGAGCATTTATCCATGTGGCGATCGCCCGAGTCGGTACAAGGTTGGTGGATAGATACATCTGGGGAACATTCTCACCCCCCAGTGCGCCTAACTGCAAGAGAATTTTTGCATCGAGTCCTAAAACCCTGTCAATAAAATTAATCCGGAAACGAGAAGCAGAAAGGAGGAGTAAAATAAAGCCATCCCCAAATGTAAAATCCCAAATCTAAAATCTACAATTACCCGGTATTTCCATGTTTCCAACTGAACCAGCTGCTGTTAATAACGGATTTAGACCACTGCTAAAAAATCGTGGTTTTATCCTACTGTGGATTGGGCAGTTGTTGTCCCAGTTAGGAGATAAAATATTTTTCGTCCTCATGGTAGCCCTACTGGAGAATTACCAACCCCCTGCTGGGTTAGCCCAAAACTCCATGTATTCAATATTAATGTTAGCTTTTACATTACCAGCAATTTTATTTGGTTCTGCCGGTGGTATCTTTGTAGATCGCTTTTCTAAAAAACTTATTTTAGTCGGCTCTAACATATTACAAACATTATTAGTGCTGCTAATAGCATTTTTGCCCCGAGAATTTTTTATTCTTTTGATTTTAACCTTTGCCATTTCCACTTTAGCACAATTTTTTGCCCCAGCGGAACAAGCGGCTATTCCTGTTTTAGTGCCGAAACAGAACTTTATGGCAGCCAATGCACTCTACAGCAGTACCATGATGGGAGCCTTAATAGTGGGCTTTGCCATTGGAGAGCCAATATTAAGTTTAGCCAAAACTTGGTTAGGAGAGGGCTATGGTCAAGAAATGGTTGTGGGTGGACTATACTTATTATCGGCATTAGCTGTACAGCCCATTAACTTTGGACCCAAACACCAACCAGATGACCACCATGGTAGTGGAATGAATCCTTGGGCTGACTTCAAAGCGGGTTTGCGCTATCTGACCAAAAACCGTTTAGTATTAAATGCCATGCTGCAACTCACTACATTATATTGTGTGTTTGCCGCTTTAATGGTGTTGACTATTAGACTAGCAGCAGAATTTGGTTTAAAAGAAAAACAATTTGGCTTTTTCTTAGCCGCAGCTGGAGTGGGTATGGTATTTGGTGCTGCAACATTGGGTCATTGGGGAAATAAATTTCATCACAAGCCTTTACCCTTAATGGGATTTTTAATCATGTCCCTAGTTTTAGGTGTGTTCAGTTTTATCAATAATATAGCTTTAGGTTTAGGACTAAGTGCCTTTTTGGGTATTGGTGCAGCTTTAATTGGCGTACCCATGCAAACTTTAATTCAACACCACACACCACCTACTATGTACGGGAAAGTATTTGGCTTTCAAAACCATATCGTCAACATTGCTTTATCAGCACCCTTAGCCATCACGGGACCATTAACAGATATTCTGGGACTACGAATTGTTTTAGTAGGAATGAGTGTAGTAGTAGCAGGTGTTGGTATATGGACATGGAAAAACACCCGCAGAGTTTTACAAGACGTGATTTAGCAAAAACTAGTCTCACTAATACCAATTATTTCTATATATGGGAGGATGAAAAAATGGATGAATTTATGGAAATCGCGATCGCAGAAGCAAAAAAAGGCAGACAAGAAGGTGGTATTCCCATTGGTTCTATTCTCATCAAAGATGGTAAAATCATCGGTCAGGGACACAATAAGCGTGTGCAAGACAATTATCCTGTTACCCACGCGGAAATAGATTGTCTCCGCAATGCTGGTAGAGTTGGTAGTTATAGAGGTACGACACTTTATTCAACTTTAATGCCCTGTTATTTGTGTGCTGGTGCAGTAGTGCAGTTTGGCATTAAAAAAGTGATTGTTGGAGAATCGAGAACTTTCCCAGGAGCCAAAGAATTTATGGTATCCCACGGTGTGGAAGTAATAGACCTTAATCTTGATCAATGCCAACAAATGATGAGTGAATTTATCGCAGATAATCCTCAACTATGGAACGAGGATATTGGTAATGAGAGTTAATCTCACCCCAAATGATTTGAACAGCCAGAAAAACATAGAAAATCAAAATACCATAAACAAGTGAGTAAATGACAGTAACTATACCCATCCAAGCCATAGAACTCACCCCCGGTAGCCAAATCGTCATTCATAATTTGTCCTGGGCGGACTTTGAGCGCCTTCTCACTGACTTAGGAGAAAAACGTCACACTCGCATGGCATACTACCGAGGAACCCTAGAAATCATGTCCCCGTTAGCATTACATGAGCGTCCCCACCGCATTATTGCTTACATCATCACCACCATACTAGAAAATCAAGCACGGGATTGGGAAGATTTTGGCTCAACTACCTTGAAACGTCCAGACATTGCTGGGGTAGAACCAGATACTTGCTTTTACATCCAAAACGCCAGCCTGGTAAAAGGGTGTACTCAAATGGACTTAAACATTTATCCCCCGCCAGATTTAGCCATTGAATCTGATGTAACTTCAAAAACCACCCTTAACGCATACCTAGCTCTTGGCGTTCCAGAAATCTGGATTTACAGCAAAGACCAGTTAAATATTTACATCCTCCAAGGCAGTAACTACTTAGAATCTGCACTTAGTCCCATGTTTCCCCACTTACCCATCACAGAACTTATTCCCCCACTGATACAAAAAGCCATTGACCACGGAACTAGTCAAATGCTGCGAGAACTCAGAACTTTTCTACACCAGTCAGAGAAATAATGGCAAAATTTAACTTCTGATATCCTAGAAGAAAACCAGAGGATAAATCCTATGGTCATCAAAGCACCGAGTAATTCTCAACGCGCCACACTGTGTAACATCAGTTGGCATACTTTTGAAACTATGCTCACAGAAATGGGAAATCATCGGGGGACACGACTGGCTTATGACCAGGGAACACTAGAAATTATGACTCCTTTAATGCCCCATGAGCATAATAA
>NZ_JANQDH010000055.1 GCF_029891735.1 Chrysosporum bergii ANA360D
AGGAATTCACCAAAAGGTTTCCAGATGTGAAGGAGGTGATTGTGGATGGTACGGAGCGTCCAGTCCAGCGTCCTCAAAACCGAGAACGCCAAAAAGAGTATTACTCTGGCAAGAAAAAGCGGCATACATGCAAGCAGATTACAGTCAGCACAAGGGAGAAACGAGTGATTATTCGGACGGAAACCAGAGCAGGTAAAGTGCATGACAAACGGCTACTCCATGAATCAGAGATAGTGCAATACATTCCTGATGAAGTAGCAATAGAGGGAGATTTGGGTTTTCATGGGTTGGAGAAAGAATTTGTCAATGTCCATTTACCACACAAGAAACCGAAAGGTATCGAAGCAAGGAGGCATGGCGGCGGGATGGGTCAGTTTTTATAAGAGAGTTTTGACAATATAAATAAAAGACTTTTGACAACCAGACTTGGCATTACTTAGTTTCAGTCTTTCATCTCAAGTTTACGTTATTCTGAGGCGAACATGAATCTTATAACAACAAAAAAACAGGTAGATACATTAGTGATACACGCTCATCTTTTTACCATGCAGGGAAATGGTGTGGGATATATTGCAGATGGGGCACTTGCGGTTGAGGGTAGCCGTATTGTAGCAGTTGATTCGACGGAGGCGTTGCTGAGTCATTTTGAGGGCAGAAAGGTTATTGAGTCCGCGAATTGTGCCGTCTTGCCTGGGCTGATTAATGCTCACGTAGACACAAGTTTGGTGCTGATGCGTGGGGCGGCGCAAGATGTAACTAATTGGCTAATGGACGCGACCATGCCTTATTTTGCTCACATGACACCCGTGGCGAGTATGGCTGCAACACGCTTAAGGGTGGTAGAAGAGTTGAAAGCAGGCACAACAACATTCTGTGACAATAAAATTATTAGCCCCCTGTGGGGCGAATTTTTCGATGAAATTGGTGTACGGGCTAGTTTAGCTCCTATGTTCGATGCACTCCCACTGGAGATGCCACCGCTTCAAGACGGGGAGCTTTATCCCTTCGATATCAAGGCGGGACGGCGGGCGATGGCAGAGGCTGTGGATTTTGCCTGTGGGTGGAATGGGGCAGCAGAGGGGCGTATCACTACCATGTTAGGAATGTATTCGCCAGATATGATGCCGCTTGAGATGCTACGCGCAGCCAAAGAGATTGCTCAACGGGAAGGCTTAATGCTGCATTTTCATGTAGCGCAGGGAGATCGGGAAACAGAGCAAATCGTTAAACGATATGGTAAGCGTCCGATCGCATTTCTAGCTGAGATTGGCTACTTGGACGAACAGTTGCTGGCAGTTCACCTCACCGATGCCACCGATGAAGAGGTGATACAAGTAGCCAAAAGTGGCGCTGGCATGGTACTCTGTTCGGGAATGATTGGCACTATTGACGGTATCGTGCCGCCCGCTCATGTGTTTCGGCAAGCAGGCGGACCCGTTGCGCTAGGCAGCAGCTACAATAATATTTTCCATGAGATGAAGCTGACCGCCTTATTCAACAAAATAAAATATCACGATCCAACCATTATGCCGGCTTGGGAAGGCCTGCGTATGGCTACCATCGAAGGAGCGCGGGCGATTGGTTTAGATCACAAGATTGGCTCTCTTGAAGTTGGCAAAGAAGCCGACCTGATCTTAATAGACCTCAGCACCCCTAACCTCTCACCCACTCTGCTTAACCCCATTCGTAACCTTGTACCTAATTTCGTGTACGCTGCTTCAG
>NZ_JANQDH010000056.1 GCF_029891735.1 Chrysosporum bergii ANA360D
TACGGTCAAGGTGGATTTCCTAAACCCTATGGGGAGCAAGCTTTATGGAGTCCTAGTTACTTTCTGTATTCTGTTGGTGGTGCGCCACTTGAGGTGCTGAAGAAATATATCCAGAATCTAGAAAAGCCGTCCTAGAACGACCGGGTTTTCAACCCATTTTTTAGATAAACTTGTTCTGTTACTTCGGCTAGTCGCTGCATACCTGTGACAATTTCTTTATCGCTACCGGTGAGACTAATACGTAAGCATTGGTGTTTGTGCTGCCATTCTGCCTGCAAACCAGGGAAAAATGTGCTACCTGGGACAACAATTACACCTACTTGTTTAAGTTTTTGATAAAATTCCCAGTCAGTAATGGGTAGGTCTCTTAGCCACAACCAAGCAAATATAGCTCCTTCACCACGATGGAGGAACCAGGGTAAATTTTTGGGCATTGCTTGCTCTAAAGTATTTTCTAGCACACCAAATTTTTGCTGGTAGAAGGGGCGAATCACTTCCGCGGCTATGTGAGGTAAAGCGCCGGAGTTAATGGCAAAAGCGGCTATGGCTTGTCCATACCGTGATGGGTGAATACACAAGTTGGTTTGAAAGCACTCCAATACTTGAATTATGCTTTCATGACCAATGGCAACGCCTATGCGTTCTCCGGGTAGTCCTGCTTTTGATAAGCTCATGCAGTGCAAGATATTCTCACCAAATACTGGTGTCATTGGTGTGAAGTTCAAAGCCGGGAAAGGAGGGGCATAGGCTGAGTCAATTAGCACTGGTACATTGTGAGGTGTGGCTAAGGCTGCTATTTTTCTGACTTCATCATCAGAAAGCACATTACCAGTGGGGTTACAGGGACGGGAGAAGATCACACAACCGGTGTTTGGTGTTATGGATAGTTGGCTAAAGTCTGGACGATATTTAAACCGGTGGGCGGTTGTATCTATATCTAATGTTGGTTTATAGGCTTTGAGGGCTTCTGGGACTAAACAAACACCACCGTAACCAGTATAGTCGGGACTAAGGGGCAAAACAATTTCTTTTAGTTGTCCGTCATTGGTTAAGCCACCGAAGGCATTGGCGGCATAGAAGTAAAGGCTTTGACTACCGGGTGTGATCAGGATATTGCGATCGCTTAAGTTTAAGCCGTAGCGTTTGTTGAAGTCTTTGGCGATGGCTTCAATTAAGGGTGCATAGCCCTGACTGGAACCGTAACGACAGACAACATCGCCATATTCTGAACTAGCCAGCAGTTCAGCTGTGCAGTCTCGCCATAATTGTTCTACTGCTGGCAAGATCAAGGGGTTACCGGCGCTCAGGTTAATAAATTCTTGCCCTGCCCCTGCTTGTAATGTTTCGACAATATCTTTCATAATCGCTCTTACACCGGTCAGGTTAGACATTTGAGCGCCAATTTGAGTGAGGGCAGGGTTCATAGGCTTTGTAAAGGTAGAAATAAGGCTAAGGTTGACAAAATTATAGTTTAACTTATTTCAGAATATCAAAGCCTTGGTGGCAAACTGGGCTTTTCAGCGGGACTGAAGTCCTTACTACCGACAATTGTTCCCTATTGCCCTATGAAAAATACCCCGTTCATATCATGGTTGAACGAGGTATGGATAGGAGTAAATCAACAAGGACTTATGATTTTACTTGTCCCTTTTGCGAGAAGAAGGGATAGGAGGAGATCACTACAGAATATCTAGTAGCAATCTTCAATTCAGAGAGCAGGTCAACAGAACTAATGGAATTAGTTCTGCAGTTAATGCTCGCTTAGGTGTAGTAAACCTTGGACTATTAAGCCCACAAGTCTTTTACAATCAATACTTTAACAAAGATAATTCTATAAATGTGGCCAATTTGGCGTTTTTTATTCTCTATGTGGATCAATCTCGGTAATTTGTGAGTTTTTTTATGCTTTAAACTGTAATGTAAAATACTTAGTTATGTAAGAGATTTGATTTTTAAATGGTTAATTTTAGCTTAAAATTAGAAGCCTGCATTACCATAGAGTGAGTTACACTGGTAGAAGGCGGGATGCCCACACTACAAGATTTTTTTATGATGTGAAGTAGTTCAATAAACTGAAAGTTACTGTACAATGTCTCCACTCGGTGTCGCTACCAGTCATTCAACCCATATCCTAGAAATGGGAGAAGCACAACTTTGGCTGTTATTGGTAGGAGTAAACAAATACCAAGATAAGAGACTACCTTCACTACGCTACTCAGCTGTTGATTGTCAGGGTTTAGCAGCTGCTGTGGAGGATGCAACCCAAGGATTTCCTCAAAGGTCAATAAGGGTGTACCATGATTTAAGTTCCAGGCTACCCACTCTGTCAACAGTGCGTAGCAGTTTGAATGAAATTGCTGCTGCTGCTCAACCACAAGATACGATTTTATTTTATTTCTCTGGACATGGGATACTAGAGTCAAATTCTCAACAAGCGTTTTTGTGTCTCACGGATACTGAAGTAGAGGACTTAGACAAGACAGGTTTAAGTTTACAGGAAATTTTGCAGGTGTTAGCAAACAGTCAGGCGCAGACTCAGTTAGTGTGGTTAGATGCTTGTCATAGTGGTAGTCTGACATTCCGAGGGGCTAGAAATGATATAACTGAAGCATTTTTGCCTAACCTGACATCTGAGATGGTGGAATTATTACGCCACCGGGCTAAACAAAGTCAGGGATTTTATGCTTTGCTTTCCTGTGATACTAATCAACAGTCTTGGGAATTTCCTGAGTTGGGACATGGTGTATTTACTTATTATTTAATGCGTGGGTTGCGTGGTGAAGCGGCTGATCCCCAGGGTTTAATTGATGCTGATGGACTTTATAGATATGTTTATCATCAAACGCGGCAATATATTGAGCAAACTAATCAGCAGTTACGACTGATTAATCAGCAAAATAAAAGTAGAGGCGACAGTAATTTATATTCTGAGTATCCCCAGCAAACACCCAAGCGGATAGTAGAGGGAGTGGGAGAAGTTATTTTAGGAATAAAACCAGCCTTAACGGAATCTTGTTGTCTCCGACGGGCGTTAATTTTAGAGGGACTGGCGACTAATCAGACTACTTTGGCTGTGAGTAAATTACTGCGGGGTTGGGGGGGGTTTGAGTTGGAATATTGGACTGGTTCTTCAACGGCTAATAGTCAAGACTTACACTCAACAATTACAGCTTGTTTACAAACTACATACTCAGTGGGGAAAAATAATTCCAGAATTTTGGCTACGGTGTTTTTATATTTACGTGGACAAGTGGAAGAAGGAGAAGCGGGTGAACCTGCTTTAGTTTTAGCTGATAATATCCGCCTGAGTCGTTCTTGGTTAAGACAACAACTGAGGCGCTCAAGTTATACCCAACAAATTATTATTTTAGATTGTCTGGCAGCAAATGACCATATACATCTACAAGATTGGGTAGAAGATTTACAATTAGGGTTTGAGCAGGGACAGTGTATAATAGCCGCAAGTTCACTAAAAAGCCATCCTGAACAGTTTGCTCAAGCTTTACACTCCACCTTAACCGCAGCGTTGCCTCAAGGTAGTTTATCAGCTGCGGGTTTGATTACTCAATTGCAATTATCTTGTGATCATCAATATCCTTTACATATCTGGCTTTCAGGGACGCAAGGGGTAATTGAGGTTATACCTGGTAGTTCTGCTCATAAGGGTATTAACTCTACAGCAACTGTTGATTTGGGCTTGTGTCCTTATCGGGGTTTGCGGGCTTTTGCAGAAGAAGACGCTGAGTATTTTTATGGGAGGGAAAGTGTTGTTGAGGAATTAATTAATGATTTGCAAAAAAAGTCATTTATGGCTGTGGTGGGGGCTTCCGGGAGTGGTAAGTCTTCTGTGGTACAGGCGGGATTAATAGCTCGGTTGCGACGAGGAAAATTATTACCGGGTAGTGCTGATTGGTGGATGAGGTGCTTTCGCCCTGGGACAAATCCTCTGCAATCTTTATCAAGGCGTTTGGTGGATAGCGGTACTGAAAAAGAAAAAGCTTACCAGCAACTGCAATTAGAAAGAATATTACAGCAAGGTGTAGAGTATTTTATTGAGTGGATAGCCCATCGCCCAGAACCTATGGTGGTTTTGGTGGTGGATCAGTTTGAAGAATTATTTACACTTGCTGGGAGTGAAGGGAGACAAAGTTTTTTAGAAGTTGTGTTGGGGGCGCTGGAACGAATACCAGAAAAGTTTAAGTTAATTATTACTTTGCGGGCGGATTTTATTGCTCCCTGTTTAGAAGTACCAATTTTGGTGAGGTTGTTACAGCAGTCGAGTGTGTTGTTACCTCCCTGCTTGAGTGAAGCAGACTATCGCCGCATAATTATTAACCCGGCGGAAAAGGTGGGTTTAAAAGTAGAAGCGCAATTAGTGGAAGTGCTGCTGGAGGAGTTACAGCACAGTGCTGGGGATCTACCTCTATTAGAATTTGTGTTGGAACATCTGTGGGAATACCGGGAAAATGGGGTAATGACTCTACAGGCCTACCAGCAACATTTGGGGGGAATTAAAGGAGCGCTGGAAAGTAAAGCCCAAGGAGTTTACAATAGTTTAGATGCTGAGGCTCAAGATTGTGCTAGGTGGATTTTTCTCTCACTGACCCAGTTGGGTGAGGGGACGGAGGATACTAGAAGACGGGTACTTAAGTCGGAGTTAATTGTCAAAAAATATCCGGTGGCTTTGGTTGAAAGAACGCTACAAGTGTTAATTGCTGCTAAGTTGGTGGTGGTGAATTTGGAGGAAAATGGGGAAGTAGGGGGATTAGGAGAAGAGGGAAAAACTGCTCATTTATCTGCTTCACCAGGGCTGGTAACTGTGGAAGTAGCCCATGAGGTTTTGATTCGTTATTGGTCAAGTTTGCGCTGGTGGTTAGAAGAAAGTCGGGGGAGGTTGCGATCGCATCGTCAAATTGCCCAAGCAGCAGCTTTGTGGATCAATAATAATCAGCAGCCAGATTTTCTTTTACAAGGTGTTCGCCTGGCTGAAGCTGAGGAAATTTATGTTAATTACACTGATGAAGTGTCTTTTGATGTCCAACGTTTTATTCAGGCTGGGTTAATAGAAAAACAACGCCGACAACAACAGGAAAAAAACCGACTGAGAAAAGCCCAAAGGACTGCGGGAATTATTAGTATTTTAGCACTAACTGCCTTTGGTTTAGCGGTTTTGGCTTACCAACAAACTCAAAAAGCCCAGTTACGAGAAATACAGGCTTTAAATTCCTTAGCGGAGAATTTTCTTTTCTCCCATAAACAGTTAGAAGCCTTGCTAACCAGCATCAAGGCGGGGAAGGAAGTACAAAAGAATACTTTGTTTATTCCTCAAGATATTCGCTCGCAAGTAGTCAAGATTCTACAACAATCAGTTTATGGAACTCAAGAGTTAAACCGTTTTACTCACAATTCTTGGGTAACTAGTGTGAGTTTTGCGCCGGATGGTAACACATTGGCTGGTGGTTGTGCTGATAATAGTATTAAACTTTGGCGTAGTGATGGTAGACTGTTAGCAACCCTCACAGACCATCAAGATAGTGTCAATAGTGTGAGTTTTTCGCCGGATGGTGAATTTTTAGCGAGTGGTAGTAGTGACAATACTATTAAACTTTGGAGTCGTCAAGGTAAATTGCTATCATCCCTGACAGGACATCTTCATAGTGTCAATAGCGTCAGTTTTTCACCGGGTGGTGAATTTTTAGCGAGTGGTAGTAGTGACAACACTATTAAACTCTGGAATCGCGAAGGTAAGTTACTGTCGAGTTTTCTTGGTCATAGTCGCAGTGTAAATAGTGTGAGTTTTTCACCAGAGGGTGATACTATTGCTTCAGCTAGTGATGATGGTACGGTGAAGCTGTGGAGTTTGGACGGTCGTTTATTATCTACTTTGCCAGGTAGTACTAAAGAAGTTTTAGATGTTACTTTTAGCCCAGATGGCCAAATTATTGCCTCAGCTGGTGCCGACCATGTGATTAAACTCTGGAGTCGTGACGGTAATTTACTGAAAGCAATACAAGGGCATGATGGTAGTGTGTGGAAGGTGCGGTTTTCTGCTAATGGGAAGATGATCGCTTCTGTCAGTGCTGATAAGACTATTAAAATTTGGAGTCGTGGGGGTAATTTATTAGATACTTTGCCTGGACATAGCCATGAAGTCAACAGTTTGAGTTTTAGCCCTGATAGTAATCAATTGGCTTCTGCTAGTGATGATAATACTATCCGGTTATGGAAGCTAGAAACAAACTTACCTAAAACTTTTTATGGACATGAGGGGAGTGTAAATCATGTCAAGTTTACTGGTGATGGTAGTAATATTACTTCTTTTAGTTCCGATCACACTATGAAAGTATGGGACTTGAATGGTGGATTATTACAAAGTTTGGCTTCTCCCATTGAAGATGTTACCAGTATTAGCTTTACTAGGGATGGCAATACTGTGGCTTTGGCTAGTGCGGACCAGAAAATTGAGATTCGCCAAAGGGATGGTACTTTGTTGCATACCCTCAAAGGACATAAGCATTGGGTAACCAGTATGAGTTTTAGTCCTGATGATCAGGTTTTAGCTTCTGCTAGTGCGGATAAAACTATTAAATTGTGGAGTCGGGAGGGTCAGTTGTTGAAAACTCTCTCCGGTCATCATGGTTGGGTGACTAATATCCAGTTTAGTCCGGATGGTAAAATTATGGCTTCTGCTAGTGCGGATAAAACTATTAAATTGTGGAGTCGGGAGGGTCAGTTGTTGAAAACTCTCTCTGGTCATAGTGCTAGTATATGGAGTATTAATTTTTCTCCCGATGGTAAAAGTATTGCTTCAGCCAGTGATGACAAAACTGTTAAGCTGTGGACTGTAGAGGGTTCTTTGGTTCGCACTTTTCAGGGACATGGTGATTTGGTGAATTATGTTACTTTTTCACCTGATGGTAATATGATCGCTTCAGCTAGTGGTGATCGTACTATTAAACTTTGGAATATTAGCAGTGGTATTTTGCTGAAAACTTTTTCTGGGCATAATGAAGGTGTAAAAAGTGTGAGTTTTAGCCCTGATAGTAAGTTGCTGGCTTCTGCTAGTCAAGATAGTACAATTAAACTATGGAATTTAGAGGAGATAGAACTGCAAAAATTAAACTTAGATCAATTGCTTAATTATGGTTGCGATCGCCTTAGTAATTATCTCACTACTAACCCTGACGTTAGTACAGAAGAGTATGAATTGTGTTTTGGCGATGATTAGGTTTTAAATAGTTCTGTAACCAAAATTGCTGTAAGGTAAAATTGTGATTATGAACAGACGCTATTTTTTAGAAGCCAGTGCCGTAATCATAGGCACTACAATTTTAACAAGGAATAATTGGGGTTCTGATAACATGACTAGTGCTAAAAACCAGTTTGCAATTACTAAGTCTGAAGAGGAGTGGCGGTCAATTTTAACGCCAGAACAGTTCCAGGTCTTAAGAAAACATGGGACTGAACGGGCTTTTACCAGCCCACTGGATAAGCAATATAATGAGGGTACTTTTGTTTGTGCTGGTTGTGGACAACCATTGTTTAAGTCTGAGACTAAGTTTAACAGTGGTACTGGCTGGCCGAGTTTTTACCAACCCATTGAAGGCGCTATTGCTACTACTGTAGATCGGTCATTTTTTATGACGAGAACGGAGGTACACTGTAGCCGTTGTGGCGGACATTTGGGTCATGTGTTTAATGATGGTCCCGCACCCACCGGTCAGCGCTACTGTATGAACGGTGTGGCGCTGAACTTTGAACCTGCGTAAAGTTTTGAGGATGTAGATCCCCGACTGAGGGGATCTGTTGATACAGTTGTTTTGATTCAGGTTTCTAAATTTTGGTGAGAGAATTTTTTTTGGATAGTTGTACTTTGTTCGCCATTGGCTGCTGTGGCTGTGATCATGTAGTCAATGGAGTTGGTTGAGAAGGGAAGACGCAGGTGAAAAGTTCCATCTGGTTTAATGTTGATTGGCTTACCAGAAATATTGACTGTTGCACCTGGTTCTGTAGAACCGTGGATGATTAGTTCTGTATCAGTGAGAAACCAAAAATCTGTTTGGGGACGGCTGAAAACACAAATTTTTTCTGAACGAAGGAACATTTGCCAAAAATTGTCCTGGGTAAAATAACCAATTTCGGCTATGTATTCACGATTAACTGCGGGAATGGCGATGTAGCGATCGCGGATGATTTCGTCACATTCGTACTGCTGTACACATTTGGAGGTTTGACGATTCTGGTCTAAACCTGTGACATCATACAAGCGCAGATAGAGTTGGGAGATGTTTTTATTTTGCAGTGTTTGTTCGTCGGTTGTGGAAATGTACCAAGCTGCATAAGCCCATTTGGGAGTCCGGGATTTGAGGATTATTTCACTTTGATTAGATTGTGTAGCTGTAACTTTGCTGTCTGTTGTTAGTTGGTTTTCCTCTATGGTATCTGTTAAGGGTGTGCCAAAGATGCGGACCTTCGGGGAACAGGCAATACTGACCCAGCGATCGCCTGGATTCACATAACCTATTGCAGCCAAATAATCCTTATTACTGCGGGGAATGGAGATATATTTCTTGTTTCTCCCAGACTCTATTTGATACTGCTGTACTAATTCTGGAGTTTCATAACTCAAGTCTAAATCTGTCACGTCATATAGCCGTAATTCTAAATCCAAGATGCCATTAGTTGCTAATGTTTGCTGACAAGTTTCATCAATGTACCAGTTTGCACAAGCCCATTCTGAATTGCACGGATGGAGGATGATGTTTCTTTCTCCATCTATGTTAAATAATGGTTCTGGTGTGGGGTCTTCTACTGGTGTATTAAAGACACGAACCCTAGGGGAACGGGCAATACTGACCCAGCGATCGCTTTGACTGATATAACCGATTGCGGCGATATAATCGCTACTGGTGCGGGGGATGGGGATATATTTCTCTTCTCTGTTTGATTCTAGTTGATATTGCTTAACTAACTGGGGTCTTTCATAACTCAGGTCTAAGTCTGTGACATCGTATAGCCGTAGTGCTAATTCACAGATGCCGTTATTTGCTAATATTTGCTGGCAGGTTTCATCAATATACCAGTTGGCATAAGCCCATTCTGAATTGCGGGGCTTGAGGACAACGCTTCTTTCTCCATCGAGATTAAATGATGGTCCTTTTGTGCTGTCCTGTAGTTGATCTTGAGATTGGGTATCTGTTTCTAAAAAAGTTGCACTATCTGCGAAAATATCTGTTTCATCCTCTGTTTCATACTTGGTGGGTTCGGCAGCGTCTGCTACTTGGTTGAATATATCTTCTTCGCTAATACCTGAGAAGGTGGTTTGTGTGTTGCTAGGGTTTTGATTTTTGCTATTTTCCCTCTCAAAATCAAATGAAAACTCCCCCTCTTTTGATGCTTCAGAGTTGCTTAAAGATAAATCTGGTAATTGGGGGTAGGGATTCACCACATTTACAGGTGCTTCTATGTCCCAGGGTGATTCCTCCTCCAATTCTTCTGATGGGAAGTTGGGACTTGTGTCGGTGCTATCAAGAGTTTCTAGATTGGGCAATTCTGGTTTGAAATCGCCCTGCGGGTTGGCGGCTGGTAGTTTTTCTTCTAAAACAATCTCATTTTCTACATCAGTGGGGTTAGCATCTGAACTGGGATTTGTAGCTTTAATTGCCCATAGAGATGATTTAACAATCCAGATTAGTAGTAGAATCAGAATAGATACAGGTAACAAAAGCCACCACCAAGGTATTTGCCCCAGATTATTCTCTGGAGGCTGTTGTTGGACTGGTTCTGTCTGAGTGAATTGGGAGGGTGGGGAAGATTCAGTGGCAGACTGTGCCAGCACTGGTGTCCGGACGAACAAATCTGCTGCCATGGGGGTTGTAGCTAAGGACAGCAATAAGCCCAGGCTGAATATTGCACTTTCTTTTTTTTGTTGTTGCCACATAATGCTCTTTATCTGGGTACAGAAAGCTGGAGAATTGTAAGTTGTATTTGTTTTGCAGAAGCAGATGTATTGATTATATATCTGGTATTAAGTTTATTCCAATTTTCTATCTACAAGGGGGGATGTCACTCGCAATAGGGAAAGTTACCAGTTAGTATGGTATTTGATGTAGGTACTTTACACCCCTAGCGGCCAAGATGTCCGCAATACAGGATTTTTATACCACGCCAACGGATTCGGTGAATTGTTCATGAATTGTTTACCCAATACAGATAATATTTTTCATCATTTACCCAAGCATTCTCAAAACTTTTGATGGGAATAATGTTTAAGTTTGGTTTTAAGTGTTGGTGATTTATTTTGAGTTGTTTATTTAAAATAAGCAAAATTTTACTGTTGTCTCCTTGCTTGGTTAACAAATCAGTAGTTTGTGTTAGTATTTCCCCTTGTTCTTGCTCTTGGCGACCTGCTTTAAAAAGTGTAAAACTGCCCATTTCTTGCCGTTCAGGATAGTAAAATTGTCGCTGGAGATAACCGGATAGTGCCGCCATGTTGGCATCTCTACTGGCGACAATGAATTGATTATTTAATTCAGATTTTTGAATATAATTAGCAGTTGCCCTACTAGCTGAAAGTGGTATAATTAAATCTTTGGTAAAGCTGCCTATTCCACCGATGAACTGCACATACAGAATAATCATCAAGGCTATGTGTTGCCATTTTTCCATTAGTTTAGTGCTTTTGTTCTTGAGAGATAAATTATGGACTAAAAAATTAGATTCTTCATAGTAACTTCCCAGCCATAACCCGGCTATTAAAACTAAATAAAAATGTCCAAAATGTCTAGGTGAGCCTGGGAATCTTAAGTATGTAAATGATAAAATTATAGTATTAGCTATGATGTAGAAAAATAAAGCAATTGGCTTTTTAGATAATTTAATTATAGTTAATGTAGCAACAAATACAGCTATTAAACTACAAGCAATTAAATCTAACCATCTTTTGTGTGTGGGAATAATCAAAAAATAACTGCCGAATAATCTCCCTATACTCCTGAGTAAATGACGTAGATCTAGTTCCTTGACCCAGCCATTATTTAACCCACCATGTAGATAACTGTCTTCTGGGGGACTAATAATGTAAACTGATAAAAGTAAGGCAGATAGAATAATTGCTATACTGACAAATAAATCATATTTTTGGCTGTGAGTAAAATACTGGTAGCGCTGTTGACTATCGCAGCATAATTCCACTAATAAAGTTAAGCATACAGCAAAGGATATAAATAAGGCGTAAGCACTACTGTTAGCGAGCAAACCTAATAAGATGGCTAGGTAAATATAGGTTTTTTTTCTAGATGGAAAAATTGTACAAATTGCAGATATAAATAGCAGACTAAAGGCATAGTTACGGGAAATGAGGAGATATTCATGAAAGGGGAAAAAACCAAAGGTAAATAAAAATTTTTGTCGATAGGTAAAGGGACTATATAAACAAAATAAGCTGACAGCACCAATTGCAATAGTTAAATGAAAAAGCTGCATAATGACGGGATTTTGACTAATTCTTTGCAGAATTGCCAGACAAAAATACCACAGTACGGGGTGTCCTTCATAATGAATATTGGCAATTAAATCTGCCAAAGATTGACTATCTCTGACAATTAGCCAGGGGTTTAGTTCGTCTCGCCACATGGAATGGTTGAGAATACCGATGAAACCGAGGGAAGAAAAAATGATGATTATCAACCAAGGTGATGGATCAGCAAGTCTGGAGATGTGAGTAATGGCTTTTTTGATTAGCATTGTGATTTTAGAGTATGGGAAGTAGGTTTATGATTCTGTTGTAAGAATAGCATTTCTTAAACACATGAGATACACATTTAAATGATAAAGGTCTTGTTTTGCTATGATCTGGTTCCCCTAATGATGTACCTCACTTCGGCAAAATTTTGTCTTCTAGCATTTCTTAAAAACATTAAGATACAGTTGAGTGAGATTCCGGGTTTGCTCTAAAATCAAACGGACATGATATAAGCTACTATGACTGGCTATCCATTGTGTTGATTTTGAGGAAGAATAAAATGGGATTAAGTGAACAGCTGTTAAGTCCAAATAAAAAGGCCATGGTTGTAGATGATTGCTGCAAAATGATTGACCAGCAGCTGGCTTCTAAATCCGGTGTTAGTGGTATGGCCTTAAAGACTGCTTTTACAGCTTTAAAGGGAGTAAAACCCGGATACATCCCCTACATTGTGGAGCAGTTGCTACCCCAGTTTTTAACAGCCATTGACCCTTTGTGGAATGAGGGTATGGAAAAGGGCGATCCTGCGGCTCATCTCATCGCTAGTCGTTCGCAAACAGCAGATGCTATGCTGGGTATTACTGATGCTAGGGTTCAGCACACTAAGCGCCAAATCATTAAAGGAACTTATGAAAAATTCCGTGGTTCGGCTAAGAAACACGTGGAGGAAGCAGTGCCGGATTTAGTTAATATAGTGGATAAGTATACTAAGGTGTAGTTGGAAAACCACGGGGTTTGGTTTAAATATCTCCAGGGAATAGTGTACCCTATTCCCTAGATAATATAGTAATGCAATTATTAGAGTTACCACGTTTTCCTATGACTGCTTTTTTATTAGAAGTTGGTACAGAAGAACTACCTGCCGGCTTTCTGGGTGATGCTATGTTACAATGGCGATCGCACATCCCCAAAACTCTACAAGCCAATGGTATCATGGGGGCATCGGTGCAGGTTTATGGTACTCCCCGGCGTTTGGCGGTACTCATTACAGGTCTACCGTCCCAGCAACCAGACCGAGAAGAGGAGGTCAAGGGTCCACCGGCTACCGCTGCTTTTAGGGATGGTCAACCTACACCAGCAGCTACAGGTTTTGCTAAAAAGCAAGGTGTGGATATGGCCGCTTTGGAGGTTCGCCCCACGGAGAAAGGGGATTTTGTCTTTGTCAAGAAAATTATTCCCGGCCGACCGGTGGGGGATATTTTAACTGATTTGGTGGGTGAATGGATTGCTAGTCTAGAGGGTAAGCGGTTAATGCGCTGGGGTGATGGGGATATGAAGTTTTCTCGCCCTATTCGCTCTCTTGTGGCTTTGTTGGATGATCAGGTTTTGCCTATTGAGTTGGTGAATGGTTCTGAGATAATTACTAGCGATCGCATTTCCCATGGTCATCGTGTGTTACATCCCCAACCTGTGATTATTCCTCAAGCTGGGGACTATGTTAAAACTTTGCGTTCTGCTGGTGTTATTGTTGACCAGGAAGAAAGGTCAAATATGATTCAACAGCAGGTAGAAGCAGCAGCGGAAGAAGCAGGGGGAATCACGGTATTTTACCCGGATTTGTTGGCAGAAATTACCAATCTAGTGGAATTTCCCTCGGCGGTGGTGGGTAAGTTTGAACCGGAATTTTTGCAGTTACCCACTGAGGTAATTACAGAAGTGATGGTCACCCACCAGCGTTATTTTCCTGTATTGCCGGCGGCTGAGAGTCAGGAGTTATTGCCTAAGTTTATCACTGTTTCCAATGGTGACCCCCAGAAATCGGATCTGATCGCCGTGGGGAATGAGCGGGTAATTCGGGCTAGGTTGGCTGATGGGCAATTTTTCTACAAGGCTGACTTAGCTAAACCTTTGGAAGGTTATTTACCTCAATTAGAAACAGTTACTTTTCAGGAAGAACTAGGCTCAGTCCGTGTTAAGGTGGATAGAATAGTTGCTATTGCTGATTACATTAGCGGGCAATTACGGTTACAGCCTAGTCAGTCCGAAAAGATCCAACGGGCGGCTTTGTTGTGTAAAGCTGATTTAGTAAGTCAAATGGTGTATGAGTTTCCCGAACTGCAAGGCATTATGGGGGAAAAATATGCTTTGGCTAGTGGGGAAGATGTGGAAGTAGCTAAGGCAATTGTTGAACACTATTTACCCACAGGTGCGGGCGATGTTTTACCAGGAACTCTCACAGGTCAAATTGTAGGTTTAGCAGATAGATTAGATACTTTAGTCAGTATTTTTGGACTGGGTTTAATTCCTACAGGTTCTTCTGATCCCTTTGCTTTGCGTCGTGCTGCTAATGCGGTAATTAATATTACTTGGTTTGCTAATTTGCCTATTAACTTAGCGGAGTTATTAAGCCAAATAGCGGGGGATTTTGCCATTAAGTACCACAAACAACCAGATAAATTAATTGCAGCTTTGCAAGAGTTTTTTTTACAACGTATCCGCACTTTACTACAAGATGAACAGCATATAGACTATGATCTAGTAAACGCAGTTTTGGGAGAAAATGACCCAGAATATACGGAACGGGCATTACAAGACTTGCTGGATGTACGCGATCGCGCCTTATATTTACAACAAATCCGCCAAGATGGTACTTTAGATAAAATCTATGAAACTGTCAACCGTTCTACCAGGCTAGCAGGCCAAGGTGACTTAGATTTCCAGCAGTTGGAACCCACTGGTTTGATTCAGCCCCAATTATTTGCCAAATCTTCTGAGCAGGCATTTTACAACGCCCTCCTAGAATTAGTACCCCAAACTCAACAAGCACAGCAAACACGCAGTTATCAATTATTGATAGCAGCTTTAGCAAAAATCGCTCCCACGGTGGCTAACTTCTTTGATGGTGAAGATAGCGTTTTAGTTATGGACCCTAATGCTGAAATCAAACGCAATCGGCTATCCTTACTAGGATTACTGCGAAATCATGCCCGTGTCCTCGCTGATTTTGGTGCTATTGTCAAAAATTTGTAAATTAGTAGCACAAATCAGAGGTGTAATTCTAGTTAAGAAGCGATATGATGATGACTGCTTAACCAGGGAAATCTGCTAGAGTCTATGCCTAAAGCTTCAGTAATTGGATTGGGAAAGTCCGGTGTTGCTGCGGCGAGATTGTTGAAACGGCAAGGTTGGGAGGTAGTGTTAAGTGATAGTAACACCTCCCCTAGCCTCCGGATACAACAAGAAAAACTCGCAGCCGAGGAAATCACAGTTAAATTAGGGCATTCCCTTGATTTACAGAGTGATTTGTGTGATAGAATTATTGCTAGTCCTGGAGTACCTTGGGATATTCCCGTATTAGTTAAAGCGCGGGAATTAGGCATTGAAACCATCGGCGAAATGGAACTGGCTTGGCGACACTTGCAAGCTTCTCCTTGGGTAGGGATTACCGGCACTAACGGCAAAACTACCACTACAGCCTTAGTTGCGGCAATTTTTCAAACTGCCGGGTTTAATGCTCCTGCCTGTGGTAATATTGGCTATGCCGCTTGTGAAGTGGCATTGTCACCCACACCTCCTGATTGGGTAATCGCAGAAGTTAGCAGCTATCAAGTAGAATCTTCTGTTAGTCTTGCTCCCCGCATCGGCATTTGGACGACCTTTACCCCAGACCATTTGGCAAGGCACAAAACCTTAGAGAACTATTACAACATCAAAGCCAAATTATTACGTCATTCCCACCTCCAGGTATTTAATGGAGATGACCCCTATTTAAATAATATTGGTAAAATTCATTGGCCTGATGCCTATTGGACAAGTGTTAAAGGTAAGGATTTTTTAGTCAGTCAGCAAGGGTTTTATATTGAGGATGGCTGGGTGGTGGAAAAATTACAGCCAAGTTCACAACCGGAAAAAATTATCTTAGCTTCTGCTTTGCCAATGGTGGGAGAACATAACCGCCAAAATCTGTTAATGGCTGTGGCTGCTGGGCGGTTAGCAGGAATTGACCCCCATGCTATTGATACCGCCATGAGGAATTTTTCTGGAGTTCCCCATCGTTTAGAACACATTTGTACTTGGCAAGGTATTGACTTTATTAACGACAGCAAAGCCACTAACTATGATGCGGCCGAAGTGGGGTTAAATTCCGTACCCAGTCCAGCGATTTTGATTGCAGGTGGAGAAGCAAAACCGGGTGATGACACTGCTTGGTTAGCCAAAATTAAAGCCAAAGCAGCCGCAGTATTGTTAATTGGTAGCGCTGCACAGGCATTTGCTCAACGTCTGCAAGCAGTGGGTTATACTAACTACCAAATTGTAGAAACTATGGACAAAGCGGTTTCTCGGTCCATAGAATTAGCTAAACAGCATCAAGCAAATGTGGTATTGTTGTCTCCTGCTTGTGCCAGTTTTGATCAGTATGCCAATTTTGAAATGCGGGGGGAAGATTTTCGTAATTTGGTCTTAGCTTTGGTGGGGTGTGGCTAAATTTGATAACAGGGGAAAAATAAACACTTGTTCGTAGTTGGGGATTTCAGTGTCGCACGGCTCGATTTTAAGTCTAGCTTTGTGTAGGTTTTATATAGCAGTGATGTCTTCACTGTCATCAAAATTTTGCTTAAATTATTTTGCTTTCATTGTCTAATCTCGGTAAAATCTTAACATCTACACAATCCATTATTTTCATGACTGTAAAACCTCACTCAGAGCAAGAGCAATTACAGCCCAGAGAAGAGGAAGAAAAAATCCTCTGTCCCCACTGTCAACGCACGGCAAACAATGGTATTAAGTGTAAGGGAATTTGTGTTGCTGATAGCGAATATTAAGTAGTGCGGGCATCTTGCCCGCGTTCCCTATTCCCTATTTTCTAGCCATTTGTAGCTCCAAGCGATGACCTGGCTGCGGTTCCATGACTTGTGTAGTCAGGTGATGGCTACTCAGTAAATTATTAAACTCCCCTACTGTTCCTTCAGTTTTTAACAACTTTGTTAACAAACCTGTAAAAATCACATCACCACCAGCAGCAGTGGGTAACATTACTTGTGGTTGTAACCACTGGGCTACTGTCAAGGCGCTATTTCTACCTTTAATAATTGGCAGGCCTAAAGGCAGAGTAACATCAATCATGGGGGTAATTACTACATCCACTGGTGCTGACTGTTTTATTTCTGGGGAATGATTACCATGGGGTTCGTAGTACAGTTTTAACCCACTGGTTAACTCTGTCAGCACATAACCATTTTCGACTAAGTTGTATCCCACAGTGGAACCAGGAACAGCTGTAATTTCCACTTGGTGATTTAAAGTGAAACTTTCCCCAAAACCTAAAGGCGTAATAGAACTATAGCCCAATTCCCTTACAACTTTTGCTGCTTGGGCAGAAGCCACCACAGGAATTTGTCGGTCAAGTTGCTTTAGGGTGGGTAGATGAGTATGGTCTTCTAAACCTTGAGATAGCAGAATCAAATCTATATTTTCTGGGATGGGGCGTTCTTGTGTTCGTGAACCTTTAAAGAACCAATCTAAATTACCAAAGATCAAGGAACCAACCAACCAAGGATCTAAAAGTATGCGTTGGTTGCCCATTTCCAGCAGCCAACTATTGCTGTCTAACCAAGTTAAGTACATAGTCCAATTACAAATAACACCTAGCTTTATTATGAATTGGTTTGTTACATTCTCGGACTTTGGATTTTAGATTTCTTCAAGATTAGCGAGCAGGATGCTCGCACTACTTTTTGTTTAGATTTCATGTTTACAGTTTCAAACCCTCTCCCCACTGGGGAGAGGGGAAAAACATTAAGCGCTAAAGTATTTGGCTACCGGGTGATAAGCAATAATTGCCGTGGTTGACTGTTCTGGATAAATTTGCTCACTTTCATCCATATACAAATTAATCCTGTCAGTGCCCAGCAATGTCAACTGTTTATACTGATCCTGAATATTCGGACAAGCGGGATAGCCAAAACTATACCGAGAACCTTGATAGCGTTGTGCCAAAATATCCCGGATATTATCCGGTTCCTCAGCAGCAAAACCTAACTCCCGGCGAATCCTGGCGTGAGTCCACTCTGCCAAGGCTTCAGCCACCTGCACCGCCAACCCGTGGAAATACAGATAATCTGTATATAGATTATCAGCAAACAACTTCTGGGCAAACTCGGTAGCAATTTCCCCCACAGTCACAGCCTGCATGGGAAAGACATCAATTACTCCGGACTCTTTGGGCGCAAAGAAATCGGCAATACACAGCCGTCGCAAAGACTTTTGGCGGGGAAACTCAAAACTTGCTTTTACCTCTGGGTTCTCTGGGTCTGTGTGGTTGGGATCATAAATATGCAAGGTATTCCCTTCAGCCTGACAGGGAAAATATCCATAAATTACCTGGGGATGTAGTAGATTTTCTTCAATGACCCGTTGCTTCCAACTCTCCAAAATTGGATAAACTTTCTCATGCAGGAAAGCCTGATGTGACTCTTTAGACTGTTCTTTTGGCTTGCGGAACTGCCATTGTCCAGCAATTAAGGCTTGTAGATCCAAATACGAGAACACTTCCTCAATGGGAATATCACCAGGCTTTAACCACTGAGTACCCCAGAAAGGAGGCGTAGGACGGTGAATATCTACCGCCACAGCTTCGGAACGGCGGGTATCAATCACAACTGGAGATGTCACAATAGGGGACGATGACTCGGTACTGGGGGCTGGTGCTGCTTTTACTTCTTCTACCTCGTCCAAAAATCCCTGGTAATCATCCCAATTATTAGCGGCTTTGGCCGGCATTAACTTATCCATGAAGTGCAAATCAGAAAAAGCATCTTTGCCATAAATGACCTTACCCTTATAAGTGTTTTGGCAATCTTGATGGACAAACTTAGGAGTTAATGCAGCACCACCTAAAATTACAGGAACGGTAATTCCTTTTTCGTTAAACACTTCCAAATTTTCCTTCATAAAGGCGGTGGATTTCACCAGCAAGCCACTCATGGCAATACAATCAGCTTTGTGTTCTTCATAAGCTTGGATAATATTTTCCACCGACTGCTTAATACCCAGATTAATTACCTTGTACCCGTTGTTGGTTAAGATAATATCTACTAAGTTTTTACCAATATCATGGACATCACCTTTAACTGTGGCAATGATAAAAGTTCCCTTGGCATTATTACCAGTTTCTGACTTTTCCATGAATGGTTCTAGATATGCAACTGCGGCTTTCATAGTTTCTGCCGACTGTAGCACGAAGGGTAATTGCATTTGTCCTGAACCGAATAACTCCCCCACAACCTTCATGCCATCTAACAGAAAAGTGTTGATAATGTGTAAAGGCGAATAAATTTCTAAAGCTTGGGTCAGCAGTTTTTCTAAACCAATGCGTTCACCGTCAATGATGTGGCATTTGAGGCGTTCTTCTAAAGGTAGACTTTCATCAACACCTTGGTCGCGTTTTGTGGTAACTCCTGCAAACAAAGTTGTCAGTTTTGTTAAAGGATCATAAACGCAGACATCACCTTCAAGTTTACGCCGGTCATAAATTAAATCACGGCAAACTTCTTGATGGTGTGGTTCTATCTTAGATAGGGGTAAAATCTTGTTAGCACTGACAATGGCTGCATCCATACCTGCCGTCATGGCTTGATGTAAAAACATGGAGTTGAGTACAATTCGCGCTGCAGGGTTTAAACCAAAGGAAATATTAGATATACCCAAAATAACATGACATCCGGGTAATTCTTGACGAATGCGGCTAATTGATTCAATGGTGGCTTTGCCATTGATTCTGTCTTCCTCAATCCCAGTAGAAATAGGTAATGCTAAGGTATCAAAGAATATTTCTGATGCGGCAATACCATATTCTACAGCTTGACGATAGGCACGTTGAGCAATTTGAAACTTTTTATCTGCTGTCCTTGCCATACCATCTTCATCAATAGTACCAATTACCACACCAGCGCCGTATTTTTTGGCTAAATCCAGCACTTTAAGAAAACGTGGTTCTCCGTCTTCGTAATTAGTAGAATTGAGCAAACACTTACCACCAGCTACCTTTAAACCCGCTTCCATTTTTTCCCATTCTGTGGAGTCGAGCATTAAAGGCAATGTCACATTATTGACGATGCGGGAAACCAGTTCGTACATATCCCGGACACCATCACGTCCTACGTAATCCACGTTGACATCAAGGATGTGTGCCCCTTCCTTAACCTGCGCCCTGGCTATGGATACCAAGCCGTCCCAATCTTCTGCATTCAGTAAATCCCGGCATTTTTTAGAACCACTGGCGTTGAGGCGTTCACCGACAATTAAGAAAGAATTATCTTGATCGTAGGGCTGAGTGGAATAAATTGACGCGGCAGCGGGTTCTAAACTATACTTTCTCTCTTTGGGTTTGAGGTTTTGGGCAATTTCTGCCAGTTGTTGAATGTGTTCTGGACGTGTCCCACAGCAACCCCCAATCACTTGGACACCCAAATCTTCAACAAAGTGCATTAAAGCCATGCGTAATTCTGTTGGCGTTAAGCGGTAGTGCGCTCGTCCGCCGACGTTCTCAGGTAAACCCGCGTTGGGTATACAAGAGATGGTAAAAGGTGAATGTTGTGATAAATACTTGATATGTGGTTTCATCAAGTCTGGCCCTGTGGCACAGTTTAAACCTAGGATATCTAGCGGATATGGAGCCAAAATTGTCATTACAGCGCTAATTTCTGACCCCACTAGCATAGTACCCATACTTTCCATGGTTACAGATACCATTAACGGGCGACGTTCTCCTTTTTTAGCAAAAACTTCTTCAATACCGTTCAAGGCTGCTTTGATTTGCAGCACATCTTGGCAAGTTTCTACTAAAAATAAATCAACACCACCATCAAAGAGGGCTTCGGCTTGTTCAGCAAAAGAGGCTTTGAGGGTGTCAAAGTCAATGTGTCCCAAGGTGGGGAGTTTGGTAGTCGGTCCTATAGAACCGGCTACAAACCGGGGTTTTTCTGCGGTGGAAAATTCTGCGGCCACCTGCTTGGCAATTTCTACGGCTTTTTTGTTCAGTTCATAAGTCTTGTGGGCGAGGTTATATTCTGCTAAAACAATGGATGTACCGCCAAAGGTATCTGTCTCAATCACATCAGCACCAGCAGCGAGAAAGTCTCGGTGGACTTGAGCCACTGCTTCGGGTTTGCTGTGGACTAGGTACTCATTACAACCCTCGTACTCCGCCCCGCCAAAATCTTCGGCTGTGAGGTTCTGAGTTTGTAAATTGGTTCCCATACCACCGTCAAAGACGATGACTGGGCGATGTGGACTATGCAGATGTTTAAGGAAAGGATGAGTCATGTTTTCCACTGAATAAATTGGTTCAGTTTTATATATGATCCACTATTTTAGAGATTGATACAAGATGAAGAAAATATTAAAGATGTCTATAGCCTTTCTCAATAAGGGTGAGGTAAAAATGTAAATGATCGTCTTGTAGTGCAAGTCCTGCTTGCTGCTTAATACAGTCCTGCTAAAAATATACCTCACTATACTTCACTTGGGCAAAATTCGCTATATTAGTATGAACTACAGTAGTTATAGGGGAAGCTGTGAGGTAGTTTGATGTTTGAAACCAATTCGCCACAGGTGATTAATACTGCTGTGAATCTCCTACAAAGATATGCAGAGGGAAAACGCAATTTTAGCGGGGCTAATTTAATTAATGCTGATTTACAAGGTGTTGACCTCAAGGGTTGTGACCTGAGCTATGCTGATTTGACTGGTGCTAATCTCAATGGTGCTAATCTTAGAGGCTGTGATCTGAGCTTTGCAAATTTCAGTCAAGCTAACTTACAAAATGCTGATTTGCGGGGAGCTTTATTGTTTTCTGCGGACTTCCGTCAAGGGTATCTCCAGGGAATTAAACTAGAAAAAGCAGATTGGGATGGCAATACTCATTTTCCTGACAATTTTGATCCAGCCCTGGGGGGATAAAAACCATCAGCCAAAAACCCTCACTGGGGTAGATCATCCCTGTCATCACCATTAGATACAATTAGGCTATTGCCGTTGTAGAAATTTTGCTCTCCATTCCAACTAGGAATTTAGGCGTAAGATGATGAAAATCGCCTCTAAATTAAAAAATAGTAACTCTGTGGCTGTTGAATATGAGATCATACATACAATTCATGGTAGGGTCAGGCTTCGTGTTCCTCTCTTGGCTGATGATCATGATTACGCCCAAAGCCTAGAAGAGTTACTAAGGTCGGACTATCGGGTTAGCTACGCTCGTGTTAATGCTGGTTGCAGTTCTGTGGCTATTAAGTACCAATTATCGACTAGTATAAATGGGTTAGTACCAAATTATATCATAGATTTATTATACAAAGCTAAAAGCAGAAATAAAACTGAGAGGATCCCAGCAACTAGGACTCTAGACTTAAAATGGCCAGCTTTTGCCACTGGCTTGGCTTTACTGGGGCTAGGGTTTCCTATTCCTAAAACGGTAATTGCTGCAACGGTAGCCCTGGCTGCTGTACCCACTGCTCAGGGTGCTTATACTAGCATTACTCAAGAACAAAAGTTAAATATAGACTGCTTAGATTTGCTGGCCATCACTTTAACTTCTGCCCAAGGCAACTTGATTACACCCGCGTTGATGATTACACTACATAGAATAGGTGACCACATTCGCGATCGCACCGCCAGAGTTACGGAAAATCGCGCCACAGATTTATTGAACTCATTGGGCAATTACGCCTGGGTGGAACAACCAGATGGGGAAAAAAAACGCATCCTAGCCACAGAAGTACAGCCCAAAGATAAGGTAGTTGTTTATCCAGGAGAACAAATTCCCGTTGATGGAGAAATTATCGAGGGAACAGCTTTAATTGACCAACAAAAGCTGACTGGTGAATCAATGCCGGTGTTGCGTCAAGTGGGACAAGGGGTTTATGCTTCTACTCTGGTGCGGGAAGGAGAAATTTACATCCAAACGGAGCGAGTAGGGGCAGATACTCGTGCTGGAGCCAGCATAGAATTAGTTAAACAAGCCCCTGTGTATGATACACGCATGGGTAATTATGCGGCTAACATTGCCGACAAGGCTATATTACCTGCTTTAATGTTTTCTGGGTTAGTGTTAGCCGCAACCCGCAACTCTTCTACAGCAGCATCTATCCTCACTTTGGATTTTGTCACTGGTATTCGGGTTTCTCTACCTACAACTTTTTTGGCAGCTTTACACCACGCTTCCAGACATGGTGTATTGATCCGCAGTGGTCGGGCTTTAGAAAAATTAGCACAGGTGGATACCTTAGTTTTTGACAAAACAGGAACTTTAACTAAGGGTGACATTGAAGTTATGGGTATAGAAAGTTTGACAGAGAAAATGTCTACCCAAAGGCTGTTAACTTTAGCTGCTTCTGCTGAACAACGCCTGACTCACCCGGTGGCTGAAGCTGTGGTTAAATATGCCCAAAAACAAGGAATAGAAATTTTACCCCGCCCAGAATTTGTTTATGAAATTGGTTTGGGGGTGTTGGGGAAAATTGATGGACAACAAGTTATTGTGGGGAGCGATCGCTTTTTGCGTCAGTGTGGTATTGGTTTAGATTTTTTTGAGCAACCACGTCTCACCCATAAAATTTCTGCTGATGATTCATTATTATATGTAGCCGTAAATCAGGAGTTACTAGGAATTATTTATTATAGAGACCCCCTGCGACCAGAAAGCGCTGGAGTGGTAGAGAAACTCCAAACTGAATACAATATGGAAATACATCTACTCACAGGGGATAGTCGGCAAAGGGCGAACTATGTCGCCCAAGAAATAAATCTTCCCTTTTCCCAAGTCCATGCTGAGGCATTTCCCCAACAAAAAGCAGAAATTATCCAAAAAATTCACAAATCTGGTAAAACAGTGGCTTTTACAGGCGACGGTTTAAATGATTCCATCGCTTTAGCTTATGCTGATGTTGCCATTTCCTTTGGTGGAGGTTCTGACATAGCCAGAGAAACCGCCGATGTTGTGCTAATGGATGATAACCTGACTAGTTTTTTAGAAGCCATGGCCATTGCCCGGCAAACTCAAGCAGTAATTAAACAAAATATTGGTTTAGCTGTGGTCCCCAATGTAGCAGCTTTAGCAGTGGCCACCACCATAGGACTGCATCCCCTAGCAGCTACAGTTATTCATAATGGTTCGGCAATTGCTGCTGGGTTAAATGGCTTACGTCCTCTGATGCACCGAGATCCGCCCCGGCCTGGTTGAAAAATTTAACCTTTCGGGAACACACAACAATTCAAACAAATTGAACATGAAAGATCAAGAGAAATAACGGGCGAGGAGGGATTCGAACCCCCGACACCGTGGTCCGTAGCCACGTGCTCTAGTCCACTGAGCTACACGCCCTTGTCCAATATATTTGTATATTAGCACATACTATGAAAATCATGCAAGACTAATGCAAAACTTTTTTTTATGTGCCTGGTATTAGGGATGTGTGGGCTAATGAGATAATTTTTCCAGCTTATTTGTGAACAAAGAAACCTAAAAAGCATAAAATGATGTTTATACTGTATTCAATTAGCATATGCCTCCCCGTTGGCCTCGCAAACCCGATCGCAAAGATCCAGCATTCCGCAAGTTAGATGACCGGATGAATTTTGCCCTCCATGTGGCACTGACTACATCTGTTAATTCTGGTTTATGGTTTTTCCATAACTTAACAGCCGCATCCTGGGAGTGGCTACCTTGGTTAACAGCAAGTTGGATATTAGTATTGTTGGTGCATCTGATTTATATTAGTGCGATCGCTAACTATAGTGAGAATCCGCCTAAATCCACCTGAAGGCCGACTATTGAGGCTGGAGTGATTGTCACCTGTGGCAGTGGATGCCACTGAATAATTAAGCGATAATGTTAAAAACCCTGATATTTGTTGCTGTTTAGTTGATTAATGGTGATTTTTATGGCTACGACTAATACCGCAGAATTACTAGAAGCCCTAGCTGCTGAAATTGGGGAAGCTGTTTATATAGACATTGCCAAGTGGCATCTTTATTTATCCGATGCCAAACTACATACTGTAGTGGCTGAAAAAATGTATCCTTTAATTAGTTCTCAAACTGTGGATGAAGACCGGGTGATGGCAGTATTGGACTCTATCCCAGTCAAAATTGGCGGTGGGAGGAAAGAATTACCTTTGAATGATTTATTACCATTGCAATGTCAAGTGAATTTAGTAGATATTTTAGAGAAGTATCAACGCCAATTTTAGAGGATGGTCTGGGTTTTGTTTTTCCTTTCCATCATGGTCATGAGAAATATTGACATACTCACCGACCTTCTAGGTCGGTGATTCCTGGCGGTTGACCGCAACTTGCTAAAAAGTCAAAGCTACTAATTGAGATTTTATTTCTAAAGGGTTCAAATCACGACCAATAAAAACTAAACTCGTTTGTTTAGCTTCTTCCACTTGCCACGGACGATCATAAAATTTATCAAATCGGGTTCCTACACCCTGCATGACTAAGCGCATGGGTTTGTTTGGCACTGCCACAAAGCCTTTGATGCGATAAATTTCTTGTTGCTGGGCCAGTTTTTGCAATTGTTCTTGTAGTTTTTCTGGGTCAAAGCTGCGGTCTAACACTAAGTGAGTTGAGGTGATTTCTTCGTCGTGTTCGTGGTCTTCCTCGGTGTCGTGATGGCTAGGACGACTATCTAAATTATCTTCTACTGCGGCTTGAAATCCTAATAAAATATCGGCATCTAGTGTACCGCGATCGCTTTCTACAATCTTCACCACTCTGGGCAGCTGTTGCTTAATTAATTCCTCAACTTGTAGCTTAGTGTCAATATCCACTAAATCAGTTTTATTCAACACCACTAAATCAGCACAAGTTAGTTGGTCGGCAAAAAGTTCTTGCAACGGTGTTTCGTGTTCTAGGCTATCATCTGCCTGTCGTTGAGCAGCGATGGCTTCTGGGTCACTGGCAAATGTGCCTGCTGCTACTGCGGCACAATCTACTACGGTAATCACTGCATCTACCGTAGCTGCGGCGCGGATTTCGTGCCAGCGAAAGGCTTTAACTAGGGGTTTTGGTAAAGCTAACCCGGAAGTTTCAATCAAAATACAGTCAATGCTATCTCGCCGCTTAATTAACTCTTGCATGGTGGGATAAAACTCTTCCTGCACGGTACAACATAAGCAGCCGTTGGTTAATTCAAAGATATTACTGCCATTGTTGCTATCTTCAGGGCAAATCTCACAGGACTTCAACAATTCGCCATCAATACCCAGTTCTCCAAACTCATTAACTAAAACTGCTATGCGGCGACCTTGGTTGTTTTGTAGTAGGTGGCGAATTAAGCTAGTTTTACCACTGCCTAAAAAGCCTGTGATCACTGTTACTGGTATTTTTGTAGCCATTGTTTAGTTAAAGTTATGCAGTGAATTTTTGACACTTTGTTAACCTAAGCATCAGGGACAACTCCTCAGCGATCGCCTGAACTTAAATCAGGTGACCCCAAAAAAGCTGTCCCTAGATTTTAGCAAAGGTTAACCTCAGCAGAATTTACTCAGCAGTGGGGACGAGTTCAGTGTTACCGCGATGGCGGCGACGGGTGAGGCTGTTAAACAGCATGATCCCGATGGACTTGATCAGATTACCTTCCAATTCCTCAAACATCTTCATATTCATGGCAAAAGCGGCGTTGGCTTCATCCACAATGCGATCGCCTGTAGCTTCATCAATGGGTAACTCGTCGAGAGTTTGACGGTATTTGGCTTTAAATGCCTTCTCGTCAGTAATATCTGCAAATTCATAGAAAGCAGTACCTTGACCCTCAGACAACTTCATGGCTGTGACAGCAATATTTTTGAGGATTTGCCCACCGGATAAGTCACCCAAATAACGAGTATAGGAATGGGCGATTAATAATTCTGGTGCAGTTTGGGAAATTTCCCGGATGCGTTGCACATAAGCCTCGCCTGCTGGGGATAGTTTAATTTGTTCCCGCCAGTTAGCACCAAAATAGTAACTCAAATCCTGCTCTAAAGTCTGCTGGCGATTGAGTTGGGGAAAGTTGATTTTACCTACAATCGGGTGTTGACCATGCTTTACCATCTCCTCTTCCATGGCGGAGTAGATGAAGTAAAAGTTAGCAACTAGTTTCCGGTAAGAGTTTTTTTCTACCACTCCTTTTAAAAAACACTTGACAAAACCCACGTTTTCTGCCATTGTGTGGGCTTTTTTAGTGCCTAGACGTAATTTACTTGCTAAATTGCTGCTCATACTAAATTTCTCAACTTAAAAGGTTAACTGCTAAACTGACGATTTTACCAATGGCTAACAAATGCCTCCAAAACGTTACATTAAAACTATTTGATGAGAATTTATATTAAAATTCTTTAACTAGTTTGAATTTCCTCTGTGATTCAACCGTCCCCAGAAACAATACTGGTGAAATAAATTCTCATAAAACATTTAAGTAAAATTACTTAAATAAAATAACTAAGCTGATTTGCAACACAAAAACAAGTATATATTACATATAAACAGTTATCTCAGTGAAAATGGCTGAATTAACCTACAAAGTAATATTTTTCGTCATGGTGTGGGGAGTTTGAACCTATGGTGACATCTATAAAACCTATTTCTAATTCCGAATCTCACAAATCAGGAAAAAGTTTGGATGGGAATTTTGCCCTTAACTTGGTATCACTACCGAGTACTCCCTTATTCGGTACAGATGGTATTCGGGGACAAGTGGGAGAATTACTGAATGCTCCCTTAGCATTACAGGTGGGTTTTTGGACAGGTCTGGTTTTGCAAAATCATAGTAATCACACAGGGCCAGTCATCCTGGGCCAAGATTCCCGTAATTCCAGCGATATGCTAGCAATGGCTTTGAGTGCTGGGTTAACAGCAGCTGGAGTAGAAGTTTGGTACTTGGGGTTATGTCCCACTCCCACTGTTGCTTATCTCACCAGCATTACTGAAGCCATTGGTGGAGTAATGATTTCTGCCAGTCATAACCCCCCAGAAGACAACGGGATTAAGATTTTTAATGGCAACGGTGCTAAGTTATCTCCAGCATTACAAAGTGAAATTGAAGCGGGACTACGTGGAAATACAGTTTCAGGTAAAGTTAATGGTTGTGGAAGGCATTATTCACGGGGGGAATTAGTGGGTGAGTATGGCGAAACTTTAAAACAATCCTTACAGAACAGCGTAAATCTTCAAGGACTGAAAATTGTTTTAGATTTGGCTTGGGGTGCAGCAGTTAATTTAGGGCCAAAGGTATTTACGGAAATGGGGGCGGAGGTGATCTGCTTACATAATCAAGCTGATGGCGATCGCATAAATGTTAACTGCGGTTCTACTCATCTAGCTACTTTGCAAGCCACAGTTAAAGAACATAACGCCGACTTAGGCTTTGCTTTTGATGGCGATGCTGATCGGGTTTTAGCTGTAGATCATACTGGTAGGCAAGTAGACGGCGATTATATTCTTTACTTATGGGGGAAACATCTACAACAACGGCAAAAACTGCCAGATAACTTAATTGTTTCCACTGTCATGGCTAACTTAGGCTTTGAGAGGGCTTGGCAAAAACAGGGAGGGAAGTTAATTCGTACCCCAGTGGGTGATCAATATGTCCAAGCAGAAATGATTAAAACCGGGGGAATGTTAGGCGGTGAACAATCTGGTCATATTCTTTGCCGCCATTATGCTATTACTGGTGATGGCTTGTTAACAGCTTTACATATAGCAGCCTTAGTTAAAGAATCTGGTGTTTCCCTCAGCGAAATGGTAGATCAAAGTTTTCAGACTTATCCGCAATTATTGCAGAATGTGCGGGTGATAGATCGCGATCGCCGGGTAAATTGGCAAGATTGTCAACCTTTACAAGCAGCCATTACCGCCGCAGAAATTGCCATGGGTGATGCTGGCAGAATTTTAGTCCGGGCTTCTGGTACTGAACCAGTTATTAGAGTCATGGTGGAAGCTGTTAATACTGAATTAGCTAACCATTGGACAAATGAGTTAGTCTCTCAAGTGCAGCAACATTTGGTAGTCTAAACCTCTACTAATAGTACTTTTTTGCTCACAGCTTTTGCATATTATTAAGTTGTTCATATGCAAAAGCTGTAATTTTTTAGTTATATCTAGTGCGGGTATCTGGTTCACCTACCGTATTACCTTGGTTTTATGCAGCTTATGGTGATGACGATTTATTTGTAAACTATAAGATAAAATTTCTTGTGGTTATCAACTTTTGCTATGCCAAAATTAAAGTCAAAATATCACAAATCTAAAAAATCAAAAAAGCAGGTAAAAAAAGAAGTTTCCACCCTTACTCTCCAAGAACGGTTAGCCCAGAAGCGTAAAGCAGCGCAGGGGCGTAAAGAATTTACTAAACTGCTTACTGCTGCTGGCTTTACCAGCTTGTTTTTTGGTATTCTCCTTTTTTTAGTAGCTGGGATTAAGTTGGCAATTCCTGGCATTTTGGCAATTTTAATTATGTCTTTTTCCTACAAATATTCCCGCATTGCTTTATTTGCTTTTCTGATTTATGTGCCATTTGGTGGTACTATTACTTATTACATTGGTAACAGTCCTGTTCTACAACTAGCTAAAGATGCTTTTTATATTCCAGTTTTAATTGCACTTTGGCAAAGTTGCCGTCAGCAAAGGCTACCTTTTTTAGTTCCCACAGCTATTAAAACTCCCCTATTTATTTTGTTGGGTTGTTGCCTGCTTACACTGATATTTATCAATGGTGGTCAACAGTTCAACCCTCCCACTGTGGGATTCCTGGAAAAAGCACCCAATGAAATACCCCTAGCTATGGGTATTCTGGGACTAAAAGTATTTTTGGGGTATTTACCTTTAATTACCTGTGCTTACTATTTAATTCGCCATAAAAAGGACTTTCTATTTTTATCCCGCTTACAAGTTACCATCATACTCATATGCTGTACTTTGGGAATTATTCAATACATACTACTATTAACTGGGATATGTGAAGGTACGAGAAACGCTTCTGGGTCTGATTTATTTAAAGCTACACTAGAAGCCCGCTGTTATTTTGGGGGTTCTCTCCTCTATAGTCCTAGTCAGGGAGTAATTCGCTTACCAGGAACTTTTGTAGCTCCTTGGCAATGGGCATGGTTTTTGATTTCTAGCACCTTTTTTGCTTTTGCTACAGGTTTTAGTGATCCGGCCATTATTTGGCGGCTACTGGGTTTAGGTTCTTTAGCAACGGTTTTTATCAATGCAGTTATTTCAGGACAAAGAATTGCTTTAGCTTTAGTTCCCACTTGCTTTGTACTGTTATTATTTATCACTGGTCAAATTCGTAACTTGAAACGTTTTATCCCCATGGGAGTGGGATTAGCCGTAATTCTAGGAATTGCTATGATTACAAACCCGGCAATTGTGCAAGAACGAATAAATAGTTTTGTAAGTCGGGTGGAAGCTTCCCCTCCCCAGGAGTTTATTGTTCAGCAGTTTGAGGAAAATTGGAAGAATGTATCCAGCCCCATTGGTAGTGGTTTGGGGAGGGCGACTAACTCAGCCCGCGCACTGGGTAGAACCAAGCTAGTAGAAACATATTACCCGAAGGTGCTATGGGAGGTAGGCATTGTGGGATTATTGGCATTTTTAGCTTTGGTAACAACTTTGACTATTACTGCTTTTAAAACTTACCGGGCTATCAAAAACCCTAATTTACGCATTTACGCAGCTAGCTTGTTTGTATTTATACTTTTCATTAGCTATAACACTTACTATTATCCTTTAGATGTTGATCCGGTGGCTGTATACTATTGGTTTTCTGCGGGAATACTGTTTAAATTACCAGTTGTAGATAAACAAGAAAAACAAAATTATCAGACCCTTGAAACAAAAAAGAAGAAATTTGCCACAATTAAACGATAATCTGCAAGAAAAATACCAAAACAAATGAATGATTGGCCTGTGATTTCAGTGATTATCCCCACCTATGGGAGAGAAGAAACATTGCGGGATAGTATTGTTGATGTTTTAAATCAGGATTATCCCAAGTTTGAGGTTTTGGTGGTAGACCAATCTGCAACACATAAACCAGAAATTCAAGCTTACTTAGAAGAAATTTCAGCAGCAGATAAAATTCAATGGTTTCGGCTAGACTGGGCGAGTTTACCAGGAGCGCGTAATTATGGTGTGCGGCAAGCAAAAGGTGAAATAATTTTATTTATTGATGATGATGTAAAAATCACGCCTCAGTTTTTAGCAGCCCACGCTAAAAATTATCTGCAAAATCCGGAAATAGGGGCTGTTGCTGGCCGGGTGTTGGATAGAGGTAAATTAAGTGATTCCGGTGGGGAGTTGGAAATTGAATATTTACCCCCCCAAGCTATGGACCCTGGAATTGCTTGGTATCACATTGATTTAGTCCACACCGTCAAACCTCAGCAAGTGATCACGGCTAGGGGTTGCAATATGTCTTTTCGCCGGGAAATTTTTACTCAATACAAATTGAACTTTGATGAGAGATTTCGCGGTAGTGCAGTGCGGGAAGAATCAGACTTTTGTTTGCGAATACGACAAACGGGATATAAAATTTGGTATGACCCAGAGGCTTATTTGATACATTTGGGCGAAGAAACTGGGGGTTGTCATGATATTAGTATGCGATCGCTTAAGTATCAACTCACCTTTTATCACAATCATTTTTTAATGGGGTTAAAAAATCTCAATCTTATGCAAGCCTTACGCCTATTCGCTGCTTTATTTGACTGTCACGTTCTGGGAAACCCGCCCTGTAACAAAAGTGGTTCACCAGTTAAAATTGCCACTCGTGCTGTTTTCTACACTTTGGGTTTTTTCCAAGCTTTGGGTACTGTGATTCAGTCTATCTGGAATGATGGTCAAACTTATAGTCACAAAGAAAATCAATCTTATTAGGGAACAGGAAAACATGAATAACAGTTTACGGAGTTTTGTTCAAAAATTAAATAGGAGTCCTATATGAGAATCTTAGTAGCTAGTCATTCTTATATTGTAGACCTGAATTGTGAAAAATTACGGGCTTTAGCTCAGTTAAACACAGAAATTGAGGTTAGAGTTATTGTCCCCAAAACCTGGAAACCTGGTGGTGTACAAAATCAAGTTATTACTACTGAATACCGGGATGAAGGTAATTTTAAAATTCTGCCTGTTTCTAATTTTAGTCAAAATCACCAAGGTCTTTTGACTTTTGGTTTTGACTTAATTTCTTTATTAAGAGAATTTCGCCCGCAAATTATCCAAGTGGAACAAGGTTCTAGAGGACTTGCATACACTCAGATGATTGTTCTCAATCAGCTATTGGGACTTAAGGCAAAAAATATATTTTTTACCTGGTGGAATTTGCCTTATGAATTGAAATTTCCAGTGGCTTTATTAGAGAAATATAATCTTCACCATAGTCACGGTATCATTACTGGTAATCAAGATGGGGCAGAATTGATAAGACAAAGAGGATATCAAGGGTTAATTAAAGTTATGCCTCAACTGGGTGTTGATGTAGGGCTATTCACTCCCCAACCACAACCAGAATTGGCGAGGGATTTGGGGATTACATCGGAGGATTTTGTGGTGGGTTTTGTGGGACGTTTTGTCCGGGAGAAGGGTTTATTAACTCTTGTACAGGCCTTGTTAACTATATTAAACCAACCTTGGAAGTTATTACTATTAGGAAGGGGAGAATTACAACCAGAATTAATCAAAACTGCGACAGAAAATAATATTCAAGAACGGGTTATTTTTGTGGAAAGTGTCCCTCATAATCAAGTTGCTAATTATATCAATATAATGAGTACATTGGTGTTACCTTCAGAAACTAGTTATAATTTTAAAACCTTGACCGCTGCGGGGTGGAAAGAACAATTTGGTCATGTACTCATTGAAGCTATGGCTTGCAAAGTTCCGGTAATTGGTTCTGATTCGGGAGAAATTCCCCATGTGATTGGTGATGCTGGTTTGGTGTTTACAGAGGGTAATATTACAGCTTTGGCTAATTGTTTAGTTCAACTGATCACAAAACCAAATATTGCTGTAAGTCTTGGTGAAAAAGGTTATCAAAAGGTAATGGAGAGATATACAAATCAGGCTTTAGCACAGCAGCAGTTTGATTTTTATCAGCAACTGATGAGTAAATAATTAAGTAAATACCCGCCAAATTAAACGCAAAATTATGAGAGTTTTACAAATTATTCCTTCAATTTCTCTGGTTTATGGTGGTCCTAGCCAAATGGTTATGGGGCTGGCTTCGGCTTTAGCACAGGAAAACGTAAAAGTTACTATCATCACCACTGATAGTAATGGTGATAGTGGACAAAAACCCCTGGATGTTCCTTTAAATGTTCCAGTAAAAAAAGACGGTTATGAGGTGATTTATTTTCGTTGCGCCCCATTTCGCCGCTATAAGTTTTCTCTGGATTTACTAAAATGGTTGAAGGTTCACGCCTATGAGTTTGATTTGGCGCATATTCATGCTTTATTTTCTCCTGTAAGTAGTGCTGCTGCTTGGCTATGTGGTCAGCAAAAATTACCTTACATTTTGCGTCCTTTGGGAACTCTTGACCCGGCTGATTTACGCAAGAAAAAGCAGTTAAAACAGCTTTATGTGCAACTGATTGAACGTGGTAATTTAGCCGGTGCAGCAGCAATTCATTTTACTAGTTATCAAGAAGCTAAAATATCACAACGCTTTGGGGTGGTGACGCGAGATTTAGTGATTCCCTTGGGTGTGGTCCCCCCTCAAGCGGTGGTAGATGGGGGGTCTCTAGTGCGTAGTCAATGGGGAATACCCCAAGATACCCCCTTGCTGCTGTTTATGTCCCGAATTGATCAAAAAAAAGGTTTAGATTTGTTGATTCCGGCTTTAGAAACACTTTTAGAGTCTGGCTGTGATTTTCACTTTGTGTTGGCTGGGACAAATTCTCAAGACCCAGATTATGAGCAAAAAATTAAATCTGACCTTGCTAATTCACCACTGCGATCGCACACTACTATTACAGGCTTTGTCAGTGGAGAGTTAAAAGCTAGTCTACTACAAGCTGCTGATTTATTTGTTTTACCTTCCTATTATGAGAATTTTGGCATTGCTGTAGCTGAAGCAATGGTGGCTGGTGTACCAGTGGTTATTTCTGACCAAGTGCATATTTGGCAACAGGTACGTGATAGTAACTCAGGATGGGTGGGTGAAACAACTGTGGAGGCTGTTGTGGAGTTAATTACAGCAGCTTTGCAAAATCCCCAAGAATGTCGGCAACGGGGGTTAAATGCCCAAAAATATGCTTTACAACATTTTAGCTGGGGGGCGATCGCTCGTCAAATAATCCAAGCCTACCAAGAAATTATTTAATTTACAGGTAACAGGGTCTGCTGCATCTTCTGCCACAGTAAATGTTAAGATTTACAACTTTTAATGAATTGACTTTTCTCTATAACTTGAAATTTAAAATTTTATTACAAACTGCTAAAACTCCATAGGGAAACCGGGTTTTATGTCATGATGGCAAGGTGAAATACATTAGCTTTTCTAAATTACAGGGAATCTCGCATGGCTCTCCGTCTTGGTGATACAGTACCCAACTTTACACAAGCCTCTACGCACGGGGATATCAATTTTTATGAATGGGCGGGTGACAGCTGGGTAGTGCTGTTTTCTCACCCTGCTGACTTTACGCCTGTTTGTACAACAGAACTAGGCACAGTTGCTAAACTGAAGCCAGAATTTGATCAGCGTAATGTTAAGGCGATCGCGCTGAGTGTTGATGATGTTGACTCTCATCAAGGTTGGGTAGGAGATATCGAAGAAACTCAAAACACCACCCTCAACTATCCCATTCTTGCAGATGCAGATAAAAAGGTTTCCGACCTTTATGATATGATTCACCCTAACGCAGCTGCTAACATCACAGTGCGTTCTGTTTTCGTCATTGACCCTAACAAAAAACTGCGTCTTTCCTTTACCTATCCTCCGAGTACAGGACGCAACTTTGATGAATTATTGCGAGTAATTGACTCTCTACAATTAACTGATAATTACAGCGTAGCCACCCCGGCTGACTGGAAAGATGGAGACGACTGTGTAATTGTTCCATCCTTAAAAGATCCAGAAGTTCTTAAAGAGAAATTCCCCAAGGGTTACCAAGAAATTAAACCTTATTTGCGGATGACTCCTCAACCTAACAAGTAATTTCCAGTAAAAAAAGACCCCCATTTTTGGGGGTCTTTTTCTATTCAACTAAGCTGGAAAATTAGCCGTTGATTGCAGGTGCGGTTAAAGCAACAGGAGCAACTTCACCAGCAGCCAAGTCTAAGGGGAAGTTGTGAGCGTTGCGCTCGTGCATTACTTCCATACCTAAGTTAGC
>NZ_JANQDH010000057.1 GCF_029891735.1 Chrysosporum bergii ANA360D
GGAGTTTCGCTGTATTATCGCTTTCAAACTATAATATTTTCAAGGTTCGGTTTACCCTCGGACTGCGCTCTCTCGCGCTCGTCTCTCAGGTACTTATCCAATATAACGAACCTACATTTTTTTGTCAACACTTTTTTCAAAATTTTTTGAAACTTTTTTTTCGTGACCCTGAAACTCCCCACAGTGCTAGGTTGTAGTCCACAATGGTGTATGAACTTTGCTGATTCAGGGAGGGTAGAGTGTGAATTTTCAGTCGGTGATTAGTTTATTGCATCAGTTTTGGGAGAAGAAGGGCTGTTTAATTGCCCAGCCCTACGATATTGAGAAGGGCGCGGGTACGAAAAACCCCCATACATTTTTAAGAGCATTGGGTCCGGAACCCTGGGCTGTTGCCTATGTTGAACCCTGTCGTCGTCCTACTGATGGACGCTATGGCGAAAATCCTAATCGCTTTCAATACTATTATCAGTACCAAGTCCTGATTAAGCCGTCACCAGATAATATTCAAGAAATTTATCTTGATTCTTTGAGGGTTTTGGGTGTTCATCCTGAAGACCATGATATTCGCTTTGTGGAAGATAACTGGGAAGATGCGACGGTTGGCGCTTGGGGTACTGGTTGGGAGGTTTGGTTAGATGGGATGGAAATTACTCAATTTACCTACTTCCAACAGTGTGGGGGAATTGATTGCCGTCCGGTATCTATTGAAATTACTTACGGTTTAGAGCGTTTGGTAATGTACCTCCAGCAAGTGGAAGCAATTACTAAGATTGACTGGACAGATAATATTACTTATGGTGATGTTTTCTTGCAAAGTGAGATTGAGCAATGTACTTACAACTTTGAAGCCTCGAATCCTGAGTTACTGCTGACATTGTTTAATTTATATGAGCAGGAGGCCAGTCAGTTGACCGACCGGGGTTTGGTTGTACCCAGCCTTGATTATGTGATGAAGTGTTCTCACACTTTTAATTTGCTGGATGCTAGGGGTGTTATTTCGGTGACGGAAAGGACTCGTTACATTGCCAGGATTCGTCATTTGGCTCGCAAGGTTGCTCATTTATATGTTGAGCAAAGAGAAAAATTAGGTTTTCCCTTGCTGAAGAAAACAGCAGTTTGAGTCTAAAAATCGCTGATTAGCGGGCAATATGCCCGCTACATGATGAAATTTAGCTTACATTTACTCGACTTATGGTTCAGACAAGTGGTGTATTTATCTGTCTAGGCTTTATTTTAGGATTATTGTTTACCGCAGTACCTTGGGGGGGGTTGTGGATTTTAGGTTTGGGTGTTGTGGGAGCGGTTCTGTTCAACCAGGGCGGATTAAGGCAATTGGTTCAGAAACGCAAAAATACTGGCAGTACTAATGTTTGGCAAAATATGCCCCGGTCTAGAATATGGCTAGTTGCGGGTTTGGTGGGGCTGTTGGCAACTGTTTATTTTCAGTGGCGAGTACCACAACCGGATGAACAAGATATCAGTAAATTTGTTGCACCAGAAAATAATGTTAGTCCACAAGAAATAGTGATTGTTCGGGGCGAAGTGCTGAGTAGTCCCCGTTTGACTCGCAGCCAAAAAGGACAATTTTTATTAGCAGCTACTCAGCTTGATGAGGTGAAGAATCAAACGAGTCCTGTGGGGGTGAGTAAAGGTGTGACAGGGAAATTATATGTCACAGTGCCAATACTTCAAGTTACTGGGTTATTTCCTGGTCAGCAAGTTGCTGTTACCGGAGTTTTATATCAGCCGAGAACTGCATCTCATCCCGGTGGTTTGGATTTTAAAAGGTTTCTCAACCAACAAGGAATCTTCGCCGGGTTGGCTGGAAGACAAGTTAATATTTTGGATCAAAATGAGCAACGTAGGTGGGGATGGTGGCAAATTAGACAACGAATTGTGCGATCGCATGTCCGTTGGTTAGGTGTTCCAGCCGGTCCCTTGGTTAGTGCTATGGTTTTGGGTAGTAAGGCGGTGGATTTACCCTATGATATGCGTGATTTCTTTGTTAAGGGTGGATTAGCTCATACTTTGGCAGCTTCAGGATTTCATACTTCTTTGGTGTTGGGTTTAATTCTCCAGTTGACTAGGGCTAGCTCTGGGAAAACACAGTTTACCTGCGGCTGTTTGGGGTTAATTATTTTCCTGAGTTTAACAGGGTTCCAACCTTCGGTACTGCGCGCCGTAATCATGGGTTTTGCGGCTTTAGTTGGTTTGTTATTAAAAAGAAGCGTGAAACAATTTGGCTCCCTGTTATTAGCTGCAACTATATTATTACTGATCAACCCGTTGTGGATTTGGGATTTAGGCTTTCAATTGAGTTTTTTAGCAACATTAGGGTTAATTGTCACTGTGCCAACACTTGTCAAAGGTTTAAATTGGTTACCTGTGGCGATCGCCTCTTTAATTGCGGTTCCTTTGGCTGCTACAATTTGGACTTTACCCCTACAACTTTTTATGTTTGGGGTTGTGCCTGCTTATGCTTTGTTACTGAATATTATCAGTACGCCTTTGGTGGCTGCAATTAGTATAGGTGGAATTCTCAGCGCCATAGCAGCATTAGTTTGGCCTGCTGGTGGTAGTGCCTTAGCTGGGGTATTATACTACCCTACCCATGGACTAATTAAATTAGTAGAATTGTTTAGTAAATTTCCGGGTAATTCCATCCGTCTCGGTAGCATATCTACTGGGCAGTTAGTGGCCATATACGCACTGCTGATTTTAGTGTGGTTATGGCATTGGTGGCGAAAGCGCTGGTGGTTTGCTGGTTTAATGGCCATTGCTTTGGTGGTAATTCCATTTTGGTATTCTGGAAATACATTATTTAAAATCACAGTGTTAGCAGCAGGAACAGAACCGATTGTAGTGATTCAAGAACGAGGAACAGTTACACTGATTAATAGTGGAGAACAAGGCACTGGACGCTTTACGATTCTACCGTTTCTACAGCACCAGGGGGTCAGTCAAATAGATTGGGCGATCGCCACTAACTTTAAATATCAAAATAGCACTGCTTGGTTAGAAGTGCTGCAAGGTTTACCGATTAAAAACTTTTATGAATATTCACCTAATCTGAAAACTAGCATTGTTACTCAAGCTATGCTACAGGAACTACAACAACAACAAGCAATTTACCAAGCCTTAGCACCGGGTCAAATAGTCAATACTGGGTCAGTGGTAGCCCAATTCGTTAGTGACCAGTTGCCTGTTTTACAATTACAAGTCCAAGGGCAGAATTGGCTACTACTCGGTAATGTCAAAGCTCCAGAAGTGGAACAGCTAGTCAAAGACGGAAAGTTGCAACGCCCCCAAGTGCTATGGTGTAGCCCTCAGTCTTTGGCCAATCTAGTGAAGATGTTCCAACCACAGGTGGCGATGGCCTCTTATACCGACCTAGACTCAACAACCTTATCGCAACTGAGTAAAAACCAGACACAACTATTTTTTACCAAAGAGAATGGAGCTATTCAATGGACACCCAATGGTCTTTTTGAGGCATTCATTCAACCAGATGAAAACAAATCCGTTGTTTTTTGATGGTTTGACCGCCATTTGTCATGGGGGAATCATACCAAAACAGCTTGATTAAAATGTTTAAATATTTTTACAATGATCTGGTGCAATCCAATTATTTTGTGCTATAGTTAGTCATAGTGTTGACAACCAAGCTAAAAACATATATATAGTATTTAGTGGTTGTCAAACAACTTAACTTAAGTCCATATACCCCATGCGGGCGTAGTTTAGTGGTAAAACTATAGCCTTCCAAGCTATTAATGCGGGTTCGATTCCCGCCGCCCGCTTCTGGAAAGCCTTTTAAGGCTTTTTTACCGTGAATTGACCAACCTATTATACATAGAAAAGAGCAATTGAGACTAGCGATCGCTCAACTCAGCACAAGTGTAGCAATACAAGAATTTTGCTAAGAAAAACAATGACTACCCTCATTAAATCCATTCCCTTAGAGGAATTTCTGGAACTCCCCGAAACCAAACCCGCCTCCGAATATATCAAGGGAGAAATTAGACAAAAACCCATGCCCCAAGGAGAACATAGTCGGCTTCAAGGTAAACTGGTTGCTACTATCAATCAAGTGGGGGAAACTCAAAAAACAGCCCTAGCCTTTCCTGAATTGCGTTGTGTTTTTGGGGGCGCTGTCATAGTTCCTGACATTGCTGTATTTCGTTGGGAACGCATTCCCCGTGAAGTATCTGGCAGAATTGCCAACCGCTTTGAAACTTACCCCGACTGGGCTATAGAAATCCTTTCTCCACAGGAAAGCCAGGCCAAAGTTCTCCGCAAGCTGCTGCACTGTTGCCAAAATGGTACAGAATTAGGCTGGTTAATTTTTCCAGAGGAAGAGAGTATTTTAATTATCCTCCCTGGTCAACGAGTGGAAATGCTCACCGATGCAGACCTAGTACCCATGCTCAGTAGTATAGATTCATCCCTAACAGTTGAGCAAGTTTTTAGTTGGCTGAGGCTTGGCTACCCCTCTCCGCTACCGGAAAGGGGTTAGGGTGAGTTGAGCAAAATAGCAAAATTATTACTACTGCTGAAACACAAGACTAGTTAATAAGCATCTTGCAACTCGTAGAAATCAGGAGAGATGTAGTCCTTACGCAAAGGCCAGCCCATCCAATCTTCCGGCATTAAAATCCGTTTCAAGTTGGGATGCCCTTCATAGATAATGCCGAACATATCATAGGTTTCGCGCTCTTGCCAGTCTGCGGTTTTCCAAATCCAGTAGACTGAGGGAACCCTGGGATTTTCACGAGGTAAAAACACCTTGATACGGATTTCTTCAGGTTTATCAGCATTATCACTCACCTTAATAAGGTGATACACACTCACCAAGTCTTCCCCAGGACCTAGGTGAATACCAGATTGAAACTGAAGATAATTAAACCCGTAAGCATAAAGGGCTGTAGAAATAGGCAGTAAAAAATCTGCCTCCACCTTAATAATTTCTACCCCTATCTTATCAGGTTCGAGAGACTCATGATCAAAACCATTTTCCGTCAACCACTGGGAAATCGGACCAGCTTTAACCAGAGAGTCTTCTGCTGCTACTACTTGAGAGTCTTCTTCAGCCACGGTTTTGCTCCTTTTCTTGTGTCTTTGCTGTCAGTAGTGCTGGTGGAACTGGCAGACCTATTGCTTCTGTCAATTCCTGGGGTGGTGTATAGCGAGTTTCTGACTGCAAATATTTACCAGTTAAAATTTGCTCAGTGGGTTTGAGGTTGTGAGTTGTGCTGTAGAAGCGGTGGGTTTGCTTAATTTGACCCCGTTCCTGCATAGAATCATTGGCTATTTTCTTGCGCAATTTAATAATTGCGTCAATAATCGCCTCTGGACGAGGGGGACAACCGGGCAAGTAAACATCTACAGGAATGAGTTTATCAACTCCACGCACAGCAGTGGGAGAATCGATGCTGAACATTCCACCAGTAATTGTACAAGCACCCATAGCGATTACATACTTGGGTTCGGGCATTTGTTCATAAAGACGTACTAATTGGGGTGCCATCTTCATCGTAATTGTCCCTGCTGTAATAATTAAATCTGCTTGCCGGGGGCTAGAACGGGGAATGAGACCGAAACGGTCAAAATCGAACCGAGAGCCGATTAAAGCGGCAAACTCAATGAAGCAGCAAGCTGTACCAAACAACAAAGGCCAGAGGCTCGATAGCCTAGCCCAATTATAAAGATCATCAACTGTAGTCAGGATGACGTTTTCTGACAAATCCTGAGTAATAGTGGGACGTTCAATAGGGTTGATGATTTTTTCTTTCTCTTGGGTTGTTAAATTTGAATTCAAGACCATTCCAAGGCTCCTTTACGCCATGCGTAGACTAGGGCAACTACAAGAATTGCAATAAAAATTAAAGCTTCAATGAATGCCAGAAGCCCAAGACGGTGAAAGGCAACCGCCCAAGGATACAAAAATACGGTTTCTACGTCAAAGACAACAAAAACCAGAGCAAACATGTAGTAGCGAATATTGAACTGAATCCAAGCCCCTCCAATGGGTTCCATCCCAGATTCGTATGTAGTGCGCCGTTCCAGGCTGTTACCACTGGGTCGCAGAAGCTTGGAAGCTGAAAGTGCAAGGGCAGGCACTAGGCTACAAATGATCAAGAAGCCTAGAAGGTATTCGTAACCGGTGAGGACAAACACAATGAATATCTACCGCTAATGGTGTAAGTAAGGCTGTTACTTTCTTTTACATTATATCTTTTTACTTTTTCTGAACTCTGGGAAACAGACTGATTTCCGGTATTTATCGTTTGGGCAGATGATGGAAAAGTTTCATAGTTATGTCATAATTTTTAACGTATATTTAAGATTTGTCCTCTGTGAGGTTTTAGCCATGAGCGAACAAGCTAAGGAAGCTCAAGTGGAAAATCCGGCGTTAGACCGTTATGAATGCCGTGCCTGTGGTTATGTTTATGAACCAGAAAAGGGAGACGACAGCCATGATGTTGACCCAGGAACCCCCTTTGCTGAACTGTCCATAACTTGGCGTTGTCCGGTATGTACTGCTAAAAAGGCCGCTTTCGTCAATATTGGACCTGCTGGTACAGCATCGGGTTTTCAACAAAATCTCGGTTATGGGTTGGGTGTTAACGGGCTGACACCAGGGCAAAAAAATATCCTGATTTTTGGGGCGCTGGGTCTAGGTTTCTTGTTTTTTATCAGTCTCTACGGCTTACAATAAGACCCGTTATCTTTTTTAGCAAGTTGAGAAGGCTGCCATTGCCATTAAGGTGAAAAATTTAGAAAAAAGTACAAAATACTGATGCTTTCAATGGGTATTATGAAAAATTGGCAAAGGTTATTTGCCTTGTTGATGGTGGTTTTCTTGTGTATAGGTTGTAGCCAAGTACCCTCTACTAGCTATAACCCCTGGGCGGTCATTTCCGTCCCTACCAATTCTAAGCTGTTAGATATTGCCTTTACTGGTGACCCTAAGCATGGTTTTGTGGTGGGTGGTAATGCGACGATTTTGGAAACCCGTGATGGTGGTGATACTTGGGAACCACTGTCATTGTCGGTGGATGATCCTAAAGCCCGCTTTGACTCGGTGAGTTTTTTCGGTCAAGAAGGTTGGATTTTGGGTGAACCCTCTTTACTGTTGCATACCACTGATGAAGGTACTTCTTGGTCGCGCATTACTCTGAGCGCTAAACTACCTGGTAATCCCATTGCTATTTATGCACTGGGAGAAAATACGGCGGAAATGGCCACAGACCTAGGAGCCATATATAAAACTGTAGACGGGGGTAAAAACTGGAAAGGCCAAGTTGAGGGCGCAGTTGGTGTGGTGCGGAATATGGAACGCTCCCGGGACGGTAAATATGTTGCTGTTTCTGCTAAGGGTAGTTTTTACTCTACTTGGGAACCGGGACAAAGTGCCTGGACACCCCATAACCGTAATAATTCTCGACGCTTAGAAAATATGGGTTTTGGTGAGAATGGGCAATTGTGGCTATTAGCACGAGGGGGTCAGGTGCAGTTTAGTGAGCCTGATAATCTTGAAAATTGGCAAGAAGCAAAAAATCCTGAGTTATCTACCAGCTGGGGTTTACTAGATTTGGCTTATCGTACTGCTGATGAACTTTGGATAGGAGGCGGTAGCGGTAACTTGCTGCGAAGTGCAGACGGGGGTAAAACTTGGGAGAAAGACCGGGATGTGGAAGCAGTAGCGGCTAATTTGTACAAAATCGTTTTCTTCAATCCAGATCAGGGATTTGTTATGGGCGATCGCGGTGTTTTGCTAAAATATCAACCAAACATTGCCCAAAACTCCTCGTCAGAGGCTGCTTAGTGGCTTGATTAGCTACGATATGCCCCAAGATTTCTGAGAAGCTTATTGCAAGTTGTAACTCTTTCTAAACTTTGTAGGATAATAGACAATAACAATCGTTGTGAAGGTAGGAATTTAAATGTCAGGTACCACTGGAGAACGTCCATTTGGGGACATCATTACCAGCGTTCGTTACTGGGTGATTCACAGTATCACTATTCCAGCATTGTTTATTGCCGGATGGCTATTTGTCAGCACTGGACTGGCCTATGACGCGTTCGGCACACCCCGCCCTAACGAGTACTACACACAAACACGGCAGGAATTGCCAATTGTGAATGATCGTTTTGGCGCTAAACAACAAGTAGAACAATTTATCGACAAGTAGTTTGAGATTATGACTAGCGGAAATAACATCAATCAACCAGTTTCCTACCCCATTTTTACAGTTAGATGGCTGGCTGTTCACACTTTAGGTGTACCCTCTGTTTTCTTTTTAGGGGCGATCGCCGCAATGCAGTTTATTCAACGCTAGGAGAAAACTATGGAAAGAACACCAAACCCAAATAATCAACCAGTTGAACTCAACCGGACTTCTCTATTCCTGGGACTACTTCTAGTTTTTGTTTTAGGGATTCTGTTCTCCAGTTACTTCTTTAACTAAGAGAGAATAGTTTTTGTCAATTTTCGTTTATTGAATCAGTGTTGATTTGTTATTAAAATAGGAGAAAAAACTGTGTCTGCTCAAAGTGGAAGAATTCCCCTGTGGGTTGTAGCTACAATCGCGGGTTTAGGTGTAATTACAGTGTTAGGCATTTTCTTTTATGGAGCCTACGCTGGAGTCGGTTCTTCAATATAAAAATCACTGGAACCGAAGACAATTTAGTCACAATCTTTTGGCAATTGTTTAAAAATTCACATTAAAAAGCCGCTTGTTTCTAGCTTGTTTCTTAGAAACAAGCGGCTTATGGTTTGAGATCAAAAACTCACACCAAGAAGACGTGGGCAAATTTAATCAACTAATTAGCCGAGATCATCGCGTTCAATGTACAACATCAAAAACGCCATGGCAACTGCTGGAAAAACTAGACCAGTCAGAGGAACCAAGATAGAGGGCAAAAATGAGGCAGCCATAGTTAACTTTCCTAGTAATTTAAAGAATCCTCGACAATGAGCTTACTGCAAATTTCACCTGATTTTTTAAATTCTCAAAATTTTTAACATAAGCCCAACAATTCATCTAGCTGTAGATTGGGCAAGTCTGGAGGAATCACAGTCCGCACCACCGAAACTTTACGACTTTCTTGTTCAGTAAGTTGATTAAAGGCGATGGCCTCTAAGCGAACCTCCAAGCAACCGAAGGGAATATTTAACTGAGTCATGACTTCCACATTTCCCAGGGGGTTGGGGCGCAGGTTGGTCAGTACATGGGGGCTGTCTAGCAACCAGCGAGTTTGACAATCTTCCATCCATAACTTGATCACTACTTGGGGGGATACCGCAGGCAATTCTACCCTGACGGTCACATAAGTACCAGCGATGAGTTCACCACCAGGCAGATGTAGTTGGGGAATTGGCAGAGGCTCAACAATCTCCTGTTGCACAGGTAAAATATTCGATACATCTGAGGTTGGTTGTTGCGGTTGAGAAGAATCACTGTCTATTAAATCTTCGGTTGATTGAGGGTATATATCTTCTACAACAAATTCCTGCGTCCACCAAGGTGAGGATGTAATTAATTCATCAGTGAGGGGTGACTGTGAGTCTAGACAAGGTAAACCAATTTCTGCTGATCTATCAGTTTCTATCTGCTCGACTTCCGTGATGGTGGTAGCATTAGCCGTTGATGTATCATTGTCAGTTTCTAGCAAGGTTTCAACATCAGCAATTTCTTGGGTATCTACAACCTCAATCATAGATTCAGGTAGGGAATATCCTTGTCTTTGCATCCACTTTTTAATCAGGGGGGATGACTGGAGATGAGCCTCTACATTTGATTCCACATTTGGTGTCACAGATAATTCTGCCACTGAGTTATTCAGGGACTGTGCATCACTAACCAGTAATTCCGGTGTATGTTCATACTCTGATACAGTTGTATCTTGGCGCGGGGAATCTTCAGCATTTTGGAGTGACAAGGGATCTGCTGTGTTCTCAGGTACAACTGTTAGAGGTTTCAAGTGAGGAAAAGTATTTTTGAACATTCGCACAGGATGATTTTTAATCACCAGTTGCTCTAAATTAATGGTTGCTTTAGTCTTGTTCTGTTCTAAGGACGGTTCATTTCTGGAAGATTCTGTAATGTCGGTATTTTCTTTGGCGGGTAGCTTTGGCAGTTTGGGTAAACGAGAATTAGCTGATTTATTGGTCTTAGACCCTTGTATCGGTGCTGCTGTTGGTTGTTTGCGGTTCAATGGGGAAGTTTGAATTAACTGAGCAGAATTTCTTGGTGCAGTTTTAGCTAGGTTGAACAGTTCTAAGTCAATGTTAAGAGGTGGTTGTGGTGGTGTTGGTGGTGCTGTGGGTTGGTCTAATAAATCTTGTTGAGTTAATCTAGGTGAAGCTGTGACTGCTAGCAATTCCGTCACATCTGCTGTAATTGTAAAAGAGTTACTGGCTAAAAGTGCCACTTCATCCAATTGACTGAATGCGCCATACAAATTGATATCTGCCAAAATAAGCTTGGATTCACAATCAACGGGAATATCAACTGTAGCCTTGATTGTCATAGGCAGAGAGGCGTTTGGTAAAGGACGGCTAACTTGCGTTAAAATTTCTGACCTTAAAGGCGATCGCAGTTCAATTACCAGTTCTAAAGCATACAAATTTTCTGCACTTGTCTGTTCTTGTAGCTTCACTTGCCCATGAATAACAGTCTTTTCTCCCCAACGAGCAATGTGGGTTTCCTTATCCAGGATCAACGATAGCGGCAGCCGTGGTGTTATAACTACATCATCTTCGACTTTGCTATCATCCAAAAAAGTTGAGGAGTTAGGTACAGCTAAATCCATTAAATTTTCTAAAATCTCTTTAGCCGTTTCACTTTTAGGCGCAGCCATGCTAACAGGCTGATAAGCAACTGTGCTGTTTGTTGCTGTATCACTGGTTATGTTGAGATTAGGCTGAGTTTCCAGTGCAGTAATTGGTTTTACATTACCATCAAAAACAGGATCTAGGCCGTGGGGTGAATTTGCTCCTAAATTTGCTCCTAAATTTGCTCCTATATGCTCCCCAGTATGCCATTTTTCCCATACCCTAGCAGATTTCTCTGGTGTGACCTGTAAACGGATACCGTATTCCCATGATTGACAAACCAAATGAGATATCAAATCCCCACAGCATTGCAGTTCCCAAACCCCTGGTTTGAGGTAGGTAAAAGGAATTACCGCCAATAAACCTTCTCCATTAGTTTCCCCGCAACGCTTTTGAATTCTTCGCTTAGGGGGAGTTTCTTGGGTTGAGTAATATATTACTCGTATTTCCACATCGGTGTTAGGTAGGTGAGAACGAGCCAAAACTCTGTACCGACCTTCCGAAATTTCTAAGTTTGGCGATTCTAGGTTATGCCAAGAGCGATCGCCTTGTTTCTGTATTAGAAATTGCCACTGTTCCATTATGAGTCATGCCCGTAGCGAGGATCAACAGAATCAGGTTTTTTGTGATCTTGCCTGCAAGTTTACCAAAAAAAATCGGTTAGAGCTTTGTATTTGCAGGAAGGCTTTACATCCGTTTTTATTTATTTAAACCACAGGCTGATCCCTTGATTCGACCTATCCCCTCCTCTCTGGGCGACGGTCGTACCATGCCGGCTCTGTACCATAAATCTATTGATTGTAACGGTGGCGATAGTAAGCCAAAATCTCCTTTACCCGCTCCTGACTTTCGGTAGCTAAATTCGGCGTAATGGAAATCTCAATACCACTAATTTGACTTTGATTGTAATCAAAATCACAAGATGATTGGGGGATTAAGCTAACTGCTATTCCTTCCACTTGACGCAAATGGGCGGCTATTTCTCGATAAACCGCCAAAGATAAACCAGCGAATTCGATTTTTTCTTGACTTTCCATTTTATGAAGCTTCAACATTTGGATCTGATGCTGCCGAATTGACAGGCTCTTCGCCTACCATTCTGGCAACTTCTATACCATATTGTTCCAGAATAACGATGGGATTGGAACCTTCATTCATTTCAATACGTTTAACTAACAGATCATCACTTAGTCTTTGTCCGGCCTGTACATAGCGGCTTGTGACCTCCGAGGGTACTTTAATAATTGCCTGGGGTTGTTGACCAACTAGCACTACACCAGTGACTATCACTCCCCTAGCCAAATCAGGTTCTGGTGGAGGTGGTAGCACCGATTCTAAACTAGGAACAGGAACCACTGGGGGCATGACTTTTGGTAAAACAGGGGTTAGAGGAGCGGGAGGAGCAGGAGGCTTAGATTTTTTGGGGGTGTTAATAGTGGTAATGGGTACTTTACAAGTGGGTAAAGGAGGCATTGCGGGAACTGTTTTGGGGCTGTTAATAGTGGTAATGGGTACTTTAAAAGTGGGTAAAGGAGGCATTGCGGTAACTGTTTTGGGGGTTATAGTTCTAGGTACTGCAGAAGTCTTCAGATCAATTATTTGGGCAAATGGGTCATTTCGTCCTTTTAATACTATCTGCTCGCGCTTTGTTGGATTAGTTGATTGAACTAAGTTGGGATTTCCAAAAGCATTAACTGAAGTTTGTTTGTTAGACACTACAGGATTATTAAAGGATTGAGCCTTGGGTGGTGACTGCACTGCTGGCGTTTCAGTGGGCGTAGGAGCAGTAGCGTCTGGTGTACTTTCCGAGGTACATCCAGTCATTGCCACTATTACAATAGCTACACATACAATTGGGAAATTACTGTCCATTAGCTCCTCTCTCAAATTGACGAAAATTAACAATGCCTGTTTAGTATTTAAGGCAAAGTATGTTTTATTTATAACCTAATTTTGGGTTGTAAACTTTTGTTTTAATGATGGAAAATTCCCATATAGTTAATCTTCTGTTACTCCCATGAGGTTTTTTAACAACCCCAGCCCTTTTTTGACTCTGCGGGAAACTGTCACAACACTAATTCCCAGAAGTTCTGCTACTTGTTTTTGAGTTAAGTCCTGCAAAAACACACCCTCTAAAACTTCACGAGTACATTTCTCTAACTGAAATAGCGCTTGTTGCAGGCGAATTCGATCTTCTTGGGCTAGTTGAAAGCTGCGATAACGGGGATCAGGAACTAATTCACCTAAACAAGTTGTTCCTTCTTCACCGTCCAATACTGGAACATCCAGACTTAGAGGAGCGCGGTTTACCCACGCTAACTTGATTTCTTGCCATTGCTCCACGGAAATTGCCAGTGCCGCGGCTAATTCCGTATCGGTGGGCTGGCGGTTATGTTTTTCCTGAAAGCAACGAGTTACTCGTACGGACTGCTCTTGTAATGCTAAATAACGCCGAGGAATTCGCACTGTAACACCTTTATCTCGCAGATAGTGTTGAATTTCACCACGAATATAGGGAATAGCAAAAGAACTGAAGGCGTTTCCCTTGGAGAGTTGAAATTTTTCAATAGCCCGAATTAAACCCAAAGAACCAACTTGGAGCAAATCATCATAATTTTCACGACACTGATTCATCCAATAATGTGCTTCTTTTCTCACAAGCCCAAAATTCAATTTCACCAGTTCATTGCGAATAGTTTCTGAGCGAGATTGCTCATACTCTCGTAATAACTGGCAAATTTCATGCTTCAATTCTTCGCTGGTTGTAGTAGGCATAGCACCGGATTTATTTATCAAATAAACTGTTAATACCAGCTTAAGAAAATCTGCAATTGCCAAGTCTTGCCACAGATTCACTATGTGATCCTTCCTGTAAAACAAACACGGCGTAAATCACACATTTTTTAACCTGACAATTGAGCAAAAGTTCAGATAAGCGCAATTGGTATTTTTGTTTGCATTTGAATTTGTTATTTTCTGTAGTTTGTGTATCTACAAAAACATAAGATATAAATTTTTTACTGCATTTATAAACCGAAATTGTACTTAATTTTATTATTTAGTTTATTTGTAATGGAGCTTATTTACATAACCTAACTAAGTAGATAAGATATGTATTCCAGTAAAAATACTGTCTTCATACTCTGCAAGTTCATTAATTTGAGCCATGAGTTATACTTATTCAGTAAATACTCTATTTAATTACTACATAGACTATACATCATGCGATCAATTTTGCTATTCTACTAAACTTATTTTCAGAAAAAACACGTATATAAGCCATAGACTTTTCAACTTATCTCAACTTAATCTTTGATAAAAAACCCATTTGCTTCAATATAAAAAGAAACAAATGGGTAAACTATGGGTTAGAAGTTAATGATTACTTAACACATCTTGCTGGAAAATTTAAGCGCGGTTTGGTTGAACGCGGGCATAAAACACACCTCGTATTTTAACTTCTTTGGGTTCACCAGCACCTAAATCAGTGTCAGATGGCTGTTCGCTCTCGAAAGTACCAGCAACTTCACCAGTTGTGCTATCTACTTTAGCTACTTGTAAAGAAATTTTGCCATCAAGAGTTTCAACACGCTTAACATTAGCGCGGGTCAGTTCTTCACTATCGGCTTGAGCGGGAAGCGCCACCGCATTGTCATAGCCACTGACGATACCACGTCCTTTAGGATCTAAGAAGGAAGCACCACGATAGGAAGGAACCTTAAAACTACCTTCAAAGTCTGTAGAGGTGTTGATATTGGTCAAACCAGCTTGTGTTGTAGCTACTAGGTTTTTAACGGTGAAAAGAAAAGGTACTGATTCACCACCAGGAAGTTTTACAGTTATGGCCTGGAAGTCGAGACCATCAGCTTCTACAAAGGTTAAGCTGTTATCTGGATTAACTTTCAAGTCTCCTTGTACTTGGTCAATGGTAGAAGTGTATCTGGTCAACAATTTACCGGGTACAAATTCTGCCACTTGCCGTTTATTAGCGGGTTCCTCTTTGACGAAGAAACTAGTTGGTTCTAAACAAAGTTCTTTGATGGTATAAGACTGGCTAGAGTCAATGGGAATGGAACCACGGCTGATTTCTGACAATTGGGGGCATTTGTTGGCCAAGCCTGTGCCGCGAATTTGTTCGTAGGTGAGTACGTCCCTGCTGTTGGAAGTGGTGGGAGCATCACTGCAAGCGGTTAATAGCCCTAGGCATACAGCCAAGAATGCAATAATTAAAGCGCGATACCTCATGGTCAACCTCAATTTCAAAAATTAATATCTAAGTTGTAAAACTAATGCCTACGGCATTTTTCTTGTTGCTTTAATGGTTCTGTATTGTGTTATGTGTTGCCACTGGATACAGATGTCCATTGCTTTATCAGCAAATTAGCCAGATCATACGATTTTTTTTAACTCAAGATCAAAGCTATTTGATCTGATCCCAAAATCCTTCGTTGTATTTGAGTCCCTCAGAAGCTCTGCCAAAGGTGATTATCTATTGATTTATGCCTTGGAAAATTCTTACTCACGAATAAAAACCCAGAATCTCCTGTAAATTTGAGTAAGCCTCATTTATGGGAAAATAGTTGCATGAGTAACCAGAAAAGCTCGGAATCAGTGAATTTGTCCGAACAACTGCAAGCGATCGCCACAGCAGTGTACGATATGGCCAACCTTTATCAAGGAAACCCCATCGCTCTTTTGGCTTTGTTGCGGCATTTAGAACAGTTACATCGAGATATCCGGGATAGTGCTTTTCAAGAGAGCTTGCCTGATAATCGCCAAAAACTTTACTCTCTACTCAAAGACATTGAATCCCAAGGAGGCTGGCCTTATATTGAGCGCATGAGATTGCAAACCTTTTTAGCGACTTTGCCACCAGCAGCAATGGAAAAATATGGTGTTCAGGAACACACTGACGACCTATTACAAAGCGATCGCTCTTTTCTTAACTCATAAACCTCAAATTTAGCCTTTGGGGCTTATTCCATTAACAACGTCCCACCCGGTCATTACCAACTCCCTGTTCTCACACTCGTCTTAGTCTGTAATTTTTGTCTAAATTTTACCATTTAATCATAGCTACCACGTACCAATAAAGGTTAAATTCGGTTTAAACTAAAAATTACCAACTTTAATAAAAAAAATTCCCAGCTTTTTAGTACTTAAATACTAGCTTAGTGGGTGCATCGGCGGGAAAAATCATGAAAAAAAGGTTGATATATTATACTAATTGATTAATTAATCAATATCAAAGTTCTGAGAGGAAGCAATAATCAACCAGAGGTTTAAATGGCTGGCATAGTATCAGTTTCGCAAAAGAATCTAGAGGATCGACGTAAAAAAATACGTCGGCGACAACAGATAAAAATCATTCAGGCTATTTGGCGCAGTCTTGCCATTGGTGGTTTAACTGGTGGTTTGCTATGGGTGGCACTACAACCAATATGGGTGCTAAATGATCCGAAGCAAATTGTGATGAAATCGAGTAATGAGTTACTATCGCCAACAACTATCAGATCATTGCTGGTGATATCTTATCCTCAGTCTATATGGCGGATTGAACCCAACGCCATCGCCAATTCTTTACAGCAACAACCAACCATAGCACAAGCAAGAGTCAGTCGTCGCCTTTTTCCTCCTGGATTAAACATAGAGGTACAGGAAAGAGTACCTGTGGCAGTATTTGAGAACGGGAAAAAACAATCCCCTGTCCAGCTATTAGATGCCACTGGAGTTTTGATACCCTTAGAAAAATACACCTTACTCAACCCCAAATTCAAACAACCCAGTCTCAAAGTTGTTGGTTCACCAGAACAATATCGCTCATATTGGAGTCAACTGTACCCATCATTAAGTCAAAGTTACGTGAAAATAATGGAGGTAGATTGGCAGGATACGACCAATATAATTTTGAAAACAGAACTGGGAAGTGTACATCTAGGTACTCTAAGTCCACAGTTAAACCAACAAATCAAGGTACTCGCCCAAATGCGATATCTATCAGCAAAGGTAGATTTTAGTCAAATTAAGTACATTGATTTAAAAAATCCGGCATCTCCTTTAGTACATCTGAATCAAACAGACCAAAGGCTTAAGTCCCAAAAACTTTAGAAAAGTTGGCTCAATTCCAGCTAAAAAGAGAAATAGTGGAGAAAATTATGTGCTAAATCGACAACATAGTAGTAAAAATATTAATATTTTATTGAAGTTATACAAATCAACATACAGTAAATGTAGGTATACTTCTTTGGAATTAGCCGTTATGGGGTTTTCTGCCAATGGATCTGATACCATAACCAACTTTCCCACTAACAATGTTGTTAAGGTTGGGAGTCGCGATCACAATAAAGAACAGTGCCATAGATTTTGGCAGTGTCAAACCATAGTTGACTGTTAGGTGAATAACACCTGAAAAAGTCCTTTATCTACCTTTATGAATGCAATGACACTTGATAACAACCAAGGGCTTACCTATAAAAACCCCCAATCTATGGGACAGCAAGGGTTTCCTTTACCAGTTAACTCAACCAACCCCTTTAATAGCTCTGGGTTGAACTTGGGACCTAACCATGATAGTAAAAAGATGTCTACTGAAAATAGCCGTATTGGTGAGATAGTTCCGGGTCGAGTTGCTAACATCAAAGTAATTGGTGTTGGTGGTGGTGGTGGGAATGCGGTTAACCGCATGATTGAGTCTGATGTCTCAGGAGTGGAATTTTGGTCAATCAACACAGACGCTCAAGCCTTGACTTTGGCAGGTGCGCCTAGTCGATTGCAAATCGGACAGAAACTAACACGAGGTTTAGGCGCTGGTGGTAATCCTGCCATTGGTCAAAAGGCGGCTGAGGAATCACGAGACGAAATTGCTACGGCTTTAGAAGGTGCTGACCTCGTGTTTATCACCGCTGGGATGGGAGGCGGTACTGGCACCGGTGCAGCCCCCATAGTGGCTGAAGTAGCAAAAGAAATGGGAGCGCTGACGGTTGGTGTTGTCACCCGTCCATTTGTTTTTGAAGGTCGCCGCCGCACTAGTCAAGCAGAGCAAGGCATTGAAGCCCTAAAAAGCCGGGTAGATACGCTGATTATTATTCCCAATAATAAATTACTTGAGGTAATACCAGAGCAAACCCCTGTACAGGAAGCTTTTCGCTACGCAGATGATGTGTTGCGTCAAGGCGTACAAGGTATTTCTGACATTATTACCATTCCCGGATTAGTAAACGTTGACTTTGCCGATGTCAGAGCTGTAATGGCAGATGCGGGATCAGCACTGATGGGCATAGGTGTGAGTTCTGGGAAGTCAAGAGCAAGAGAAGCAGCGATCGCGGCTATTTCTTCCCCCTTATTAGAATGTTCTATTGAAGGAGCTAGAGGAGTCGTCTTTAATATCACAGGTGGTAGTGATCTAACTTTACATGAAGTGAATGCTGCCGCAGAAGCAATATATGAAGTAGTTGATCCCAATGCCAATATTATTTTTGGAGCGGTGATTGATGACAGGCTACAAGGTGAGGTGAGAATTACTGTAATTGCTACTGGATTTACTGGTGAAGTACAAGCTGCACAAACCCAGAATGTGGCTACGACTCCCAGGATGGTGTCCACTCCCAAACGCTCAACCCCACAGCAACCCACAGTTAATCCCTCTAAGCCTGTGGTGGAACCTAAAGAAAAAACAGGATTGGATATTCCTGATTTTCTCCGCAATCGGCGTACACCAAGGAATTAATGGAGTGATCAAACCAGCCTGAAAGATGCGATCGCATATTGTGTAAATCAACTCAAATCAGGCAAATTATTTTAGTTTTTTAGAGTGTGGGAAATCCATGAAATTACTTGCTCACCCAGGCGAGTAACTTCTAGTCGGTCAATTTCCCGAATTCCCGTAGGACTAGTAACGTTAACTTCAGTCAGATAACCGCCAATAACATCAATCCCCACAAAAACTAAACCATCTTGACGTAAAGTTGCCCCTATTTCGGCACAGATTTCATGCTCTCTAGGGGTAATTTTTGTTTGAGCAACAGTACCACCAGCAGCCATGTTATTACGAAAGTCGATCCCACTAGCAAGCCGATTGAGGGCACCAATTGGTTCTCCATTGAGGAGGATAATTCGCTTGTCTCCTTCTTTCGCCGCCGGTAGATAAGTTTGTACCATTACTGGCAGGCGACCACGCATTGTACTGAGTTCAACAATGGAATTAAAATTGCGATCGCTTGGTTGTAAGAATAAAATCCCTTCTCCAGCTTTGTTACCCAAGGGTTTGATAATTGCTGCCCCCTTAGCCTCCACAAATTCCCAGATTAACTGCTTGTCTGCACTGACAATAGTTTCTGGAATGGCATTAGTAAATTGCAGGGCATACATTTTTTCATTTGCGCCACGGATACCACTGGGACGGTTAACCACCAATGTTTTTTGTGGATCGATGTAGTCTAGAACGTAAGTGGCGTAGAGGTAAGAATCATTAATTGGTGGATCTGTCCGCATGAACACAGCGTCCATCGCTTCTAAGGATGTAAAGCAGGGATCACTCAATCTATACCAAGGATTCGCCGCTATCCAGCCTTTCTCCACTAACAGCACTGGAATTAATTCTATTTGCCGTAACATCCCCCAAGCTTTGCTATCTATAACGCTCAACATACTTGCCTCAGTTACCCAAATTTCATGTCCTAAGATTTGTGCCGCTTCCATCAAAGCTACACTAGTATCATGACATGGGTCAAGCTGATGGATGGGATCAGTAATAAAAGCCAGTTTCACCTTGTTTGCCTCAATCGCCAGAAATTTTTTAGATTACTCAATCTAGATGATTTGCTTTGTTAAACCTACCCAAAGCCGCTGAAGTCTAGACTTAGCTGGACAACAGTAGCTTTGGTGTCAATCTATGCACCATTGCCAGCAGCTAGTAACTCATCCAGCTTGCCGTTGCTTTCCAAAGCGTAGATATCATCACAACCACCAACATGGTAATCATTAATAAAAATTTGGGGCACTGAGCGTCTCTTGTTAGCTCTTTGAGCCATTTTTGCCCGTGCAGTTTCATCTCCATCAATGCAATATTCAATAAAATCAATACCCTTGCTACTCAAGAGGCTTTTAGCACGTATACAAAACGGGCAAGTCCTCCAAGTATAAATTTCAACTTTAGCAGCCATAACGTCCTCAATCAAATTTAAAGTTTCTTAATTTTAAAACTTTTTGACACTCCCCACGTCTAAAGCCAGGGGATTCCAGCGTCACTATTGACCAAGGTTTCCACCTGCATAAGTCCGACATTAGACTAGAGATTTTTTTTTCAATCCTCTCAATCCAGCTAAAGCAAACAACCCAAGGGCAGCAGCTGTAGCAGGTTCAGGTACAGATTGTACTTTGGGCATTTCTGGAGCGGTTGCGTAACTAGCCTTAAATAAAGAAGCGTGGGAGATATCTTGAGCTTTTCCCTTTTTGTTGGTGGCAACGCCAATGGTATTGAATATTCCTTCTAAACCTGTAACCGAGAAATCAATGTCTTGAAAAAGGTATACACTATGATTTTTACCTGACTTCAGACTAATTGCAAACGTACTCAGACCGCTATCTACTATTGCCTGACTCAGAGTCCATGTACCAGTGGAACCCTGAGATGTTGTAATATCAAGGGACTTGTCGTCTGAATTCCCGATTAGATCCCAGGTAACATTGGCACCAATGCTAAATAAGCCGTTATTTAGATCAGTCAGGAGAGAACTGTTTTCTCCCTTGTCATTGCCGCTAAAATATCCTTGACAATCATTAGCTTTAAAACCACCAAGGCTAATGTTAGAAACATCACAACTGGCAGCTAAAGCCGAGGGACTAAAGCTAAAAGCATTAATGCCAATTGCAGATGTAATTGATAACCCAAGCAACAATTTGGAAACAACTTTTGACATCATTTTGACCTTTTTTGGAATTTCACAAGTTAATTCAATGGTTTATGGTACTTCTTGATACTTAACCAACTGTCTACATTATCTTATAAAAAATTAGACAGGGCTAAATAGATCACAAAATTTCTTGATATCTTTAATTAGTTTTGAATAACTGTGTTTGATTTTTAATAAAATGTCAGTTTTACGTGTTTATCCTGAGAAAAACTTGAGATTTTTCTTGAGGAACTTATATTTATAGGGTCATATTATGTAATGGTGACTAAAAAACAAAGCACTAATACGATACTTAAATAATTCTACTGAGAAGTTATTTAATTTTTTTTAATCTCATGTTTTTGCCTAAGTATATTTTGTTAAATGGCCATAAAATAAATTCCGTTTAAACGGACTTTGAAAACAGCTGACTTGCGGTGAACCGCCAAGAATCACCGACCTTCTGGGTCGGTGAGTATGTCAAACGCCAACGGTAAGATTATGGCGTATCAACAGCATATTCAATGAGTTTGCTGAGACGTTGGCGCAGGGTTTCTAATCCCAACCGCTGACTAGCTGAAATAAACACAGCCAGGGGAAACTCTTCTCTGGCTAAAGCCAGGGTTGCACTGTCTGCCTGGTCAATTTTGTTAAAAACCAACACTGCTGGGCCAGGAGTGACGGGCATTTGTCCTAAAATTTCCCTAACTGAGCGAATATGGCTCAACCAAGCAGGATGAGATAAATCAACTAAGTGCAGTAGAGCGTCAGCTTCTGTAACTTCTTCTAAGGTGGCGCGAAAAGCATCCATTAAGGAAGCTGGTAGCTCGTGTATAAAACCTACGGTGTCTGTGAGGAGGATTTCTTGAGTTTCCCCGGTTTCGCCTTGAGAAATTACTAATCGCCGGGTGGTGGGGTCAAGGGTAGCAAACAACTGATCGGCAGTGTAAACTTCAGCGTTAGTCAGGGCATTAAGCAAAGTAGATTTACCAGCGTTGGTATAGCCAACCAAAGCCACAGAGGGAACTTCCCGATGTTGTCGTCTTTGGCGTAATCGTGAACGGTGAGCCTGTAATTGGTTTACTTCCTGTTGTAATCGGGAAATCCGTTTTTGAATCGCCCGGCGTTCTGTTTCCAGTTTAGTTTCACCAGGTCCGCGAGTACCGATACCCCCACCTAATCGGGACATATCCAAACCTCTACCACTTAGTCGCGGCATCATATATCCCAACTGTGCCAGTTCTACTTGCAATTTACCTGCACGGGATTGGGCGCGTTGGGCAAAGATATCTAAAATTACTTCTGTGCGGTCAACTACCCGGACACCAATTTTTCTTTCTAAGTTACGAACCTGGGCTGGTGAGAGATCCCGGTCAAAAACGACGAGATTAGCTCCCAGGGTTTGGGCGGTTAGGGCGATTTCCTGCACCTTACCCTCACCCACTACTGTCTGAGGGTGAACACGCGATCGCTTTTGTTGTAATGTTTGTAATACCTCTCCGCCTGCTGTGTCTACTAACCTAGCTAATTCCAAGATGGTGTCTTGAAATTCTTGGGGAGGGGTGGTGTCGGTCATCAGTCCCACAATTACCACCCGATCATGCTCAGTAGTTACTTCTTGGGCTACAAATTCCCGTTGTAGTTCTGCTTCTATACTTTCCACCAGATCCATAAAATCCTGCTCTGACAGCATATCTAAGCTCATAGGCGGTGATATGCTCGACTGGATTGCTAAATGTTGAGCCTGAGAATTTCCCTGAGAGGAAGATTCCCTTAACAACTTGTCGTTCATTCCTGGTTGGGAAGTTGACACTAGATGTTTAGTGTTTAATGCTAAGTGAGCTAAATAAGTTTCTTTGACGTACCCAGTAGATCCGCCCCCACGCCTGGTAAATCCTGTACTAGTGATATTTAGTACTACTAAAACATCTAACCGTTGTAAAGCCATGGCTGTCAATGCCGATTCATTCGGCGGTTCTGCCTTAAGACTGGTGGCAATACAACGAATACCGCTGAGACGTTCCGCACCGTAACGGGGCAATTCCAGGGGTGGGATTTGCGTTTGACGCGGTGTCCCCACCCCCACGCGAATCACTTGTCCGCGACGGTTGAGATAGGTACACACGGGCTGATTGATTTCTGTGCTGATGGCTGCCAAACGCTGGGAAAATTCCGGCGTGGTCATGCGATCGCCTGGTATGCGCTGGTGGTACAGTCGCTGTAGTTGCTTTAGCTGACTGGATTTTAGACCTTGGAGATTTCCAAAAATAGTTTCTATAGGCGTTTCTGACCAGTGAATGGCCCCCCAAATCCTTACTAATGTCTATTTTACAACAGGGTTTTGTCTCCAAACTCTATCTTTTGAGGGTTGGAATCTATCTTGTTTGAGAAATCTTCTCTAGCAGTAAAACTTCCATGTGCGATCGCCTTTATTGAAAATTACTAAAAGTATCGGTATATCAGTTTCTGTTCGTGTTTCACCAGATGTAAACACTGCTGCTACAACATCATCACCATCTAACCACAATACAAGTAATATAAGTATGGGGCGCTTTTTCCAACCGCCACCACTCATAAATATAACATTTGCTACCCCAGACTCACCTGGTTGGATAGTCGCCATAAAGTCCTTCATCTCGCCAATGTTTCACAGCCGTTTTTAAATCATGTGTTAGCCAATGATCAAACTGGGGATATATAGGCAAACGTGGCGCTAACTTCCACCCCCCCGGCTGTAAGATTTCTTTTAAAGTCTGTTCTTGGATATGAGGATAATCAGGATTTACCTCATCCCTGGGGCTAATTCCACCCAAATCTCTAGCCCCAGCTTGTATACAAGCCAGTAACCATTGGTCATCGTTAACTAAATTCGGGGGAATTTGGATTGTAATATCCGGGGGTAGAATTTGACGGGCTTTGGCAATAACTTCTGGTAGTTGCTCAGGGTCAAAAGCTGGTGCATTAAAGCTTTGCTGATGTCCAGGGCTGTGGGGTTGCAATATCACTTCTTGAATGTGATGGTAACGCTTATGTAAGTCAGATATGGCGTTTAATGTTTCCCAACAATCATCTTGAGTTTCCCCAATTCCTAAAAGTAAACCAGTGGTGAAGGGAATTTGCAACTCTCCCGCCCATATTAATTGTTGTAACCTAACTTCTGGTAACTTACTCGGTGCGTGGCGATGAACAGTATTTAACAATTTTGGGGTTAACTGTTCCAGCATCAAACCCATAGAAACATTGACCTTTTTTAGCTGTCGCATTTCGGCTAAACTCAGTATTCCCGCATTAGTGTGTGGTAAAAAGCCCATGGCTAAAGCTAACTCACACAGATCATAAATCCTTTGGAACCATGCCTGACGCTTGGGTGAACGGGGATGTACTTCACCACTCAGGATGAGGATTTCACATACTTTCTGCTTTTGTAGTTGTTGCAAAATCTTGTTAACTGCTGATAAAGTCATCCAAGGGCTTTCACCTGGTGCTGTGCGGAAGTTGCAATATGTACAGCGATTAAAGCACTCGTAAGTTGGAACAATAGTATAAGCCGGGCTGTAGCTAACGGTGTCAGAATCAGAAATTGCCATAAGACACTATATATATGGAGGTTGATTCTTGCGTTTTTTCAATTAACCCTTGCAGGATAAGGGTTTGGCGGTTTAGACAAAATTATTATAAAAATTTTTCTGAAAACCCTTTACAAACTGAAATAAATAATTTAGTATATCTACAACAGGTAAAAAGACCTACCTGATTCCTAAAACCAAAGCAATCATAAAAAGATGACCACAACCTTACAACAGCGTCAAAGCGCTAACGTATGGGATCGCTTTTGCGATTGGATCACCAGCACCAACAACCGTATTTACATCGGTTGGTTCGGCGTACTAATGATCCCAACCCTACTAGCTGCTGCTACCTGCTTTATCATCGCCTTCATCGCAGCACCTCCCGTTGACATCGACGGTATCCGTGAACCCGTTGCTGGTTCCTTAATCTACGGAAACAACATCATCTCTGGTGCAGTTGTACCTTCCTCCAACGCTATCGGTTTACACTTCTACCCCATCTGGGAAGCTGCTTCCTTAGATGAGTGGTTGTACAACGGTGGTCCTTACCAATTGGTAATTTTCCACTTCCTCATCGGTGTAGCTTGCTACCTCGGTCGTGAGTGGGAATTGTCCTACCGCTTGGGAATGCGTCCTTGGATCTGCGTAGCTTTCTCTGCACCTGTAGCAGCAGCAACCGCAGTATTCTTGATCTACCCCATCGGACAAGGTTCCTTCTCAGACGGTATGCCTTTGGGTATCTCTGGTACATTCAACTTCATGTTAGTGTTCCAAGCAGAACACAACATCCTGATGCACCCCTTCCATATGTTAGGTGTGGCTGGTGTATTTGGTGGTTCCTTGTTCTCTGCAATGCACGGTTCCTTGGTAACTTCTTCCTTAGTACGTGAAACAACAGAAACCGAGTCTCAAAACTACGGTTACAAGTTCGGACAAGAAGAAGAAACCTACAACATCGTAGCAGCACACGGCTACTTCGGTCGTTTAATC
>NZ_JANQDH010000058.1 GCF_029891735.1 Chrysosporum bergii ANA360D
TTTCTATGTGTTTGGTTTGATTCAATTTGTCGCTTTGCTACCGCGAAGCCCGCCCACTATTTGTGCTAGTTGTGTCACTTATTTCAGTACACAAATACTATAATATAGCGATCGCCTGTGCCAGTTGCGTAAGTCCTGTTCATTACAAATTAGTAAATTAGGTTGCAAAGCTATCTTGGCAAAAATACTTTTTCCACCAGGGGCGGCACACATATCAAAAACTAAACCCAACGGTTGGGGAATAGTTAATAAAACAGAAGCAGCAAATACAGAGGAAAAATCTAAACAATAAAAATAACCCTGTTCATGTAGAGGATGTTTACCCGGTTTTTCTCCTAATAATAAACGATGTACAAAATCGGGTTGCCAATTTGTTGGCAATTCTACTGTAAAGGGCAATATATCAGGCTGGTTTTGACACCAAATAATGGCGGGATTAAAAGAATGGGGATGAATTAATGTATCAATAAATTTTTCTTGTTGCTGAGAGTTGGTAAACAAACGCCGTGAAAGTTTTATTAATAAATTTGATGGTTTTTCCATTAGTAAAAATGTTGTAGAAGAACAGTGTTATCTATGCTCTTGGCTGCATACTGAAATTACAATGACCGCCATTCTCAAACTGATTAATCTGAAACCACTATACCGGAGATGGTGATAAATGTTAGATAACTTTCAGCAGAAATTACGCCGAGAAGCACAATTGTGGCGAGATGAAGGACTCATTAGCTCTTCCCAATACCAAGACCTAGCCCAACGTTATAAATTTAATCACCTCGAAACATCAACACGCGATCGCTTTCGCTCCCTTGTGATTGTTATAGGTGGGATATTTGTGTGTTTGGGTGTAATTACCTTTGTAGCAGCAAACTGGCGATTATGGTCACGGGAAGTCAAATTTATTTTGATGATCAGTTTGTTTCTATCCACCAGTATCACTGGTTTTTACATCAGGAGAGAAGGTCAATCAAGCAACAGTCAACAGAATGAAAAACAAAGCAAACGCATTCTAGGAGAAGGACTACTAATTTTAAGTGCTTTGGTCTTAGGAGTAAATATACTGCTAATGGCGCAGATTTTTAATGTTAACGGTTCCCTTAATGAACTGTTTCTAGCCTGGGGATTTGGTGTTTTGGTGATGGCTTACAGTTTATCGTTAACTTCCCTAGGGACTATGGCCATTATCCTCATTGAAATTGGTTATTGGATGGGAAGAGGAGAATTTTCAGGTTTTGCAGGTGAGTGGAATTGGGCGAGTTTGGCCGTTCGACATATGCCTTTATTGTCGTGGTTACTATTTGTACCCTTAGCATACTTTTGTCGATCGCGTTGGATTTTTGTTTTAGCGGCTTTAGTATTTGCTGGTACTTTGCAATTAAATCTTAACCCTTTACCTCTGCTGAATTTTGCTAATATAACTCCCTGGGTGGCTTCCTTTGCCTTGGTACTCCCACCTGCATTATTTTGGAGTTATGACGATTTGCTGTTTCCCACCATCAACTATAGGTTGTTTCAACCCCTAGCCCGTAACCTAGCATTGATATTTTTTGCCCTTGTATTTTATGTTTTGTCCTTTCGTTGGCAATGGGTAGCCCCTACATTAAATTCTTTTCCCTCGAGTACCACTAATAGCTGGTTTATGTCTGTGCCCATCATTGACTTGGGCATTCTCAGTGGTTTAGCAGTATTACAATGGCTATCTCTACTGCGGTTGAGAAATAACCCCCCGAGACGGGAAGTAATTTTCACCATTGGTGTTGTGACTACCTTTTTAGCTTTCATTATTATTACACCCTTCTGGCATTTAGCTATTACTCCCATTGCTGAACTAGGCAGTTTTATCTTCAATGTACTTTTGGCATTTTTGGCATCAGGGTTAATTCGAGAAGGATTAAAATTAAATAGCAGAAGTAGCTTCTGGGTAGGTATGCTATTATTAACCCTGCAAATTATTAGTCGGGCTATAGAATACGACACAGACCGACTATTTCAGTCCCTGGTTTTATTTCTCTGTGGTTCAGCACTAATTATTGCCGGATTGTGGTTTGAGCGTCGCTTACCCGCTGAATCTAATTCCTAATTGTCATGTCAATAGCTGAGTTGTTGACTATGAGCTATAATAGTTAGCAAAATCTCATTTTTTCACCTTGTTTAGAGAGTCTCTGCGTCATTCCTAATTCTGGTATTAAGCCAGACAAACTAATAAACCATTATTTTAGGACTAGACTCATGAGCAGTAATTCCTCTGAATCAAGTGAAAATAAATCATTGAGAACATTATCTCCTGAAGTCGAGTTTTCCGAAAAGCTGACTTTTAAAGATTACCTCATTGCTACAGAAGAAAAAGCCAACAAGCCTCTACCTTTATGGCGGCTATTACTTGCTTTGTTCATTCAAACGGGAATAATTCTGGCAGTTCCTGTCCAAGCAATGTATACTAACATCATTGGTAGAGATGTAATTTTGCAAACTCTACCCCAAAGCCCTAACAATGTAGTTCAAGAATTTTCTCTTTCATTAGAATACGATATATCCCGTGTGGAAAATTTGCGGAGACTACCGGGATGGAATAACTTAGTTAAAACCAATCAGGGTAGAAACAGACAACTACGTTCAGGAACCAACTTATACCTAATTTTACAGGAGCAACCGATTTCATCAAATCTTAGTATTCCCAGACCTTGGAAACCAGTACGGGTCACTAGCGATCTACCCCAGTCTTTACCCAGGAATCAAGTAGCTTTAAAAGGTGTGTATGATAACAATGCCATTATTTATGGAATAGAAACATACTACCTTCCCCAACAGCAACGGCAGCAAATTACTAACGATATTTTCCAAACCGTCCCACCAACGAGAGGAAATCAAAGCAGACAAATTCAACCAATTACAGTCAGAGTTAAGGTAGATCCTCAAGGTAATGCTGTACCAGTTAGTTTGTGGGTACGGAATAGCGAAACCGTGCAAAGGAGTCGAAATTATCGTTTTTAACCAAACTCCAAGCACCAAGCAACGCCCCAGCGTTGCTCAAGTTTATATCTCAGGTGTTTAGGAAATGCTATGAGTTGACCAATAAATTAAAATACTTGCCAATTTGGCATGACAAATACTGTACTTGCGGTTTAAATAATATATCAACAGGGATGACGGGAAATTGAAAACTCTACACAGTATAGGGTCAAGCCTTGTTTTTCATAATCCCATTCCCATGCCAGTTGTTGATTTGGTGCTGTGGAAAGACTATCAATGGGTGAACCGGTCAATTCTCCGCGCTAATCATCGCTTCATTACAACTGGCTAAAATTCCCACTACTGCAATAATTACCCGTGATCATTTTTTAGTTTTGGAACTGGTTTTATTCTGGGGCTGTTGGTTCTTCCACTGGGCGAATAATGGCTGGGGCTGGGGTGACTTCAGGCTGAAAAATTCCTTCTAATGCTTGTTCTAGGGTGGGAGCCATAACAATGCGATTTTCAAAAGCCACAATTACCCTAACCAAGGTTGGTAGTCTATTTTGGGTGGCTTCTAAATATATTGGCTCCACGTATAATAAGGATTGCTCAATGGGGATAATTAATAAGTTACCCTGGACAACTCTAGAACCTTGACGATTCCACAGGGAAATTTGCTGGGAAATTACCGGATCTTGGTTAATTCTGGCTTCAATTTGCTCTGGTCCGTAAACCAGGCGTTCTTTAGGAAATACGTACAACAGCAACTTACCATAATTTTCGCCATCCGATCGCGCGGCTAACCAAGCAATTAAATTAGAGCGTTGTTTGGGGGTGTAGGGTAGTAAGAGAATAAATTCTTCAAAGGGGACGGTGGGGAGACTGGTAATTAAATAGTAGGGGTCTACTGGTCGGGCTTTATTCCCGTAGATTTCCTGTGGTATTTGCCACTGGTCTTCTCGATTATAAAAAACCTGGGGGTCTGTCATGTGGTAGGTCATCAATCGTTCAGATTGAATTTTGAACAGGTCCACTGGATAGCGGATATGCTTCAGGAGGGTTGGAGGTAGGTCACTGAGGGGTTTAAAGGTGTTGGGAAATATTTTGGACCAAGTGTTAATAATGGGGTCGCTAGAGTCAGCAACGTAAAAGTTAACAGTGCCGTGGTAGGCATCAACTACTACTTTTACTGAGTTACGGATGTAGTTTATTTCTTCGCTGGTGATGTCTGAGTAGGGATAGCGATCGCTAATGGTGTAAGCATCTATAATCCAGTAGAGATAATTGCCATTACTTTCAAAATCGTTATTGTCATTACCATCAGGGCTGGCATCAGCCGCCACTAAGTAGGGGTTGCTATCAAATTGTAAAAAAGGTGCAATAGCTCTAATGCGTTCTTTAATATTGCGCCGGAATAATACCTTAGTATCTGGCAAAAAGTCACGTGTAAATAACATTTGCCAATCTTTTAAATACATAGCAAATAATAACCGTCGCCAAGGTGCGCCAATGGAAATTCCCCCCAGCCCATCATAAACATGGTAAACATTATCACTGCCACTAGGAAAGTCTAACTCTTGAACTCTCGTGCCAGTCATCACATGATTATCAGTTATTTCGCCGAAATAGATACGGGGGTTACCAATGGGGATACTGTCACGAATAGCCTCACTGGAGGTAGCCAGGGGGCTTTGATCATTGCCGGCGATATCTTTAACAAAATACTCAGGTAGCCCACCCGGTCCTACTGTATTAACTGGACTCATGGTAAAACCAAAACCGTGAGTATAAATTAAACGGCGGTTGACCCATGTTTGGGCTTGTTGGGGTACGGCAGTATAATCTAGTTCCCTAGCGGCAATCAATACCTGTCGTCGTTCCGTGGCTTGGTTTTCTGCTTGGTTAGTTGATGCAGACTGTGTTGGTGCTGCGGGTCTTTGGCTGGGTAATTCTTTAAAAAGAGTGTAGCGGTCAATATCCGCATCAGGAAAGCGGTAATATAGTCGAATTTGTTGCAGCTGACGGTTAGTCTCTAGCAGTGGTTGTTGATCCCAAAGGCGAATATTACGAATAGTTAAATCATTTTTTTCCAAGTCGGCTTTAGTTAAGTTTCCTGTGGGGTTAAAGGTTTGCACATCAATCACGTCTAAATCAAATGCTTGCCGAGTTAAAGCAATGGTACGCTCAATGTAGGGTTGCTCTCGTTGTAATTCATTGGGTTGAACCACTAAATACTGCACTACTGTAGGTAAGATAAAATCAGCGGCGACCACCACCAACACATAAATCCCTAGTCCGTAAAATAGCGATTGGCGATGGAGAGAGTGGGGCTTCCAAGAAATTGTCCGCCACAATAAATAAAAAGCCACTCCCAAGGCCAAGACACATAAAACTGTGTAAGCTGGCAAAACTGCCACTACATCGGTGTAACTAGCACCGTATGTCACCCCACGTTGAGAATAAACCAATTCATAACGACTCAGCCAATAACTAAAGGACACAACCAGCATGAATAAGCCACTCAGGGCGAATAAATGACGCTGTTGCTGAGAGGAAAACCCAGGAAAAATTCCTTGGCTGAGACTGTTAGCAGAGAGGAGGTAAGTTAGGGCTACAGCTATAAAGCCATACAAAAACAACCCCACAAACCACAGTTCCAGCAGTTCCCAAAATGGCAGAGAGTATATATAAAAGCTAATATCTAGATTAAATAAAGGCTCAGAAGCGTTAAAAGCCGTGGGCTGAAAATATTGCAGCACTCTAGCCCAGTTGTGAGATAGTATCCAAGCCAATAACAGACTAAAAGCAATGGCTATAGTTTGTAATATAATTTTGGGATACATTAAAATGGACACACCCACCACTGCAATTAAGCCAACATACCAAACCGAGGAGAAAACTTGCACTTTCATCAACTGCCAAATTCTCTCTGGTCGAAACAAGGGCGGGACTGGTGGAATATCTCTAGTAATGGGAGAATGCCAGTAGGTAATGGCTATATCCAGATAGTGAACTAACATTAATCCCACCAATAAAGTTAATACCAAGCCGATGGGTAGTAACCAGATTAATGTTAATGGTTTAGTGCGAGATAATGGCGTTGGTCTTTCATAGCCTTGGGTATAGTGAGGACTGAGAAAATTTTGCAAGTCTGTATTAAGTCCAGCTTCCTGACGCTGAACTTCTTTAATTTTCATAGTCCGGGGATATTTTAGCCCTGCTGCTATGTGAAGATTTGCTAATAAATAGGCAGCACTAACACCAGCTACAAGTATCCACAACCCCCCTCTAGTGACTAACCTGAGTAGAAATACTTGTAAATAGCCCACATTCTCAAACCAGAGAATTTCTGCTCCCAGACGAGAAACCAAGTCCAGGAATAGCCACAGTCCCAGCAATACTATTATTAATCTCGCACCTTTCCATAACATGACTTGTGTAGGGGGGAATCTTTTTAGTTAGATCATAACTCTTGTAGTGACGGCATTGTATGGATTTTTGGACATGAACGCGGGGTTTAACCCTAGGGAAGATGCCCGCACTAGGAGATTTTTATGATTGCAATGTGTTGAGTAGGGGTATAATTGTTTGTATAATTTAATTTATCATATTGTAACCATGCTCACCAGTGTTGACCGCTTATTATTTGTCCGCCAAGTGCCGATTTTTAAAGAGTTGCGAGATGATTTTATTGTGCGCCTGGCTTCAGTAATGCACGAGTTACAGTTTCCTGCTAATTATACCATTTTTAGACAGGGAGAACAGGGGCGATCGCTTTACATTATTGTTTCTGGTAAAGTTAAAGTCCACATTGGAGATAAAAAACTGGCCGAGGTAGAAGAGGGAAAATACTTCGGTGAAATGGCAGTATTTGACACTCAGCCTCGTTCTGCTTCTGTGACTACCTTAGAACCCTGTGAGTTTTTGGAACTAACCCAGGAGCAACTTTACGATGCTATTGAGGAAATTCCCGAAGTTGCAGTGAATATCATTAGGGAATTATCTCGTTTAGTTCGCAAACTCAATGATGATATGACAGCAATTTTAAGTAATTGAATAGTTTCCAGGTATCTAAACCACCTGCTGATCTCTATACTCCATCTCTGTCTACATCACCCTCCGCGTCTGGGTATCCTGGAGGGTGAGATATAAAAATATGGTTTATTTAGCTAAAAACCGCTTGGATAAATCCCACATTGTTGTAAAAACCGCAGTGCTATTTCTGCCCGTTCTCCCCAGTGCAAATGAATATAAGAGGCGTAAACATTGGTAGGTAAACACCATCCTTCAGTTCCCAGATTTTCCTGACTATCATAACGATAAGTTGCTAACAAAGGCGGATGGGGATTTATATTTAAAGAGGAACGATGAAACTCATGCCCGTAAAAGTTTGTACCTGATGACACTAATAAGTTATCTTGTAAAGCAACTGCGCGACGATAACCTAAAGTTAAACGCCCCCCCATAACAGCAGATGTGGGTAACACCCCCACCATAGGCCAAGAGTTACCTTCAAAATCAATAATTTGTTCACACAAATACATTAAACCTCCACATTCGGCAATGGTGGGTATTCCTTGGAGAATTGCCTTTTTTACTGCTTTGAGAATGGCGGTATTTTCTGTTAGTTGCTGGGCGAAAACTTCAGGAAAACCCCCACCAAAATACATTCCTTGCACACTAGGGGGTAATTCAGTATCAGCCAAAGGACTCCAAAAAACTAATTCTGCACCTAAGTTTTGTAATAAATCAAGATTATCTTGATAATAGAAATTAAAAGCGCGATCGCGTGCTACGGCAATTTTCACCGGTTCAGAACTAGAATAACTCCATAACTTCACTCCATCACCCTGGTTTTGCCCCGGGGCTTTTTTGGGTTGTAACAGTGGTAGTATGTATTCCCAATTAAAACAACTTTCTCCCAAATCAGCCAGACGATTAATTACAGTGTCCAACTCAGGTAATTCGGCACTAGGGACTAAACCCAGATGGCGATCGGGTATGGTAATATTATCTTGACGACGCAGGACACCGAGAACAGGTAAATTTAGTGGTTGTAGAGAATCTTGCAGAAGAGATAAATGGCGATCGCTTCCCACCCTATTTAACACCAACCCAGCCATTTTAACTCTAGAATCAAAAGAACAATAACCGTGAGCGATGGCAGCCACCGAACCAGACAAACGGCTACAATCAATTACTAATATCACAGGTAAATCTAACAGCCTCGCCACGTGTGCGGTACTCGCAAAATCGCTAGTAATAATACTTTCTGGTTGATTGTGAACATATTTAACCCCGTCAAAAAGACCCATTACGCCTTCAACTAGGGAGTATTCACACTCTCCACTATAAACAGCAAAACATTTTTTAACATAAGCCTCAGAAGTCAGTACTGGATCTAAATTACGACAAGGGCGGCCAGTGATGTGAGCGTGAAACATGGGGTCAATGTAGTCTGGACCCACCTTAAAGGACTGTATAGCCAAACCACGACGGCGTAAAGATGCCAAAAGAGCGAGGGTAACTGTTGTTTTCCCCACTCCACTACGTTCTCCAGCAATGACTAAGGCCATAAATAAAAACAGATAATATGGGCAATTTTACCCAAATTTATTACATTAGCGGGCAAGACTTGTACTGAGCGCTTCGTACTGAGCGTAGTCGAAGTATAGTCGAAGTATGCCCGCACCACAAGAAAAGTTAGATCAATCCAAATTGACAGTCTGGGCTATAACCTGTAGGCTTTCTTCAAACAGTAACTCCCGACCCCAACGTTGTACCTGCTGACTTAGTAAAGCTTCCGCTTTTTGTTCTGAAAGTGAACCCACCTGTTGAAATAGACCAGGGGATTGAGCGCCGCCGTGTGTTTCCATCCGCATACAGCCCCCAGTCTCGGAACATATAACAGTACTAGACTCAGCCTGGGCATTGATTGAACTGAGGCGTAGAGCAATTAAATCACCCACAACCTCACCCACATCAGCCACCGGAACTCCGGCTAACTCGGCTTCAACTTGTCGCTGGTCAGGGGAAACAAAGGTAATTTTAGTGATATCATAGTCACCAGCTTCCTTTTTATAGGAAACCGGCGACCATTGTAGGCGACTTGCCAGCCAACCCACAAACAGCATGGCTTGGGTGGGGTTGCCTTTTTCGTAGTCAATAGTCACCCGGTCAATTTCCCTCAGTCCGGCGCGACGATGGGGAGAGTCGTAGGCTTGGGCTGTTAACTCCTGCCATGCTGATAATCGTCGCCAGTTTAAGTCAGCTAGGGGAACACCAGTTTCTACTAATTTCTGGAGACTTAATAAATCAGTTTCTGGCTCGTTAAAGTTACAAGAGTCAACAATAACATTATTGCAGACCGCCGCTAGTCGCTTAAACAAATTATTGTTAGGGTCTGGTGTGGCTTTCCACCAGAGAAACTTGGGCAGTCCACCAATTAATAATGCTGGGATCATTCCTCCCACTCGTTCCAAAGCGGCAGCAGTTCCAGTTAAGGTGATGTATTCACAGCAGATCAGTGTACTTGAACTTTGCTTTTGAATGGGGCAGTAGGCAGAAACTTGAGCTTTTACCCCCTCATCTTCCCCGGCGATGGGAAATAAAGCGATAATCCGGCAGGGGTTACGCAGGGCGATTTCATCGGCAATTGCTGGGTTAATGGGACTGAAGTTATAAGCCACGCTTTCCCCGGTGGCCATGTTTCCCTGACGTTTGGCGAACTCTTCCCGCAAAACCTTCAGTGTTTCTGGTGTGGCTGTACCTGTTTCAGGTAAGCCATATTTAACTTGTACTTGCCGTAGGGCCGCTGTCATTTGTGGACCGAGAATACCATCAATAGGTCCGGTATAAAATCCTAAAGCAGCTAACAAATATTGAGTTTCCTCTGGTTCGTAAACCACTAGGGTAAATGTTGTGGCTCTGGTGGCTGCGGGTAGCCCTCCATCTTCTCCGCTAATACCGTAACTTTGCCAAATTTGATTCAGTTCTGTTTCTATTTCGTTCAGGGAAGTATCTTTGGGAGCCTGAAGAGAAAAAATTGTAGGAGCTTGGGAAATCATAGTAGTTTGGTCATTAGTTATTGGTTATTGGTCATTGGTCAGATATGATGCTTTTTACAGCCTGCGCCAGCTACGACCATCTTGGTTAATGAGCAGTTCAGCCTCTGCTGGTTCCCATGTTCCTGCTTCATAGCGAGGAATGGTGGCCGGATCTGCGGGTGCATCCCAAACAGAAAGGGCAGGGGTTACTACTTGCCATGCTGCTTCTACTTCGTCCGCTCGTGTAAATAGTGTTTGGTCGCCCATCATACAGTCAAGAAAAAGGCGATCGTAAGCATCGGAAGTTGCTTGAATGCCGAAGGAACCGTAACTAAAGTCCATATCAACAGAACGAGTGCGAAATTCTGCCCCTGGCATTTTGACATCAAAGCGTAAAGAAATTCCTTCATTAGGCTGAATCCGCATAGCTAAAACATTGGCGTTTCTCTGTTGGGCTGCAGATTGAAACATCCGAGAAGGAACATCGCGGAAGTGAATAGATATTTCACTCACCTTTTTAGGCATCCGCTTCCCTGTACGCAAGTAAAAAGGAACTCCTTGCCAGCGCCAGTTATCAACCAAGAACTTCATAGCCACATAAGTAGGAGTGATAGAGTTAGGGTCTACTCCCGGTTCTTGGTGATAACCGGGGACTTGTTGCCCTTTCATCCAACCTGCACTATATTGACCTCGCACTGCTGAACGTGACAAGTTGGGAACATCAGCTAATCGAGTAGCTTGTAATACTTTTACTTTTTCCGTGCGGATACTGTCGGCATCCATTGAGTTGGGTGCTTCCATTGCCGTTAAGCAGTAAAGCTGCATCAGGTGATTTTGCAGCATATCCCTGAGAGCGCCGGCTTTTTCGTAGTAGCCCGCTCGGTCTTCTACCCCCACGGTTTCTGCTACAGTGATTTGTACGTGGTCAACAAATTGACGATTCCACAATGGCTCAAATATGGCGTTGGCGAAGCGGAATACTAGGAGGTTTTGAACTGTTTCTTTACCTAGGTAGTGGTCTATACGGTAGACTTGGTTTTCTTGGCAGTACTTTTTTACTACTTGGTTAAGACTTTGTGCTGATGCCAGGTCACGACCAAAGGGTTTTTCAATGACTAGACGATGTTTGTAGGAGTCCTGTAGCATTCCGGCGCTTCCTAGCTGTCTGATGGCTTCGGGAAAGAAGTTGGGAGCTACGGAAAGATAGAACATCCGGTTTCCTCTGGTGTTCTCTTTTTCGTCTAGTTCAGTGAGGAAGGTTTTTAGTTTGTGATAGCTTTCTGGTTTGTCTATATCTCCGGGACAATAATACAGACGTTGAGAAAAGTCTTGCCAGAGTTCTCCTAATGGGACGTTAGGATGGGCTTCTGTCATCCCTTTTTCCATTTGCTCCCGGAAGTATTCATGGCTCCACTCTCTTCGTGCTACGCCCACTACTGTTATTTCTGGTGGTATGCGTCCTTCTCGCCGCAGTTTGTACAGTGCGGGGACGAGTTTACGCCAAGTAAGGTCACCTGATGCGCCAAAGATGACTATTATTTGGGGTTCGGGCATTCCTTGCTGTTGCAGACCAACGCGCAAGGGATTTTCTAGAAGGGTAATCATAATGTTTTCAGTGGGCTGTTGAGTGGTGTGTTGTTGGTTTGGTTTTCTCTCAACGAGAATGCTTACACGGGTGACAATAACCTGATTTTGTTTTCTAAAGAGTTCATCAAGGACTGGTAGGGTTTGACAAATTTGTCAATGCCTTCTTTTAGGAGTTCGTCCATGACAATATTGAGATCAATGTTAATGTCTGGGTCTTTAAGGCTTTCTATGAGTTGGTGGGCTTCTTCAACTCCTGTTTCTAAGCGATTAGCTACTTGACAATGGTCGGCACAAGCAGCAATGGTGGCTGGTGGTAGGGTGTTGATGGTGTCGGGTCCTATTAATTCTTCTACATACATAACGTCGCTGTATAGGGGGTTTTTGGTGCTGGTGCTAGCCCAGAGTAGTTTTTGTTGGTTGGCTCCTTTAGCTGCTAGGGTTTGCCATCTCTGGCTGTGAATGATTTTTTTGTATTCCTGGTAGGCAATTTTGGCGTTAGCTATGGCTATTTTGCCCCGGATGGCTTGCAGTTTTGCTTCCTGGGTGATGTCGTCCAGTCCACGCTTCATTTTGGCTTCTATTTTGGCATCAATGTTAGTGTCTATGCGACTGAGAAAGAAGCTGGCTACTGAAGCTATTTGGCTGAGGTCTTGATTTTGTGCTGCCCTTTTTTCTAAGCCAGCCATATAAGCCTCTGCTGTTTTGATGTAGCTATCTACTGAGAACAACAGAGTAATGTTAATATTGATGCCTTCGGATATGGCTTGTTCTACTGCGGGTAGTCCTGCTGGTGTTCCAGGAATTTTTACCAATAGGTTTTCTCGCCCGATTTCTTGGCTATAGCGCCTGGCTTCTGCTATTGATGCTTGGGTTTCATGGGCGATGGTGGGGGGTATTTCTATACTAACGTAACCATCTAGTCTACGACTGGCTTGATATACGGGGCGGAGTATGTCGCAGGCGTTGCGTATGTCGGCAAAAACAAGGTTTTCGTAAATTTGGTATGTGGGTAGTCCGGCGCGAATTCCTGCTTGGATGTCGGGGTCATAAATGGGGTTGTTGGCGATGGCTTGTTCAAAGATAGTGGGGTTGGAGGTGATGCCAGAAATACCCTGATTTTCTACTAGGTTTTGCAGTTCTCCTGATTGAATGATTTCACGGTTCAAGTTATCCATCCAGATGCTTTGACCATGTTGTTTGATTTGGTGTATGTGATTGGTTGCCATGGCTGTGGTTTTTCTCCTGTTCATAAAGAAGACTTTTTTGAATTGTCGCTTTGCCAATCACTTATGACATCAACCAGGTGAAGTAATTTTTAATTCATAAGTAGAGATGTTGTCTAATTACATGGCTGTGGTCAGGTTTTGCGTACGGTTGGTAAAATTGGCGTATTTTTAATTCTAGCTTTGGTGCTGTTGGAGTCTTTTTCTCCTGGGGTTTTAGTGTCCATTTTGAATGAAGGATTCTACTTTGGCCACGTCTTGTTTACTACCAATTATTAAAGGTGTACGTTGATGCAGTTTTTTGGGTACTACGTCTAAAATGTCTACTAATCCTGTGGTGGCGCGTCCTCCTGCTTGTTCTATGACAAAGGCTAACGGGGCTGTTTCATAGAGAAGCCGCAATTTACCTTCTGGTTTCTGTATTGTGCCTGGGTAGAGAAATACACCACCTTGAACTAATATGCGGTGGATGTCGCTGACCATGGCTCCACTGTAACGGGCTGTGTAACCTTCCGTGCGGTGGACGTAGCGGATATATTCCCGCATAGATTCTTCCCATTGCCAAAAGTTACCTTCGTTAACGCTATATACTGAACCGTGGTTAGGGATGCGGATGTTTTCTTCTGAGAGGATAAATTCCCCGAGGCTGGGATCTAGGGTGAATGAATGAACTCCGTTGCCCATGGTATAAACTAGCATGGTGCTGGGTCCATAGAGTATGTATCCGGCGGCAATTTGCTTGTGTCCGTTGGTGAGGAGGTCAGATGCTGTTTGATCTTTGTCGTCGCCTTGTTGTTGTCGAAGGGAGAATATGGAACCCAAACTTAAGTTAGTATCTGTATTCGATGAGCCGTCAATGGGGTCATAGAGTAAAGTGTAGCGACCGATGGGGCAGTTTTCTGGGATGTAGTACGGTGCTTCCATTTCTTCGGAGGCTAGGCGACAAACTAAGCCGCTTTGCTTGAATACAGAGATGAATACATCGTTGGCGTAGACATCCATGTTTTTGACGCTTTCTCCCTGGACGTTGATATCTCCGGAGAATCCCAGAACGCCTTCCATTAGTCCGGCGCGACTGAGGCGACGAGCTATGAGTTTACCTGCTAAGGCGATGCGATTCATCACGGCGCTTAAATCTTGTGCTTCTGCTCCAAAACTGTGCATTTGTTCGAGTACGTGACGGGATAATGTTGTACAATCACGATCTAAGCTTTTCTTGGTGGCATCATTCACAGATAGGTTTAAAGATTCGGGCGCTTGAGTCATTTTTGTTACTCTCTAGGATTTGGCTGATGGGTGAAGATCATTAATGGCAACTTGGTCGTTGCTATCTATATCTTAGAAAGGTATTTTGATAACTTAAATATGATTTTAGATAAACTAAAGAATTAGACATTGCCCACAAAAAATCTAGAAACTTGGAATGTAGCATCTCTGTTTGGTGGATGTCTTGAGGAAACGGGGATGTTTTTTTATTCCATATCGGTAAATGCTGAAATAGCCGTCATAGCTCGGTTGCAAATTTCTTGCTTGTTTACCATTTTCCGCAACTCAGAGACTTTATACCGACCTTCATTAATCTCTAAAGAGGCTTGGTTAATGGCTTGACGGTATGCGCTTTCTAGAGATTCCCTGAGTTCGGAGTCGTCAAGGTATGTACCTTTGGATTTAGGACGAGCATTCAAGTCCTGAATTTCTAAAATCGCGTTTCGGATGAATACATCCCAAGAGCGAGTGGTGCGTTTTTCTACGTCTTGCTTGATGAAATGTAACATAAGAACTATACCATAACTACGAATTTTATTCAAAATATCCTTTTTGCTCATCTCTTCCATTTCATCAATCATCAGTAGCGCACTGGATATGTTGCCTTTTTTTAAAAATTTCCGTAATTCTATTAGTTCTTCCATGAAATTTCATCTGCAAAAGTAGGCAGTAAATATTGCTGCGTGAACACCCATACATTGGCCATGCCATAAGAGTTTAATCTATTTTAAACTTGTTGGCTAACTAAATGAAATGTTTTGCTCCTGAGAATGGATAAAAATGCCCGGCTTTTGTGAAAACTTGGTTAATGTTGACAACTAGCCGGGTATATATTCATTATTTCTAGCAAATTTCTGCAAATTAATTTTGCATAACTAGAAAAAAATATGGTATGGTAGTGAGTCCACTTGATTAAAAATCTTGTTTTTTTGTCCAACCCCCTCCTCGCCGATTATCTTCCTTTGGTTTAGCTTTGTTGACTCTCAGTTGACGACCCATCCATTCTGCGCCATCTAATTTGGCAATAGCAGCATCTTCTTGGGCATCTTCGTTCATTTCAACAAACGCAAAGCCACGCATTCGTCCTGTTTCTCGGTCGGTAGGTAGCACTACTCTTTTGACTTCGCCGTAGTCTGCAAATACTTCTCTTAAATCTTCTTCAGTAGCGCGGTAAGAAAGGTTTCCAACGTAAATAGTCATGTGGGTAACGTAATTTTTAACAAAAAGCGATTAGTTCAGCTGGGGAAACAAAAGTAAACAAACTACAAAATATTGCATGGTCTACTCTGACTCACCTATGGCGAATGTTGTAGGACAGCGATGGTTATGCTGGCTTTTGCTTCAACTAAGGATGCCAGAGGGCTGAACTTACGCTTATGCTCACATAATAACTGATTGTGACATTTTTCAAAGTATGAGATTTAACAAAGTCTAATAATATGGATTTAGGCGTGTTTATATGTTTTTATATGTGTTTATATGTGTTTATATTTGTCTTTTTATGTAATGAGATTTGGTTTAGCCAGCCCTAAGTATACTGTTAGGGCTGGCTAAATACTTACCCTACAAGAGTTTTATTCACACTCTACCTTGGGTTATTGAATTTTGAGATGGGTGACAGTTTCAGTCAATGGCAATTTGCTGAGGTCCGCTAGCCTTACCATTATGTGCGTCGTGAGTTGAGGTAGTATGAGTAGTTGAGTTAATTTGTTGGTCTAGCCAGCTTTTTACAGGATCGTCCTTGAGGTTGAGTCGCAGCACACCTGAAAAAAAACCCCCCATAAATGAAACTGGGTGCTTGGTCAATTGTTGAAATATTGGGGACAATTCATCAAAGAACATATTTCACAGTCTCCTGTTGTTTAGTAGCAATGTTGACATAATCACTGATCTAGAAGGTGACAGTATTGCACCTGTAGCTTCTAATTCATTAGCGATCGCTTTGGAAAATGAAAAAATCTGTATTTCTTGATTCACTTTATGTCGTTGGGTACGACTGCCCTGGTTAATTTGTTGTCCAAACTGAATATACTACCTGACCATTAATAATAGTAAGCAGAGGTTTAATCAAGGGGATTTTTTCGGCGGTAACGGTCATTATATCGTCAGAGATAACCACCAAATCAGCCAATTTGCCACATTCAATCGATCCCTTTTCTTTTTCTTCAAAAGTGACATAGGCGTTGTTAATAGTTAGGAGACGCAATGCTTGCTCTCTGGAGATTCCCTGATCGGGATTGACTAATCCCCATTTCCATGTATTGCGAGTATGAAGAAAATAAATAGCCGTGAAGTAATTCAAGGGAATGCTAGAAATATCACTCCCCAAACCTACTGGAACCCCGCTCTCAATTAGCATTTTAAATGGGTCCATTGTTTGCGCCACGGTTTTACCGTGATAAACTTCAAGCGCAGGATAGTAATAGTAATGATGCCACATGGGTGTCAGGACAACACCAAGTTTTTTCATCTTTGCCAAATGCCGCTCTTGAGGATAGAAGAGTTGGGAGATGATCCAGCGCCGGTCTGAAAGTGGATAAAGATCGTTGACGCGATCGAGAATATCTAACACCTCATCAATCGCTAAATCACCCCCTGCCAAAATCCCACCACTGATGCCTAATTTTGCCATACCCGTGATGATTTGCTCTATTTTTTCTGTGCTACCATCCCGGCTACTGTGAAAGCGACGGACTCGCTCTTCAGGGACGCGCTGATTGTAAATAGGTGTGCTTAAATTGCTCCGATTGTATTCATCATCGGCAAAAATATAACTTGCTCGGTCTATTTGAAACCAGCGATCGCCAAAAGGATTGTTGAGATAAAATTGCTCGAAGTTGCTTAAAATCTCTGAGATGGGTAGGGACATATTTAGGGATAATTGCGCTGAGACTCGAATCGGTAGTTTACCTTCGCGGTAAAGTTGATGGTAAAAACGCAAATCCGGGATGGAAATGCCTCCTTCTCGAATACTGGTGACTCCCGCTTTAGCACACTCTCCCAATGCCCAAAGTAAAGCATTTCTTTTTTGTTCTGCGCTAAATTTTAGATGAACACCATCAAGGAGTTTAGCTGCATCCCCCATCAGTACACCTGTTGGTTCACCTGTAACCGGGTCTTTTTCAATCCAACCGTATTCTGGCTGCGGAGTATTTTTTGTAATCTTAAATTGTTTGAGAGCATAAGAATTAAGATAAATATATTCCCCACGCAATATTACCGGATGTTCGGGGGCAACTGCATCGAGTTCTTCTTTTGTTGGATCTCTCCCTTCTTGAAGCATTTGCGGAAACCAACCGGAATTACTGGTAATTACCTGACCTTTTGGGATTCTTGCTGCTGCTTCCCTCACGGCATCAAGAATATCTCCTACACTTTCTGAAAGAGAAATATTCGCGCCGTATTTTTGGGCGGTTGCTCGATCTAGCAAGCGAAAATGTCCGTCGATAAATCCGGGAATAACTGTTTTTCCTTCCAAGTCTAATGTTTTTGTGCTTTCTCTTGCTAGAGATAGTATCTGATTGCTTGCCCCCACGGCCACAAATCTTCCGTCTTTAATTGCTACTGCTTGTGCAATGGTGAATTTCTCATCTACAGTGATAATCTTAGCGTTGTACAAAATTAAATCCGGTGACATCACTAATTCCTTGTTCTCTTGACTATTCATAATATAGCATTTCTTAAACAAGCGACATACAAATGTAAATGATAAAATTATTCTATTGCTGGCATCTTGACTGCTAAAGATGTACCTCACTTGGTCAAAATTTGCTATAGGGATTGACGGGGGAAAATTCAGGCGATTTTTGTGTCAATGTTTTCTGGTTCCCCTAATTTATAATCCCTGAATAATTGGTTAGTCTGTTGTATAGCTGAGAGCAATGATGCCAGTGAATCTTCTGGCGCACCAAAGGCGACTACTAAAATATTTTGGGATGTTTCAGTAACTTTTGTCTGTTTGTCTGGTCCATCTGACAGAGAAGCCATCACCGTTTTTCCATTTTTCAAAATAATAGCTCCCTCTGCTAAAGTTAGATTTCCTTGAGAAATGTGATCCAGTGTTTCCAGACCTTTAGCTACTCCTACATAAATATCTTTTGGGATTTTATCCAAATCGTGCAACCCCATCAAGATCCCATTTTGTAGTTCAATTCCATAGACCAAATCTACAGATGGATTACTCGGCTGGTAATTTCGTCCATTTAGTGTAGATTTCAATAGCGATAAAATATGATACCTATTTTTAGAGCCTATCCTTTTGTAGAAATGTTTCATGTGATCTGCACGGGACAAAAGCTCCTTCTCATTTGCTTTTACATAATTAGGCAGGGTTTCGATGAGTTTAGTAACTTCCGGTGATTCCTGCGTATTATTAATGTTATTTATAGTACTATAAGCAATTTTGAAGCCGGGATATCTTGACACCAATTCAGATTCCAGATATGTTACTGTCATCGGACACCTTTATCAAGGGTAAACTAACTACATAATTACAGCATATTTCCGGTAAATGAGGTGCAAATTTTGATCACAAAACCTTGCACCAAAAGAGTTTTACCGTTGAGCAGTGTTCGCGTAGCGTGCCGAAAGCTGCTGTAACTCTTGGATAAATATAACACAAAACTCTAACCCAAATATCCTTATGGAAAATTATCTACTGTTCTCAACTAGAGTGGCTCAAGGGTATCAGATGGCAACGGGCGATGGACAACTGATTCCATCTCGTTGTGTTTTGCTGAAGGCAATTGAGACTAATCAACGTTTAGGACATGAAAATAGAGGATTTCTGTCTGAAAAAAATGGATTTATGCCTATGAATTTGCCTTTACAGGCATTACCATCAAGCCATAGGATTTGGGATGATATTGCTTCTGAACTGCCAGAGCTTTGCCGAAAGCTAAATCTACGCCAACGTCTCAACGCAATGCCTCTGCTACCTGCGGATGCCAATAGCCTTTCTGATGTCATGCTATTGCGTGCTTCGTCAATTATTAGTGCTTTTGCTCATACCTATTACTACATTGATACAGAACCTCCCTCCGCTTTACCCCCATCCATCTTGAAACCTTGGCAAGAAATCGCCCAACGCCTCCACAGAAAGGAAGCCCATATGTCCTATATCGATATGTCAACCTACAATTGGCGTTTAATCGACCCCAATGGTCCGATGGAGGTAGAAAACCTGCGACTACTGATTCCCTATTGGGGTAATGAAGAAGAACGTATTTTTCTGGGCAGTACAATTGAAATCCAAGCCCAGTCAACCCCTTTAGTTGGTGCCATAGTCCGCGCCCAAGAAGCCGTCACCAATGACAACCCGCAAGAGTTAGAAAAAGAACTATTGGTGATGCTAGATTGTTTGAACCACCTGACTTTTGTATGCTTGCCCAAGGTAATTCCTAATTCTCGGAGTCGTTTATTTGTAGATCCTGTTGTCTGGGCAAAAACGATCGCACCCCTTTCTGTGCCAATTCGTCAGGGTGCAGCCGGTCCGGTTGGCGCAGCCACAGCGTCCTTACAAGCACTAGATGCCTTTTTAGAAAGAGGCAGTTATGCTAGTGACGTTGGTCAAGAAAGTATCCATGTCCGGGAATGGTTTCCCCCCCACTGGGCTGATTTTTTCTTAGCAGTTAAAGCGATTTCTGTTTCTAATTATATCCGACAGAATAATATCCCCAGACTGAACCGAATCTTTCAAGATGTACTCTATGCCTATGCAGGTGAAAATGGATTTCTCGGCAGACACCGCCTGAAGGCGGCTGGTTATATACAAACAGCTTTCAAAAGCGGGCGTTCTGCCACTGCGGCGTTTAAAGGTTCTTTCAAAGACCGAATTTGGGAAAACATAGACAAACAACTTGAACTAGCACGACAAGAGCGTTACCATTGCTTTTCTAAACAAAATAACTATCATCAAGCTTTTATTAAAGAAGTCAAGAGTGTGAGTGAACTGGGTAATGTAGTGCAAGTCAAACTAGGATTAGAAGAAAGTTGCGTCTATTACCGTCCTGGAGATCGCTGTGCAGTTTTACCGGAAAATCAGGATATTTTAGTAGAAAAAACTCTCAAAGCCTTACAAGCAACTGGAGATGAATTAATACCTTTAGATCCCACTTGGCAAGTAGCGATTAATTATCGGCATGGGTATCAAGGTTATCAAAGTTTGCCCCTCAGAACATTATTAAAATTTGGGCAGATTCGTCCGATCAAACGTCCTGTTGCCAAACTACTATTTACCCTCACCCATCATCCCACACTCAGACGGATTATCCAGAACCATGTAGAACAAGAATGGGAACTTTGGGATTTGCTGGAAATGCTGATAGCAGATGGCTTTGATCCCAAAAGACTTTTGGGAGTTGAACCTGATGCAGTTAAACATATCTGTCAGGTTGTTCCACCAGAATATTTCCGACTTTACTCAATTTCCTCTGTCATGACCACACCTGTTGGTTCAAGTTTAACTAAAGGTGCAACTGAGTTAGAGTTAACAATTGGTAAACTGCACTATGAAACTCAAGACAATGAACTTTCCCGTCAAGCCAGACGGAGCGGTACAGCTTCACAGTTTTTAGCTAGGGAAAATCAGAATAAAATCGCCATCAGAATTGTTCCTTCCCCAAGTTTTCACCTACCCCAAGATGTTAATCGTCCTATCGTTATGTTTGCTGGAGGGACTGGCATCTCACCTTGCCGGAGTTTTCTGCTAGAACGGGCTACAGCCGGAAAGACTGGCGAAAATTGGTTATTTTTCAGCACCCCTACCCGGAGGGATTTCCATTATCAGCCGGAATTGACAGACCTAATAGCCGCAGGAAAACTTCACTTGCGAATGGTTTTTACTCGTGAGGATATTCAAGCTACTTTTCAGTCTCATGGTGACGAAAATAGCTGGCAATTTACACCGAGAAATCGACATCGCATCGGTGATGAGATTCAGCAGGAGGAAAACAAACAATTACTCTGGAAACTCTTACAGGGAATAAAAGAGGGTGGGAAAGGTGCTTATATTTATGTCTGTGGACAAACGGGTTTTGCTACCAGCGTTAGGGAGGCGCTTGAGCAAGTTATTGCTGGTTTTTGTGAAGGTTATCCCCAAGAAAAACAGCGATTAGCAGCGGAAATGATAGAAAATCTCATGGCTGATGGTCGTTATTTGGAAGAAACTTTTACCCCGTTTGTCGGTGCTTTAGAGGAGACAGTCCCATTATATGATCTGTCGGAAATCGCTTTACACAATAATGAGGATGAGGGATACTGGCTGATTATTAACGACGCTGTTTATGATGTTACCCCTTTCCGCAACCAGCATCCCGGAGGATTTAAGATTCTGCGCTCCTACTCTGGAATGGATGCCACCGTTGCTTATCATAAAGTGGGACACCATGCCGATCAAGAAATTCAGGCTATGTTAGCTAGTTATCGTATTGGCATCGTGCGAGGATTTGCTAATTTTCAAGCAGCCACCCCTATTGATAATTTTTATCGTAGTTGGGTTAGCTATCTTTTTCTGATTGTGGAGATAGAAAACGCTCTAAGTAATGATTTTAGTATTCAGAGGGAAATTGTCACCCAAGATGAAGTGCAAAATGGCATCTCTGTTTCTCCTGTGAAGCTGATGATGTATATCAAAACCCATCAGCGTTTTCTGTTAGAGTTTTTACCGCAGATTTTTGGTGAAGTATGGGAACAAGTTTTGCAAATGACAGAGGAAATATATCGGGAAGATTTCACTGAGTTACGGGAGGCATTTTCCAAACTTCAGGAAACGGAAACCTCCCAAAAAGTGTTGGCAGTCTACCCACAGTTTATAACTAAACTAAAAACTGCCGTGGGCAATCATACAATTTCTACAGATGAAGTGATCTTGAATTTAGGTGAATTTTGTGCCCATCTGGAGCAAGCAGACAGCGACCTGCTAAGGAAACTCAAGCTAACTGTCTGTAAAATAATTCAGCTATTCGAGCAGTTTGGGGATGATGTGATGACTTTAGAGGTTAGCACGGAAATTAGGCAAATCGCTAGACAGTTTCCTGATATGATGCTGCATTATTATGAGCGGGTTGCTGCCTTGGCTGAAAGTCCATAGCGAATTTTACGCAAGTAAGGTACATCCTTAGCTGGCAAGATGCCAGCACTACAACACGATCATTTACATTTGTATCTCACGTATTTAAGAAATGCTACGTATTTCTAGATACTCTGTAAATCTTTATTATTATCTAAGCACTGGAAGATCACAGGTAAAGCATAATTAATCTCATTTTCCAGCGTCATAGAGTAGGCTAATTCTCCTCCTGCGGACCCAATTTTGTGGGCTAATTCATCATTATTTTTCAAATATACAACAGTTTCTTCTAAATCTGAAAAATCCGATTTAACGGGTACATAGTTTTCCCATGGAATAAGTCTATCATGAAACCATTGCCTAAATCCTCGTTCTGAATTTACTTTCAGTACGGTACTCCCTGTTAACAACCGCAAAAATAATCCAGTCCAAGTGCTACCATGACCATCAAGATCAATTAAATATTTATAGTTTACCTGATCAATCGCTGCGGCATAGGGTGCAGTCAATCCGCTATTCTTGATCTCGGCAATTACTTCTTCTGAAGAAAACCGATTAGTAATGCGTGTAATTTTTATATCAAACAAATCTTTATTAGCGACCTCAGTTGCGAATTGACAAAGCTGAAATCTTGGCATCATTCGCCATTTATGATCATCCTTTTTGTCCCCTGTTGCAGAACCTCGCCAATATAAAATTTCTTGCCGTGCTTCCCACGGAATAGACTGAGTTGCTAATTGGTCTTTGAAATCTTGATAAGCATATCTGTAAAGAAAATCAGAGTCAGGCAAAAGCAGATGATGGTCAAAATTGCTGTCATAACAGAGTACACTGCCTAAACCTCTACCTTTATCGCCATAAAAAAAAGGCACAATGCCAGAGATTCCGGGGTATTTTTGCCCAAACTTATCAAATAACATGGCTAAAGGCAACAATCTGGACAGAATCATCTTGACACTTTGATGAACATTGAGTTCATCATTGAGCAGAAAAGAGTATTTATGAGTTTCCTCAATTCGTGTTATCAAAAAAGAGAAACTCCCGTCACTATGAACCTTGATCAATTGGGTAATTTGTCTATCTAGTAATTTTTCAATGGCTGGAATAAGACGAACTTCTTTAAGCTTTAGAAAATAAGGATACTTCTGTAGAATATCTGCTCCATGCTCATCAATACTAAAATATCCTTGATTGATTATCTGTTCATCAATCAGATCAAGTAGTTCATTGTCGAACACATCCATCAAATAAGTAGAACCACTCGGCTGATTTATCTCTTTTTCTGGCGGAATAATCCGAAAACCCTGATTTACGTTCATTGCTAATACACCTAGGTACAATATAATTGGTTTGATTTTTTAAATCTATGAACTTACATCTGGATATCTCCTCAATGTATTAGGGTGCAACCCCAGAAATTCGACCGCTTTTCTGAGTGGTATGTATGCCACGGAGAAGGTATAGCATTAGTTCACAAACGTTAGCACATGATTAACTAGCTAATTTCCTTTATATTCCGTCCAGCGATGGAATTTCGGTGTCCCTTCTTTTGCCAGTCTCTGGCGGGCTTCCTGCCACCCCCGATCCCACTCTACTGGATCATGTAGTTCGGTTTCAGGATGTTGGTAACTACGGGCAACAAAACCCGGAAAAAATTCCCTGACTTTAGGCTGATCAATTGGGGTATAGCGACAGTCAAAACTCCACCGAACTTCTTGACTGTGGTTAGCATAAGAGGCATGAATTGTGCGTTTGTCCATTAATAAGACGCTGCCACGTTTGACGGGGACAGGTACTGCTTGTCCAGCAATTTTCAGATATTCATCCGGAATATAAGGTCTGCCTCGATCTAGAAAGTGTTGCAGTAAACCCAGATGGTGACTGCGAGGCCAAACGCACAAACAGCCGTTGTCAACAGTAGCATCTTTCATGGGAAACCAGGCGGTTAACATTTCTGTTTCATCCACTTCTGGCAGTAAACCTGCATTATCCTGATGAATCAAGGTTTTTCCCAATTGTACGCGCCCCATGTGATCGTGAGGCGTTAAATGTTCTGGTGGTTTAATGCGTGTATAGAGAATGGGAGCCGCATATATCTCTCCACCAATAATAGACTCAATGACATCTAGTAGGCGTTTGTGTCGCAAAGCCTGAAACACTGCTGGTCCCGCCCAATAGGGAGTATTTTCTTTGACACCATCCGCGGGGAGCGAAGGGTTAAAGTATTGACCATGCACCTTACCACTATCTTGATAAATGGCGATCAGACGTTCCTCAAAAGGTAAATCCGCATACAATGATCTAATTTTACCTTGGGCGTAGAGATCCTGGGCGAGATGCTCTAAAACGCCAAGATATTCTTCCATAATCGGATTGAGATCGGTTTGGGGATCGAAGATATTATCAATAACCAAATAACCGCGATCGCTAAACTCGGCAATTTGTTCTTCAGTTAGTAATGTCATCACAAACCACCAATTACTTACAACTATAGCCTTCCTCAATAAGCGTTAGATACAAATGTCTTGTGGCGCGAGCATCCTGCTCGCTGCTTAATACAGTAAAAATGTACCTAAATTGGGCAAAATTCGCCATATTAGGGCAGGTCACCACCATTATCGCACCAGTTTCGTATTGCCTCATCAGGTAACATTTCTCGATGAAGAGTATCCCACCGTCTTTCCTGTTCGGCGGTAAACAAATCAACATAATCGCCGACTTTCCCCTTACGAATCATTCTGCCTTTGTTAATAATTGGCATATTCAAAGGGATTACTCTAGGTTCAAATTTGTGGGAATTAGCCTGCATCCACTTGAAACCACATTTTTCGATAATACTGAGCCATTGTGCTGAGGATGGCTCCAAATTTAGGAAGTTAGCGATTTTTTGGAGATTACCTTCAAGATCGTTTTTGAGATCGCCATAGTGGATAAACAGGACGTTTTCAGAATGACGATAAGGCAACCAAGCATTGATACAATTCCAATAAGATTGCCACTGTTGTAAATAGCAGTCAAAAAAAACATCAAAGGAAGGAAATAGGAAAGGTCTTCCTCCCCAAAGTTCTCTAAATTCTTCTGTGGTACTATTGCGGTAATAATAAAAAGAAACTAGAGAATCTTTCCCATTACGCACGGGAATAATATATCTGACCTTTGGTTCAAAGGGCAGTTTAGGGGGAACTGCATGGGTTTTGATAGCACGGAATGGATATTTTTTAAATACAGTGTTTTTCCACCGTTCCAGTCGTTCTTGATCCTCTTGTCCTGGATATTCCACAAATTCAGGTCGGGGACATTCTTCATTAATATCTTGAAAATCAGCATCTCCACCGGTGCGCAGTTGGTGGACAATGTTCTGCATCCAAGTTGTTCCCTGTTTAGCCGCGGATGAGATGACAACATCACCCGCTTTCCAGTCAATTTGAGTAAAAATAGTAGATGGCCAGGCTGGAGGCAGATAGTTTTCACAATGCTTGCAATTCATAAATAATTGAGGTTTTTGATTGATAGATTTAACTAATTATTGATCTTTGATAATTGAGGATGTTCTTGGATAATTTGCATATTTTGAAGTTCCAGATACCTTCCTTCTTTGGTCATTAATTCTGCATGATTTCCACTTTCTAGGATTTTTCCTCCTTCTAAAACTACGATTAAATCGGCATTTTGAATCGTAGAAAGTCGGTGAGCAATAACTAAGCTAGTACGACCTTTCAATAGCTGAGTTAATGACTCTTGAATCAGTTTTTCCGATTCAGTATCAAGAGCAGAAGTTGCCTCGTCAAGGATGACAAATTGTGGATTCTTGACCAAAACACGAGCAATAGCTAAACGCTGTCGCTGTCCTCCTGATAATTTGACTCCTCTTTCTCCGATGATTGAATTATATCCATCGGGAAAACTCATAATAAAATCATGGGCATTAGCCGCTTTTGCAGCTGCTTCAATTTCAGCATCGGTAGCCTCTAGTTTACCGTAGGCAATGTTATCACGGATAGTTCCGTAAAGGAGTAAGGTGTCTTGGGAAACAATGCCCAAATGCGACCGCAAAGAGTCTAGAGAAATATCTCGCAAATCTTGATCATCAATTAAAATTCTACCATTTTTGGGGTCATAAAAACGAGCGGCTAGTTTAGCAATTGTACTTTTTCCTGAACCAGAGGAACCGACTAAAGCAATGGTCATTCCGGGTTGAATATCAAGGGTAAAGTTATGGATGATTGTTTTTCCTTGACGGTAAGCGAAGTCAACCTCTTCAAATCTCATTCTACCCTGGACAGAGGTGAGAGCAATTGCATTGTCCTGTTCTTTCACTTCTGGTTCGGTCTCCAAAATTGCAAAAATCCGATCAGAACTCACTAGTGCTTTTTGCAGGATATTCAGAATTTTACTAAAACGTAGAATGGGTCTGCTAACTTGATTCGTGTAGGCAAAAAAAGCCGTCAGTTCACCAACGGTCAATCTATCCGCTATAACTGCCCAAGATCCTACAACCAAGACGATTAAACTACCAATAATATTAATTGTATCTATAGTTGGTACAAATATAGACCATAGACGAATAGCCTTAATATTCACCTGCATATAGTTACGGCTTTGCTCAGAAAAACGGTCTATTTCATACTTTTCATTGCCAAAAGATTTGATGGCATTAATATTAGATACAGTGTCTTGGATATGATTGTTAATTTCTGCTGCTTGATGCTCTACATCTTGATAAGCAACCTGTATAAAGTTACTGAAAATTTTGGTTATATAAATCTGTAAAGGCCAAGTAACAATTAAAAGCAAAGCTAATTGCCAATCAACACTCAATAAGTAAACGATAATTACTAATACAACCAAGCTATCGACTAAAATCTCCGAAATATCTGATGATATTAACGTTCCAATGGTATTAACATTTTCGGACATTCGGGACATTAAATCCCCTGTTCTCTGATTATCAAAAAAGCTAATAGATAGCTTTTGGATATGTTGATATAAATCATTGCGGATACTTTCAACTATTTTTTGACCGAACAACGACATTAGATAAATGCGAAAATAATCAAGTATGCCTCTAAAGATTGCGATTAAAAGGGTAGCTGCTGCTATAAAAGGTAAGAGATTTAGTTTTTTCTCTGGGATAACCACATCAATTGAGTAGCGGGCAATTTGGGGAATGAGAACCTGAAAAATCGACAGGCAAAAAATTATCCCTAATGCTAATAACAAAATTAACTGATTCCGCCAAACATACTCGAATATACGCCGTAACAGTTTCTTAAATGCCTCTAATGTTTGTTGATTGTGTCCATTATTGTCAACAAATTGAAGAACCACATTTGCCCTCATTTTACTCTCCTTAGTTTTGCTTGGGTTTATCAATTACTATGGCGGAAATCTACTGTTTAATTATAATTTTCTGTTAATTGATATCTAGGTAGTTATTAACGAACTAAGTTAGGCGGAAATTTAACATCATAATCTTGATCCTGATAAACCACTTTCCCACCTACAAGAGTTGCTAAAGGTTTTAAATCTAAAATTTCCTCTTCCGGTACAGTTAAATAATCCCCCGAAAGAATGACGATATCTGCTAGTTTTCCCGGCTCAATCGATCCCTTAATAGATTCTTCAAAGGTTAGATAGGCAGAGTTTAGGGTATACATTTGTAAAGCTTGTTGACGGCTTACTGCGTGTTCGGGACCGATTAACCCCCATTTTTTAGTCTGTCTGCTGACAAAAAAGTATATTCCTTCAAATGGACTAGCGGGTATTTTAGAATAATCACTCCCTCCAGCCACCATAATCCCAGCATCTAGCCATTCTTTAGCCGGGAACAGATGAGCAGCCCGTTCTGCACTATGATACAGTGCAAAAACCGGGTAGTACATATAGGGATGATACTGCATCGCCACGACTAAATCCATACCTTTAACTCGTTCGATATGGCGTGATTGACCATAATGGGCATGATCTAGCACCCAGCGTTTACCTTTGAGAGAAGCAACTTGATCAGCAGCAGCAAAAGCATCTAGCAAAATATCTACTGCCACATCCCCTCCTGCGTGTACAAGAGGTCGCCAACCTAGCTTGTTGAGGGTAATACAAATTTGGTTAAGTTTATCACAGGATAGACGCTGAATACCTCGGTAGTTAACTTGACCTTCTCCTACTAGGGGAAGGGTAGAGTAAGACCAACTATTGAGCATTCCATCAGTGGATTGATCGACCCAGAGTTCGCTTACTCCATTCACTCTGAGCCATTCATCCCCGAAGGGGGGGCGAATTCCCCAGCTTCCTAGCTCTTTTTCCAGTTCTTCCACGGATAAGTTAACATGATCGACATTAACATCCATTGCTATCCGCAATGTGAGTGCCTGATTTTGCCAGAGTCGCTGATAGGCGACCATTTCATATGGTTGTAGTGAAGGGTTGCGAATGCTAGTAATTCCGGCTGAGTTAGCTAAACGCTGGGCCCAAAGAACTGCCGTGTAAAGCTGATCCTCTGTGAATACCCCGATATCACCAGTTGCACTAGAGCCTTTTGAGAGGAGTAACCGTTGAGCAGTCCCCGCAAAGACTCCGGTTAATTCCCCGGTCTCAGGATCTCGCCCAATCATGCCTTTGGTGGGGTTGGGGAGGTCTTTAGTAATGCCGCATAATTCCATCATCCTTGTATTGGTGTGGCGGCCATCTTCAAAGGTGAGAACCACCGGGTTATTCGGACAAGCTCGATCAAGTTCTGCTAAGGTGGGCGTTCTCCCTTCATCTAATAACTCGGCTGCACAACCAGCATTGCTGATAATTACCTCTCCTGGACCTAGTTCTTTGGCTTTTGCTAGCAGTGCGTCTATGATTTGCGGGACGGAGGTAAATTGATCTAAACGAATTCCATTGTAGGCACGGGCTGCCCGGTTCATAAAGTGATGATGGGAATCATTAAAACCAGGAATTACAGTTTTTCCGTTCAGGTTGACCTGAGTGGTATTGTCGCTGGCGAATCTGCTAATGGACTGATCGGAACCGACAGCCAGAATTTTGTGATCTTGAATAGCAACGGCTTGTTGAATGGAAAAATCTGGATCTACGGTCAAAATCTTGCCGTTGTAGAAAACCAAATCCGCTTGGCTGTCAGTTCTTAACATCTGTGAGACTCCTTATTTAAAATATCGGGGTTGAAGATTGTACATAATTTCTAGAAGATCAAACTGGCAATTCTTGCTCTAATTTAGTCCGCAGATCAATGATTTCTTGGCAAATAGGATCAATATCCTGAGCATAAAACCCTTGTGCCAATGAAGGGGCAAACTCCATCAATTTTTCGCAGGCCGTGGTACTAAAGGCAGAAAAACCATTTTCATCAATGATGGCAGCACCCATATCATAACCCCCTTGTTTATTGAGGGCGATCGCTTCCTCTTCTGTACAGTCAGCTGGAAGATCAAGCTCAACTTTGCCATTTTGCATAATTACCGGATAGCCACCTGGTAAACCATTTGGACCCGGTACATGAGTCATCACTGGTGTATTTCCCAGCAAAGCGGTGAGTACTTCTGCGCTATTTGTTCCCACCAATTCGTTGATAATCTTGCCTAAATCGTTGACTGAACGGAGATCATAGAAAGCATCAGCCAGGGTTTTTTCTGCATCAGGCACTTCTTTTCCATCTATCCAAACTCTTGGTCCGTCTAAATCGGAGTGAGTTTTGCCGAGAATTTTAAAGTAATGATAAAGATGACCGATAATTTGTAATTTATGTTCGGGTTGGGGATAGCGCCATCGCATACAACCAGCAAACATGGCTACATTCCCGATCCCAGAAGTAATCGGTAGACCTAAATATTTGAGAATGGGATTGACATGATCTGGAAAACAAGCATTAACTAGAATAGGAGATGGATTCATCTGTTTCACAATAGCGGCTACCCGTTTCACCAGGGCAACTTGGGTAGGTACAATAATTGCATTACCCGCCGCCCAGACAAGTTGTTTCCAGCGAGTGGGTGTTGATGCACCGAGAAAATCCCAGGGCGATTGCAGAGATGCGGTTTGAAAAATTAGACGGGGGGAATATTTAGCAATTTTGTCAGCTAAATCGTTTTCACTGTCCCAATCGATGGTATCACCAATAAAATTGACTCTATGATTCAAGGCACCGGACATGGCGTTAGCTAAGGCCACGACAATATCTACTCGGGATTTTGAACGACCCAGTACAGCGACTCTGATGGGTGCTGCTGACATCAAGGCCAACGCTCGGCAGGTTGTCTCACACACCGAACCTGAACCCATAATTAAAATGTCAAAGCTCATTAATTTCTCCTGATCATAAGTAACAAAATTATTGAATCACGAATTCAGATGTTTCTCTTCGTACTTGACCAAGAAAGCGTGTGATGTTAGTTCCGCTTGTTCCAGAGACACCAGCTTCTTTTTTCCTTGCCTGCTTTACGACATAATTAGCACTTATTTCTAGATGTTTTTTACGGAAAGCATCTAAAAGTTCGACGCTTTGATTGTATAACGCCTTTATTGTTAAGTAACCCTGTTTTTTGCTGAGAATATATTCTCGCAAAGACGGTCTGGCTTCAAGGTCTGCGAGAAACTGACGATGCTTTAAAGGCATATAGTCACGCATTTTCCGCAAAAATTCGCCGCCTTGATTGTGATGGGTGATACTCAAGGCAATATCTAAGGTATGGAATAAAGAACTCTGAGCCGCACTAGCAGCGATCCACATTTGAGGTTCCTCGCTAACACCTTCATAGATAATGCCTGGTTCTTTCCAAGCATCCAGAATCGGACGTAACCGATTATAAAATATATAGGGATCGCATTTTTCCGGCAAACGGTTTAAGGTGGCGAGCATTTTTTCCTGTGCGACTATGAGGCAGTGCAGATTCTGCTCTACAGCAACCACATCGTCATCAGCCATCGCCAACTGTATATCAACTATCGCCTTTACTGCTGGGCCACCGTGAGCCTCGATAACTACCATATCAAGATAAAACCAGTGTTCGTCTTGACTTCCTTGGTAGGAACGGGAAATTGCCAAGTTATCCAAATCTAGTGGCTCAGACTTGTCGATCCGAAACCAGTTGTAAAGCATCATGGAGAAATAAGTAAATACTGGGGGTAGCCCTACTTTTTTCGCTACATAGCACAGTGGCATGGCAAGGTTACGTGGTAGAACGGATGCCTGTTCTGTCTCACCCATAATATAAGCATTCGCCATGACCGAAAGCAATAGAAAAGCACGGTAAAGTTGGTCTTTGCTTTTTAGGGAAACTGGATCAATAATGGCCATTTTATCTATGATCTGACGTACTTTCCCAGCGGTCAGCAATGCAGGAATTTGGGCGCTTATCGTTTCCCAAGCAGCAAAATCAGGTGGCAATTGTGTCAGAGGATCCTCTGAGGGGACAAAGCCACGCACTGGGTCAATTTCATAAGTAGATAAGTCAATCATGATTCTCAACTTTTATGGTTTTTTAATATTGTTGATCAGCTTGTTATTAAGGCTGATTGTGATTCTTATTGACTGATGTGCTGCTTTTTTGATTGCTTCAATGTATAATCCAGAATCTATACTAGCACTTCTCCGCCGTTGTTGCTCTCTGATCAGGATGTTTCCCGTATTCATTGCGATAACAGTAAAGTTGAGAGACGTACTTTTTCTCTTTAAAGTCGTGCCAATGCCCCGTGCCGACTACTTATATCTTATATAGCATTTCTTAAACACGTGAGATACAAATTTAAATGCTCGTCTTGTATTGCCGGCTTCTTACCCGCTAAGTATGTAACTCACTTTGGCAAAATTCGCTACAACACACAAAAAAGCCGTCCCAGAAGGACGAGCTTGTAATCCTATTCTTTTGGTCATTGGTCAACGGTGATCAGACACAATTAAATCTACAGTATCAAAATTAATCATGTGTCCTGTTTGAGGATAGTTACCCGACTTTTGTGAAGCCGGGAATCTTTTTATCCCACAGGTGTTGCTGTTGGGAACATACATTTATCAGAATCGCAACCAGTAGGACCTGCTTCTGTTATTTCCCCAGAATCATACTGAGTTAACGATAGGCAGAAGTCATCAGTCTTGCGTCGGTTTTTCACTTCTTGACTCAATCGGTAGTAGGTGAATTTGTCTATGGGTTCAAAAGGCATCCGGGGAAAAGACTGGAGGTCGTCAAACCGTGCCAGTAGAGCTGCTGAAATGTACCCTTGATTGTTATGGATACATTCATAAATCCGCTTACCTAGGGTTTCCACCTCGTGCGATCGCAACTCCAATGTAGCAGAAGTATTGTGTGTTGTGTACCACTGTTGAACCTGCATAAAGAAGTCAAACTGAGCCAAAGCAGAAAATTGAGAAATGTCTATGTCGTCTGCCCCCGGTAGGTCAGCCCAGGAAACAGCCACAGGAATTTCCACTAACCATTCAGATACACGCGGATCATGGGGGTCGTTGAGTAGTACTCCATTTTCATCTTTATCTGATTGAGATGGAATGACGTTATAGCCATAGTCGATGCAGGCTAAAGCCACAGGGTCATTTTTTCTGAAGGTGATGCGGCGGATAAATCTTTGAGCTTTGGGGGGATGCCAGCCTGGACTAGCACCAGTTAAAAGTGATTTTGTACCACTGGGTTGTACGGTAGTGCATCGGTTGGGACGCTTCAAGTCATGGCGATCGCAATATTCCCAAACAACACGGTGTACAGTTTGTTTCCAAAAACTCAGATATTCTTGCTCTCGGCGTTTAAAGTTTTCTCCTTCTAGGCAGAGGGGTCGCCCTTCTTGCCACCATTTTAGCCAATCCACACCAAAAGCATGAACGAAAAAGTCAAACAGTCCCGTAAAAGACACACCCACAATAGGGTCTAGCTCCCGGCTCAGTTGATATCTAGGTTCACAGAAGCGATGGTGTAATAAAGCAGCCACTGACAAAGCGCCAGCAGTAAAAGCAGCCTCTTGCTCCTCAAAGTCATGGGGGTTGAGTCGGTTGAGGTGAACTTCCGAGAGATTGCAGTGAAAATTGTTGCCAATGATTTCACCACAAGGGTTAAGCCCATAACACGCTAAACGGTGGTTAATTTCTGCCTGCTCCATATCTGGATGAAATTGTTTAAACCAGAGGTTAATAGTTCCCTCTTGGTAACATTGAATAAACTGGTTTTTTAGTGCTTGTGTTGGTAGGATATCGACGCTGGCTCTAGCAACGGCTTCTCCAGCCCACTGAATAGCACCTTCACCGCTAAAGTATTGCTTACGCACTGCTTCTATACATTCCTGTTCAGTGGGTTTGTGGTGAAATACTCTGGTGTGGTTAGCCATACGGAGGGCATCCCGCTCCGGGTCAATGCGCCAATTGCCGTCTGAGTCTTGTTGCCATAAATTATCTTTTGCTACAGATCCCAAGGCATCATTAGAGTTAAATTGTCTCATGCCCGCACTACGTCGGATGTTGCCCGCGACTACGGTTATGGCTGCATGGTCGATGAGTAGGCAACATTCTACAGAGTTTAGTTGGCGACCAACAGCTTTATTGAGAATTTTGGCGCAGTTGTAATATAAGTCAGGTAGTTTCACTGGGTTAGCTACACCGCCAAAGCCTTTGAGACTTTCTCCTGCGGGTCTAACGTTGCTTAGATCCACGGATACTTGTATGGGAGCGTTAAAACCATCATCTGATGATAGTTCTAGTATTTTTTGATAGGAGTCTACCCAGCCTTGTCTGCTGTCTCCTACTTCGATGGTGACGTGATGGCCGTTTATATTTACTATGGTTTGTTCTTGACGTTGATGTGAGGGTTTGGCACCAATCTGTTGTGTGATGCTGACGTTTAATTGATTGCGGATAACGGGTAACTGACCGATATACTCCGGTTCTATTACAGCACCTGTACCACTTCCCATCATAGCTAAACTCATCATCAAGCCAAAACCTGCCCAGTCTGTGAGGTTGGTTGATGTACAGTTATATGCCCCGGAGAAGTTTTGATTTTGGTTGATCCAGTCTGTCCCTCCTACCCATAGCCAGCGACCACTGGGAAGTGCTTTTAAGTCGCGCTGCATACGCTCTATGATGGCTGTTTCAGCAGGTGTAAACTTGCCTAATTTACGTAGGTCTTGGATGGTGCGATCGCACACTTGAGACCATGACTCGCGCCCGTGGGCTTTCTTCCGGCTATAGGTTCTAAAAAATACTGGGTTGGCGGTTGTGGCTTCTTCTGGAAATTCACTGAGATGTGATGGTTTATCTATGTTTTGCACCATAATTTTTGGATGTTAGCTTGTAGATAGATTATGACTATACGCCAACTGAATGTAGGATTAAAGATTGCCAAATTTTCCACTTTGCGCTATTAGTGGCGTAGTCAGTAAAAAATAAACCTACCACCGTAAAGGGTAGAATTGTAAAAATGTCTGTTAATTCTCCCGGCGGACACCATCCACAACCGACTTAACCTCATTACCTGAAAAAGGAGTTGTACCCCCAGTCCAATTAAAATCACTAATACGGATGCTGAAACCACCCAACTCTAGCACAGGGTTATAACGTAAAGTTAACCCATAGGTACGGCGGCTATATTCTAGTATGTAGTCGGTGCTGGTTTGTTTACCTGTGTCTAGGTTGACTGTTGTTTGAAAGCCTAAACGAAGCGGTCCGTAAATTTGCTGTGAAATTCCCGCACCTAGGACTTTGTTATCAACTGAGCGGTCAAATAAAAATGGTGATAAGCCGCTCTTGATACCCTGGGAGTAAGTGATGTTAAAGGCTGTATAGTCTAGATAAGGGCGGGAAAAGTTACCAAACTGCCCTACTAAGCTGATTGTGCCGTTAAGGGTGGTTTGATTTTCGCCGTTGGTGTAATAACTACTAGTACCTGTGAGGCTGGCAATGGTCTGTAAGTAAGGAACCAGGGGGTTAGAGGTGTATTTTAATCCCTGTGTTGGGGTAGGTGGGAGGGGTTGACCCTGCCAAACTAAAAAGCTTTTACTCAGGCTCACACTACCTTGTAAGCGACCGAGAGATATGCGATTATTTGTGGGGTTTGCTGGTAGTAGGTCTAAACGGTCGGTGTTGGCGTTGATATATTGCGCCCCTGCTTGATAGTTGAGATTAACACCACTATTACCTAAAGGAATCACAGGAGAGCTAATTAAACCACCTATGCTACTTTGGACGGTTTGAAAGCCAAGGGTACCGTTATAGAGGCGATCGCGGTAGCTATATTCTAGGTTTAAGATGTGAGGATTGATATCTCCTAGTGTTTGGCGCATTCGCGCGCTGGCCCGCAGGTTCTCATCTGCTTTGTTTAAGTTGAAGCTGGTTAATTCACTGTAACCTTCAAGTGTTGCCTGTTTGCTCAAAACGCTGTTGAACTTGGTTTTGATGCCAAATAAGCTGCTTACATCGGTGCTGTCTTGTAAGGCTTTTTGCACAAATAACTGCGGTGTGATTCTTAAACGTGTCTGGTTGGTATCAACTACTGTGAAGCCTCGTTCGACAAAGAAACCACCACGTTTATCTCCATCAAAGCCGGGGGAAACATAAAATGGTGAAGGATCTCGTTGAAATCTATCTATGGTCTGTGTGTCTACGGGAATAGGTAAGGAAATTGTTTGGTCAAATACTAATCCCTGTCCCTGTGTTTTGATGGTTTCTACTAAAGGTGACTCCCGGATAGAAGTAACTTTAGATGCCCTTAGTTCTAGTTCTGGGGGTGAAAATGGGTCATTGGTAATTCGCACATCCAGTCCTTGCCAACCTCGGGGATAAAATTCTATGCGTTGAGCTTCAAAGCGCAATCGTCTAACTTGACCACCCGGTTTTGGTAAGGGTATATTGCTTGCGTCTATTGTGCCACCTAATGTGAAGTCTATACCTCCGGGGCTGGTGATGCCCGAAAGGGGCTGATTTCTTCTGACGCGATCGCTCACGGTGGGCTGTATGTCTCTGGGGTTGTTGTCGGTGGGTGAAAAGGTTAGGTCTGTTTGGGCTGAGGGGATGAAGATTTCTCCACTGGCGTTGTCGATTTCTCCTTGATCTTGAAGAAAGTTATATTTAAAGCTTTGACCACGCAGAATTTGATCCCCGCGTGTTAAAGCCACATTACCAGACCCTACGGCGATAAGATTGTTTAAATTGACTTGCAGGCGATCGGCATCTACCACAGCCCCATCAAATCGCACTACTACGTTACCTTCTGCGGTGATAATCCGCCGTTGTTGATCATATTCTTGCCTGTCTGAGATGACTTCTATGGTTCTCTGTCTGCTGGGAACTGCTTGTTGAGCCACAAGGGGTGGTGATTTGAATTCTCTGGTTGTGGGGGTTGAGTTGTTGTTGGTGGTTTGACGTGTTTTAATTTTGAGTGTGTTTTGTATTGGTGGGGTGGTTTTTTTCTGTGGGTCTGGCTGTTTGGGTTGATGCAGGGTTTCCCACCACTCTGGCGTATAACTAATTGTTTGGGGTTGACCCAAAATAGCTGCACTTTTGGCGGCGGCTGGGAAGATTTCTGGTGTGTTGGGTGTAGTTGGTTTGTTGGCTGTTTTGTGATCCCTGGTGGCGTTGAGGGTTTTTGATAAGGGCAATTTGTTTTCAGGTTCTTTCTGTTTTGAGTCTTGCTGTGGTGGTGTTTGTTCTGGTTGTTTTTGGGGGTTGCCGTAATTAGTTACAATTGGGAGCGACTGACTATAATTACCATGTGCCCTAGAACTTAGTGATGGTACTGCCTCCATTATGGGAAGCTGTGCAGGTGGGGAAACTGAATGAAGCATATTTAGGCAAGTGAAGCTAAAACGTAGCTAACTGACAGCCGGAAGGATAAATTACACTTTTTGCCTTCCGACCTTTGCTTTTTGCCTAAATATAGCAAGCTGCCATAGAGTTGGGGGTTTGGTGTTTTCCTTCTGCCGGCAGTTGTAGATAATTTGTGGAAATCCTACTCTGAATCCCTGCCTCCAGGGTTACGAGCTGGATCATTGGACAAAAACCCAAAAACGAAAATGGCCACGAAGAGGCCAACAACAATATAAACAGCGATTTTTAAAGTCACCATACAATTATCTCCAAAGGGTGTGAGAAAAAAGTTTCTCTCTGACCTATCCGCTAGACAGGAGAGACAGGAGAGATAGCTACTTTATATTACCGAAATCTCGTCCCTTTTTGAGATCAGTTTGGTTTTTGTGCTTGATCTGTTTTTAACTGGCTAGTTTAGAGACGTTGACTCAGACCGGAAGTTTCCGGTTGTGGTCGAAAGGTAGTTGGATTGTGGGAAGCATCAAGATACCACCAAATCTTTGCTAACTCGGCTTTTAATTACTCGTACAGGTACACCCACGGCTACAGAGTAGGGGGGAATATTTTTATTGACAACTGAGCATGCGCCAATAACACTGCCCTTACCGATAGTAACCCCATCTAATACCGTTACCCCATGCCCTAACCAACAGTCATCTTCAATCACGATTCCCTGACGAGTTACTCCTTGGTGTTTGATGGGTTGGGCTGGGTCTGTAAATTTGTGACTATTGGCATATATTCCTGAATGGGCTGCTATCATACATTGCTTACCTATTTTGATGTTTCCTGGTCCAGCAATACAAACATCAGGACCGATAAAAGTTTCATCATCAATGGATATGCAAGTGTTATCTAAACAGCCAATATCAACGTAGCGTTCCAGCGCTACTCCATTGCCTAAATAAATTTTATTGTTTTGGTGTCCTCTGGCATCCACCCGTACACCTTGAAAAATATAAACCCCATCACTGATTTCAATACCAGAAGTTCCCAGAAATTCCACACCGTTTTGAATATAAACTGGTCTACCCATCCGCGCAAAAATCATACTATAAATGATATTTCGCAGTTTTGGACCAAGAGCAATTGTGGGAATATCTCCTAACACAGTAGTGATTAATAATTCTTGTAATCGCTGCCTTTTGGAGGTATATTGATTGTTATTCATGATTAAATATCGCTAATTTGACTTTTATTTAAGGCTTGCTGAGAAGGTATAATGGATTGGGGTAGTGGCACTTATACTGTTATTATTAAAGGCATGAAATTGATTTTCATGTATATAAAATATTGCCCATTACATTAGTTTTTCTATAAAAATAGAAAATACAATTTTGAAGGCTAATAATTTATGAATGAATTAAATCAGTTAATTAGATATGTTTAGCTGTGCCAATTTCTAAGTTTTTGGCAGAGTGGAATCTAGTTTTTACCTTTCCAGCAACTCACTTTCAACTACGAAATCTTGAGAGTATATTGACGGAAAATTACATTGTTATTTTCCGGAATATGTCAAATTTGCAGACAAATTCCCCGGAAATATAAATGCAATTTATATTGGGTTTTTATTATTTTTGTGTAAAAATAAATCAAACTTATGGTGGAGTATCACCAACTTCAGCCATGGCATTAAAATTGACCATCGGTGCAAATAAATAAGCGCTTCCACGATTACTATGACGAGTTTCTGGCAACGAATTTCTACACTTTTCTCCGCTAATCATGTTGCACACCGATGAGTTACAGGCGAACAAAATCAAAATTTGAATTAAATCAATGATTTTTTGATATATCTTCTTAAGATTAACACATTTTTTTTAAATGGAAACACTTTAAATAAAAAACTTTTATCCATTTGGGCTGCATTCATGTAAATCGGAAATTTTGATAACATCATTAATTGCGTAATAATTGCCATTTTTTATTGTATACTTATAGTTAAAAACACATTTTTAGCCAAGAATATATTAGAAATAATCAGGTTTATAGCATTTATTAAACACAGGAGATAAAGGTCTTAAAGTCTTGTAGTGCGAGCATCATGCTCGCTGCTTAATACGGTCCCGCTAAGGATATACCCCACTTTGGCAAAATTCCCCATAAAAGGTGTAATGTTTATTTGACTGAATCTTGTGAGAGTGTGAGATACCTTGATAAGGGGTTTTTATCGCTGTGGCTGGAAATAAAGGCTTGGTGAAATTAAGTATATGACCAAATACTGCTGAATATAGATATGATTGATACTTATTTACGTAATTTTTATTTTTTGGCGAAGAAGCAAACAAATACTGTTATAATTGGAATACATAAATAAAATTTGTAGCAAAAAATACAAACCACAAACCTGATTGGAAGAAAAGATTAAAAAATTACCTTTACTCTTGCTCAATAGAGAGAAAATAAATTTTAATATACCAAGTAAATACTTGAAGGCAATTCCTAGACTTAGCAATGCCTAGAGTGTAAACCTTATCAGCGATACAAAGAATAACTCTCAATGCTAAACTTTCGTCATAGCAATTTTACAAACACCGTAAAAAGAATTGGCAACATTGGGTAGAGACAGTAATACATAAGTAAGCAATAGCCAAAATTAAACTTGGAGTTTTATCAGACTATGCAGCCAATTCGCACATTTAACGTTTCGCCATCCTTACCGTCGCGGCTTGAACCCCTGCGGGAACTAGGATATAACTTGCACTGGGATTGGAATGTTGAGAGTAAAGATTTATTTCGCCGCCTAGACCCTGACTTGTGGGAATCTAGCCGCCATAACCCTGTATTAATGCTGGGTACAATCAGTCAAGGGCGACTGTTGGAAGTGGTGGAAGATGAAGGCTTTTTAGCACAAATGGATCGTGCTGCTCGCCAATTGGAAGAGTACTTACAAGAACGTACCTGGTACGAAAAACAACGCAGCCAAAAGCCCAAGGAATGCTACGCCTATTTTTCGGCGGAATTCGGACTTGTGGATTGCTTGCCAATCTATTCTGGCGGTTTGGGGGTTTTGGCGGGGGATCACCTGAAATCAGCCAGCGACTTGGGTTTACCTCTGGTTGGGGTGGGCTTATTGTATCAGCAGGGGTATTTTGCTCAATACTTGAATGCTGATGGCTGGCAACAAGAACGCTACCCCATCAATGATTTCTATAATATGCCCTTACATCTGGAGCGCAATGCTGATGGTTCGGAGTTGCGCATTGAAGTAGATTATCCAGGGCGCAAAGTCTACGCCAGAGTGTGGCGGGTACAGGTGGGAATGGTTCCCCTGTATATGCTAGATACCAACATTGAACCTAATAACCCTTACGACCACGACATTACAGATCAGCTATACGGTGGGGACATTGATATGCGAATCCACCAAGAAATGATGCTGGGGATTGGTGGTGTCAGGATGTTGAAAGCTCTGGGTTACAATGTCACTGCTTACCACATGAATGAAGGTCATGCAGCATTTTCCGCTTTAGAGCGTATCCGCATCCTCATTCAAGAAGAGGGTTTGAGTTATGACCAAGCTAAACAAGTGGTGGCTTCTAGCAATATCTTTACTACTCACACCCCAGTACCAGCAGGGATAGATTTGTTTTCTCCTGACAAAATTTTGTATTACCTGGGGCATTACTCAGAAATCTTTGGTTTGCCTAAAGAGCAGTTTTTGGGACTGGGGCGAGAAAATACCGGGGATTTATCGGCACCTTTTAGTATGGCAGTGTTGGCTTTGAAAATGGCTACATTTTCTAATGGTGTAGCCCAGTTGCACGGTGTGGTGTCCCGGCAAATGTTTCAAGGGTTGTGGAAGAAAGTTCCAGTCCAAGAAGTACCCATTGCCGCCATTACTAATGGTGTTCATGCCCGTAGTTGTGTAGCTAAATCAACTCAAGAGTTGTACGATCGCTATTTGGGTCCAAACTGGTCATCAGTACCACCAGAACACCCATTGTGGGACCGGATGGATGCTATCCCGGATGAGGAGTTGTGGCGCAATCACGAACGCTGCCGCTTGGACATGGTTTTATACGTGCGAGAGCATTTGGTTAAGCATTTGCGCGATCGCGGGGCTTCTGCTTTGGAAATCAACCAAGCCCAAGAAGTTCTTGATCCCAATGTTTTAACCATTGGCTTTGCTCGGCGGTTTGCTACCTATAAACGGGCTACCCTCTGGATGCGTGATGTGGAGAGGATCAAGCGGATTTTGTTGAATAACAAAAATCGTAAAGTGCAATTTGTCATTGCAGGTAAGGCTCACCCCAAAGATATCCCTGGGAAGGAACTGATCCGCGACATCAATCACTTTATCAGTGAACAAAACTTGGAAAAACAAGTGGTGTTTGTTCCTAATTACGATATTCACATTGCCCGGTTAATGGTGGCTGGTTGTGATGTGTGGTTAAACACACCACGCCGCCCCCGGGAAGCTTCCGGAACTAGCGGGATGAAGGCCGCTATGAATGGACTGCTCAATTTAAGTGTTCTAGATGGTTGGTGGGATGAAGCTGATTATGTCCGCACTGGTTGGTCTATTGGACATGGTGAAAATTACGATGATCCCAACTACCAGGATGAAGTAGAAGCCAATGCTCTCTACGAATTGTTAGAGAAAGAAGTCATACCTCTGTTTTATGAGCATCAAGATGTTGATGGTTTACCCCGGTCTTGGATTGCTAAAATGAAAGACGCAATTCGCTTGAATTGTCCTTTCTTTAATACAGCCCGGATGGTGGGAGAATATGCACAAAGGGCTTATTTCCCAGCCAGCGATCGCCATCATAGTCTCACTGCTGAAAACTACGCCCCAGCTAAAGATTTGGCTAATTGGAAGGGCAAACTCAGCGAGCATTGGTACAACATCAAAATTAAAGATGTTGATGTGTCAGCAGATGCGGATATAGAGGTTAATCAAACCGTGAGTGTCAAAGCCAAGGTAGACTTAGCCGGCTTGACTAATGAGGATGTCCGGGTGGAGTTATACCAAGGTGCAATTGATGCAAGTGGTGAGATTGTCAATGGTGTGCCTGTAGTCATGGATTACCAAGGACAAGATGGAGAAAGTTTGAGTATTTACACTGGTAATATCACCTATACAACTTCTGGTTTGCAGGGGTTGTCTTTGCGTGTTTTACCGCAACACCAAAACTTATCTAGTCCCTATGAGCCAAGATTAATTGCCTGGGCAGAATAAGCTGAGGAAGTAGGGGGTAGGGTATTTAATATCACCCACTCCCTATTTTACTAGGGATGCGGAATTTATCTAACATCTTAATTACCGCTTACTAGGGATGACAATATAACCAGTGGTACTATCCCCTAGCACTAAATTACGTTGTTCACCCCAATACCACCAGTGGGCTGCTACATAAGCACAAATTAAGCTATCTAGTTGGTCTTCTACTGCTTTGAGTGCTGCGCCTGTATTGGGAACTTGAAAAAACCAATCTTTAAAAGGCAAAGTACACAGAGAGGGAGTCAGACTTGGTAGAATGCTGAGAATATAATTTTGCAGTTTCATTAATTCTAAGCGGCGCTCATTGATGCGTCCTTTTTTATATTTAAGGATGCGGTCTAACTGAAATAAATTAATTATGGCTGGATGGGGAAAAACTTCTATTTGATATCTGCCAATTTTTTGGGGATCAATGATGGGTGCATGAACAAATCCACGGGATTCTAACTCTAAACCAAAGTTAACAGTACGTTGTGCAAAGGGTAATTTTTGATTAGCTGGGTAGCATCCAGCATGATATTTGCCAAAGTATTTGTGAGTGAGTTTGTCCGGGAGACGACTTCCTGTAGGGTTAGGAATCAAGGTGGGCGCGTCTACGGCAATCATAGCCGGTGCTTGTGGTGGAACAATGTTATCAATCCAGGCGAGGATATCTACTATCAAATCTAGTCGCTGTAAATCTAGTATTTGCAGTTTTCCTGCTATTATTTCTAAACAGCATAAGCCGCTTGGTTGGGATTTCCAGCCTAAATCAATGCCGATAAATTTCATTTTTTTCAATCTAAAAGATTTGCATAGAAATAAAGATCAATATATTCACGCTTGCAGGTTAAAATAATTATATTAGATTTACGTAAAATAATGCCCAACGCCGATGAAGGGTAATTTTTTTCCAGATTCTACCTACTTATTGAGAAATTTATCGTGGAATGTGTCAAAATTAAATGAGTTTTGTAACCGCAACCTTACATAGACCGGATTCAATATTAATTAAGTGTAAATTTATGGGTAAGCAGCGTGTTCTTTCTGGGGTTCAACCAACAGGCAATTACCATCTAGGTAACTACCTAGGAGCCATTCGCAACTGGGTAGAAAGTCAGAGTGAATACGAAAATTACCTGTTTGTGGCTGATTTGCACGCCATTACAGTACCACACGACCCCAAAAGGTTAGCTTCTGATACTTATACCCTGGTGGCGCTTTATCTGGCCTGTGGTTTGGATTTAAATCACTCTACTATTTTTGTGCAGTCTCACGTCTCTGCCCACAGTGAACTGACTTGGCTGTTTAATTGCATTACACCTTTAAACTGGTTGGAAGACATGATTCAGTTTAAGGAGAAGGCTGTTAAGCAAGGTGAAAATGTCAATGTGGGGTTGTTGGACTATCCTGTGCTGATGGCTGCTGATATTTTGCTGTATCAGGCTGATAAAGTGCCAGTGGGTGAAGACCAAAAACAACACCTGGAATTGACCAGGGATATTGTTAACCGATTTAATCATCAATTTGGTAAGCCTGATCAGCCAGTAATTAAGTTACCATCGGCTTTAATTCGTGAAGCAGGGGCGAGGGTGATGAGTTTGGCTGATGGTACGCGTAAAATGTCCAAGTCTGACCCATCGGATTTAAGCCGAATTAATATACTTGATACGCCAGAGCAAATTGCTAATAAGATTAAGCGGTGTAAAACTGACCCGATTCGGGGTCTAACTTTCGGTGATCCAGAGCGTCCAGAGTGTAACAATCTGTTAACATTGTATATGTTGCTATCGGGAAAAAAGAAAGAAGAGGTGGCCGCGGAATGTCAAGATATGGGATGGGGACAGTTTAAGCCGTTATTGACGGAAACAACAATTAATGCTTTAAAACCCATACAGGAAAAATATCAGGACATCATGGCAGATCAAACTTACCTCCAGTCGGTTTTGCGGGAAGGACGGGAGAAAGCCGAGGTTATTGCTAATCAAACTTTGACACAGGTAAAAACTGCTTTGGGTTACACTTTGCCTGCATGAATGTTTCCCTTTTGGGCTTAATTCGTTATAGCCTGAAAAGAAATAGAAACATGAATGTTATGCAGGATACGCAAAATACCACGGTTTTAAATTCCTTTCGTCACGCCGCCCAAAGGGGCGAATTTTTAGTTACTGCTGAGGTAGCACCTCCCAAGGGGGCAGATGTTACACACATGATTTCAATGGCGGCGACCCTTAAGGGGAGGGTTCATGCTGTCAATATTACCGATGGTAGCCGCGCTGTATTGCGGATGTCTTCTTTGGCTGCGTCTGTTCTGTTGCTGCAAGAAGGTATTGAACCGATTTGTCAGTTTGCTTGCCGCGATCGCAATCGAATTGCCTTACAAGCTGATTTGATGGGTGCTAATGCTTTAGGCATTCGCAATATTTTAGCCTTAACTGGTGATCCGGTGAAAGTAGGTGATCACCCCCACGCTAAAGGCGTGTTTGATTTTGAATCTGTGCGACTGCTGCAACTAATTCGCAAGATGAATCAAGGTGTTGATGATAATGAAAAGCCTTTTACAGATGGGGGGACAGATTTATTTGCCGGTGCTGCGGTAGATCCACAGTCTCCTAGTTGGTCAGGTTTGCAAAAGCGATTTGAGCGGAAAATTGAAGCAGGAGCGCAGTTTTTCCAAACTCAGATGATTACAGACTTTGAACGCATGGAAAAGTTTATGGATACTGTGGCTGGTGGTTATAATAAGCCGATTTTGGCGGGAATTTTTCTGTTGAAATCAGCTAAGAATGCTCTGTTTATCAATAGATGTGTTCCTGGTGTCAATATACCTCAACACATTATTGATAGGTTGGCTCAAGCAAAAGATCCCATTGAGGAAGGAATGAAAATCGCGGCGGAACAGGTGCAAGTTGCCAGACAATTATGCCAAGGTGTACACATGATGGCTGTGAAGCGGGAAGATTTGATTGTGCCAATTTTAAATTTGGCGGGAGTTACACTTAATTAAATAACTTTTCTACCCAGAAGCTGGTGAAGGATACAATAGCGGTTGGTAACGGTACAAGCCAAGCCAATCGCGCTTCCTTTTTTAGGAGGAAAAATTAAAATAAGTTAAGTAATACAATAAGGAAAAAAATCAAGTATATGTCAACTGAAATTGAGACGGAACTGCTTCAAGCAGTTGAACTGCGTCGGAACTTTGCCATTATTTCTCACCCCGACGCGGGCAAAACTACTCTGACAGAAAAACTACTGCTATACGGAGGAGCTATTCACGAAGCCGGGGCTGTTAAAGCCCGTAGAGCGCAGCGCAAAGCCACTTCAGATTGGATGGCGATGGAACAACAACGGGGGATTTCTATTACATCTACAGTGTTACAGTTTGCTTACCAAAACTGTCAAATAAATTTATTAGACACACCCGGTCACCAAGATTTTAGTGAAGATACATATCGCACCCTAGCTGCTGCTGATAATGCAGTTATGCTGATTGATGTAGCTAAGGGCTTGGAACCCCAAACCAGAAAATTATTTGAAGTATGTAAATTAAAAGGACTGCCAATATTTACATTTGTTAATAAACTTGACCGTCCGGGAAGGGAAGCCCTAGAACTGTTGGATGAAATAGAGCAGGAGTTGGGTTTACAAACCTATGCGGTGAACTGGCCGATTGGTATGGGCGATCGCTTTAAAGGAGTATTTGACCGTCAGGAGCGAAAAATTCACCTATTTGAACGCAACGCCCACGGGAGCCGGGAGGCTAGGGAGACCACTGTAGAGTTAGGTAATGCCAAAATTGAGGAACTGCTGGCGGAAGACCTGTACCACCAACTGAAAAATGATCTAGAACTATTAGAAGGAGTTGGACCGGAACTGGATTTAAACCTAGTGCATCAAGGCCAAATGACTCCTGTGTTTTTTGGGAGCGCCATGACCAACTTTGGGGTAGAATTATTCCTTAAATACTTTCTCAAATACGCCCTCAAGCCAGTAGCTCATAACAGCAGCGTGGGTGAAATACCCCCGACCTATCCCGAATTTTCTGGTTTTGTTTTCAAACTACAGGCAAATATGGACCCGAAGCACCGCGATCGCGTGGCGTTTGTCCGGGTTTGCACAGGAAAATTTGAAAAGGATATGACAGTCAACCATGCTCGGACTGGCAAAGTAGTCCGCCTATCTCGCCCGCAAAAACTATTTGCCCAAGAACGAGAATCTATAGACATAGCTTATCCAGGAGACGTAATTGGTTTAAACAATCCCGGAGTATTTGCCATTGGTGACACTATTTACACAGGACAAAAACTGGAGTATGAAGGAATACCTTATTTTTCCCCAGAATTGTTTGCCACTCTGAGAAATCCCAACCCTTCCAAATTTAAGCAATTTCAAAAAGGCATTTCCGAATTGCGAGAAGAAGGAGCAGTCCAAATCATGTATTCCACAGATGAAGCCAAACGTGACCCTATAATGGCCGCAGTAGGTCAGCTGCAATTTGAAGTGGTGCAGTTTCGGTTGCAAAATGAGTATGGTGTGGAAACCATACTAGAAGTACTGCCCTACAGTGTCGCCAGGTGGGTTGAAGGTGGTTGGGAGGCCTTGCATCAAGTGGGGCGTGTTTTTAACACCACTACAGTCAAAGATAACATGGGACGGCCAGTTTTACTCTTCCGCAATGAATGGAATTGTCAACAGTTGCAGGCGGATCATCCAGAGTTGAAATTAAGCGCGATCGCCCCGGTGTATTCTGGTCAACAACCAGCCAAAGAATAATTTTCGCTTATAGACTAACCGGGTGGAATTGATGACCACATGAAAGATTCGCGCTTTTGTTTCGAGTATTACCACAGTGGATCATTAGTAGACATTCCATACGAAAAAATCTATGCCTTCTCTACAAGACCCTATGCCAACAAATGCCGAATTGTCTTTAGAGGCCGGTTTAGTTGCCCTCAAACAAGGAAATTACCCATTAGCCATCGCTAAACTTACCCCCGTAGCTAGTAGTCAAGAAAATCCTACTACCAACTTACAAGCCCGGGTTGGTTTAGTCATGGCTTATGCGCGCACTGGACAAATTCGCAAAGCCACCGTTTTGTGTCAAACACTCACAGAAAGTGAGAATACACAAGTTAAAGAATGGGCTAAACTTGCTCTGACCCACTTGACACAAAGCCAAAAAAGTAGTAAAGCCAAAAGTGCCGGAAGAGTTAACTCCCCATCACAACACCAACCAAAAAAAACAGCGCCAGAAACTACTGTACCATCGGTTGGTTTAATGAATACTGTTGTATCATCAGTTAAGTACGGGAATAAAACAGTCACACCCAGCAGCCATACACCAAATAAATGGAGTGCTGATATTCCCACCCCATCATCCAGTATTTATTGGCGACAAGGAAAACGCGCCAAAGTATGGCAGCCCCTAAAAAAGCCTAATTCCATTCCCTTGGATTTACTGGCACTGGGCACACTTGCTGCCTTATATTGGGTATTGACGGCGGTAGTTAAAATAATCAGTGGAATCATTAACTATACCTTGGTTCAACTACCATATTTAGAGCCATTACAGTTTCTATACCTCAATCCCGCCTCATTTGTATTGATGTTTGTATTGTTAATGATGGGACTATCACCCTGGCTGCTAGATTGGTTATTAACTAAATATTATGGGCAGGGAGAACTGTCTAAAGATGTTTTACATAATCACAGTCGGGAAACCATCAGAGTACTAAAACGTTATAGCCAACAGCGAAGCTGGCACATACCTAAATTAAGAATCTTGCCCATACCAGCACCAATAGCTCTAACATATGGTAATCTTGCCCGTAATGCCCGGATTGTGGTCAGTGAGGGACTATTGGAGCAACTAGCAGAAGATGAAATTGCCACCATCTATGCTGCCCAATTAGGGCATATTGCCCAATGGAACCTGGCGGTAATGTCTCTGGTGTTGCTGCTGTCACTACCCATTTATCACTTATATCAGCAAATATCAATATGGGGCAACCGTCAATCGGAGGGGATTTGGTATAAACCAATAACTATTTTAGCCAGTGTTGTTTATGGGTTCTGGTGTTTGCTAACAGGTATTAGTTTATGGCTGTCCCGGGTGCGGCATTACTATAGTGATATCTACAGTACAGAAATTACAGGTAATCCTAATGCTCTGACACGTGCTTTACTGAAAATGGCTGTGGGAATAGCTGTTGACATCCAAAAAACAGAACAAACCAGTTGGCAATTAGAAAGTTTAAACTTATTACTACCGGTAGGTTATCAGCAGAGTGTTTGCTTGGGTAGTATAGCCGGTCAAATGCCCTTTGAATCTATATTGATGTGGGATACTTGTCATCCCTATGGCCGTTGGTTTGCCATTAATAATAGCCATCCTCTCATGGGCGATCGCATCCAGCGTCTTAGTCAAATTGCTCGCCAATGGCACATCGACCCTGAAATACATCTTACCAGGCAACAAACAGCCCAAGTGAAGTTTCAGTCCTTCCTATTACATATTGCACCCTTTGTGGGCATTCCCCTAGGTTGTGTATTTGCGGGTTTAATCTGGTTAACTTGGCAAACTGCATTTACCTTGAGGTTATTAAACTTAAAATGGATATATGATGATGGGAAATTTGTCATAGGTTCCCTACTCATTGGCTTTAGCATCGGTATGGTGTGCCGAATGAACTCATTTTTCCCAGACATCAAGACCACTAATGTGGGCAATGAGCAAAGCCTACCCCATCTCTTAGCTCATCCATCTGCTCTTCCTATTGATGGTATTAGTGTGCAGCTAGTCGGTAAGCTATTGGGTCGCCGGGGTGCTGGCAATTGTTTAGGACAGGATTTAATCCTACAATGTGGCACAGGATTAGTGAAATTACATCACATTTCTTTGGGACAGTCGGTCAATCCTCAAGATTTCATTGGTCGGCAAATTATAGTTACGGGCTGGTTCCGTCGGGGAGCAACACCCTGGATTGATATTCACACCGTGCAAACTCAAACTGGTAAAACCATTTATAGCCCTCATGCTATTTGGTCTACTGCTGTGGCGGTTGCTGCACAGGCTTGGGGAGCATACATTTTTCTGACGGGTTAGTATTGCTGTGTAATCAATCATGCTAATGTAAATAAAAGTTTAAGTTGCTGTTTTCATCAATGAGTGTTACATTTATTTACATACTTTCCTAAAGCCCAATTAACTCAGCAATATAGTCTAGTTACCCAGATTTAGCCGGTTTATGCAAATTTATGCCTTTTACCCTCCCCATACAGCAGCTAAATCACCAGCCGATGGCTGGTTTTTGTTTCTGATCAAATTTTGTGAGAGAAAAAATGTATTTGATGCTACGATATATGAATAAAACAGTTAAAAATGTATGTTCTGAACCAGCTACGTAGATAATACCGTGGTAATGTAGGTAATGGTATTTATTCTGCGGGCGAGATTATCAAAGAAGATATTTACTTTAACAAGCCAAGGCTGATAAATTTACGATTCTTACAATTAAGGTAGTATTTGCTAGTCGTCGTATGCACCTTTGTATTAAACAAGCTTTATCCCAACTAAAAACTGTATTGTAGAGGTTGAAAGTTAGGAGTAAAAATTTTGGTTTACGGCAGTCTTGGTCAACAGCATCTATTTAATAGCCAAAGCCAAGTATTTGTTTTCTTGCCTTGCCATGTTCGTTCTAATTTGGAGGTATAATTCATGTCTGTTCGCCTGTATATAGGCAATTTGCCAAAAGAAGAAATAGATCGTCAAGATTTGCAGGCAGTTTTTGCCGAAGAAGGCGATGCTGTAACTACAAAACTAATTAAAGACCGCAAAACTGGTAAGTGTCGTGGTTTCGGTTTTCTCACTGTCAACAATGATGAACAAGCTGATCAAATTATTGAAAAATATAATGGTCATTTGTTCAAAGAAAGTCCTATCAAGCTAGAGAAAGCACTACCCCGGACCAAAGGTGAAGAGGGCGAGGAGCAAGCCCCTAAAGCTGCTACTCCCGCTCCTACGCAACCCGCACCTACTCTACAAAAAGAAGGCGGTCGTCGTGAGAAAAGCGGTAAAAAGTCCCGGCGTGGCGGCGGTGGTGGTGCGAAGGAAACTACCACCACAACTGGTGACTCAGATGCAATTCGTCCAGATCCACGCTGGGCTTCTGAGTTGGAAAAACTCAAGCAAATGCTAGCGGCGCAAACTACGAATTGAGTCTGTGGGGATTATCGGTTTTCCTGATGATTCAGTGCAGTGCTGATTCAGCCACTTTTGTCACTGCGATGGCAACTCTTGGTAAAATCCCCAATACCAAGAATGTCCATCGCTTTTTTATTGGACAACCGGGAACAGGGTTTTGAGGATTTCTCAAGGTTGGGTATGTGATGGCCAAGAAAAAAAATTTTTTTGTACATAATTAAATTAAAATGAAGATTAATTAAAGTTTCTGAAAAGTGCTGTATACGCGCGCGGCAAAACTTTGACTGAAATATCAACGGCGAGCAGAGCTACTGGCTTCAGACATGGGGGTTAGCCGTTGGCGATTTTAATCGCCTTCCCCATTAAACAGACGGTGAGCGACTAGGTTGCTGTGGTCTGTCAGTGAGTCTGTCAACATACACCCCTACCTGAGTAACACACAAACTATGAACCCTACTAGCGACAAATGTATTGCCTTAATTTCTGTTCATGGAGATCCGACCGTTGAAATTGGGAAGGAAGACGCTGGTGGGCAAAATGTTTATGTGCGGAATGTGGGTGAAGCACTGGCAAAGCTGGGCTGGCAAGTTGATATATTTACCCGCAAAGTGAGCGTGGAGCAAGATACCATGGTGGAAATGAGGGAAAATTGCCGCACTATTCGGTTAGCAGCAGGTCCAGTTAAGTTTGTGCGTAGAGATGATCTGTTGGCATATATGCCGGAATTTTTGCATAATTTACTTCAATTCCAAATAGAGAATAATATCAAGTATCAGCTAGTTCACACTAATTACTGGCATTCTAGCTGGGTGGGGATGCAACTAAAGAAAATCCAAGGTACTCGCCAGATTCATACCTATCATTCTCTGGGGGCGGTTAAGTACAATACCATGGGAATAATTCCTACAATTGCTAGTCAGCGATTAGCAGTGGAAAAGGAAGTATTAGAAACGGCAGAACGCATTGTAGCTACAAGTCCCCAAGAAAAGCAGCATATGCGATCGCTCCTTTCCACTCAAGGTAAGATAGAGATTATTCCCTGTGGTACAGATATTCGCCAATTTGGTGCTGTTGACCGCCAAGCTGCTAGATTAGAGTTGGGAATTAAACCCGAAACTAAACTGATTTTCTATGTGGGACGTTTTGACGGACGTAAAGGAATAGAAACTCTGGTGCGTGCGGTTAATCAATCCCAATTACTTGGGGATAAAAACCTCAAATTAATTATTGCAGGTGGTAGCACACCGGGAAATAGTGATGGTATGGAGCGCCAGCGCATTGAGCAGATCATCAATGAATTGGGGATGAATGAATTTACCACACTCCCGGGTCGCCTGACTCAGGAAATACTGCCGGCTTATTACGCTGCTGCTGATGTTTGTGTGGTTCCTAGTCACTATGAACCTTTTGGACTGGTGGCTATTGAGGCTATGGCTAGTGGTACACCTGTAGTAGCTAGTAATGTGGGTGGACTTCAGTTTACTGTGATTCCTGAAGTCACAGGTTTATTGGTCCCTCCCCAAGATGTAGCGGCTTTTGCAGCTGCTATTGACCGGGTTTTGTTAAACCCACAATGGGGAGAAAAATTAGGTCAAGCTGGTAAAAAACACGTGGAAAGTAAATTTAGTTGGGATGGGGTAGCCACTCGATTAAGTGAACTTTACGGACAAATTCGGCAGGAAAAGGTGAAAGAACCAGCATTAGTTCAGTAAGTAATAGGTGATTTTAACTGTTGTGCAACCAGTAGACTATACTACTTTGACTGCTGCTTGTAGCGAACTACGCGCTTACTGGCTGCCATCTCGATTAGAACAAGTTTATCAACGCGATCGCTATACTATCGCAGTAGCTTTACGCACTCTGAAACAAAGGGATTGGCTAGAGATTTCTTGGCATCCCCAAGGGGCGCGCATTTGTACGGGGGAACCACCCCCAAGACTACCGGACACTTTTACATTTAGCCAACAATTAGTACATCAATTGGGTGGTTTGGCTTTGGTGGATATGGGGGCGATCGCCCCTTGGGAGCGTGTTGTCAATTTGCAATTTGCCCGTCGTCCCGGAGAGGAGGCACTATATCATATATATGTGGAGGTAATGGGTAAATATAGTAATGCTATTCTCACCGATGCTAACAATATAATTATTACAGCTGCCCATCAAGTTAGTCAGCATCAATCCAGCGTGCGTCCCATCCAAACCGGACAGCCTTATGAAACTCCACCAAAGCTGACCGGACCTGTCCCCAGTTTGAATGAAAGTTTAGAACGCTGGCAAGAACGCATCAGCTTAGTACCGGGAACAATTAAGCGTCAGTTATTAAAAAGTTATAGCGGTTTGAGTTCTGCACTGGTAGAATCTATGTTACTGGCTGCTAATTTACTCCCTGAAACTACCACAGAAAACCTGAAGCCCCACGAATGGGAACAACTATTTACACGATGGCAAGAATGGTTACAAGCTTTAAAGTTGAGTAAGTTTCAACCAGCCTGGACAGCAAATGGATATACTGTTATGGGTTGGGGCGCAGTTGCACCAGAAAAAGACATTCAAACCCTACTTTACAAATACTACACAGACCAGTTAAGTCAGCAGGGGTTTACTCAGCTACGGCATCAGTTAAGTCAGAAATTAGATAACATTTTAGTAAAATTACGCAATAAAGCTGAGACCTTTTCTCAGCGCTTGCAGCAATCAGATCAAGCCGATGAATACCGAGCAAAGGCTGATTTGTTGATGTCAAACCTGCAAAAATGGCAACCAGGAATGAAAGAAATTATCCTGCGTGATTTTGAAACAGATCAGCCCGTAGCCATCGCCCTGGAACCAGATAAAAACGCGGTTCAAAACGCCCAACGCCTTTATAAACAGCACCAAAAACTTAAACGCGCTCGTGCTGCTGTGGAACCGTTGCTTTTGGATGTCCAGTCAGAAATTAGTTATTTGGAACAGGTAGAAGCAGCCATCGCCCAAATAGAAAATTACCAAACAGCAGCAGATTTACAGGCTTTAGAAGAAATCCGCGACGAATTAATTGGGCAAAAATATTTAGAAGATTCAGGATACCGCAGTGGAAGTTCCAGCGAAACAGCCAGCACCAACTTTTATCGTTATCGTACCCCCAACAACTTTGAAGTTTTAATCGGTCGCAACAATCGCCAAAATGACCAATTGAGTTTTCGTGTGGCGGGAGATTATGATTTGTGGTTTCACGCCCAGGAAATCCCAGGTAGTCATGTCTTGCTACGTTTAGAACCGGGTGCGGTTCCAGAAGCAGCAGATTTACAATTTGTGGCTAATCTCGCGGCTTACTACAGTCGTGCGCGTCAGAGTGAACAAGTACCTGTAGTTTACACCCAGCCCAAACACGTTTACAAGCCCAAGGGAGCTAAACCAGGTATAGCAATTTACAAGCAAGAGCGTATCCTGTGGGGACAGCCCCAGTCACTGATGAGAATATTGTAAATTTATTCTTCAAGATAGAGGTTCCCTCGGTTGGGTTATATCTTTTTTTGTGGATTTTAATCAAAAAACTGTGTGGAGTGTTACAGTATTGTTAAGAAAGGTTGCCCGTCGATTTTGGGAACGCGCAACTTGGTTTTAACTCCATTGAGAAGACAACGCGGAAAAAAGTATTTCAGGCCAGTGGTGAGAAGCTGGTCTTTTTTGTGTCCTGATACTTCGACTACCTGAGCAGAAGAAGTTTAAAAACTAAATCTTAAAAACTAAATCTAGTTCTGATAGCACCAATGACCGCATCATTGTTATTATCGTCATGGTCTGGAGATGTTAGCCAGATTACACCAGGGGTAATGGTAATGTTCTCATTAATCTGATACTGGTAGAAAGCCTCAAGGTGATAGGAAGTATTATGATCTTTATTCACCCCTGGAATGGTGGAAGTTGTGACCCTAGGTTCTACACCAGCAATAATTCCAGCTAGGTTACCTTTTTTTCCCAAGTCGGGAAAGCCCAAGGTAAGAGCATAATTCCAAACCTCCGCTTTTCCCCGTACCCCTGTTAAGTTGCGGCTATTGGTGTATCCCGCCCAACCACCTAAGACAAGTTTTTCACTGATACCCAGGGATGCTTGGATACCGTAGGAATTGCTGGAGAAAGCCGCACCATCTAAATCAAAGGTGGCATTATTACTACCTGTAGCTAATGGTTGTCTGTAGGAATTGATATAAGTTAAGCCTACGGTAATGCGATCGCTTGGGGTCAGGGTCAATTGCGCCAAAGCACCGTAAGCACCATCAAACAAACCACTCTTAGCAGCCGGGTCATTGGGTGTGCTAGTTAAATAACCCAAGCTGAGGGCTAATTTATCACTGAATTGGTGGGTTATTCCCAGCCCAGTACCATCCATCTGGTTATAAATTGGGTTACGAGTACCAAAGGTAGATAAAGCACCAGTACTACCATCACCATCAAATATATTAACTGTATTAGTGATGTCATCTGCTGCACCCGCATTGGCAATGGCGATTACCTGTGTTTTTGCACCTAGGGGAAATTCATAAAACAGCGCGTCTACCTCAGCATTGGTAGTTCCACTCTCACCAGCAAAGGCTAAGTTCCCTTCTGGTGTACCAATGTTAGGGCTAAAAATATTATTAGCGGCGATTCTAGTAAATAGGGTATCTCTACCTGTAAAACTGGTGACAAACTCAACCCGTGTCCGCGCTGCCAAGGTTGTATTCTTGTTTATGATGCTTTGATTACCTCCCAAAACATCACTAATTACTGCTACCACTTCTCCTTCTAGTTTGGTTGTGGTAGAAAAACGATTTACTTCTAATTCAGATGTCCGTGCTTCTACTGCATCTAACCGCCCCCGTAATGTTGCCAGTTCTGCGGAAAACTCCTCTTGCAGTCTTTGTAATGTGCTTAAATCTTGTTGGGTCAGCACATCACTGGTGGCGGTAGCAATTAGTTCATTAACCCGATCCAGACAAGCATTTAAACCGGCTGCAAATTCATATCTAGTTAATGCTCGATTACCGCGATAAGTCCGATTTGGATAACCTGCAACACAACCGTAACGTTCTACCAATGATTGTAATGCTTGAAAAGCCCAATCAGTAGGTTGCACATCGGATAACTGAGAAACTGAGGTAACTTGTGCGATTACCTGACCTGATGTGTTGGGTATTCCCCCGGTATACAAGAGCATAGTAACACCACATACTGGGCTAACCAGTAGGTATTTCCATAATTTTTTCATCTACTTTTTGAGACTTATTGATATTTAATTGCAATCACTCATCGTGTTCTCGACACTACCTTGTTTATCAAAGCTGTAGGAAAATATTAACATTAGTTTAATAATTATTCTCATAAGCTGTTGTGCAGCTAAGTCCAATAATCTGTATTTATAGCGGTTTTCGCTGCTTAGTGAGGTACATCATTAACAAGCAGGATGCTTGTGTTAGAAGACGATCATTTACATTTGTATCTCACGTGTTTAATAAATGCTATCACTTCCCTAGGGTTATACAAATTAAATGCGTAACAGCTTATTGCAAGTTAAAAACTAGTTTTGCCTAGTTTTTTAAGAAATGTAAAGAATTATTACAACTGCTCTTATATACATGAAAAACTTAAATAATGTGTGAGAATGATAATTATTCTATAAAAATAAACTACTTGGGTTGTCAATAAACTAATTGACCCAAGTACAGTTACAGGGGAAAAATTATGATTTTTGGGGTTGTTCCAGGAAAAAACCGATTTAGTCTGCTTTTAATGGCTGTACTCACTTTGTCAGGTTCTGGGGGTTGTAACCAATCAAATACCAATTCAACCAGCAATCAGACACCCCAACCACAGGAAGTAGTAGAAAAAACTCAGGTTGTGTCCACAATTTTGCCAATGTATTTGTTTACTAAGGCTGTGGCTGGAGATGTGGCAGATGTATCAATTATTGTACCACCAACTACGGAGGTGCATGATTATCAATCAAAGCCGGATGATGTGAAAGCAATTTCTCAAGCTAGAATTTTAGTAAAAAATGGTTTGGGATTAGAAGAATTTTTAGACAATACTATTAAAAATGCTGAAAATCCTAATTTAGTTAAAATTGATGCGAGTCAAGGTATTAAAATTTTAGAGGAAATTTCCCCGGTTGATAAAACAGTAACAGAAAAGGGAGATAGCGACGGACATGATCATGAACATGATCATGGTGAGGGAAATCCTCACGTTTGGTTAGATCCAGTTTTAGCAAAACAGCAAGTAACAAATATTCGGAATGGATTAATTGCTGCTGACCCAGCTAATACAACCGCCTATGAGGCTAATGCTGCGGCTTATATTCAAGAATTAGATAATTTACATGGAGAATTTCAACAAACTCTGCAAAAAACTCCTAACTGTACCTTCATCACTTTTCATGACGCTTTTCCATATCTGGCTAAACGCTATAATCTTAAACAGGTTGCTGTAGTGCAAATTCCTGAAGACCAACTTTCCCCAACAGATGTACAAAGAACTGTTAAGGCTGTGAAAAAATATCAGGCTAAAGCTTTATTTAGCGAACCAGGAGTAGATAATAAATTATTAACCAGTCTTGCTGAAGATTTAAAGCTAACTGTGCGTAATTTGGATTCTTTAGAATCTGCTACTGAGGAGATAAAACCAGAGTATTACTTTAAAGTTATGAAAACTAATTTACAAAGTATAGAGGCGGGGTGTAAGTAATTAGAGTTTTTGTTTATGTGGTCTTTTGTTATTAATTATCTATAGTCCGGTAGTGATGATATTTCCCATTTTAAAGGTAGAAGGTTTAAATGTTTATCAAGGCAGTTATTTGGCTGTTCGAGATGTTACCTTTGAATTATTCCCAGGAACAGATACAGCTATTGTTGGTCCCAACGGCGCGGGTAAAAGTACGTTAGTTAAAGCGATTTTAGATTTGATTCCCCATAGTGGCGGAAAAGTTGAGATTTTTGGTCGTTCAATTACTAAGTTAGGACATTTACGCCACTGTTTGGGTTATATGCCACAAAATTTTATTTTTGACCGCAGTTTTCCCATTTCTGTAGGTGAGTTAGTGGGACTAGGATGGGTAAATGAAAACAAAAATCATAATTCATGGTTTCCCCATCTGTGGAAAAGGGATAAGAGAAAATCAGTAGCAATAGCAGAGGCTTTGCGGCGAACAGATGCTGATCATCTTCAAGATCAAGCTATTGGAACTCTGAGCGGTGGTCAGTTGAAGCGGGTATTGCTGGCTTATTGTTTAGTTAGACCTCGAAAACTCTTGGTATTAGATGAAGCTTTTGCTGGGGTTGATGTCCAAGGTACAAGCGATTTTTACGCTTTGTTAAATGAATTAAAACGGGAAGAAGGTTGGACAGTGTTGCAGGTTTCCCATGATATTGATATGGTAAGCCGTCATTGCGATCGCGTTCTTTGCCTTAATCAAACTGTTGTTTGTACTGGTCAACCAGAAGTTGCTCTTTCACCTCAAAATTTGTTAGCAACCTATGGTCCTGGTTTCAGTCCTTATCACCATCAACATTTCTGAATTTTGGATACCGCATAGGTTAATCTGAAAAAGTTATTGTAGATAACTTTTAAAATTCTGAATTGCCTATGATCAAGGTAGAAAAAACTAAAATATCTGGAGTTACTATGTCATACCGGGTAGTTACAGAAATAACAAGTTGGTTTAAACGATCCAGAATTGTCAGGAATTTAGAAATTTTTCAAGACTTCATTGTTATTTCTCTATGCTTGGGGTTGTTTGGTGTCATGCTGCTGAGATTAGGAGATATGTTTTACTCATTTCTCCATCCTTTAGACTTACGGGAAGTCACATCTGATATACTATTCATTTTAATTTTAGTGGAATTATTTCGACTGTTAATTGATTATTTACAAGAGGAACGTATTTCTGTAGGCGCAGCCGTAGAAATTACCATTGTATCAGCATTGCGAGAAGTGATTTTACGTGGGGTACTGGAAATCCCTCGCGAACAAATTTTAGCCCTTTCCTTGTTTATAGCGGTTTTAGCGGCGATTCTCGCCAGTCAACCTTGGATGTCCCGTTTTTTTGAACATCTAAAAAGTGCTACTCCCGAAAAAACAGATTAAATTCTACATTTACCATCCCCAAGTACCGGGACCACCTTTAAAAGGTCCGACAATATCCGCAGTTATCCATCCTCCGTAAAAATCACCGGCTTGGGGTGTTACTAGCTCATCATTAACATAACAAGCATCCATTAAAGCGGCAATAAAACCATAATATTCTTGAATGGGCAGAAAATTAGGAGTTGGATCAAAGTATCGCCAAGCTGCATACTTTTTCAGGGAATCACCGATGTGGACATCATAATATTCATATGCTCCCTTCCATTCACAGAGATTTTTTCTAGGTGTTTCCACTAGATATTCTAGTTTAATGTCTTCTGGGGGGAAGTAATAGGCGGGAGGATGACTAGTCTCTAAAACCCTTTTTCCTCTGGTGGTTTCTGCTAAAACAATACCATTGCAAATGACTTTTAGGTGTTTGTCTGTATCTTGTAGAACGGCGGGACGGGGATAATCCCAAACAGATTCTTGTCCTGGTTGTGGGGGTATGGGTTGTGGTCTCATGGTTAAATGTCCTCTGTGGAAATGGTAATTACAAAAATATCTTTAACATTTTTATGTCTTGTATGTTCAATAATGCTAACAGATCCCAATCTAAGAGGATGTCTGAGAAGTAAGAGAGCTTACATAACGGTATCCTGTCACCTTTGCAACACCGCCAACGCTGCTGCTACTTCCTGCGCTTTTTCCTCAATAAAACTTAACAAATCTTCTGGGGTGCGATTATCTTCCTCAACCTCAATATTAGGATTAACCGCCTTTAAATCATAATTTTTTGCTTCAATTTCAGCACGAGTCACAGTCCAACTTCTTGCACTGTCTTTGCGTTCTGGTAGCAATGCTAAAAACTCATCAAAATGCTTGCGGGTCAAAGGTTGACGTTTTGTCACCTTCACATCAGATAAATCATAATACCAAATTTTTTCTGTCACCTGACCGCGAGTAAAAAACAGAATATTGGCCTTAACACCCCCGCCCGCAGCTACAAATGTCCCAGGAGGTAAACTAACAATACACCACAAGTTACAGTCATTTAATAACTTGCGTTTAGTTTGAACAAAAGCAGTTTCATTAGTGCGGAACAGCACCCCCTCATCTAAAATAATGCCACAGTGACCACCAAGTTTTAAACTATCAATTACGTGTTGTAAAAATAAAACTTGGGTAGCACTGGTTTTAAAGGTAAACTGTGCTTGGACTGTTTTATGTTCCTTCCCACCAAAAGGAGGATTAGTAAGAATAACATCAAATAAAGGCGGTGCAGTCAAAAATAAATCAGCGTAGGTTGCACCCTTCGTTAAAGTATTACCATGCCATAAATTGGGCTGGTCAATGCCATGTAACATTAAATTAGCCAAAGCAATGGGGAAGATGAGGTTTTCTTTTTCCCGTCCGTAGAAGGTGCGTAATTTTAGAGTTTCCAACTGTTCACCTGTAATATCATTCCCCAAACATGAGCGCATATATTCATAACTTTGGGCTAAAAAACCACCCGTTCCGCAAGAAGGATCATAAACAGTTTGACCCACTTGTGGATTTAAAGCTTCTACCATAACCCGAATAATTTCACGGGGAGTAAAAAACTGTCCACCATCATTATTTTTTTCTCCCATTTTCAGCAGCAAGCCTTCATAAATTTGGGAGATGTGGAAGATGTGGGTAGTGTCTACAGAATTGACACTAATTTCATGGACTTTATCTAAAACATCAAGCAAATTAGTTTCAGTATCTAACCTGACCTTTTCTGTTGCTGATAAAACTTCACTAATAATTTTTTGTCTAGGCGTAGCAGTGGGCTGGTCTTTTAATTCCCGCAGATGGCGTATTAATTCATTGTTAACGAATGACATAAACCCGCCCAATGTCCCCCCCATCTGGAATTGTAACCGCGTCAACCCTTGGGGTGCAGCCCAGTCCCGCCAACGGTAAGGAGGTTGCAGCGATGGCGTAAAACTATCACCCACAGCTTCTGCTTCTTCTGCTTCTCGTTCTTCTAATTCATCCAAAATCCGCAGAAACAATATCCAACTTAATTCGGGGACGTATTGTAATGCACCCGCACAGTTAGAACGGCGCATAATATCACAAATGCTTTTGATGTAGCTATTTAGTCCCTGTTGGGTAGAAAAGTTTTTCCCGTTTTTACCGTTAGTTTGTGTTTTAGCCATTAGATATAAATTAAATTCCGTTCTCTTCTAAATATTTTTTGATACCTGCTTCTAAATCCTGGAATGCAGCTTCTAAACTAGAATAGTTGGGCTTTCCTTCATAGACAGTACCACCTAAATCATAAGCTCTGACAAAAGAGTTAATATATTCGCTCTCTCCTATTTCTATCCAGCCTATTTCTTCCACAAAGCGGGTAAGATGGGGATAATTTTCTGCAAATGATTTACTTTTGGGCATTTGGCATTAGTTTTATACAGGTTACAGGTTACAGTTTGCCGTTAAAGGCTTGACGCATAATAGCGGCTGGGAGTTGGTTTATTGCTTCAAGTTGAGATTCTAGGGAACATCTAAGTTTGTCAATAGATTGCATTTTGTTAGATAAAGTTTGAGATATTTTTTCTTGTTGATTTAATGCTGGTAGAGGAATAGGCATTTTGTGCATAGTTGAAGCACTTATATTAACCTGTCCTATTGCGCGAGCCATATTTGCTTCTATAAAGCGCCGTCCATGAGATGAGTTTATATAAACTGATACATAATTAGGATTGGCTATTGTTTCAATAACTTTAAATCGAATTAAATATGAAGCAAATACAGCATCGCGTGAATCATCAAATACAGCAGTTTTACCAACTAATTCTGCACTATTAGTTCTGTTAAAAATAATATCGCCTTTTTGTAATTTATATTTTTCTTCATCTGAATTGGGGAGTTGAATATATTTCAAATTATTCCAAGTTATTTTTCCTTCAGATAAGTTACCCATTCTTAGTATTGGCAACCCTATGTTTTCTGATGTGGCAAGTTCTGATGTTCCATACTGTCCATCACCAGTGCATATCTCTCTTAATGTCTTCCTCTCCCACTTCTGAGCTTCTGGACTATTGAACACAGCACGAAGGTAAGCGGCGGGTAGTTGTTTAGCAGCGTCTAACTGTGCTTCTGTCGCCTTCCTCGCCTTGTCAACTGCTTCCATCTGCTCATTTAATATTGCAGCAATTCGCTTTTGTTCAGCCAGTGGGGGGAGAGGGATTTTAAGATTTTCTAAATCTTCAGCTTTTACTGTGGCAACTGTAACTGCATTGTCCTTGACTTTATCTTTAGTTCCTTGAATACTTTTGAGGTAATACCAAAGATAAAAAGAATCAACATAATTAGCTGATGAAATTTTTATTAAATTTGGAGAAATTTGAGAACCAATATGAGATTTTCTAACGATTCCAACTTTTCCAATTGTTCCTCTAACCGTAAAAACTATGTCTCCTTCTGCCAAAATTGTACGAGGAAATTTATTTGATATTTCAGGACTAACAAACCAATACTGACTCCAATCGGTTGAAATTTTACCTTCGTCGTCAAGGTGTTCGCCTCTGATAACAGGAACACCACTGAGGAGATGCTCCATCCCGTAAAATGATGGATAGCGATAGATTTCATTACATACATCCCCCAACTTTACCCACTTCCACCCATCAGGAAGCTTTTTATCAACCCCCTCCCGTTTCTTCACATCAGTATCCATCACGCCGCAAACAACCTCACCTTAACATCTAGCAAAACATCAGCAGGCTTACCCAACAACCTCAGCGCCTCCAGTCCCCCGGCTGTCGTCACCTCTGGAGTTTGAAACAACTTAGAATTTTCTAAGCCATCAGTTCCCGCCTTGACAAACTGTCTCACCAAAGCCTTAACCGTAGCTGCTGACACTTCCGGCATATCATTTAACCAGAGAAGCTGGTTATAAGTAAAAGCTTCTGCCCGGTTTACCCTTGTTTGTCGTATTAAACTGTACCCCAACTCCCCCAACACATCATATAAATCACAATCCTGTAAAGATTCCAACTCCCGCCACCTCAAAACAGAACTCTCCCCACCTGGTAGCGAGTTTAACAACTTGCGGCGTTCTTTTGGATTCACCCACACAGCCCGAAATTCATCAACCTTTGGTACTTATGTCACCAACCTTTGCGTTAACAGTTCCCTGTATTCTTCCACAGGAAGCCGCACACCTTTACCATCTGCATTAGTCAAAGTATAGCGCCCCTCCGGGGTAATATTCACATCAAACCCTTCAACAACAACGCTAAGAACTGCTTTTTTCGGTTGGGGATTAACAGGTGTTGATTTATTCGGCGACTTGCGGCTAATTTTAGTTAAAAATTCCTCTCCAAATAATCTAGTAGCATTAGTATAGTCATACACCCGAAACATCATTTTATTAGTAGAAACATTTAACCTAGTTCCTCTTCCCACCATTTGATAAAAAGTAATTGGTGACTCAAGATAACGAAAAAAAACAATATTTTCTAACCAGGGGACATCCACACCAGTTGTCAACAAATCAACAGTAGTAGCAATAAAATGAGAACGACTTGACCCCTTTAAATCTGGTAAATAATCATTTCCCGATGACTTAGCAGTACATTTAAAAGCATAATTCTCTAAAGGCTGTTTACCTTCCTGTTGACACCATTGGGCATAAAGATTATTTAATTGTGCCGCCACATCGTCAGCGTGTCTATCCCGGACACAGAAAATAATTGTTTTTTGTTCAGGACTGCCAGTAGCTAACAGATACTTAAACAAATCCTCACACATAGCAATTACTCTATCAGGTAAAAGAATTTTATTTTCATAAGTTTTATTTTTATACTCTTCCTCTAACTCATCTCTAGTCACAGGTTGACCAGTAATGGCATTTCTCGGATTACGTGCCATAATTTCATCAATAGTCAAACAATCCTTATCAATATTTATTTCACTAGTAATAATTTCACAAGCAGCTAAATAGCCATCTTCAATTCCTTGTCCAATATCATACTCATACACAGGTTCGCCAAAATAGCGCAAATTATCAGCATTAATAGCCGCATCTTGTTGCGCTGCTGGGGTATCTTCTAAACCTACCAACTGTCTTGGAGTCGCCGTTAAGCCAATTTGTACAGCATCAGGATTGCGAGTTAAAACCTGTGACCATTTCCCCCAAGCAGACCGATGACACTCATCAATAATAATATGACTAAAATAATTAACCGGATAATTTTGAGTTAAAAAATTAGCGGTATCTTCTTCTTTGCTAACATCCAAAGTTTGATAAGTAGCAATTAAAACCCGAGCATTTTTCTTCGCGTCTTTTCCTTCAACCGTGGCTGCATCCCCACCAAATAATACTTGTAAAGCTCCTGTGGCTTGGATACGCAACTCATCTCTATCACAGACAAATAAAGCCCGTCTTAACTGTCCAGCATCAGCCACCCGTCGTAAAAGATTACCAGCGATAAAAGTCTTTCCAGCCCCCGTAGCCAAAGACAATAAAACCCGCTTGGGTAGATTCAACTTCTCACAACGAGCTATTTTTTCAAAAGCTGCTCTAATAGCAGCATCTTGGTAATAACGTCTTTCACTTTCCCCATTTTTGTAGGGAGTAATCAACGGTTTAGCCACCTCTTCCACTAAATCAAACCCCATCCCCTGCTGATAACGCCTTCTTAATTCTTCAGGGGTAGGAAATTGTCTTAAAGGTAGAGCTTGAGTAGTAATACCAGTAAATCTGTCATACTCCACATATAAATGACCATTGCTAGAAAAAACAAACTTTACATTTAACCCTTGAGCATAACGCTTCACCTGTTCCAGCCCTTGAGTTGGTGGTATATCCTCGGCTTTGGCTTCAATCAGTGCAACAGCCACGGGCTGAGTATCTTTCCTCACCTTTAACCGTAAAGTATAATCAACTCTTCCCCGACTGCGTTTAGGTGATTCATGGTCAATAATCTCAATACTTCCCGGTGTTTCCTCTCTTTTAATATAATCTTCCGTCCACCCCCGGTCATGCAAAATTGGATCTATTAACTTAACTCTCGTGTCAGCCTCACCCAGTCCCATAAAATACCCTAACTGTTAATTATTCAATACGTTTATTTTAATAGTTCCCCAACATCACCCCAAAAATAGCAATAAGTATAAGTTAAAATCTCCCAACCATCAAAACAGATGACTTACCCCAGGGGTAGGAAGGGATGAAATAGCCCTGGGTGTGGGGTGGCTTTACCTTCAAGATAGAGTGTTTAGTAACTAAAAGTTGGGATAAGGATAAAGTAAGTTACAAGTGTCTTGTCTTAATCCTGCAATTTCTTTTTCCAAACTTTCTTTTACTGCGCCTTCTAGTTCTTGGATACTATAGCCAAATATCATTTTTATATTCATATCACAATCTCGAACAGGGTAAATTTTAGGTTGTATTATATCAAAACCAAATTCTTCAATATACTTTAAAATCAACTGCTCTAAACACCATACTTTACCATTCAGATGTTCAATAAGATCAGTAAAACCAGAATTATTTAAAGCTCTTAAACAGTTTTTATCACTTGTTAATAAATAATTATTGCGATGACCTTGTTGGCTAAGATAGCAAATATGACTAATTAAAATTGCTTCTCCTTTGTCTTTATTTTTATTAATATTTTTGCTGGTCTCACTAGCGTTATTTAGTTTAGTAAAATAGTCCCACAGTTTAGTAAAAATCTCTCTGTCCATATCAAAATCAAAATTTGTGTCTGAAATAGTTATAAAATCTTTAGTAATTTGTAATGCTTTTTCTATATTTTCTTGAGAGACATTAATTACTTGCTTGCCTCTGTTACGTTTAATTGGATTGCCAAATTTATATTTAAATGTATCAAGTATTTTTACTTGATTTGTATCAATACTAAAACTTATTAGGGTATTATCAAATAAATTAAAAGTGACAAGTTTAAGAATGATATCGTTATCTAAAAAATAAAATGACCCTGACAAAATTAAACTCCTAAGACTTTCTCTAAATACTCATAACTTTCATCATTAAACTTATCCCAGTCTAATTTCTCAGCTAAATATTCATTAATAATCTCTCGACCATTAATAGGACAATCTAACTTATTTAAAGCTTTCATTGATAAAGGAAAATAGTCTTTATTATGCCATCCATAGTTTAGAATTACCGCTTCTGCTTCAACTCCTGGATATTGGGGAATAATGGTATTAACAACGTAATTACAAAGGTGATCAGCATCTTTAATTTTTTTATTCCCCAAACAATCATCACAGTCACCTAATAATAAGTGAGTAGCAAATTTATTGGCTTGACATTCATCATCATCATTGCAACCAAACTCTATTTTTTCATCAACCCAAATCCCTTCTTTTAAGTGTCCTAATGCTAAATGACCTAATTCATGCGCTAAGTCAAAAGCGAATCTAGCAGAGTGTTTATGATTTGAACTGAGAATGATTATAGGAGAATCAAATTGCCATTGAATTAACCCTGCAAACTTCTTTATTTTTTGAGGGAAATTATTAAAACAACCAACAATTATTCCCTTACTCCAACAATATTTAAGTTGGGAAATTAAATTAACTGTTGTATTATTTGTTAAAATTTCTGCCCGAATTTCCTTTACATTGGTAGGTAAAGATGTAAAATTTACCTCGGTACTGCAAGCAATTAACTCAGCTACACGACTAACTAAAGCTTGACCTACATAAGGATAATCGTTATTTTTACTGTTATGCTGCTTAAACTTAGTGACAGGGAGGGGATTAAACCTGATTTTCTCTTCTTCCAGCAAGGATTTTAAGTCAAGATTAAGGTTATCAGCAATATAACCAGCCCCTTCTAAAACAGCAATAGGTTTATCGTTGAGTTCATCATTCCACCAACTTGGTAACCCGTTGTTTCTTACGTAGTCTTGGTTAAAGCCAAGTTTGGAGAGTTTAGCATAAAGTGAAGACATAGTAAGCTTTGTTGTCATTGTCTTATCCTCCTTGCTGATGCTAAAATTTAAAGGTTCTATCCTCATTTAAATCTCTAATGGGGTATTTACCATTGATCATATAGCATTTCTTAAACACCAACTGAGCTAGAGATAAGCCAGAATAGCAAACTGTAGCACCTAGTTGAAAGGTATCTTGTAATCCAGGTAATTCATACCTAACCCTGAAAATGTCGCCGGAATCGAAAGTCAAGTTTATCTGTTTTGCGTTGATTGCAAGTAAAGCAGAGGGTTTGTAAATTACTGATATCGTTTTGACCACCACGGGCTAGGGGGATTATGTGGTCAATGGTTAGGTTAGTTTCTAAGG
>NZ_JANQDH010000059.1 GCF_029891735.1 Chrysosporum bergii ANA360D
CTAACAGATGAAGCTTTAATCTTTATTTTAAGACAATTACGTTCAGGTTTTCCCCGTCGTCCCCGGGCGTTTCCCCATTCGGTGGGGTTGATTGGTATGCGGGATGTGCGGGACTATAAGGTTAAATCCGGTGGAAGTGAACGACTCAATACCTCCAGTCCTTTCAATATCAAGGCTGAGTCTTTAACCCTCAGTAATTTTACTTTATCAGAAGTAGAAGAACTTTACTTACAACATACACAAGCTACGGGACAGGTGTTTACTCCGGAAGCCATCCATCAGGCATTTTATTTAACTGATGGACAACCGTGGTTAGTTAACGCCCTAGCTCGTCAAGCTACCCAGGTTTTGGTGAAAGACATTACCCAACCCATTACTGCTGAAGTGATTAACCAAGCCAAGGAAATTCTGATTCGACGCCAGGATACCCATTTAGATAGCTTAGCAGAAAGATTACGGGAAGATAGGGTCAGGGACATTATTCAACCTATGTTAGCTGGTGAAGACTTAGCTGATACGCCAGAAGATAACTTACGATACGTGTTAGATCTGGGTTTATGCCGTCGCGATCGCGGGGGTGGACT
>NZ_JANQDH010000060.1 GCF_029891735.1 Chrysosporum bergii ANA360D
CCCATCCAGATATTTATCCAATTGAATCAAACCCTGGGTTAGCGGATCTAACTTTTCTTTCCGCACCTTTAACTCTATGCCCATCACCACTTTGCCATAGCGTAAACAAATATCCATCCTTCCAGAACCAATGGCATATTCTCGTTCTAACGTACCACCACCATTCACTACCCGATGTAAAAATGCCATTAAAACTAAATGGGGAGCAATCTCATGATAGGGCGCACTTTTGAGTAGTGGTTCCCCATGTTGTCGCCAAAACTCTAGGAAAGCATTTAATAGTTTGTTAGGATTTAGAGTATTGTCAGAATTTAACCAAGTGGGTTGAATTTGGGGTAAGCTATCCTGACTACCCTGGGACAAAACACGAGGAATCACTTCCTGGTAAATGGGATTGGCAATGGTTAGTCCGCCCAAAGGGCTACGCTTTACCAAGCCTAAATCTAGTAAAAAACGGCGATCATCCTCCGGGGTATCCGGTAAGTCGGATCCAGATAACATAGGTTGAATAATGGTTTTGACCCTATCTTCCCGTAATCGCTCTGCCAAACTATCTAAATGGGTATCCTGGCGCTGAATGAGAATCTCCTTGGCTCGGTTAATCACTTCAGCGGTAATGGGTTGGGTGATATCTTTCACCAAAACCTGGGTAGCTTGACGAGCTAGGGCGTTTACTAACCACGGTTGTCCATCGGTTAAATAAAATGACTGTTGAATTGCTTCTATGGTAAACACCTGTCCCGTAGCCTGCGTATGTTGTAAGTAAAGTTCTTCTACTTCTGATAAAGTAAAATTACTGAGGGTTAAAGACTCAGCCTTGATATTGAAAGGACTGGAGGTATTGAGTCGTTCACTTCCACCGGATTTCACCTTATAGTCCCGCACATCCCGCATACCAATCAACCCCACCGAATGGGGAAACGCCCGGGGACGGCGATTATAACCCGAGCGTAATTGCCTGAGAACAGAAATTAATGTTTCATCTGCTAAAGCATCAATTTCATCCAGGAAAACCACTAGGGGACGAGTAGCAACCTTAGCCCAGCTGGCTAATGCGGCTCCAATTTGCCGCCCGGGTTGAGATGGTGGCCAACGGGGTGGGTGAAGATTAGTTGGTAGGTAAACACAAGCGGATTCTTGCCATTCATCCAAAATTGCACGTTCAGCCATACCCGGATCCTGAGAGAAAGGTGCCCCTACTTCTAAAGAAAGCATGATGGCGGTGTATTCCCCACTATCAGTCAATTCTTGAGCTAGGGCTATCATAGCGGTGGTTTTGCCTACTTGTCGCGGTGCATGAATGATAAAGTAATTGCGACCATCAATTAGTGCTTTCAAGTCTGGTAGTCGAACCGTGGGGGAGAGCATATAGTGGATGTCAGATTGGCAAGGACCAGCAGTGTTAAAGTGTTTGGGCATGGTGAGAAGGAGTTTTTAAAAAATAACCTTACCGATTTTATTCTGAGTGGGTCAGTGGAATTAAATATAAGATTAACGTAGGTTGAGTTTAATACGAAACCCAACACCCTCAACTCATGGCATTACTCAAATAAACTGATAACTGAGTGGAATTGGTGGGGGGTTGGAAGCATAAGCTAGGATAGGGGAAAATTTGCTAGGATGATCCTTCACTATTTGTGTTCAGATTTATGAAATTAATTTGCTCTCAAAGCGATCTTAGTACCAATCTCGCCC
>NZ_JANQDH010000061.1 GCF_029891735.1 Chrysosporum bergii ANA360D
CTAACAGATGAAGCTTTAATCTTTATTTTAAGACAATTACGTTCAGGTTTTCCCCGTCGTCCCCGGGCGTTTCCCCATTCGGTGGGGTTGATTGGTATGCGGGATGTGCGGGACTATAAGGTTAAATCCGGTGGAAGTGAAAGACTTAATACTTCCAGTCCTTTCAATATCAAGGCTGAGTCTTTAACCCTCAGTAATTTTACTTTATCAGAAGTAGAAGAACTTTACTTACAACATACACAAGCTACGGGACAGGTGTTTACTCCGGAAGCCATCCACCAGGCATTTTATTTGACCGATGGACAACCGTGGTTAGTCAACGCCCTAGCTCGTCAAGCTACCCAGGTTTTGGTGAAAGATATTACCCAACCCATTACTGCTGAAGTCATTAACCGAGCCAAAGAAATTCTCATTCAGCGCCAGGATACCCATTTAGACAGCTTAGCAGAAAGATTACGGGAAGATAGAGTCAAAACTATTATTGAACCAATTTTAGCAGGTGAAGATCTACCTGATGTACCCCAGGATGATATTCGTTACGTCCTGGATTTAGGACTGTGTCGAGACCGAGGACAGGGTTTGGAAATTGCCAATCCAATTTATCGGGAAGTTCTACCCTTGGTGTTAAGTTACACAACCAGAGCTTCCATTGGAGTTATTGAACCTCGTTGGTTAAATGAACAGGGGGAGCTATTACCCGATGAATTATTGGAAGCATTTCTGGAGTTTTGGCGACAACATGGGGAACCACTACTCAAAAGTGCGCCCTATCATGAAATCGCTCCCCATTTAGTGTTAATGGCATTTTTACATCGGGTAGTAAATGGTGGTGGTACGTTAGAACGAGAATATGCCATTGGTTCTGGAAGGATGGATATTTGTTTACGCTATGGCAAAGTGGTGATGGGCATAGAGTTAAAGG
>NZ_JANQDH010000062.1 GCF_029891735.1 Chrysosporum bergii ANA360D
AAAATTGGCTTTTTACTGGAGTTTAGTCTCGGCGCGACGCTTCCGCCGCACCGAGACTGATTGTGCCAGTTATGTTATTTATTGTAGTACAATAATACTATATTCTAGCGATCGCCTGTGCCAGTTGCGTAAGTCCTGATTACTTATGACTAGCGATTCCTTCTTTGATGAACAAAAAGAGCAATCTTTAATAAAAGCTAGAATTGTTGAAAAATATTTTTTGGCTTGGGCAAAAGTGATCATGCCACGGGTTAAGGAAAAAGGCAATAAAATTGGCTATGTAGACCTTTTTGCTGGACCAGGTAGATATAAAGATGGTTCCAAATCAACACCCATAAAAGTTTTAGAAACATCAATTTCTCACCCAGATATGCTAAATATGTTGGAAACAGTATTTAATGATGCTAATTCGGAACATACTAATTTTCTTCAAGATGCTATAAATACAATTCCTGGTATCGAAAATTTAAAATACAAACCTCGCATAATCAATTATGAAGTTGACGAAAATATTGTCCAAAGATTTAATCAGTTAAAATTAGGTCCGACGTTATTTTTTGTAGACCCTTGGGGATACAAGGGATTATCATTAGAGCTTATAAACTCACTTGTCAAAAACTGGGGCTGCGATTGCCTTTTCTTTTTTAATTATAATCGAATTAATATGGGTTTAGGTAACTCATCTGTGAAAGAACTTATAAATGCGTTATTTGGAGAAACACGAGCAGATAGCTTACGCGAAAAAGTGCCAGCACTTAAGAGAGAAGAACGGGAGGTAACAATTGTGGAGGCTATTTGCGAAGCTCTGCAAGAAATGGGTGGCAAATACGTCCTACCTTTTCGTTTTAAACATGAAAGTGGAAATCGTACTAGCCATTATTTAATTTTTGTAAGTAAAAATTCCACGGGCTATAATATTATCAAAGACATTATGGCTAAAGAAAGTTCTTACCAAAATCAAGGTGTACCTTCTTTGGAGTACAATCCATCCACGTTTGTTCAAACCTCTTTGTTTGAAAATCCTCCTCTGGATGAATTAGAACAAATGCTACTAGATGAATTTGCTGGACAAACAATAACTATGGAAGAAATTCATCGACAGCATAGTGTTGGCAAAAGCTATATCAGCAAGAATTACAAAACCGCCCTTAATAATCTGGAAAACAAAGGTAAAATTACCGCAGAACCACCTGCTAATGAAAGAAGAAAAAATACCTTTGGAGATTCAGTTAAAGTTACATTTCCACCGAAGCAGTAAGCTCCAAACTTTCTTTTTTAATGACTAACTTGCGCGCCAATGCACCCCACTCAATGTGATGTTGTTGCCAAGCTGAAGGCATTTCATCCCATATTCTATCATCTAGCAACCTACCACCAGCTTTAGAAGTTCTACCACCAACTTGCTTAAAGAAAAATGCTACTCCAGCTTTTTGACATTGGTCGCGAATATCCTCAGCCCACTCCATTTTCATTGGGCGATGTTTTTGACCAGATTCTCCACCCACTATAACCCAATGAATATTTTTTAAGTCAAGATTCAATGAGCCTAAAAGTGGTTCACATGAAAGAAAACGCACGGATGCAGGTATTTGACGTAGTAAGTCAATTCGAGGGACATAGTTTTGATTTTCCACTGATACACCCAACCAAATATTTTTATGAAATACTAAGCTAGGGGCTAACTCAACTGCCCGTTCAGGTCTTTTTGTTAATATTTGATATATATGCCAAGGTGTAGCCTCAACCACTGTGAATACTTTTTGAATGAAATCTAAAGGTACTTCTTCATGAAAAAGGTCGCTCATTGAATTCACAAATATTCTGCTAGGTGTTCGCCACTTTAATGGTTCTGCTAGCCTTTCTGGATGTAATGTTAAATCAAACCCATTCTTAAAATTATTAGGAAACCTTTTAGTCAAAGCTTCTGCATAGCAATGTAAACAGCCTGGACTAACTTTATTACAACCAGTTGTTGGATTCCAAGTTTTATCAGTCCACTCAATACCTGTGTGTGTACTAGACATGATGATCTAACCTATTAATTAATTTGGTCTACCGTTTAAATTTTTATAATTCAAAGGTACTATATTATAACAGAATATGTTGATAAATACATTATTTTAAGTCTCAGAAAAATATAAATAATATAAATCTTGTGTTGCGGGCATCTTTCCCGTTGCACTACCACATCAGGGTAAAATTTGCCATCAACAACATAAAAAATTAATTATCATGATATTCTAATGACGATAAATCAAGATAAGAACATCTTTTTTACTTTTTCAGAAAATGTCTAGAATTTATTAAAATTCTATTTGTCAAAATTTTCTAAGTTATCTAATTATAAAAATTTACCAACAAATGTAAATGATAGTCTTGTAACACAAGCATCCTGCTTGTTAATGACGTACCTCACTTGGGCAAAATTCGCTACAAGTAAAACCCAACGCTTAAATTATAATTTAAGCGTTGGTTGAATAAAAGTCAACTAGGTTGACTAGGGGGCATTTTTTCCGGTGGCGCTTCTGCAGGGGGAGCTAGTGCAGCATCGGGTGCAATTTCCTCAGCGGGAATTGGTGGTTTTTCTTCAGTTTCAGCCTCTGCTTCGGCTGCTGCTACCACTTCAGCAGGTGGGGAATTGGGTGGAGTTGGTTCCTTGGTTTCAGGTTCAGTGGCGGTGAGAGTAGCTTTTTCCTCTGCTGTTGCTTCTGGTTGGGCAGAAGTTTTATCAATAATCTCAACAGATGGTTTCTCAGTAGCCACAACAGTTGTTTCCTCTGGTGTGGGGGTTTCTGGCGTTTTCTTGGTTATGGTTTGTTGCGCTTTGTCTTTTATTCCCCTTAAGGTACTACCAATACTTTGTTGTACCTGAGTTAGCCGTTCTTGCATGGGTAAGGTTTTCACCCTCTCAGGACTGGATACTGGGGTTTGTTGTGTTGGGGGAGTAATTTGGTGACGTAATGAAAGAGTTTGCCAACCAAACCAAACCAAAAGAGCCACGCTAGCCACATGACCTAGCAATAGACCCCCTGAAATGCGTGGTGCAAACACCCATAAGACCAAAGCATAGAACAGTCCTACACCACTCCAGATAAAGTCATTCTTACGGTGGATTTCTGGGAAAAAGAAAGCTGCTATGTAAATGGCTAAACTACCAAGTCCAACCACAAAAGCTAGAAGATATGCCAGCATCTTTTGGTTACTCCTTATTGCATCGTTTGACTAGGAACTGGCGACTAACCAGTACCCAGATCCTTAACTAGATATTTCAATTTTGCAACTTTTGCAATTCCAGGAGTTAATCTTTAATAGCTTTATGTAATGCTACTGCAAATCCAATGTCCTCTATTTCATCAGCAGTGGTAACGGCGGGAATGTCAAATTTTGCGTCGGCGTTTGTCATTTATCCTGTTTTTCTCGGTTGCTGAGGATAAATTCAGCGATCGCTAGGTCTTGAGGAGTAGTAACTTTTAAGTTGGTTTCTTCTCCGGGGACAATTCGGACCTTAATACCGCATTTTTCCAATAAAGCAGCATCATCAGTCACTTCCCAACCTTGACTAATACCTTGAGCGTGGCACTGTTTCAATAATTGCACATTAAATCCTTGAGGAGTTTGTGCTGCCCACAATTGTCGCCGGTCGGGTGTGCTTTCAATCATGCCATGGTGGTCAACAACTTTGATAGTATCTTTCACAGGTACAGCTGCAATTAAACCAGAACATTGGCGGATGGCTTCGGCGCATGAGTTGAGTAAATCTGGTGTGACTAGACATCGAGCGCCATCATGAATTAATACCTGTTCTGCGGCAGCCGGTAGAGCCTGTAAGCCGTTGTAAACGGATTCTTGACGTGTGGAGCCACCAGTAATAAATTCCACCGGTTTACTCACATTCACATCAGCGAGAATCCCTTTGAAGTCCGGCCAGTCAATGGGTTGAGAAATAATTCCTATCCACTTGATTGTACTAGCCGCAGCCGCAGCCTGAAGAGTCCAAGCAATAATTGGTTGCGATCGCACCTTTAGGAGGAGTTTATTACGGGTTCCCCCCATTCTTTTGCCGATTCCCGCCGATGGAATGAGTAAATACATAGAAAACCTCAAAAAATCAATAACTGGGTAGGTGTTGCCAATGACCAATGACCAATGAATAATTTCTCATACCTATATTCCCCTAAAATAAGTAGCGAGTAAGCTTCAATAAAAATTATGCGAGTAGTAGCCCTTGTCCCTGGTGGAATTGGCGACCAAATTCTTTTCTTCCCGACACTAGATGATCTGAAGCGTTATTACCCTAACATTCAGTTAGATGTCGTTGTTGAACCCCGGTCAAAGGCTGCCTACCGGGTGAGCAAGTCAGTTAATAATGTACTGACCTTTGATTACAAAGACCGCAACAGTTTAGCCGATTGGATCAATCTGGTGGGCATGATTCGCGATCGCGAGTATGATGTGGTTATCAGTGTGGGACAAAGTTCCTTAATCGGTCTTTTACTCTGGTTAACAGGAATTCCCACCCGCATTGGCTACCAAGGCAAAGGAGCAGTTTTTCTCACTAATTCCGTGCCTTACCAACCAAACCAGTACCAAGCGGCACTATACCACGACTTATTACAACCTTTAGGGATTAAAACCCCCCGCCCGCAGTTATCGCTGAACGTGCCAACACCAGACATTGAGTGGTCACAAAATGAACAAAATCGTTTGGGGGTAAATGAAACAGGCTACATATTAGTTAATGTTGGTTTTAGTGAGACATCTCAACAAAGTTTGGATCAACTCTACCCTGTGGAGTATTGGCAGCGAATTATTCAGGAATGTCAACACAAGCAGCCGGATTTGCCTGTGGTAGTGATTCAAGGCTCTGAAAATGAGCAACTTGGGCCATGGCTCCTGGAGAGGATTCCTACTATCAAGGTGACTGCTCCTAATAACATTGGCAAATTAGCAGCCATGATTAGTGGAGCAAGTTTGATGTTGTCCACTGCTGATCCACTACTTCACTTAAGTGTCGCAGTGCAAACCTATACTATTGCCCTATTTGGCTCCACAGATCCAGCCCAGTTGCTGCCAACAAGTGATAAATTTCTGGCCATTAAATCACCTACAGGTCAAATAGCGGATATTTCACCGGATTTGGTTTTGGATAAAATTTGGGGAGGCTAAACCAGTCCGATACTTTTTTGATCACTAATGCTAAGAAATGCCTAAGTTGAGATTGTCTCTCAACCAAAGCGTATCAACCAATGCACAAAGATAAATTCCCCGCGCACCATTCAAATCTCGGTTCATGGTTTGACCATCTATCCGAGATTTGATAGTTAATGTAAGCCATCGTCTTACAGAGCGAGCATACCTCGACTAGTCTCCGTACAAGTCCTGGTTACCGCTAATAAAACCCTTCGCTGCTTAATCAAGTCCACCTAATCATGTACCTGAATTGGGAAAAATTGGCTATAGAAAAAAACACTCAGCACTAACCATTAGTAAAAGTAGTCGTACCATCCTTAACAAGATGACCATCCTCCATATGGATAATACGGTCAGCAATATCTAAAATGCGGTTGTCATGGGTCACAAGCAAAATTGTACAGCCTTGCTCTTTCGCCAACTTCTGCATGATATCCACAACATCCCGCCCCGATTGTTTATCAAGTGCAGCCGTGGGTTCATCCGCTAAGACAATCCTAGGCTTACTTACCAACGCTCGCGCGATCGCCACCCGTTGTTTCTGTCCACCAGATAATTTATCCGGATAATAATGGAGTCGCTGACCCAAACCTACAGCCTCTAACATTTCTTGTGACTGCTTGAGCATTTCCCCAGCAGAAATTTTGGGTTGCACTTCCAAACCCATCCGCACATTCTGGAGTGCTGTTAAACTCCCATGCAGGTTATGAGCTTGAAAAATATAACCATTACTTCTTCGGGCTTGTGTTAATTCTTCAGGACTAGCCCCACATAATTCTCTCCCTAAAACTCGCAAACTACCAGACTGAACAGAACGCAACCCCCCCACTAAAGTTAGCAGTGTAGTTTTACCAGAACCAGAAGGCCCAGTCATAATTACAATCTCACCCGCATTAATTGTGAGATTAATATTGAATAAAACCTGCTTAGTTAGTTGACCACTACCAAAGTAATGATCAAGATCCTGAATACATATCACCATATTGACCGATCATCCCCATGTCTGAAGCCATTAGCTCTGCTCGCCGTTGATATTTCCGTCAAGCTAAAGACCAATCACGAACCCTCTAGTCCCGTGAGTATGTCAAAAACGCAACTGGGAACCTTGTTGAGTTTTACTTACCTCTATTCGGGCTTGAAATGCTTCTTTCAGATGGGGTATATGGGTGACAGTGAGGATACAAGCAAAGTCAGAAGCGATCGCATTAATGGAAGCAATCAGGCGATCGCATCCTTCCGCATCCTGTGTACCAAAACCTTCATCTATAATCAACAATTGTAATGCTGCACCCGCTCTTTGTGCCAATAGTTTCGCCAGAGCTAAACGGATAGCAAAGTTAATTCTAAATGCTTCCCCACCAGAATAAGTTTCATAAGCTCGCGTTCCACTAGAATCAGCTATTAAAATATCCAAAGTATCAATCAGCTTGGCGTTTTTCGTCTTAGCCTTACCACTCCGTCCAGATTTTTGAGTAATAAACTGCACATGCAATTGATTAGCAGTCAGCCGTGATAATAGTTTATTTGTTTCAGCTTCTAATTGGGGTAACACATTTTCAATCATCAGTGCTTGGATGCCATTTTTACCAAATGCCTGCGCCAATTCCTGATAAATTCTTTGTTCTCGCCGCAAGTGTTTTAAATCCTGCTGCTGTTGCTCATACTGATTTTGCAGAGTTTCTATTTGCAGCATCATTTGTTCCAAACGCCCTAAACTGACAATTTTCTCATCAAGTTGCCGTCGCCGTGTTTGAATTTTCTGCTCTAAAGCGTTGATTTCCTCAGTGGGGTTAGCTGACCCCCCCAACTGTTGAGTTATAGTTTCAATCTGGGTAAAAAGTTTTTGCTGCTCCTGTCCTCTCTCCCATTTAGCTGCTTCTAAATCTTGCCATCGTTTCTGGAGTTGGGGGTATTGCTCCTGGGCTGAGAGCAGCTGTTGATAACGTAATTGCCAAGATTGGGCTTGGCGTACAGATTGGCGCAGGTTGTTATGTTGCTCTGAACTATAACCAATTTCCACAATATAACGCTCAAGTTGAGTAATTTCTCTAGCCCAATGAGAATTAGTTTTTTCCTCGTGAATTCTGGCTTGTAATTGAGCAATCACCCCTTGTAACTCTGGTTTACGGGCAGCTATTTGAGCTTTACGCTTGGCTGCATCTTTAATTTGCCCTTGCTTCACTTCCGCCCACCGCCACCGCTCCACCTCACTCCGAGCCAGGGCGTGGTTTTGCTCATTGTAATTCAACTGTTGTAAATATGCTTCTAGTTCCCGCAATTCCGCCTGTTTCTCAGGAGCGTAATCACCCACTTGCAAAGCCCGCTCTATATGTTGCTTTTCTGCGTCCAGCTGTTGTAACTGTTGATGAGCATCATTTATAGATTGCAATTGTGCGGCTAATTGACCTCTTTGTTCTCTCAGGCTCTCATAAGGAGATACTTTATTGTTTATTTCGCGATATTCCTGCCTGAGTATCTGAATTTCTCGGTCTGACACCGCCATTTGTTCCCGAAACACCCACAATTGCCCTTCTATATCCTCATACTCATCTTTAGTTTTATTTACCACCCGGTTCCAATGATGTTCATCTAAAGGACGCTCACATAAAGGACAAATTGCATCAGGAGTCCGGAGCATTTGCAATTTTTGCTCTATTTCCGCCAATACTTTTTGATATTCCCGTTGTTGACTTTGCAGACGTTCCATAAAATGCCGTCTTTCCTGGCCTTTTTCTTGTACTCGTTGCAGATAAACCTTGTCTTTTTGTATTTGGGAAATCTGCATTTCTAACTCTCTCGCCACCTCTTGCAAGTACGGCTGACGTTGTAAACAGCGTTTTAGTTGAGTTTCCGTCGCTTGTAACTGTTCCAAACGTGCTACTAAACCAGCATGAACTCTATCCAGTTGACTTTGCAGGTTTTGCCGTTGTTGTAACAAAGGAGAAACCTGCATTTGCAACTCATCTAAATCAGTCAAGCGACGACGGGCTGTGGTCAGTTCTGCTAAAGCCGCTTCCACCTCATTTGATTTATTCAGGGTATGTTGCAGTTCTGGTTCTTGTTGTTCTAGTGCTGCTAATTGTCCTTGAACCTGTTGCAGTTCTCCTTCTAATTCGTGAATTTGGCTGGTTAGTTGCTGTTGTTTTTGTTGCAGTAGGGCCGTTGACCGCGTGTATTCCTGAAATTTATTACCAAAAGCTTCTTCCCGTGCCTGCAACTGTTGATACTCAGTAAAGCCATTTTTAATTTCCGCTTCCTGATTTAATATGGCTTGTAAATCCGATAGTTGAGTTTGTAATGTTAACTGTTCTTGTTCCAATCGCTGGCCATCTTGAGTTAAATTTTGATATTGTTGCCTGACAAAATGTAGTTGTTGTTCCCAGGTTTGGCGCTGGTGCTGGACAACTTGCAAACTTTGTAACTGAATATTCTCAAAAGCTTGAACCTCTTGCATATGGTTAAGTTCAGTTTCTAATTCTGCTTTTTGGGCTTGCGTCCTTTCCCGGTGTTGCAGTTGAGTTTTGCTCGACTCTAAACAACGTTCTAACTCCTCAGCCCTAGCTTTAAACTGGCGGTATGACTCCTTGGCTCGTTCTTCTAATTGATCATATTGATTGAGTTTTAATAACTCCGCCAAAATCTCCTTGCGTTCAGTCGGACGCTTGATCATAAACTCATCAGCACGACCCTGGCGCAAGTACGCCGAATTAATAAACGTATCGTAATCCAATTTAATGTGTTCTAAAATCAAATCTTGTGTAGCCCGGATACCTTTACCTGTGAGTGGGCGAAACCCAGAAGCGGTTTCGATTTGAAATTCTAAAACACCACTACCACCGCGAACCCTGGTGCGAATTACTCGATATTTTTGTTGATTACATTGAAAAATATAATCAACCCTAACTTCGCTCGTACCCGAATGAATTACGTCATCTTCAACACCGGCACGGCTTTCACCCCAAATCGCCCACGTGATTGCTTCTAAAAGAGAAGACTTACCCGCACCATTAGAACCACAAATACAAGCTGTGTGCAAACCGCGAAAATCTAAGGCTGCATCACGATAACTAAGGAAATTTTTGAGGATTAGTTGTACTGGAATCATTGAGGCTAGAAGGCCGCATCTAAAGTGTTTTAGTTTTTTAGTACAAATGCACTAATTAATAGTTTACCTATGTAAATATCAAGGTTGTAGTTTTGAAGTCGGTATTCTCACTAATCTTAACAATATTATGACGGAAATATCAACGGCGAGCAGAGCTACTGGCTTCAGACATAAGGGTTAGCCATTGGCGATTTCAACCGCCTTCCCCTTTTCATATGCAACCAATTATTTTATTAATTTTCCCAAAAATTTCCTGATCTATCAAAAGAATTACTTGCAAAAACCATAAGAAACAATCTTAGTCAATCCTCGTCATGTTATACACCACACACAAACCCCAACCATTCTATGACTATCCTTCACCAATGGAAATATAGAACTGCGGTACTGCTGACAATGGCAATTACCACCACTGCTGTTATTCCCATCATCCCCCCTGCTAACGCCCAATATAATATTCGCCCATCGAGAACAGTCACGATTCCTGGTAATGCTAACGTGACTTTTCCCGTTACCCATGACCAAGAGAAAATTGTGGTTAGTCGCGGCGAAACATTAGACCTGACATTGAGAATAGCAAACGACATCAGTGATAGTCAAAGAAATGTTTTAATTCCCATCAACACTAAAGTTGTAGGACAACTGCAACCAGTATATTTCAACAATCGTAACAGAGACAGTAAAAATGTCAGGGGTGTACGGTTCGTAGCCAGGGAACTCATCTTTCCCTCTGGTCGTCGTCAGTCGGTTAATGCCTCTTCTCAGGTAATTACCACCACAGAAACCATCACCAAAAGTGATAGCAGTCAAATATTAACAGATGCCGCCATTGGTGCTGGTACTTCTACTGCAATTTCACTGATTACAGGTAACCGCAAAATTGAAATATTAGAACCTGTAACCGGTGCAGCAGCCGGTGCTTTAGCCAGCGTATTGCTACGCAAAAAAGAAGCTGAAGTGTTTGTCTTAAGACCAGAACAAGACTTGAGATTAGTACTTAACTCGAATTTAGTCATTGAGCGCCAGTAAGTATTTTATCCCTGATTTTGATCATCTTCTAACAGCGATAGCCATTATCAGTATAGTAGGCGATCGCTTTATTTTTGTCCTGATAATGGGTTAGTTATATAAGGAAGTATATATCTAGGATTTCTCAACAATTAAGCCTGACAAATTTACTGATGATATTTTTCCAAAACCAGGAACTTTCTAAGCAGCAAATTGTCTGAATAAATAACAGAGAGAAAAGTTAATTTTACCGGAGTAAATAGCAATGTTTAATTTAAAGAATTGCCAATCAGGAACTGCCGCACTTATGAGTTTAAGCCTCACAGTAGGTGCTGTAGCACCTTTAATGACAGCAGCGCCATCTTTAGCTCAAACTAGATTTTCTGATGTTTCATCTAACTATTGGGCTGCACAATTCATTGAACAATTGTCACAAAGAGGAGTAATCGCCGGTTTTCCTGATGGTAGCTTCCGTCCAGAAGAAGCAGTGACCCGCGCTCAATTTGCTGCCATGATTAACAATGCTTTCTCAAAAGCACCACAACGGCAAGCAATCAATTTTGTGGATGTATCCAGTAATTTTTGGGCAGCTAATGCCATTCGCCAAGCCTACACCATCGGTTTTTTATCAGGATATCCCGGTAATCGTTTTCAACCTAACCAAAATATTCCCCGCCAACAAGTTTTAGTAGCCTTAGCCAACGGTCTTAATTATTCCCCCAACGCTAATACCCAAACAACTCTGCAATACTTCAGTGATAGCCTTAACATTGCTGATTGGGCCCGTAGTCCCATCGCCGCCGCCACGGAAAAGCAAATTGTAGTCAACTATCCTAACGTTAGGGCATTAAGTCCCACCGCAACCGCCACCAGGGCACAAGTAGCAGCCTTTATTTATCAAGCCTTGGTCAGTTCTAATCAAGCTTCATCAGTTAATTCACCTTATATCGTAGCTATTCAACCCAGTACACCCAAACCCATATCATCTATAACCATTCCCCAAGGTACTGCTATTCCCGTCAAGTATGATCAGGCAGAAAAAATTCTGGTGACAAAAGATGAAACAGCACCTTTGACTCTGACAGTGGATCAAAATATAGTTACCCAAGCAGGAACTGTGGTAATTCCCGCCGGTAGTCAAGTTGTGGGTAAACTCCAACCCGCTCAAGGTGGTTCTCAATTTGTTGCTGACAAACTAGTTTTAACCACAGGCCAAGAGTATCAAATTAACGCTAGTTCTGAAGTAATTACTAAAACTGAAACTGTGAAAAAAGGTACTAGCACTAATAAAATTATTCAAAATACTGTTTTAGGTGCAGGCGCAGCGGCCGCAGTATCTGCCGTGACAGGCGATCGCGCCATCGCCACAGAAGAAGTTTTAGGTGGTGCAGCTATCGGTGGTTTGATTGGTCTGTTTTTCGGTAGAAACAGTGTTGACTTAATCGCCATTGCACCAGATACAGATTTACAAATGACAATCAATCAAAATTTATTGGTTTCACTTAGATAATTATATCATATTCGCTGAATTACTTATTGTTGAAACAGGAAACAGTTTGCTTGATTAATTAAACCTGAAGCACCCCACCAAAGCTTGCGGTGTGTCAACATAAGTGATTACCCGGACATGATATCATTTATTGCCTATTGGTAGCCAAATTATAAAAGTAGTTCCTGGTGCATCTGGTGAAGTCATGTTGGGATTAATCGCAGGGCTGAAAATTTCTATTTCACCCTGCATTTGTTTGATTAATTGTTTGGCGATAGCTAACCCCAAACCCGTACCAGGAATTGTTGTTTGCGCTTGTATTCCCCGATAATGGCGTTCTCCCAAATGTGCTAAATCTTCCGGTGGAATTCCAGGTCCAGTGTTACTGATGACAACTCCTTGATAATCAGCTTTTTCTTCACCTACCTGAATAGCAATTTTACCACCTTCAGGCGTGTATTTTAGAGCATTATCAATTATATTGCTGAATACTTCCTGTAATGCTTTGATATTCACTCGTACCCGGTACAAATTATTAGGAATTTCTGTCATTAGGTGCAGATGGCGCTCCTGTGCTATTGCTTTAGCTGCTACTAATAATGGTGTTAACAAATCAACTACAAAGCAATCAATTTCCATTTCTCCCATTCCCGGTAATAACAGCACTGGTTTGGGTTCTTTTTCCACATCAGGTAATGACAACGGCGTTAAATCTGTTTCTGTCCAGTCAATAACTTGATTAAACTGTTGCAGTAATTCTTGGAGGCGATCGCTTTCCCGGACAATATTCGCGCCTACCTCTCGGTTAGGATCTCCCGGTCGTAGCCGTTTTAGTAGCAGTTTGCCAAAAGTGTGTAATGCTGTGAGAGGGTTACGAAACTGATGCAGCAAGTTATCAAGCAAATCTCGCTGCTGTTCTTGGAGAACTTGTTGTTGATGTAGCTGATGCTGTAGCCAAGCTCGACGTTGATCTAAGATACAAGCGATCGCCAAAGTTTGGGCTATTTTTTCAATTTCCCTTTGCTCTTGTGGATTCCATCCTCTATCTTCTCTACCCGTCACTAATAAACCCATCATCACACCTTCATGAATCAGAGGCAAAACAGTTTGCTCTCCACTCAAGTTAGATTCCTCCTTTAATGCTTTTTCACCATCCGCTTTTTTGGTTTCCGGTGCTGAAATCCGTGATCCCGTCCCGGATTGCAACAATTTACCCTGTTGCTCAGGTACTATCAGAACATCACCAACAGTTATCCTCTCAACTTCTTCCCCTGGTGGTAAAAGTGCTGTCTCCGGGTAAACCACCACAGGAATTAGTTTCGCCTCACCAGCAGGATCATCTAGCAATTCTTGTGTTAGGTAAACAACACTTAAAGATGCTCCCAGCCCTTCGGTTAGCAGTGCTATTTGCTCTCGACACAGAGCGACAAAATCTGAACTGGCAGAAATTAACATTTTTTAGCTTTTGCTTAATATCACGGCATTTCAAGGAAGATAGAGTGAAGTTGCTTGATTTTTTTCACTCTTACAATAAAGCTTAACTAAATTATTTCAGTCATGGTTTGCACCAGGGGATTATCTGCTTTACCAACTTCATCTTATTATTTTTTATGTATCAAAACTTTAAAAACTCTTGATATTTTAAATTAAAAATTATATAATTGCCGGGTATTTTGTAGCCATAATTACAATCTACAGCTTGAAAGAGGAGGAAAATAGGTTGGCCAGGAGACGTAAACGCAAAAGTCGTCGTCGTCAAGAAGGACGGCGGATTTTAGAACACGTGCCTCAATATAGCATCGAAAGTGGCGAAGAAAAACCTGTGACAGCAGCGAGAAAATTTATTCAAGCTGAAGGTATTGCGCCACCAGCGTTGCTACTTGTAAAACGCAATGAACACACCACAGACCGTTATTTCTGGGCAGAGAAAGGTCTGTTTGGCGCTCAATACGTAGAAGAAAACCATTTCTTGTTTCCCAGTCTGCGGACTTTAGATTCCCCGGAAGGCATGGAATCAGTGGCTGTGGCTAGTCACTAAATCAATGGTGATCTTATATTGTCGAATGTGACCTCTAACAATCATTTAACTGGTAAAGTTACTCAGGTTATGCAAAATTTTTGTTTTTTTTAAGTTTGTGACTGATTTATTTGCCAGTGGATTCAGTCCATATGATTGAACAAAGTTGGTTTATATGGGTTGATTTCTAGCTAAATGATGCCGAGTAAAGTCAGATAGAGGTGCATCCGCACTCTTAGAGTTGAGTTGCCCCCTCGCCTCATAGATTGCCCGGAAGCTCTGTAAGTAAATGTAAAATTTTCCCTGCGATTTCATATCGTAGGGAAAACTTAATGTTACCGCCAAATTTTTTCGCGTCTCTAGTGACTATTCAACAGATTTTAACTGTAAAGCCCTCTGTAACTCTATGAGTTCATCTCGATGGGCAATAATAGTAATTCTAGTTAAAGAGCCTGATTCATCCCGGCTTGCTTCTTCCATCTGTAACCACACCTTCTCAACTCTTCCGGATGTTTTCCAATAAAACACACCGCTTAAGGGCGACAGTAGCACCAACGCCAGAAACAAATTACCAACATTGGGAAACAGCAGCGATAAAACTAATGCTAGACAAACCATACCCGCAGATGCTAGCAGTGTTAAAAAAACAGCTAAAAACCAGCTGGGTTGGACAAAACCTTCAAAAACCACTTGATTTTTTTCTCTGTCTATCCCTGCTACCTGGTAAGAACGCAAGCGAAAATAGTCCTTAACTTTGGGCATTAAAGTAGCTTCATCTTCTGTAGATAGAAGTTCTGCTGTTGTTGTCCGGTCTTTGCTTGAAGCCCGAATAAAGAAAAATAACCCAACCGATAACAACAAGGTCAGTAGCAAGGTAGATGGCACAATTGCAGTATCCATAAGTAATCTACTATTGTTTTCTTGATATTAAATTTATATTAAATTTAACAAGCCTTTAGCACCATAGAGATAACTATGTCACAAACCCCCGATACCCCATCATCTTCCTCTACTCTCCGGGTAATTGCCCAAACATTTCGCCTGACAGGTTGGATTAGTTTTTGGATTCAGTTAGTCTTAGGTGTTGTTTCTGCTATTATCGTCCTGCTGTTCGCTGTCTTTAGTCAGCAGCGAGCAGGAGTCACTAATAATCCAGGTACTGGGTTCGGGGTATTTTTAGCAGTTTGCGGAATCCTGATTTTAGGAGGTGGTATTTATTTAGCCTACCGTTACACCAGAATTGGTAACCAACTGCAATCCTCAAACCCCAGTAACCGCCCTCGCAAAAGTGAAACCTTGCAGGTATTACGCCTCGGACTGTGGATTAATTTAGTGGGAATGCTAGTAACATTATTAGGGGCACAAGCCATCGTAGGGACATTGGTGGCCAGGGCTATATCTCCCCAAGCTGCAACTACTCAATTATTCGACCCCACCCGGATTATTAGCGGTTTAGATATGCTTGTAGTCCAGGCAAATATCAATACTGTGTCCGCCCACTTCGCGGGGCTGGCTGTGTCAATTTGGCTGCTGAATCGCATTACCCGAAGCTAAAAATTAGTTTTCAGTAAAATCATTATCAATGTGCAGTGCAATTTTCTGGCTTTGGGAAGACCAGGGGGCATAATTTTTGTACTGGCAATACCTCTAATCAGTCAAAATCGGTATATGCTGAAGTTTTGGCAAGAAGACCCTAGGCAAACAAAAGAAAAACCTGTGCTGGATATTAAGCAAATACGGGAAAACCCCCAATTTATTCAAGAACGCTTGAATAGTCGTAGTGGTGAGTACGACATCGAACCCATACTACAGTTAGACAAGCAACAACGGGAACTAGAGGCCACACGCAGTCAACTCCAAGCCCGTAGTAACGAAATTGGTAAAACTGTGGGACAAAAGGTTAAATCTGGCCTTAATCCTCAGTCCCCAGAAATTCAAGACCTGCGAGAAGAAGGTAACTCTGTCAAAGCCCAACTAAGTGAACTGGAACCCCAAGAAAAAAACATCAAAGCAGAAATTGAGCAGTTGCTGTTAACACTTCCCAATTTACCCAGTCAGTTCACACCTTTGGGTAAAAGTGAGGATGATAATCAAGAAGTGCGGCGCTGGGGTGATGAATATCTACCCCAAAACCCTAACATTATTCCTCACTGGGAAATAGGGGAAAAATTGGGTATTCTCAACTTTGAACGGGCTGTGAAAGTTTCCCAAAGTCGGTTTGTCACTCTGGTTGGTGCGGGTGCTGCATTAGAAAGGGCATTAATTCAGTTTATGCTGAAAATGCAAACCGACGCAGGTTATCTAGAAGTTAGTCCGCCTTTTTTAGTTAATACTAATTCTTTAACCGGCACTGGTCAATTACCAAAGTTTGCCGAGGAAAGCTTTAAATGTGCTAATGATGAATTGTGGTTGATACCTACAGCAGAGGTTCCCGTTACCAACCTTTACCGAGGAGAGATTATAGCAGCGGAAGATTTACCAATTTATCACTGTGCTTATACTCCCTGTTTTCGTCGCGAAGCAGGCAGTTATGGGCGAGATATGCGGGGTTTAATTCGTCTGCATCAGTTCAATAAAGTTGAGTTGGTAAAAATTGTCCATCCCAGTTCCTCTTTTGAGGAATTAGAAAAATTGGTAGGCAATGCAGAAGCAATTTTACAAGCTTTAAAATTACCTTATCGGGTAATTAATTTGTGTACTGGTGATTTAGGTTTTGGCTCCACAAAAACCTATGATTTAGAAGTATGGCTACCATCTTCTGGCAAGTATCGAGAAATTTCCAGTTGTTCTAATTGTGTAGATTTCCAAGCCCGTCGGGCAGATATCCGCTTTAAAGAAGCCGGTAAGAAGGGGACACAGTTCGTCCATACTTTAAACGGTTCTGGTTTAGCTGTAGGGCGCACAATGGCGGCAATTTTGGAAAATTATCAACAGCCTGATGGGACAGTTAAAGTACCGGAGGCCTTGCAGCCTTATTTGGGTAGGGAGATTTTGTAAATGGCAGAAGTTACCACATTTCCCCCCTCCTTGGGAAAGATGACTTAGAAGGATCGAAAATTTTTTGATACATCTTCCTTAACCCAGATGCCCTCTGGGCATCTGTGTAACTAAATATTAAACCTGTGCCAACCAAGCCACAATCTCAGCATTCACCATATCTGGAACCTCATCATGGGGACAATGACCAGCATTAGCGATGGGAACAACTTTAATGTCCTTCCCATTCTCACCAGCCTGTTCATAAATTTTCGCCCCAGTAATTGGTGTCCAAGGATCATCAGCCCCCCAAATCACTAACAAAGCACTTTGCACCTTTGGTAACAGTTCCTCTGGACCAGGACCAGGAGGAGCGGTTAGGATAGAAGCAAAAACCTGTTGCGCCCCCGCATCACAAGATGGAGTATAAAGAATATCAATTAACTCATCTGTTATCGCTTGACGGTTGCGGTAAACTTGGTATAGAGTGCGACGAATTTGGGATTTTTGACGAATGCGGTTATAAACAAATTTACCTGTGATAGGCGATCGCACCAACTTGTTAAAAGCAGCCATTACCATTCTTAAAGGTGGATTTAGCTCATGGGGACGATGACTCAAACCACCAGCACAGTTAATTAAAACACCACCGGCAGTAATTTGTGGATGTTCTGCCAGCACCATCAAACTTAACAGCGCACCAATAGAGTTACCAATAAACACAGTCGGTTCTTGAATATGTGCAGCCCAAAAATCTTTCAGCAATTCCACCCACACATCCACAGTGTAGTTAATTGCCGCCTTATCTGACCCGCCAAAACCCAAAAGATCCACAGCAAAAACCCGGTAGCCCGCATCGGCTAAAACCGGGATATTTTTCCGCCAGTGTCCAATAGAAGCACCAAAGCCGTGAACCAGTAGCAAAGGGCGACCTGTACCCATAACGGTATATTGAATTTTGTAACCCTGCCAATTCCAAACTAGTCTTTCTAAGCTCATGAAAGGTATTTGCTGTTTAACGGAGATGTAATGGAAGTTGACCACATCTTACCCCTTTCTAAAGGTGGAAAAGATGAACATAAAAATCTACAACTATTACACAGACATTGCCACGATAAAAAGACAGCCAATGATGGAAGTCTTACAGGTATTCATGACAAGAACCATACCACTTAGGAGCCGTATTATGTGAAAGTCTCACCCACGGTTTTGGAGGCGAGCCGATCAGTCACCTGACTGGCTTAGTTTAATTGTATAATTATAAACTGATTAGTTGAAGAATCGGGAAAGCGGTTTTAATCGCCAACGGCTAACCCCCATGTCTGAAGCCATTAGCTCTGCTCGCCGTTGATATTTCGGTCAACCACCCAGGAACTATACCCTCTTGAGTAGAGACTAATAATAAGTATTGTTAATAGAGGCGGCTTGATTCTGTAGATAGATGCTTCCAAAATTTGACTTATATCTGTTAAATTTGAATTAATATTATGAGGAGAGCAGTATCTAAAGCATTTGCCGATGGGATATGGAGCATTGTAATTTGCCCAAGTGAAGGTGATACTTCTAAAGTAAGAGTGTAGATGTTTGTCTACACTACTAACAACTATTAAGCTATAAACACTAAACCAGCGAGAGTAAACACCATGATTTTGCCAGGCTCGACAGTTCGCGTTAAAAATCCCGCAGACACATATTATCGCTACGAAGGACTTGTACAACGTGTGAGTGATGGCAAGGTAGCTGTGCTATTTGAAGGTGGCAATTGGGATAAACTAATTACCTTTCGCCTATCAGAATTAGAAACCGTAGAACTGAAAGCAGGACGAAAAGGAAAATAAACTTGGGGAATAACCCCCACCCTGAACACGTAACTCAGCAATCAGCACTGTTATGCGCCTACCTTTACCACAGTTTGCCACAAGCGATCGCCATCCCAACCACATTGCGGAGGTAATAGAAACTACCTCTACTGAATTTCTAGCCCAGTGCTTAGAACCGGAAGACTTAAGTTTTCCCCCCATGCCTCCCTTTGGTAGTTGGGTTTGTGCCGTGGATGAAGAATCAGGGCATCAAATTTATGCTGTGCTGTATCAAGTTACAACCATGCCCATAGATTCAGTACATCGGGCAGTGGCTCTGGGGTTGTCATTGCAAGACCTACGGGAAGAACAACCCCAAATTTTTGCCATGCTGAAAACTGAATTTCGCGCTGTCATCGTCGGGTTTGAGCATTCCTCCCCAATTCCACACCCTAACCCAAGGGTATATCAGTATCTACCACCCCGTCCTCCGCAGATTCACCAAGCTGTTTATCGTTGTGAACCAGAAGCCATCGTCAGATTCACTGAAGAACTAGATTTTTTGCGGACTTTACTTTCACTTAACAGCGCGCCGGTAGAATCCTTAACAGCAGCAGCCATCCGCCATGTCTACCAACTACGCCAAGCCGACCGACAATGGTTAATCAAGGCAGGGCGCACACTCAGCATTTTGTTAAAAGACGACTATGATCGCCTACGGTTTATTTTAAGTCAAATCCATCTCTAGGAAGTTAATTATCCAACAACTACCCAGGTAGTTAATATGAAAATTTGTTACTTTTTTGTTAGGGTTAGCTTTACATTCATCAAGCACTGTTTTTAGATATTTTTTAGTCAATTACCTTCTAGCTAATTGCAACTTCACTGTCGCTCATTAAGATCCAACCCATGGAATCAATCTCACAAGTTCTGCTCACCGAACCAACTGCTCAAGTTCTCGGCGAGGAAGCAATTGTGACCTTTGCTGTTTTGGTGGTAGTCATCTTAGTTGTACCCATCCTGTGTGAGAGGCTAAGAATACCAGCATTAATAGGCTTAGTCTTCTCAGGCGTAGTATTAGGTCCTTCAGGCTGGAATCTCTTCCATACACAATCGCCACTTATGAGCCTGCTATCAGACATTGGCTTACTATACCTCATGTTTGTAGCAGGTTTAGAAGTAGAAATCAAGCATTTCCGCCGCCGCAAAAAACGCTCCTTGGGATTTGGTCTTCTCACCTTTAGTTTGCCCCTAGTCATAGGGACTGTGATAGCACAGATTTTTGATTTTGGCTGGAATGGTTCAATTTTAATCGGTTCTTTGTTAGCCTCCCATAACCTTTTGGCATATCCCATCATTAACCGTCTGGGAATAGTCAAGAATGAAGCCATCACCATCACCATGGGAGCCACAACCTTTACTAATCTGAGCGCAGTACTAGTATTAGCCGTTTGTTTAGCCACCACTACCACTGGGGTATTCAACTCACCTCAACTACTTCCCCTATTAATTAAGTTGACTGTTTACACAACTATCATTTTTGTGGGATTTAATTGGGCGGGTAAAGAATTTTTCCAGCGATTTGGAGACGAGCAAGGTAACAAATTTTTATTTGTCTTACTAACCGCATTTCTGGCTGCGGTGGGCGCTCAATTTATTGGTATAGAAACAATTATCGGAGCCTTCATAGCAGGTTTAGCTGTCAATGAAACCTTGGACGAAGGGCCAGTGAGGGAAAAACTAGTATTTATAGGCAGTGTCCTATTTATTCCTATTTTCTTAGTTAATTTTGGCTTAATCATTGATCTGCCAGCTTTACTAACCAGCATAGACACCCTGCAATTAACTTTTTTGCTCGTAGTCGGTTTAATCAGCAGCAAATTCATGGCCGCCTTATTGACCAAGCTACTATACAGCTACACTTGGACGGCAACATTGGCTATGTGGTCGCTATCTTTACCACAGATGCCCACAACTTTAGCAATAACTTTAGTAGCATATCGGGCTGAATTACTGCCAGAAGCATTATTAACCAGCGTTGTTGTTTTAATGTTCGTTAGTTACCTCCTAGGCCTATGGCTGACCCATCACACAGCCCTGGCTCTAGTCCCCTCATCAGTTCCCCAACCGTCAGACCCAACTTCATCCCAGCAGACAACAGCAGAAAAACCCAGTCCTTTCACCATAGTTGTACCTGTGTACAATCCACAAACACAGCAGAACCTAATTGAAATGGCAGCACTACTAGCCAATCAAGCCCAAGGAAAAATTGTGCCATTAGCTATTACCACTGCTGCTGCCCAAATGGATGCACCACACTTAGAAACTTGTTTGCGCCGTAGTCAACGATTACTAGCAAAAGCCACATTACAAAGTCAATTATTGGGAGTAGAAGCACAACCACTATTACGAATTGATGACGCTTTTGCCCCGGGTATTAGTAGGGCTGCTCGGGAACAAGAAGCAAAATTAATTATTATGGGTTGGGGTAAACGCACAGGATTCAGAGCGCGTTTATTTGGCAATGTCATTGATAATGTACTTTGGGCATCTCACTGTCCCGTAGCGGTCACACGTCTGATGGACTCACCTAAAAAAATTCAACGCATCTTAGTACCCCTAGAAAACTTAACATCATCATCATTGCTACCCATACAGTTCGCCCAGATGCTAGCTGAAGCTAATGAAGCCCAGGTAACTGTCCTCAATGTCTGCATAAATGAACCACGTCGTTCCTACAGACATCGCCCCAGCAGTTCCCAGAAAATCGCAGCCCGGCGATCGCACCTCGCTCTTTTAGTATCTCAATTAGCAGTGTCTAATCCCCCAGAAATTGAAATTTTAGCTCATGAAAATGCTGTTCAAGCCATTCTACAAGCAGCACGATTGTATGATTTAGTAGTGCTGCCTTTTATACGTAATCGCACCAGTCCTGGTGGGTTAGCTATTAGCGACGTTACAACTCAGTTAGCCGCACAACTTACCTGTTCCATCGTCATGCTGGGAGAACCACAACAAAGTCAAACCGAAATCTTACCAAATACTTACGCACGTAACTTAAATAATCATAATGAACTACCCCAGCCTACTTCGTTGATGTTGGGGTTTTTAGATCCCCAGCAGTAGGTTGAGATTTTTAGCGCTTCCTGTTTTAGTAAGCTTTTGTGCGGCTAAATCCAATAATCTGTATTTCATAAACCTAGGACAAGCTAACATCTGCGTGTGCAAGGTTAGTTCCTAACCATGGGTTGTGATGGGTTGCGTTGTCGCTAACCCACCCTAGAATTTTTGGCTAAAACTATTAACCGGCAGAAATTTTTAAACTAGCCGGGTTCCCTAAATCACCTTTTAGGTTCACACCGCGCTGATTAGCGTGTAAATGCCGCAAAATTTGGTATATTGCCTCAATTTGCTGGGCTGCACCTGCTTTTTGGGCAATTTGTTCTAGAGAAAGGGCTGTTTTTTCCTTTTGTAATACGGCTATCACTTTTGATTGCAAATCAAGGATGTCCGCAGCAGCTTTTTTACCAGCTTCTACCCCTGGTTGATGGTAGGCGTTGATATTAACTAAGCTGGCATATAAACCAACAGCACGTTCATATAAAGCAATTAACGCCCCTACAGTTAAAGGATTAACTTGGGGAATAGTCACTGTGATAGAATCCCGCTGATTTTCGTACAGGGCCTGTCTAGTTCCTAAGAGAAAACCAGAAAGAAAATCTCCTGATGTGACCCCCGGTTGAACTTCTATGGATTTTCCCTGACGGTCTTCTAAAACTTCGATGAAAGTGACAAAGAAATTTGGTACACCCTCACGTAATTGCTGCACGTAGGCGTGTTGGTCGGTGGAACCTTTATTACCGTAAACGGCGATACCTTGATAAACGGTCTTTCCGTTTAGGTCTTTTTCTTTACCTAAAGATTCCATGACTAACTGTTGCAAATAGCGACTGAACAACAGCAAGCTGTCTTTGTATGGTAGGACAACCATATCTTTTTCACCTTTGCCATTGCCGGAAAAATACCAAGACAAGGCTAACAAAGCTGCTGGATTATTTTCCAACTCTGGGACGCGGGTAGCGTCATCCATTTCTTTACCACCTTGTAGCATGGCGCGAACGTCAATACCCTGTAGTACTGCTGGTACTAGCCCCACAGCTGACATTTCTGATGTGCGCCCTCCTACCCAGTCATACATGGGAAATCTGGCTAGCCAACCCTCAGTTTGTGCCACTTGATCTAGGTTGCTACCTACGCTAGTAATGGCCACAGCCTGTTTGGCAAAGTCTAAATTCTGTTTGGCGTAGGCTGCTTTCACTTCTATCATGCCGTTGCGGGGTTCTGGTGTGCCTCCAGATTTGGAGATCACTAAAACCAAAGTGCTAACCAGGTTATCTCCTAGGTGAGTGAGAATGCGGTCAATTCCTGCGGGGTCACTGTTGTCGATAAAGTGAATTGTCAAAGCAGGAAAATCAGGCGCAAGGGCTTCAGCGACAAATTGCGGTCCTAAGGCAGAACCACCTATACCGATGGATATAATATCGGTAAACCGACTGGCTTGAGGAGGATGAATAGCACCTGTGTGGACTTTTTCAGCAAAGGCTTCAATTTGTTCTAGAGTTTGAACAATCTCTTGTGTAAGTTCTGGAGTCGGTGCTAAATCAGGATTTCGCAGCCAGTAATGTCCAACCATGCGGCCTTCGTCAGGATTGGCGATCGCACCCTTTTCTAATTCCGCCATATCCGCAAACGCTTTGTCAAACTTCGGCCGTAAGGACTCCACCAAAGTGTCATCAAAACTCATGCGACTGACATCCAGGTAAAGTCCCAATCCCTCGTGGAAATATAACCAATTTTGGTATCGTTGCCAAAGTGCCTTTGCATCCATAGGGAAATCTCAAATAAAGTATTACTTCCTTTCACAAGTTTAATGTAAGGTTACACCTATCCCTGCCTAGCCTTATACAGTTTTAACTCTTGGGTCTTACCCGGAGTCTTAGCTTTACATTCACTAGTTAATTTAAACATCTGGCATGGGTACGACACGGATAAATTTAACTATTTCACCCCTAATTTCAATACCCACTAGATAATTATCAATGGTGAAACGGTGAAAAATGCCCTCCGCATCAACGCACCGCAGTTCTGGGAGACTATGGAGAGACATCTTTTGGCTAAACTCAACAAACACAAAATTATATATCCGTTGGTAGACCACCGGCTCTAAATTCTTCAGGTCTACTAAAAAAGACCTGGCGTAGCGCATTTCCAACCTCACGGGGCATTACCTTAACAAAAATTGATAGTTTACCAATCTAGTAAAACATTAACGTTCGTTGGGCTTCTTCATGGGTTAAAATATCCCAGGGCTGCTGGGATTGCTTGGCTTTTTGTATTTCTTTTAACATATAAAAGTCACAATGTAAAGCATGGATATGCTCCCAGACACTTTGTAATTCTTCATCACTTAATTGCTCAATCAGGTGATGGATTCTAATTCTCAGTAAGTCCATAATAACCAAAAAATCAACAATGCTTAACCGCAGGATAAGATCATTCTAAAGTTAGAAGCCCCTTACTGCCTTCAGACGGGGTTAAAATGTTATAAATTACACCTAAATAAAAAACAGTATGGTTGAATATCTCATTTTTTTAGCAATTTCTACAACAATTTTTGCTTTGTTTAGTTTGGGACTTAATTTGCAGTGGGGCTATACCGGGTTAATTAATTTCGGTCATATTGCTTTTATGACTTTGGGAGCGTATACAACGGTGTTGTTCAGCTTTCAGGGATTTCCCCTACTGGTGTCAGCAGTTATTGGGGCAGTAGTAGCAGCTTTGTTAGGTTTAATTATTGGTTTGGCAACTCTGCGCTTACGGGAAGATTATTTGGCAATTGTCACCATTGGGGTGGGTGAATTAATTCGCTTAGTGGTGAATAACCAGGAATTACCTGTGGGTGATAGTTGGATACCCGGGGCTTTTGGTGTACAAAGTTATCCCATACCTTTATCTACAGAACCTAATTTGTTTTTTCGATTGCTGATGATGGCATTGTTGACGCTGCTATTTGCTGTAACTTGGTTTGGGTTGTGGCGATGGATTGGCAGCGCTCAGAGGTCTTGGCAGGCTGATCAAGGTAAAAAAGTTAGTACCAGACAAGAATTAGCTTCGCGCTGGGGGGTAGGAATTGTATTTGCTTTATTAACGGCAGCAATTTATATTTCTGGCATGATTGGTTTGTATGACTATCAACCAAAAGCGGGTTTGATGTTATTGTCGCTGTTAGTGTTGGGGTTTGTCTTCTGGAGACTTGAAATTCTAGTGCGATCGCCTTGGGGAAGAGTTCTTAAAGCTATCCGTGAAGATGAGGAAATACCCAAGGCAGTGGGTAAAGACGTTTTTTGGTATAAAGTACAATCTTTAATGTTGGGGGGCGCGATGGCTGGTATTGCTGGGGCTTTCTTTGCTTGGCAACTTAGCGCCATTTATCCTGATAATTTTCAACCACAATTGACTTTTGATGCTTGGATTATGGTTATTTTAGGGGGTTCTGGGAATAATATTGGCACAATTTTAGGGGCAGTAATTTTCTTTACTTACGATGCCATGACCAGGGAATTTTTACCGAAAATTTTTACAAATTTATCTTCTGACCAATTAGGCGCATTTCGCATCATGATCATTGGTCTGATTTTAATGATCCTGATGATTTGGCGACCTCAAGGTATTTTGGGTAAAAAAGAGGAACTCACCCTTGGTAAGTGATTGGTCATTGGTGATTGAGGCAAAATCGGCTTGATCTGTACAAATAAAAAATGTTTTCATGAATTGTTATGGTAAAGAATCAATTACCGCAGCTTCCTTTGTTGACTGCTAGTGGACTTTGTAAAAGCTTTGGTGGTGTTAAAGCAGTTAGTGATGCTGGCATTGAGGTATATAAGGGTAGTATTACTGGCTTGATTGGCCCGAATGGTGCTGGTAAAACTACTTTGTTTAATCTCCTTTCTAATTTTATTCGCCCAGATAAGGGACGGGTGATTTTTGACGGTGAACCAATTCACCAGTTACAACCATATCAAATTGCCCAGCAGGGATTGGTACGCACTTTTCAGGTAGCCCGGACTCTTTCCCGGTTGTCAGTGTTGGATAATATGCTGCTAGCAGGACAAAAACAAACAGGGGAAAACTTTTGGGAAGTGCAGTTACAACCCCATGTTGTGGCTAGGGAAGAAAGGGAACTGAAAGCACAAGCAATGTTGTTGTTAGAGTCTGTGGGATTAGCACACAAAGCCCTGGACTATGCAGGGGGGTTGTCTGGTGGACAACGGAAGTTGTTGGAAATGGGACGGGCGTTAATGACTAATCCCAAGTTGATTTTATTAGATGAGCCGGCGGCTGGGGTAAATCCTAGACTAATTGATGATATTTGCGATCGCATTCTGACTTGGAACCGTGAAGACGGTATGACTTTTCTGATTATTGAACACAATATGGATGTGATTATGTCTTTGTGCGATCGCGTGTGGGTGCTGGCTGAGGGGCAGAATTTAGCTGAGGGAACTCCAGCAGAAATTCAAACCAATCCCCAAGTTTTAGAGGCGTATTTGGGACAGTGAAGTATTAAAACTTACTCCGTCCCTGCCCTTGGTAACTATAAATGTTGCTATTTTGCCAATAGGCTGATTTTTTAGCACTAAACTCTTGGAAAACATTACGGTTTTGAAATAAAATAAACGCCGCTACTGCTAACAGGAAATAACCAAAATATTGTTGCAGTTTCTTTCCGTCAATATATTTAGATAGGTAAGCACCTAAAACAGTGCCCACACTGGCGGCTATAATAAATGAACCGATTATTTTCCCATCTAAAGTAAGCTGTCCCCAGTAGCCTAAAAAACCAGATACAGCATTAGCAGCAATAATTAACAGAGAAGTACCAATGGCTTCTTTCATTGGCACTTTTCCTAAAATGACTAAGGCCGGGATAATGGCAAATCCTCCGCCTACTCCCACTAGTCCTGTTAATATACCTACCCCTAATCCTTCACTCACTAGCCACAACCAACAGTATTTACAAATTGGTTGGGGATGAAGTTGTGATATGGGTTTCCCCGGTGGTTTTTTAGTTGCTGTTTTCACACTGCGCTTAATCATTAAGCCAGCTGCTAAAAACATCATTGCTGCAAATAGCAGCATTTGTAAACTACCTGTGACAAATGGCAGGTTGGCAATTTTAGCTCCCGCAAAAGCCCCCAACATGGTAGCAGAACCAAAGATAAATGCTGTTTTAATATTGACGTTTCCCTGTCGCCAATGGGGAATGACTCCAATTAAGCTGACTGTTCCCACAATCACTAAAGTCATAGCCACGGCAGATTTTGGGGGTATTCCCATGACATAAACCAATGTGGGTAATGCTAAAACAGAACCACCCCCACCAATTAAACCCAAGCTAACGCCAATACCAACTGCTAGAATATGTCCTAAAATCCATGTAATCATTTGATGCGTTGGTTATAGGGTAATTTGGCTAATAGCCTTGCCATGGCACAAGTGTTAGTCACTCCGGCAAATACTAAACCTGCGCCCACAAATCCAGTTAGAATTAAAAACCAAGGGGAAATAAAAGCGCCTAAAATTGTTCCTGTCAATACTAAAGAACCTGCTACAATTTGTACTTGCCTCATTAAACTAATGGGGGCATTTTTATTAATTTTAGTGGCATAGTTAGATTGTTTCCAGGCTGTAATACCTCCTTGTAGTTGAGCAAATTCCGAAAAACCAGCATTGACCAAGATTTGCGCTGCTTGGTGAGAACGATTTCCAGATTGGCAATAAAGTACAACTTTAGTATGAGGCTGAAAAGGTACTTGTTCTGGCTGAAATTGGGAAAGGGGTAAAAGTTGAGCGCCTGGAATATGTTCTGCTGCATATTCTGAGGGTTCCCGCACATCAATGAGATGCACTTGTTGTTTTTCGGTCAAATTTTTGACGGTTAAAGCATCTATTAATTGCAACTGGGTTGGTGGAATCATTTTTTTACTTCCTGAAATTAATTTTTAACTGTCAACGCATTACCACAACGTTGATTTGCTGGTACTGCTTCCATCATTTTTTGGGGATTTGGTAAGTTTAAATTATCCATAAATTGAATGAAGCTATCTCGGTTATGTCCGCAAAAACGCGGGTTAAACTGCTTTTCTTCACCGATGCTTGAAACTGTATGACCCCGGTAATCATGTCCTGGGTAGACTAAGGTTTGATCTGGAAGGGTAAATAGCCGTTGGGTAACTGAGTCAAATAATGTTCCTGCATCACCGCTTTGAAAATCAGTTCTTCCACAACCACGAATAAATAAAGCGTCTCCAGTTAAAATTCTGTCGCCGTTGACTAAATAGGCCATATGACTATCTGTGTGTCCTGGGGTGGCGATGGCTTCTATGGTGACTGAATCTAGATGCAGAATTTCTCCATCCTGAATATATTTGTCAGCACAGCTAGCTTGGGCTTTTGCCGGCACAATCCCGATACATCCACACAATTGACGTAATTTACCCGTACCTGTAATATGGTCTGCATGAATGTGGGTTTCTAAGCAGTAGTGGAGTGTTAAACCTAACTCTGCAATTAATTGGCCATCTCGTTCTACATGATCGATGACTGGATCAACAATCAGAGCTGCTTTGGTAACTTCATCAGCAATCAGATAAGTATATGTACTCGATTGATCAGCAAAAAATTGGCGAAATAACATCTTATTTTCTCCATCAAGCAAATGGGACTGAAATCAAAAAATTTCATCGGCTTTTATCGACGGTTAATTGATTTCGGCAACTTTCGTGGGCAAGTTACTGTTTAAGTTTATAGATTGACTATATGACTATATAGTAAAATAGTCAATATCCCAAGAAAAAAATCAAAAAAATTTTTAGTGTTCTATGACAAAGATGTTTCCTGGGGCTTTGGGCCAAGTTGCGGACTATTTCAAGGTGTTGTCAGAAGTCAGTCGGTTAGAAGTGTTGTGTTGTTTGAAGAGTGGACCGAAAAATGTTACACAGATTATGAATGAAACGGGGCTAGGACAGGCCAATGTGTCCAAGCATCTCAAGGTTTTAGCACAAGCGGGTATTGTCACCAGAACGCCAGAGGGGGTTAATGTAATTTACGAAATTGCTGATCCGATATTGTTTCAACTGTGTGATTTAGTGTGCGATCGCCTAGCTGTGCGACTACAACAACAAACCCAACAGTTATCAAAATTGGGGGGTCAGCAATGGAGGACAAAGAGGTAAATTGATTCCCTTTGTCCCTGGTTAACTAGTTAAATTGTTCCCCCGCATCTAAATTAAACAAAAGTTGCAGGGTTCGCATACAGTCTCGTCTAGCTTCCACATCCTGCTGCGATCGTAATTGCACCATCGGCTCATGTAAAATTTTGTTAACAATTCCTCTTGTTAAAGCCTCAATGATTTCTTGATGTTTTTCGCCGAATTCCGAACCCAGTCGGGATAAGGCTTTTTCCAATTCTTGTTCGCGGATGGTTTCGATTTTACTTCTCAGACAACTAATAGTAGAGACAGTTTCCAGCGATCGCCACCAAACATCAAAAGCTTCTACTTCTTCATCTAACAGCTTTTCTGCTTCCTGTGCCATTTTCCGGCGGCTTTCGTGGTTTTGAGCGACTACGGCCTTCAAGTCGTCCACATTAAAGGCTTGTACATTTATCAGTTGATTTACATCTCCGTGGACATTACGCGGTACAGAAATATCAAATAACATCAAAGACCGAGTGGGATCTAAAACTAATTCTAGCTTGCTGCGGTCAAGTATGGGTTCTGTAGCAGAGGTACTTGTAAATACTAAATCGCTATCTGCAATTACCCTGAGCATTTCCGAGAGCGGATGAGTATATATAGACTGATCGGGATAAAGTTTTGCTAATTGCTGGGCGCGGTCTTGAGATCGGTTAATAATACTAATTTGTCCAGCACCTTTAGAAATGAGGTGTTGTACTAACAACCGGGACATTTTACCAGCGCCGATAATTGCTACTCTACAAGCTGCTAAATTAGCTACTTTTATTTGTGATAATTCCACAGCGGCAGAACTAATGGAAACAGCACCAGTACCAATGCTAGTTTCAGTACGCACACGCTTACCGGCTGTGATGGCTTGTTTAAATAAGCGATTGAGAATTGTTTTTATACCGTTGTATTGCTGTCCTAGTTTGTGAGTATGTTTCACTTGAGCGAGGATTTGACCTTCTCCCAGGACTAAACTATCTAACCCTGCTGCCACGCGCATTATGTGCATTACTGCATCATGATGCAGTAACATAAACAAGTTTTGGCGCAACGAGTGTGCTGGTAATTTGCTGTGTTCAGACAGAAATTGAGTAACTTCTCTGATGCCTTGCTCAGTTTCAGTGGTAACAATATAAATTTCCAGACGGTTGCAAGTGCTGAGTATAGCTACTTCGTCAATGTGGGGATAACTACTCAGATGAGCGATGGCACTTTCAGTTTGCGGTTCTGGAATACTCAGCTTTTCCCGGATTTGAACTGGGGCTGTTTTATGGCTTAACCCCACCACTGCAATATTCATTATTTATCGGTAATTGGTAATTGGTAATGGATTATTGATGGTTGTGGATTGGGATTGGGGGAGAGAAAAGGCAAGGGGTGGGGGTGCAGTGAGAGGAAATAGCTGGCGTTTTGTAGCGAATTTTACGTATTTAGGTACAGGGGCGGGCAAGATGCCCGCGCTACAATCGGGGTGATCGCACTGTTTTTAGGAAACGCTATACTACGGTAATATTTCCCACTCCCTGCTCCCAAATCTCCAATCCCTGTTCTCTACTGCCTAATTATTAACGCAATTGTAGACTCTTGGGTTCGTCAAACAAATGGATGGTATCAACAAAACGCACTGTTTTGGACTGGTTAGAAATAACCAAGCTTTGAGTTCTGGCACCACCGTTAAAGAAACGGACACCTTCCATGAGAGTACCGGGAGTAATACCGCAAGCAGCAAATAGAACTGTTTCGCCGGAGGCTAATTCGTTAGCATTGTAAACCTTATCAGGGTCATTAATGCCCATTTCTTTCATCCGTGCCAGATTGCCTTCTTTGCTTTCACCAATCAAGCCTGTTTTGACTACTTCTGGATCATAGATTAACTGTCCTTGGAAATGTCCTCCCAAGCAGCGCAGGGCCGCAGCAGAAATGACTCCTTCAGGTGCAGCACCGATACCCATTAAGGCGTGGATATTTGTGCCTTCAAAAGCGCAGGAAATAGCGGCAGAAACGTCACCATCGCTAATTAATCTGACTCTTGCCCCTGCGGTGCGAATTTCCTGAATGAGTTCTGTGTGGCGGGGACGGTCCATCACCACAACCACTAAATCTGCTATAGGACGGTTTAAGCACTCAGATAGGATTTTGAGGTTTTCAGTAGCAGACTTGTTAATATCTACTAAACCTTTTGCTGGTGCGGGTGCTGCCAGTTTCTTCATATAGAAGTCAGGGGCAGCAAATAAACCACCTTTTTCGGAAATTGCCAGAACTGCCATTGAACCATTTTGACCGTAGGCAACTAAGTTTGTACCTTCGCATGGATCTACAGCAATGTCAATTTCAATTAGTTCATCGGGGTTACAGAAGTTTTTAGCATCTGTTTGGGTACAGATACCCACTTCTTCGCCTATGTAGAGCATGGGCGCTTCGTCGCGTTCGCCTTCACCAATCACAATGCGACCGCGCATATAGATTTTGTTCATCCGCTCCCGCATGGCTTCCACTGCTACTTGGTCAGCAATGTTTTTTTCGCCTTTGCCCATCCATTTTGAGGAAGCGATGGCTGCTTGCTCTACTACCTCAATAATCTCTAATCCAAGTGTATTTTCCACAGATTCACCCTCTCAACTGCTTGACTAAGTTCGTCTTATCTGGCTATTTGATTCAGTCTTTAAGTCTACCAAAGGGGGTATACACGTGGGAAATACTATCCACTATAAGTAATGTTAAGTTTTGTTGGCAGATGAATGGCTATGGTGGTCAGGATGCGCGCAGGGCGATGGCTTCACCTGAGTAGAAGTTATGGCAGTAGCCGGGTTATGCCGGACCCGTCACGACTCATATAAAATAAAGATAGAATTTGTTGAGATTTGTATAGTTAGAGTTTAAGCTGTTATGGCTCCTGCCGTTTTAATTGAAAAGCTACAAAAGAGGTACGGTAAAGTAGTCGCAGTTAAGGATGTATCCTTTGAGGTACAACCAGGAGAAATCTTTGGTTTACTCGGACCTAATGGTGCGGGGAAGACAACCACCCTGCGAGCTTTATGTACTTTAACTACACCAGATGCTGGGAAGATCGAAGTATCTGGTATATCCGTTATGGATCAGCCGAGGATCGCTCGACAAAAACTCGGCTATGTAGCCCAAGAAGTGGCTTTAGATAAGGTGCTAACTGGTAAGGAACTGCTGCAACTGCAAGCGGCGCTTTATCATATCCCAGGATCAGTGGCTAAACAGCGTATTGATATGGTGTTGGAGTTACTGGGTTTACGGGAATACGCTGATCAAAAAACCGGGACTTATTCAGGTGGTCTACGCAAGCGCCTTGACTTGGCTGCTGGTTTACTTCACGCTCCAGATGTTTTGGTGTTGGATGAACCCACGGTGGGACTTGATATAGATAGCCGTTTTGTGGTGTGGGAATTTTTGCGGCAGTTACGCGCTTCTGGAACAACGGTACTAATTACTAGCCATTATTTAGAAGAAATTGATGCTTTAGCTGATCGGGTGGCAATTATTGACGGTGGGGTGGTGATTGCTGCTGGTACACCCTCACAATTAAAGGATAAGGTGGGAGGCGATCGCATTACTTTGCGCATCCGGGAGTTTTCCCCCATAGAAGAAGCGGAAAAAGCCAAGTACCTCTTGCAAGATTTACCATTTGTGCAAGAAGTGATTATTAATAATGCTCAAGGTAATTCCCTTAACTTGGTGGTGACACCCCAAAGTGATGCTTTAATCAGCATACAGCAATCCCTCAATCAAGTTGGATTACCTACTTTTGGCATTGCTCAATCTCGTCCTAGTTTAGATGATGTTTATCTAGCCGCTACGGGGCGCACTCTGTTAGATGCAGAACTGGCGGCAGTTACTAGTCGTGATCTGAAGGCTGAGAAAAAGCAAAATATGAGATAGACCATTACTACAACATGGTGATTGGTTTGAGTCGTTAATGTAAATATTTCCTCGAATACTATGAGTGTTACTCCTACGCGACAAGCAAATGTCAACTCCTCCCCTAACTTTTTGGGAGAATTACTACAAGAAACCCTGGCTTTAACTCGGCGCTTGTTTATTCAATTACAACGCCGTCCTTCTACTTTGGTGGCGGGAATTATTCAGCCGGTGATGTGGTTGGTGCTATTTGGCGCTTTATTCCAAAATGCGCCTAGGGGTTTGTTTGGCACTACTACCAATTATGGTCAATTTCTGGCGGCAGGCGTAATTGTTTTTACAGCTTTTGCTGGGGCGCTTAACGCTGGTTTACCTGTTATGTTTGACCGGGAATTTGGCTTTTTAAATCGTTTGCTGGTAGCGCCTTTAGCTTCGCGGTTTTCTATTGTCTTTGCTTCCGCCATCTTTATTGTTAGCCAAAGTTTGCTGCAAGCAGCTGTAATTGTGGCAGCGGCAGCTTTTCTGGGGGCGGGGCTACCGGATGTGGCAGGGTTGGGGGCGATCGCCTTAATCGTGTTTTTACTGGCTTTGGGTGTAACTGCTATTTCTCTGGGACTGGCTTTTGCTTTACCTGGACACATTGAATTAATAGCGGTCATTTTTGTCACTAACCTACCCTTGTTATTTGCTAGTACCGCTCTGGCTCCTTTATCTTTTATGCCCCAGTGGTTGCAAATTGTGGCTACCCTCAACCCTTTGAGTTATGCTATTGAACCAATACGCTATCTTTATCTTCATAGCGATTGGGGGCTAGGTAGTGTAGTGATGACAGCACCTTGGGGTAATGTTACCTTTGGGGGTGCGCTACTGCTGTTGTCGGGTTTTGCGTTAATTGCTTTATTGAGCATACAACCCCGACTGCGACGGACTTTGGCTTAAGCAGCTATGTAAGGGGAAAAATTCCATGAAAAAACCGTTTTTATCACTGACTAAACTTTCTCTGCTGACTTGGGTAGGTGTTGGTTTTGCTTCCTTGTTTATCCCTCAAGTTGGTTTAGCTCAATTTAACTCAGTGGATCGTGGTACAAATCAGAACAGCGATCCCTTTGCTTCCCCTAACTCGGGTGATTTGAATATGTTTGATCTCATTCATCGGGTAAATATGGGGAATATCCAATGGAACCCTACTGAGCAAAAAGAACAAATAGACTCAGCTGCATTGGAATTTAAAGCTAGGCAACAAAAAGCCTTTGAAGAACAGCAAAACAAGTCAAATCCAGATTCACTATCGAATTTACCTCCGGAAACTCCATTACCTTAATGTTTGTTGATTTCAAAATCACAACTCCGGCCATTTGGCGGAGTTGTGTGGGTTTGTTAAAAACCTAAAAACTACAAACCAAGTGCGGCTAAAACATCACTAGCATGAGTGGTTGTATTTACACTAGTGTCAACATAAATAATTTTACCGTTAGGGTCAATTACGTAAGTAACACGCTTGGCGTAACCACCGCCATCAACGTCATAAGCTTGGATTAAAGTTTGGTTGGTGTCAGCTAAGAGAGGGAAGTTGAGATTATATTTTTGGGTGAAAGCCTGATGGGAACCTTCATCATCGGCGCTGACTCCCAGCACTACGACGTTTTTACCTGCATATTCAGGTTTAGCATCCCGAAAGCTACAAGCTTGTTTGGTGCAGCCTGGAGTGTCATCTTTGGGGTAAAAATACAAAACGACTGTCTTTCCAGCAAAATCAGATAATGAAACGGTGTTACCGTTGGTATCTTTGACGGTAAATGCTGGTGCATCTGTACCAACTGCTAGAGGCATAATCAACCTTTCCTGTTTTAAATTGATGACTTTGGGAATTTTACAATAATTTACAATACAATAAGCCCAATGACCAATGACCAATGACTAAAAATCAAAAAACGTTTTTCTACACCCCTAACACAGTGGAAAGGGCTAGGACATCCCTGATATGTTCTCCCTTCCAGATTGTTCTATTTCAGGCGATGCGTCAGCAGAGTCTACCATTAGCAGCCATTGCCATGGAAAATGGTGTTAAGCATGGTTATACTAAACGCCCTTTGTCAGAGTTAGCGTGCGATAATGCTTTAGGGTGGTTGATACAAGTGGGTGTTTTGCGACGAGAAGTTGATGGTCAGGGAATTACCGATAGTTTTCGCCTCACTCCTCTAGGTCATCAGGTGCTAGGACAATTCCCAGAGGAAAATTGGACTAGTCCATCTTGGCGCGATCGCCTGTATAATGGCATGACTTACTGGTTGAGATTACCTTTGTAACACCACAGTAAAAATATCAATTTATCCAGGATTGCTCAAGAGGAAATTACAGCACATTTCCAAAATTGAGTTACACTCATAGCGGTTGATAAGCCGACGCTACAAGAGTTTTATCACTTATTTGGAGGATTTCAATTAGCTAAAGATTGCTGGTAAGCAAGGGACAAATATAAAAATCCTCAACCCTTTAAAAATTAAGAATTATGAAAGCAATGATGGTAGTGGGAACAACATCCCACGCGGGTAAATCACTGATAACTACAGCTATTTGTCGAATTTTGTTCCGGAATGCTTTGCGAGTAGCTCCCTTTAAAGGTCAAAATATGGCTTTGAATGCTTATGTTACGGCAAATGGGGGAGAAATTGGTTATGCTCAAGCCGTACAAGCTTGGGCTGCTGGTATTGTTCCTTGGGTAGAAATGAACCCGATATTACTCAAGCCCCAAGGAGATATGACATCCCAAGTGATTATTAAGGGTAGAGCAGTAGGCAAAGTTAAAGCTTCAGATTATTACGAACAATATTTTAATCTTGGTTGGCAGGCTATAGAAGAATCTCTGAAACACTTATCCACAGAATTTGATTTTTTAGTTTGTGAAGGTGCGGGTAGTCCGGCGGAAATTAACCTCAAGCACCGGGACTTAACTAATATGCGGATCGCCAAATATTTAAATGCGCCAACTATGTTAGTGGTGGATATTGACCGTGGTGGTGCTTTTGCTCATGTAGTCGGTACTCTGGAATTACTAGAACCAGAAGAACGGCAATTAATTAAAGGTATAGTAATTAATAAGTTCCGGGGACAGCGATCACTTTTAGAATCGGGGATAACATGGTTAGAAAAACGGACTGGTATCCCGGTAGTTGGTGTTATCCCTTATTTACAAGAAGTATTCCCCGCAGAGGACTCTCTGGACTTGTTAGAACGTAGGTCAAACAAAACCGACACGGACTTATCGATCACTGTCATTCGCTTACCCAGAATTTCTAACTTTACTGATTTTGACCCTTTGGAGTCGGAACCAAGTGTAAAAGTAAAATTTATTAGTCCTAAGCAAGAATTAGGCTATCCTGATGCAGTAATTATACCAGGGTCTAAAACTACAATTCATGACTTACTAGTGATGCAAAAAACTGGAATGGCAGAAGCAATTCAAAATTATGCAGCTTCTGGCGGTACAGTGTTGGGGATTTGCGGGGGCTACCAAATGTTAGGACAAATGCTAGCAGACCCGGAAGGATTAGAAGGACAAGCAGGTAGATTTCAGGGGTTAAATCTTTTACCTATTAGAACGGTGATTACAGGACAAAAAATTGTCCGCCAGCGTCAAGTGACCTCTAATTATCCGCAAATTGGCTTACCAGTGAGTGGGTTTGAAATCCACCAAGGGCGATCGCGCATAGAAAAATCAGAAGATAACCAAACCTACGAACCTTTATTTGATGATGTTAATTTAGGCTTAGTGGATAGCTGTCAATCTATTTGGGGTACATATCTCCACGGAATTTTTGACAACGGTCCCTGGCGACGTGCTTGGTTAAATCGGCTGCGTCAACAACGCGGGATGAAATCTTTACCTACTGGTGTTCCTAACTATCGGGAACACCGAGAACAAATTTTAGATTACCTGGCTACAGAAGTTGAAAAACATTTAAATCTAACAGCTTTTTTACCTTAGATCAACTTATTGACCTATGAACATTCGCGTCCGCTTTTTACCAGACGATGTTACTATTGATGCAGAATTGGGAGAACCTTTGTTAGATGTGGCAGAACGGGCTGGGGTGCTTATTCCTACTGGTTGTTTAATGGGTTCTTGTCACGCTTGCACAGTTGAATTGGAAGATGGAGAAGTGATCCGCGCTTGTATTTCCTCAGTATCACCAGGGCGGGAGGAAATGATCATTAATTTGTATAGTGACCCGACTTGGTGATTTTTGCTGGTTAAAATCCCCTAATAATAAGAATATGAGTAATATCAAATACCAAATGATTATTCAATGGTAAGAATCAGATAATTGCTTTTTGGTGGGATGGCGCACTCTTGGGGATACTTAGAAGTTAGAGGCTACAGGCGATACACTCCCAGAACCAATGGTGTGTATCGCCCCGTAGTCTCATTAACGTTAGGTCGGTGGATGTGTCAAATTCAAAGCATATTCTTTGAACCTTTCCAAGTCGGCTTGAATAGTAGACTCAACTACCCGACCCAAAAACAAATTATCCATAATTTTCCCCAGAATACCAGGAATAGCATAGGAAACTGTCATTTTGACAACAGTGCTACCGTGGCGATCATAAAAGCGAATTCCCCCCTGATTGGGCAAACCATCTACAGATTCCCATTGAATAATTTGCTGTTGGACAACTTTGAGTATACGGGATTTCCATTTAAATTCCAGACCACCAGTGCTAAGTTTCCACAGTGAAATATCTGGATTTTCTGGGGAAATTTCCACCGAATCAATCCACTTCATCCAACGGGGCATTTGCTCTAAATCAGACCAAAGTCCCCAGACTAATTCTATGGGAGCTTGTACTTCAATCTGCACACTATGCTCTAACCAATCTGCCATTTTCTTCTCTTCCTCTGCTTCCTGTGTGCTGGGTGCGGTTAGTTATTTTTTGAAATTTTCTAAAATCACTTTTGCTGCACGCCTTCCGGAAATTGTGGCTCCTTCCATGCTGTCAATGTAATCTTGCTGAGTGTAACTACCTGCTAAGAAGAAGTTATCCACTGGGGTTTTTTGATTAGGGCGGTAAGGGTCCATTCCTGGTGCTTCCCGGTAGAGAGATTGTGCTAACTTGACAACGTTATACCAAGTCATATTCAGTTCTCTTGATGAAGGGAACAGTTCATGAACTTGGTTGAGGACGTGTTGTGCGATCGCCTCGTTACTTTGTTTAATAAAAGGATCTCCCGGTGTGAGTACCAGTTGTAACAATGACCCTTGTCCGGGGCGATAATAATCGCTGGGACTAGCCAAAGCCAAATCAGCAAAACAAGAAAAGTCAGCATCGGCGGTGTAGAGTAAGTTATCTATCCCGGCGGACTGATTTAGCTGTTGGCGTTTCTCTGGATCTTGTAGTTCTGTCACCCAGCCATCAAATCGTAGCTGTACTGTTGCTACTGGTACAGCATCCAATTTATAAATATTGTCAAATTCTGACCACTTGCGCCACTCTTGAGGTAATACACGCTGAATCCCTGGGACATCGCAAGCACAGACATAAGCATCAGCAGTAATAGTTTCTGTTGTGTCGCCTTCAGCAACTATTATGCCAGTGACGCGAGTTTGTTGGCCTGATTCAGTAAATTGAATTTCTCGTAGTTGGCGACGTGTATAAACTTTTGTGCCTCTATTTCCTAAGTATTTAAGGATAGGCTGGTGCAAATACTCATTTGGTGACCCTTCCAGCATTCGCATAATTGAGGCTTCGGTTTTAGATGCAAAGAACTGGAAAATAGTCAACATACAACGAGCGGAGATATGCTCACAATCAATGAATCCCAAAGCATAAGCAATGGGATTCCACATCCTTTTAATGCTACCCTCACTACCACCGTGACTGCGGAACCATTCAGCAAAGCTAACTTTATCTAACTCCCGGATAGTTTTCATTGCTCCGTTGAAGTCTACTAACCCCCGAACTATGGGGCTAGTACCCAAAGCAATGGCATTTTGCAGTTTATCTTGTAGTGACAGTTGAGAAGTAGTAAAAAATGCCTTTAATCCATTGAAAGGCGCACCTGTGAAGAAGCGAAAATCTAAACTACCAGTTTGTCCACCCTTATTAATAAAGGTGTGAGTATGTTCTTTGAGGCGTAAGTTAGATAACGCCCCTACTTTTTCCATTAGCTCAAATAGCTGGTAATAGCAACCAAAAAAGACGTGTAAGCCCATTTCAATATGGTTGCCATTATCATCAACCCAACTACTGACTTTACCACCAACGAATGGACGGGACTCGAAAATCTGGACTTCACAACCAGCATCAGCCAAATCTACTGCGGTTGCTAGCCCAGCCAGTCCCGCACCCACTATTGCAACACGCATTCCATTTTACCTTTTCAGTTTCTTTACAAATTGTAACTGGGTTGGTGTCGGAATTGGCTATTTATATCAATCCCACTATTGTGTAAATGCACAACAGGATGATGTCCTCTAGTCATGAGTTTACCTTGATTGCTCTTGAGAATTTTGGTAACTCATTAGCAGGACTTTTGCCAAAGCGTATTTACAGGGAAATAAACTTTAGTGAGTCAATTTGGGATGGAGAAACATAACCAGTTTTTTTGGCATATGGGATTGATCATCTGCTGGATCATCGACAAATCCGTAAAACTGGTTTTCTATTTTTTGGCTTGCTGGTTGTCAAAGAATATAGGTAATCCTCTGATCAGTTCACGAATTACATCTGTCGCAGGTCTACCTGTTTCTTGACAATACTTTTCTAGTTTATCTGCTTCCTGTGTTGCTAAATTGACAGTTATGCGTTTGACAGCCCATTTTTTGTTGGTCATTACCATGCTATTTGCTTTATATCTACTTTATTCAAAACAACAATTTACTCAAGAGCAAGACGATAGATTATCAGAATTTGTGTCAAGAAACAAGCGATCCTGGTAGGATAAAAAAATTCATCTTGGTCCAGTGCATTGATCGTTGTACAGTCAGGGATCAAAATAGAATTCTTATGGTAAGAGCAGAGAGATAACACAGTCTCTGGTACGGGAATTTCTACCAGTCAATTGTTACTCAAAGTCTGACAATTCAATTCTATTCAGTCAAATTGACACAGATACTGGGGACTAAGTAAAAAATCGTCCACCTGTTCTTGAGCAAGAAAACTAGAGCTTTTTTACCAATTAAAGTAAACAAAGACTCTGGCAAAGAATATGTGCTGCAAGACCGAGCAATGCTATCACTTTTAGATATGCTTTGGTCTGTGTACATCCATGTAATAGTGAATCATCACCCTACAGGAGTTAGAAAAAATTCATATGTCATACAGTGCATCCCTCAATAGTTAATAATTCCTCATTGGCAATGGGTGATTAAGATCAAACAGAACCGCCACTGATGGTAAACAGTGAGACAGTGCATCGTGATAAATCACGAATACTGTGACTCTTAAGTACCAATGGTGGAATTACTCTACTATCTTTCTACTGCTATCAAGTATGATCCTGACGTTTTTGAGAAATTGGCACACTAATTTTTGAAACTCCGTATCATAGCTGGTGCAAAATCACTATTATGTTCAGATCACATTAATGAATAAATTTCTGAAAGGTTCGTGGTGTAGTTTGAGAAAATTGTAAAATAGAATACATTTTGGTCTGCGACTTCCCATTTTAACAAATGTGTGGTGGTACTAGACATATATTATAACTAAAATATGAACAGCCCCAGCCTACTTCTTTGATGCTGGGGTTTCTACTAAAAACACACCTTAAACATCCTTTGACACTCTCCACGCTATCCGAGGGGATTCCAGCGTCACTGATGTTCCCTCTACTGGCGTTACTTCCCGTCTGCCCGACGGAGCCGCGTTTGCACGATTCAAAATTACTTTGGCTGCATTGACATCTCTTTGTTGGATGTGTCCGCAGTGCAGGCAAGAAAGAACCGTAGTTTTAACACCTACGGCATGGTAGAATATCACAGAAGAGGCAAAAATTAGAGGTGTTAGTGCAAGGGAATTAGTTGAAGAATGGGGACGGCGATTAAAATCGCCAACGGCTAACCCCCATGTCTGAAGCCGGTAGCTCTGCTCGCCGTTGATATTTCGGTCATAGGAGTTTTGTTAAATTTGGGGCATGAGTTGGAGAGTACCGATACCTAAATCTTCAGGTGAGAGCGATCGCGTCTCAAACAAAGCCATCATATCTCGCAGTTGGGGATTACCACGGGCAGATCCTGTTAGCCCTTTGGCAATAATCAAGCCACAGCAGCCGTTAGTATTTTTACATCGCTGATTCCATTTTTGGCGAGCCTCGATGTGAGTGGGATCATCATCTAGAAATTCACCAAACAAGAATAATTCACCATTTTCAGTTTGTAATAAACCCAGGTCATAGCACTCGTCATCAAAAGGACTAGTACCCGGATTAAAACAAATGGCTTTGAGTCCCCCGGACTCAGCAATATTTTCAATGATAGTTTTGGCTTTGGGGCGGGAGGTTTGAATTAAAACCACTGGTAATCCGTCACCTGCTTTTGAGACTTCACGACCTTGGTGAGTTTGAACTCCCTGACGTAAGGAATCTAGCATCTGCCAAGAAATTACCCCCAGACTGAGAAAGGAATCAGATGGTATCAAGTCGTCTCGTAACCAACGAAAGCCTTGTAAATCTGCCTCTCCTATTTCTATTTCTTCCATGTCGAAACCTGCCATTTCCTCTAGTTCTGCTGCTAACTGGGGCATGGTGGAGACAGTCACAGATAAAGATTCAATTGGTTCTGATTCTGATCCAGGGGGAGAAATGCGATAACTACGACTGAGACTAGGAAAAGTTTCACTATTGAGCCGAGCGCGGTAATCACGGAGAAAGTGTTTCAGACTCTCTAGAGCGACAAAAGCTGTGAGCGCTTCTTCTTCATACAAAACCGACCGCAATCCTTCTAAAGGATGAATATTACCAAAATTTGGCTTAATTTCTGCCATGGGAACATCAGCTAAATCTTGGTCTTCTTCCATTTCGTCTTCATTATCAAAGGTGAGAAACAGACAGTCCTGTTTTAAGAAGGCTTCTTCTAAACGTCTTTGTGATTCATCGTCCTCTACAACTGCTGCTCGAAACTGCTTGAGAGAATCTTCTGAACGATAAAACAAAATCCCATATTCCATTCCCAGCATCCCCATGACTGAGGTGTAGAGCTTACCCACATCCCACTTGTTAATTTCTATTGACAAGATTTGCTGTTCTTCTAAAAATTCCCAAGGAGCTATCTGCCAAAGAGCCATGGCTTGATTATGTAAGGCTTGTGCATACTGGGGAGGTAAATCGGGAATTTGATGATCTAGGACTTCTGTCAACCCGCGAAACAATTCGTCAATTAGGGGCAATTCCCGGACGTAATCAATGGTAATATCTAAATCTTGTAGCACACCGCGCAGGTAAAACTGAAGTTCCCGGTCTTTGACTACAATTTTTTGGGGTCTAGCGGGTTTACCGGGACTGTGGGGATGCTCCATGGCACGCATTAGGGTACGAACAATGGCTTCTGGTCCTGTTTCTGGAGGTACTACGTCCATTCCTCGGACGACACCTTGTGATCCGTCCACCCAAATAATACATTCTCCTTTGGGCTTTGAATCTGAATCATGGATTGAGGATAATGACACTGGACGACGATCGCCCTCCCATACAGAAGGAATTTGAGTTAATGTCTTTAACCGACGCCTGGTAGAGCGATTAAAACTGGTCATAAACTAGATTAATCCAAAAAAAAATCAATTTGGCAGTAAAATATGAGGAATGACTAGGGAGCAGGTCAAATCTTCCTGGCTACACCGTCAAGGGTGGTTGGTTAATTGTAATTTTAAATTTAGGTTGCCACATGGCTTAAATTCCCAAAATACTCAACTTATAAATAAACCTAACGTCCCAATTCTAGAATAAAAACTTTTAGCTGCTTTTGACCAGATGTTTACAATTTGCCAAATATTGATCTTCATCTCGCTAGAATAGGAACAAGATTTAAAAAGTTAACCGTCCGATTAGCTCAAACTAAAGCTTACTTTTTATACACATGACACAAGCAACTCAGTCTCAACAACGTGGAATTCAACTAAGCGAATCCGCCTTGCAACAGGTAAAATCTTTACAACAAAAACAAGGGAAAGAACTTTGCTTACGGGTAGGAGTCCGTCAAGGAGGCTGTTCCGGTATGTCTTACATGATGGACTTTGAGGACATGAGCAAGATCAACCCCCAGGATGAAGTTTTCGATTACGATGGTTTCAAGATTGTTTGCGATCGCAAAAGTCTATTATATCTCTATGGTTTAATGCTGGATTATAGCGATGCCATGATTGGTGGCGGTTTCCAATTTACTAACCCCAATGCAGCCCAGACCTGTGGTTGCGGCAAGTCATTTGGAGTTTGACCATAAAACGAGACGCAAGCCCCTGGCTTCAGAACCCTGGGGGAGTGTCAAAAAGCCAGGGTATCCCAAACATCGACGAACTATGGCGGTGTCGGTATGGTCAAGTAACTGGAGGGGATTTTTACCTTCCTCCCTGGTTGCTAATACGCAATTATCACCGATGATATTGAACTAAAGACAGGAACGAAATTGAACTGGATGTTGGGTTAGAAAGTTTTTACACCGATTATAATGGGTATTAAGAACCATTACCTAGGTTTTTCAGAAAACCTGAACAAGCTATCAAACACCCTCAAAGGAAGATTTAAACAAAACAAAAAGGTTCAAGTGGTATAACAAAAGCTAGAGCCAGATTTGCTAGAAAGCACTTAAGAATAAGTAGGCAACGGCATGAACACTCTAAAATAGTACGTAATACCCGATCATTGAGAAGGGGGATTGTCAATATTTCTGGTAATATTCCAGCATACTTGGAATTAAATCTGTCCTAGAAAAGACGAGCTTCTAAACCCATTTTTTGGTAAGATGATCAATGGTCGGTTGTGATTGGTGAATTTGTACTGACAGCTGACTGGTAACTATTGAGTATATAACTATTAATTGATTTGCTATGGCTCAAACAGTTGAATTCTTGTTTGATACAGGTTTAGAACGCTATAAAGCAGGTGAATCAGCAGAATCTTTAATACCTGTATTTAAAGAAGTGTGCGATCGCGCCCCTAAAACCGGTTCAGCTTGGATTTGTTTAGCTTGGTTGTATTTGCTAGAAGACAAGCCTAAACTAGCCTACAAGGCGGCACAAAAAGCGGTAAAGTTAAATCCACAAGACCCACAAGCCAGAGTGAATTTGGCGTTGTCAATGTTGGAAACGGGTGAAAAAGGCTTGCGAGAACACATTGATTTTGTGAAACAGTTAATTTTTGTTAACCCAGAATGGGAATCCGACATTAAGGAATCCATTGCCGATGGTCTCAGCCGAAAACCAGATTGGCAGAGTTTGGCAAAGGTGAAAACTTGGATATTTGAATAATACAGACTAGGGGCTAGTACCGCAACGCGGATTGGGGATTTTGAACTGGTTGAACTGTTTTCCCTAACACCACCAAAGGACTTTTTCAGCCAGCCCTACTTAAAAACGACAATCAACAAAGTTAGCATTTCTGCTTACATGATGAAAGAAAAATTATTAAACTGGCTTAACCTGGTTTTGGTTGCTGATGTGTTCTTGGTTTTATTTGGCTTTGGTTGGTTAGCGATCGCCGCCATTGGTGATGCTGCGGGAATAAACCTAGGTTTAGATTTATGGCATCAACTTTGGCAGCCCGTCTTTAATCCCGCCATTGGTATTCTCATGGGGGGCGCGCTTCTGAGCGGTTTACTCAGTTGGGTGTATCGTAAATTTATCTACTCCCGATAATTTGTGCCAATGCTGGCAATAAATTAGGGTATTGATACTCAAAACCTGTTTTTAAGGTACCTTTAGGAATGACTTGCTGACCTTCTAAAACTATCATTGCTCCCTCTCCTAAGAGGGCTTCGAGGGCAAACCCGGGAACTGGTAACCAAGAGGGACGCCGCATAACTTGTCCCAAGGTTTGGGTAAATTCTGCCATCCGGACGGGATGAGGAGCAGTAGCATTGTATACGCCTTCCATTTCTGGCTTAGTTAAAGCCTGCAAAATCAGAGTTACTAAGTCATCCAGGTGAATCCATGATAACCACTGCCGACCACTACCAAGGGGACCCCCTGCAAACAGTTGGAAAGGTGTAATCATTTTACCCAAAGCACCACCATTGCCTAGGACAATGCCCAAACGTAAAATGACAAGACGCACACCAGCATTTTTAACTTTTTGTGCTTCTGCTTCCCAGGCTTGACAGACTTGAGCGAGAAAATCATTACCAGATGAACTTGTTTCATCAAAGGTTGCTATTTCACTCGTACCGTAATAGCCAATGGCCGAGGCATTGACTAATACAGAAGGTTTAGGATTAGCTTTACCTATTGCTTCAACTATTTTCTGTGTACCTAGCTGGCGGCTATTGAAAATCTTTTGCTTTTCCACCGATGTCCAACGGTCTTTGGCAATGGGTTCTCCTGCTAGATTAACTACACCATCACAATGGGCAATCACATCTTGCCAAGAACCGGATTCTGTTGGTGTGTAGGCAACAATTTCTATATGAGGAAAAGCCCCTGGTGGAAAAACTTTTTTAGCCAAAGAAGTGTTACGAGTTAACACTAGTATTTGATTATTTTCCTTGTGCAGCCGTTCCACTAAACGACTCCCCACAAATCCTGTTGCTCCAGTAATCGCTACTTTCATAATACAAATGCGCCTCTACCAAACCCCTATTCTAACCTGTGTTGTTGTTATGTATCTTTTTCCTCCGTCATACATGGGTTTATGAGTGTAATATCAAACTCTGGAGAGTCTGCTGTTACGTAAGGCTGAGTATTGGCTAAAATGTAATAAATACCACGCACATTAGGACCAAAAATAATCTCATCTTCATTTTTGAGATCATGAACTGATATTTTACGTCCATTAATAATTAGTCCGTTGGCGCTACGCTTTCCCTGAGCATCACCATCTACAATCCGGTAAGAATAGCCATTGTTTTCTTCTGGTACTTTGACTAACGTAGCATGGCGACGGGAAACAAACTGAGATACTACACGAATATTACAGTTCTGGTCTCTACCAAGAGAGTAGAAGTTTTCCTCCAGAGTAAACTTCTTACAACCTTGGTCGTCCTCAACAATCAGTAGATGGGTTTCGTAAATTTTGGTGGACATTGATACATGATTGCTACAATTGATGAAAGTTTTGAAAGTTTAATTAGTCAAAATTTCTGTGATTTAGAGACATTTTACTATTCTAATTTACAAGATGTAAAGGGTAAAGCCCCCGTTTGCTCAACGGGGGAGGGTGTTAAAGACGATCAGCCAATCTCCTTAAGAACAGTGAATTGGTAACAACACTAACAGAACTAAAGGCCATTAATGCCGCAGCACCGGAAGGACTGAGGACAAAACCAAAATGGGGTAACAACACACCTGCGGCTAAAGGAATGCCGATTGTATTATATGCGAATGCCCAGAATAAGTTTTGGCGGATTTTGTTGAAGGTGGCACGACTGAGTTCAATAGATACCACCACATCATTTAAGCGATCGCGCATCAAGACAATTTCCGCAGTTTCCATGGCTACATCTGTTCCCGAATATAAAGCAATTCCCACATCTGCTTGTGATAAAGCTGGGGCATCATTAATACCATCGCCAACCATAGCAACTTTAGACGCTGATTTTGCTTGTAATTCTTGGATAATAGCGGCTTTTTTGCTGGGCATGACACTAGCGATGGCATCAGCACTATCTACACCCAGTTGTTTAGCTATGGCTTCCGCAGCTTCTAATCTATCCCCTGTGAGCAGCATTACCCGTAAACCCATGTCACGTAACTTACGGACTGTAGCAGCGGCATCCGGTCTGAGGGTATCTTGAACAGCAATGAGTCCGGCTAAATTTTCCCCCACGGCTACACCAACTACTGTTTTACCATCTTTGGCCAGGTGTTGAGCCATTTGTTGGGCTGTGTCACTGACAACAACGCCATGCTGACTCAACCACTCCCAGTTACCTAAAATTACAGACAAACCCTCGACAATGGCAGATACACCCAAACCAGGTTCTGTGTGAAAATCTACAGCATTAGGAATATACAAATTTTCCCCTTGTGCGGCTTGCCGAATTGCTTTGGCTAGGGGGTGGTAAGTGCCACTTTCCACTGCTGCTGCTAGTTGTAGGAGAGAGTAAGGTTGATTGTCTAGCAGTTCTGCCACTGCTAGACAATCCGTGAGGATGGGATTACCACTGGTGAGAGTGCCTGTTTTATCAAATACAACTGTATTTAACTGGTGTACTCTTTCTAATACATCACCACCTTTAATTAACAAACCTCGTTCAGCGCCTATGGCAGTTCCCACAATAATTGCTGTTGGTGTAGCTAGTCCTAAAGCACAAGGACAAGCGACCACCATGACGGCGATCGCTAATTTTAAGCTAGTGAGGAGGGGGGAGTGGGTAGAAAGGCTATTACTCGTGTGTGTAGATAGTGGGGAATGGTTCATCATTTCCATACCACCGGAGATAGTCACATCACTCCACAAGTGAGTACCGAAAAAGAACCAAAAAACAAATGTCAACACAGAAGCTGTCAAGACACCATAAGTAAAATAACCAGCTATTGTGTCGGCTAATTTTTGCACTGGAGCTTTACGGGTTTGGGCTGCTTCTACTAAAGTGACAATTTGTGCCAAAGTTGTATCTTTACCAGTACGAGTGGCGACTATAGCAATTGACCCTGACTGGTTGAGGGTTCCTGCGGACACCACATCCCCGATATGCTTAATTACTGGTACTGCTTCCCCAGTTAGCATGGACTCATTGACTGTGGTTTGACCACAGCGAACCTCACCATCCACAGGAATTTTATCCCCTGGTAGTACCTGTAACCATTCGCCAACACGCACCTTGTCAGCAGGAATGTTGACAATATTGGAGGTAAGAGTTAATTTTTCCGGGTTTGGGTTGAGAATCAATCGGGCTAGTTGTGGTTGGAGTGCCAGCAGTTCTCTAAAAGCAGCTGCGGCTCTAGTTCTGGCTTGTTGCTCTAAAGTCCTACCCAACAGGATAAAACCCAGCATCATCACTGGTTCGTCAAAGAAGCATTGCCAACCCATTTGAGGAAACAGTAGTGCTACTAAACTAGCAGTGTAGGCTGTTAGCGTTGCTAACCCCACCAGGGTATTCATGTTAGGTGCATTTCGCCACCATCCCCGCCAGCCGTCTATTAAAATTGGGCGGCCGGGAATGAGTATTGCCACTGTTGCTAATCCACAATGAAACCAGATGTTATTTAGTAGGGGCAGTATTTGACCGCCCATAGTGGCAAAATGTCCAATTCCTGACAACAGTAACAATACTCCAGCAATACCTAACTGCTGAAATGAAGAACGTATTTCTCGGCGCTTTCGCTCTTCTGCATCTTCTGGGGTGGCTGCGCCTGCTAATTTTTCGCCGGCTTGACGCGGTTGAGAGGGAAATCCAGCTGATGTCAATCGCTGTGCTAGCGCTTCTGGGTCTACTTCGCCAGTTTCTATCTCTATGACTGCTACCTCTGTAGCCAGATTCACACAGGCGCTTTTAACTCCTGGATATTGGGTTAACTGTCGTTCTACAGCGCTGACACATCCAGCGCATTTCATTCCCCCAACATCTAGAATAATTTTCTTGAAAGTAGGAGCTAGTTTTGGAGTAAGCTGAGTTTTCGGGGTCAGTTGCATGACAAGTGTTGGGTTCGCTACGAAACTTCAACGCCTGAATAAAAGCGTCTCTAATTTGAGCGTAGGCGAAATTGGGAAATATGACCGATCATTAACTTCGCTTCCATCTGAAATAAGTAATATAAATTACAGATAGCAGTTGTACAGGAATGATACTGATTAGACTTTTGGCAACATAGTTGATGTCTAAACCAGACATAACGCTGAAATAGCCCATACCTACCAACAATAACATCCCCCTAGTAAAATATTTTTGTTTATTTTTTAGCATATCCCTGAAAATAAATTGTCAGCACTTATTCGTAATTATTACTAAAACCAACCCTGCTTATTTACAAAGTAGACATTAACAAACTCTTCAGGTGATTTGTTCAAGTAGATCATGCCTTCAATTAATCCCATAAGCTGCATAATTAACAAACTAACGCCGTAGGTAAAAAAACCTCCTATTAAACCTATAGCCAGCATAATACAGCCTTCTGGAATATATCCTAAAACGAATTTATGAGTTCCAAATCCTCCGAAAAGAATGCCACAGTAACCGGCGATAAGTTGTTTAGTGGGTTGAGTGGGGTTTAAATTTGCCATATTATTCCTACTCCTGTAAATGTGATGATAAAATCTTAATCTTATGCACAATCAAGATTCTTAAATATATTTGTTTAGTAAATATATTGTTGATTTTTGGTTAAGAAGACTAAGCCTTAGTATTAATATCAAATTCTCAATTGATATGATAGAAAAGACCTATTATCTAAACATTATAAATAACAATCTATGGCCAGTCTGGATACAGATAGCTAGCACTGGTGATGAGAAATCACAGATTAGTTACTTTTAAGTAGAACACCTTTTAATTGCAAGTACCTGTGTTATTTGTAGATACTATTTCTTGTCCCGTTGATCAGGAAAAAATTATTCACAAGTAAAATCTAAATTCTGGCTCACGATTGGCTGCAAAAGTTTAATTTCCTGATATAGCGAATTTTGCCCAAGTGAAGTGAGGTACATTTTTATAAGTCAAGACGTATTGATCAGCGAGCATGATGCTCGCACTACAGTACTTTTATCATTTAGATTTGTATCTCACGTGTTTGAGAAATGCTATAACTATTTTGGAAGTACTCAGATACACCCATATAATACTATATGTTTACTGACAGTCATGTGGGGCTTAATTACTGTTATCTAAGCAAATATTTTTCCCATTGGCAACCGTGTTCTTATGTTTTACTAATTACTACTACCCAGAATAAATAGACTAAGTAAAGTGCCACTATTCCAAAGACTATGGAGAAGCATGGGAGCTAAGAGATTGCGCGATCGCGTGTAGACTATTCCTAAAACTATCCCTAACGCTGTCAGGGGCAGAATTTCCGATAAACTCAGGTGAGCTATGGCAAACAATAAACTACTCAAAACAATTGCCCCCCATACAGGTACATAACGAGTTAGAGAGGGCAATAAAAAGCCGCGAAACAGCAGTTCTTCAAAAATTGGGGCGGCTATGGCAGCTGTTGAGAAAAACATCCCCAAAGCCACGGTATCTTGACTTTCTAGCGCCAGTTGTAACAGGGGATTACTACCACCCTGACCATGCCATAATTGTTGATTAATCAACGACACCACCACCACTATGGGCAAAGCGGCGCAATAACCCCCAAATCCCCACAAAAACCACCCATCAGTCCCACGGAAACGAAACCAGTTTTCTGGTAAGGGAAAAAAGCGCCTGATAGATAAATAAAGCACTAACAGCGCACCTGATGCCACCATGATATAACTGATCAACACAGACAAAGCCTGAAACCTGACATTAGCAATGGGGCGCGGAATGGGGAGTAGTAAGACTAAAATTGGGACAACAATTTGCCCCATAAAGAAAAAGCCCACTACAAAAACCTGTAGGATCGTTTCTGTACCCCAAGGTGTTGACCAAGGTAAATCAGCATTTTGAGCAAGCACTGCGGCTTTACCTTTGACCAAACGTTGACCAATCAAGAAAACTAGTAATATAAAACCAATTAATGCTGTTATTGTGGGAATTGTGCCAATTACAGCTAATTTCAACACGGATTCACTAGCTGCTGCTTGCTGTTCCGCTTTAACCGTTGATAAAGCTTCTTGTCTTTGTTGTAGTTGGTACAGTTTAATTAAAGAACTGGAGCGAAACCAACTATCTAAATTTTTATTAATTAGCTGTTGAGCATTTGGTAAAAGACGGGGAGGATCACTCCATATACCAATCAACACCGCCGCAGTTTTCTGTAGTTCCGGCTTAATTTGGGAGCTTTGCCGTAAATTCCCCCAAATCTCCCTTGCTATATCCGTTTTACCCTGCTGTGCTTGTAAAATTCCTAAATGTAAATCTAATTCAGCCAGTAAGTTTTGCAGTTTTTCTGTGGATTGCTGCAACTTTTCTTGTTTTTCTTGAGGAGAAGCCTTAGTCTCAGGGGGAGAATTTGGTAAAGGTTTAGGAGGTATGGGAATATTTTGGGGTTGAGCCAGTTGGTTTTGGGCTTTGTCCAAATTAGTTTGAACTGACTCACGCACTTGCTGATATTGCTTTGTAGCACTTTCCAGGGGGTCGTCCCCCACTAGGGCTGCTTTAATAGCCGAGAAATTATCGTTATTACTATCTTGTGGTTGCCAGGCTTGTGCTTGTAAGGCAATATTAGTTTGATACAGTTCCAGACGATTTTGGAACTGCGGCTCCTGTAAAGTACCGAATAAAGACGAAACTGACAACAGGACGGCCATTGGTGTCAGGATAAAAAATAAAACTAACCGCTTAATCGTCATCTATTCCACTAGAAACCATCAGAGGGCAAAGCTTACCCTTTGGTAATTATGGCAAGAAAAAGAGCAAGTTTGATCAATAGTCAATATATTATTTTTTATGCCAGTTGTGATTGTAATACCGCCATAGGCGACTGAGAAAAACATAAAATATCTGGTGCTAACTCCTAAATCCCGGTTTTCATGAGCAGCGACATTCAACTCAACCTCTTTGATGATTTTAAATCTAACCAAAGACAGTTAATTCCCACAGACGCAAAAATCCCTATTCAATCTGGAACCTACAATAATATGACCGAGTTGGCACAAGACTGTAATCAGTGCCATCGTTGTGGTTTGGGGAACAATCGCACTCATGCTGTTGTTGGGCGTGGTCATCTTCAAGCACCAATTATGGTCATAGGAGAAGCACCCGGTCAAAACGAAGATGAAACAGGTTTACCATTTGTAGGTAGGTCAGGACAGTTATTAGAGAAAATATTAGCATCTGTCAATCTGAGTACTGAACACGATGTATACATTGCCAACATTAATAAATGTCGTCCACCCAACAACCGGACCCCCTCCCCTGATGAAATGGCAGCTTGCAAACCCTACTTATTAGAACAAATTCGCCTGGTTGACCCGAAAATAATTTTACTCACAGGTGCAACTGCGGTCAAAGGTATTATTGGCGACAAGCGAGGCATTACTAAAATTCGTGGTCAGTGGCTAGAGTGGGAAGGACGTTTGTGTATGCCAGTTTTTCATCCATCCTACTTGCTGCGTAACCCTTCTAAGGAAGCAGGTGCGCCTAAATGGTTAATGTGGCAAGATGTCCAAGCTGTACGGGCTAAGTTGGATGAAATCAGCACAAATAGGGTAAATTTTCCTGATAATTAGTGTTAATTGGCAAGTGTGTTATTCTTCAGATTTTAGATATTCCTGGACGGTCATTTTTGAGGGTTGTTGAGGAATAGCTATCATGTTAGTGTCGCCATTGACAATCTCGTAACCAAGTTTTTACGGCTTGGGCAATCACACCGTTACTACTATCCCTGGGGGGAGAGACTACTTTTGCTTGAGGGTCAGCCGCAATTTGGGTAAACATCATTACCAAGCGCCAACCACGATTAGTTTTTGTCAATAGCAATCGGTGGAATTGCTGTGATTGAAGGATTTGACCAGCTACATACTGCCTTTCTAAAGTGGTAAAAAAGACTTGTTTAACTTCTGTGGCTGTACTTTTGTGTCCAATGGATTGATATCCACGGGAGTTAATAGGTAGGGGCTGAAAGTCAGGTTTTCCCGCCACCAGTACATAACTGTAAGTATCATTGCTTCTATTGCCACTGCGGGCGCGTTGACTGACTCTGTTAGCATAACTTGGTAAATCTTGCAATAGCTGATTAGTTAATAATTCTAAACTTTTGTTGGAGCAAGTAAACTTGACTTTATTTCCCTTTCCTAGCTTCTCTGTTAATCCAGAGAAGATAGGGGTGGGATTTTGGGATAATGCTGAATTATTAATGCTATCTGCTGCTACAAGGGATAAGCTGAAAGCCACAAGCCACAAGCCATAATGTTTGTTTTTGACTGTTGCCTTCATGTCGCTGTGGTTAACTCCTCAACAATTTTTTCCCAGGCTAATTTTGGGTCAGGCGCAGCGGTGATGGGACGACCAATGACCAGGTAATCAGCGCCAGCGAGTATGGCTTGGGACGGGGTGAGCGATCGCTTTTGATCTCCTTGGTCTGCCCAAGTGGGGCGGACACCAGGACAAACTAGTAAAAAGTCATCTCCACAAATTTGTCTTAACTGTGCCGCCTCCTGGGGTGAACAAACAGCCCCATTCAACCCAGATTCCTTGGCCATCAGTGCCATTTCCCAAGTATATTCTGGTAATTCCAGAGGTACTTTTAAATCCCTTGCTAGTTGCCAGGCAGAGATACTGGTGAGTAAGGTAATGGCAATTAACTTGGGCGGTTGAACACCCCCTTGGCTTGCTCCTACCTGTAATGCCTCAGTGGCCGCTTTAAGGGCATCTTTGCCAGCAGTGGCATGAATTGTAAGTAAGTCCACTCCGTAACTAGCAGCACGACGACAAGCCCCAGCAACAGTGTTAGGGATGTCGTGAAACTTCAAATCTAAAAAAATCCGCTTTTGTCGAGATTTTAAAATTTCCAGGATTGAGGGACCAGAACTAGTAAATAATTCTAAACCCACCTTCCAGAAATTGACTTGGGGCAATTGGTCTACAAGGGCGATGGCACTCTGTAGATCCGGCACATCCAAAGGCACAATTATTTGGTGATTAGCCCTTCGGCTAGGCTGAGAATAAATCATTGGTCATCAGTGATTACTTGTTTAAAAGCCGGACAAACTTATTTTTGCCAACTTGCAGCACTCGCCCGTGTAGTTCACTCTTGGATTCAAAAATGGTATCAACGTCAGTAATGCGATCGCCATCCAGACGCACCCCACCTTCTTGAATTTTCCGCTTACCTTCCCCGGTACTTTTGCATAAACCACTAACATTGAGCAGGTATGCTAATTTGACGGGAAATTGTGGCACATCGGCTAAAAAGAACTCTGGTACTGCACCCTCCTTCCCTCCGCTTTTGGCTGCTTCCTTAGCTTCATTCGCTGCCGTTTCACCGTTGTACTGTTTCACCACTTCCCATGCTAAGAGCATTTGGCGATCGCGGGGATTTTCTGGCAGTTGGTCTAAGGGTAAATTTGTCAGTAGTTCAAAGTACTGAGACAGCAAATCATCAGGAATACCTTGTAATTTCTGATACTTTTCTGCTGGATGTTCTGACAGTCCCACATAATTATTGAGGGACTTAGACATTTTCTGCACACCATCTGTACCGATTAAAATTGGTAGTAGCAGCCCAAATTGTGGCTTTTGTCCAAAATGGCGTTGCAAATCTCGCCCCACAGCAATGTTAAACTTTTGGTCAGTTCCCCCTAATTCCACATCTGCCTCAACAGCCACGGAATCATAGCCTTGCATCAATGGATATAGGAACTCATGGAGGAAAATTGGATTCTCTTTTTTATAACGTTCAGCGAATCCCTCTTTTGCTAACATCTGTCCTACGGTCATGGTAGAGAGTAACTCAAGAATTTTCCCTAAATTCAGATGGGAAAGCCATTGAGAGTTATAACGTACCTCTAATCTACCTGGTGTGTCAAAATCCAAAATAGGGCGCACCTGGTCAAGATAAGTTTGAGCATTTCGTGCCACATCTGCTTCTGTTAGCTGACGACGCACCTCAGATTTACCGGTAGGATCGCCAATACGAGCCGTAAAATCACCAATAATGAGAACTGCTATATGACCAGCATCTTGAAAAGCCCGCAGTTTGCGTACCGGTATGCTATGACCGAGATGAATATCATATCCTGTAGGGTCAATTCCCAATTTCACCCGGAGAGGTCGGTTTGTAGTTACCAAGCGCTGCTCTAAACTTTCACTTTCACTGTCAGTTGACGGGGGGAAAATTTCTACTGTTCCACGATGTAGCCAAGAAAAATTTTGCGTCATACTCGGAGATTCGCTATTAACTACGCTCTTACTATAAGTTAGGTTGGTTATATTCACAGGCAATTTATCGGTACTTTAATTTATTAAATTACATATAATTGCCAACAATTAACCGCCAAGCTTCATTGAATGAATTAAAGTTATATTTACAAATGAGGAAGTAAGAACGCCGTGTCGTCTTCTAGGACTTTTACAAATAAGCAGCCACAACCTCAGGCTTCATCAGGTTTTGACTTTTTCAAAGGAGTAGGTCAAATCACTGGGGGTACTCTGCTGTCAATCACAATGCTGGCAAGCTCTATTGTAGCCGGAGGGTTGGTTGGTCTGGCTATTAGTTTCCGTAACTTGCCAGATGTTAGACAGCTGCGAAACTTTTTGCCTACAGAAACCACTTATATTTATGACATTGAGGGCAAACTGTTAACCCATATCCACGGGGAAGCCAACCGAGAGGTTGTACCTCTAGATAGAATTTCCCCACATCTGAAACGAGCAGTACTGGCTAGCGAAGATAGTCACTTTTACGATCATCACGGTATCAACCCCAGTGGTGTAGGACGTGCTTTGATAGTTAACTTGGTAGCTGGTAGGGTGAGAGAGGGAGGCTCTACCATCACTATGCAGTTGGTGAAAAATTTGTTTTTAACTCAAAAACGTGCTTTTACTCGTAAGCTAGCTGAAGCAGTACTGGCAATTAGGTTAGAGCAAATTTTGAGCAAAGACCAAATTTTGGAAATGTACCTCAATCAAGTGTATTGGGGTCATAATAACTATGGTGTACAAACCGCAGCACGTAGTTATTTCAACAAGTCAGCAGCAGTCTTAAACTTGGCGGAGTCAGCGATGATGGCGGGTTTAATTCAAGCCCCAGAAGAGTTTAGCCCGTTTGCCAATAAGAGATTGGCAAAGGTCAAACAAAAGGAAGTTTTGGGGCGGATGCTGGAGTTGAATTGGATCAGTCAGCAAGAATATGATGATGCGGTGAACCAAGAACTGAAATTTGGCAGGATCAGGTCATTCCAAGGTAGTGCTTTACCTTATGTCACCAATACAGTAGCCCAAGAATTAGTACAAAAATTTGGGCGTGAGACACTGCTCAAAGGCGGAATGCGTGTACAAACGACTATTGATACAGAGTTTCAAATGATGGCGGAAGCAACTGTCAGCAAGTGGAGTCAAAAACTGATCAGTCAAGGTTTGCGTGGTAATCAAATTGCTTTGGTAGCTGTAGACCCCCGCACCCATTTTGTTAAGGCACTGGTGGGCGGTGTAGACCCTAAAATTAGCGAGTTTAACCGGGCTACCCAAGCCCAGCGTCAACCAGGCTCGGCGTTTAAACCAATCGTATATTATGCTGCATTTGTTAGTGGTAAGTATACACCGGATAGTATAGTACAAGATACACCAGTTAGTTATCAAGATGGTAGCGGTTGGTACAGACCAAGAAACTATGACGGTGGTTTTCAAGGATCAATAACAATACGGTCAGCCTTAGCTCAGTCTCGGAATATCCCGGTAATCAGGTTAGGTATGTCTATAGGTATGAATAAAGTGGTGGAGGTCGCCCGTACCATGGGAATCAACAGTCCCATGGCACCTGTGACTTCTTTGCCCCTGGGGGCTATTGGCATTACACCCCTGGAATTAGCCAGCGCTTACGCTACCTTTGCCAATTATGGCTGGCAATCGCCACCAACAGTGATGGCTCGTGTTACTGACAGTAGTGGTAATATTTTGGTAGATAATACACCAAAACCTCAGTTAGTTTTGGATCAATGGGCATCGGCAGCAACTATTGATATCATGCGTTCAGTAGTTACCACCGGGACTGGTAGAGCAGCAGATATAGGCCGCCCCAGTGCTGGTAAGACAGGAACAACCTCCTCAGAAAGAGATATTTGGTATGTGGGTACTGTGCCACAGTTAACAACTGCCGTCTGGGTGGGTAGAGACGATAACAGACCATTATCTAGAGGTGCAACCGGGGGTGGTATGGTGGCTCCCATTTGGAAAGACTTTATGCAGCAAGCTCTGAAGGGTGTACCTGCGGAGAACTTTAAGCCTCCTTCTCAGTTTAAGCGCCCGAAATCATAAATGAGAAGGGATTTTGGATGGTAGTTAGCCCAAAATCCCTAATAATAGAACATCTAAAGTTCACTATTGTTGTTTTTCTAGTTCGGTTTTCATTCGCTGTAGGGTCAGGTGCATTTGCTCAAACATTTGTTGGGGAGTTATACCAAATTGACCAAGCTGGGTCTTGAGTTGTTGCACAGTCATCTGAGCCATGAAATCTTCCGATAGCTCGAATCGCTTCATAAATACGCGATAGCGATCCATCATAGCTTCCATTTGCTCAATAAACAGCTTTTTGCCCTCACGATCAAACTTGCCGTACTTATTGCCAAGGTTGATAAGTGCTTGATAATCTTCAAACAGCTGTTTTGCTTCTTGCTGAACTATATCAGAGTCAAAGAATCCCATTTTGCTTCTATTCAACTGAGTGTTGAAACTCAGCAGCTTATATTTTTGCCTCTATCACTATTCTAGTATAGGGATTTCATCTAGGGAAAAAGTTTCGGTTAGAGTACGGTTTTTTACCGGAATTTCAACACTTGACTATACGGGTAATAGGTCAGATATCAATACCATCAGGGATAAGTTTCATCCCAAAGACACGACGAGTTCCAATTTTTTCTAAAAAAATTACAGCGATCGCCTGGGGTATCAGCGAAGCCAATGGCTGAAATTCATGCTACAGCAAAGTGCAAAATGTAATATTCTGAGTATCAACTAGCTAAAAACTGTTTTAATTTCTTAATCAGGACTTTGGTCCTGATTTTTTCAGCACTTTAGTGCTATGTAACATTTGAGATTTTTTCAGACCCATGGGAAAATGCTAATTGAATATCCAGAATATCTTATACATCGGCAATGGATGAGTCGCGCCATAAACTTGGCACAAATCGCTGGGGATGCTGGCGAGGTTCCTGTTGGTGCTGTGATTATTGATGACAGTGGAAATTTGATTGCGGAGGGCGAAAACAGAAAAGAACGTGACCAAGATCCCACGGCTCACGCAGAAATTCTGGCTCTGAGGACGGCTGCTAAAAGCTTACAGAATTGGCGCTTAAATCAATGCACTCTTTACGTCACCTTAGAACCTTGTCCGATGTGTGCAGGTGCTATCGTCCAAGCACGTGTAGCCATGCTTGTATATGGAGTGGATGATACTAAAACTGGTGCAGTTCGTACTGTTACTAATATCCCTGATGGCGCTGCTTCTAATCATCACCTCAAAATTATAGGAGGAATTTTAGAGTCAAGGTGTCGCCAACAACTACAAACTTGGTTTGCTAATCGTCGTCAGAAGCAGGATAGACAGAACTAAAACTGTCCAGTAGGTTTGAAACAATTCATAAAAGGAATTTATAACAGAAAAACTATTGTGTAAGTAATTCAGGGTTTATTTGATTTTCCAGTGCAACCAAACTACAACAAGCAGCTACCATTATGATGCAAACTTATACTCCCGAGCCAACCAGCCCACAATCACCAGCTAGTAGTACAGCAAATCATCAACCAGATGATCATACTACCTCGCAAGTTTCTGGCTGGTTGAGTCCGTTATTGTATCTATTAGGGCGGCACTTCCTGTTGCCGTTTTTTTTTCGAGAAATTCAAATTATTGGACAGGAAAATATTCCTTTAACTGGCCCGGTGATCTTGGCTCCCACCCATCGGTCACGTTGGGATTCATTGCTTTTACCTTATGCCACTGGACGTTGTGCAACAGGGCGAGATTTGCGATTTATGGTCAGTATCAATGAGTGCCAAGGATTGCAAGGCTGGATAGTTAAAGCTATGGGAGGGTTTCCTATAGATACTCAACATCCAGCCATTGCCTCTCTGCGTCATGCGATAGAATTACTTGAGCAAGGAGAAATATTAGTTATTTATCCAGAAGGTGATATTTACCGTGATGGTAAACTTCACCCTTTAAAACCAGGAATTGCTCGTCTGTCTTTGATTGCTGAATCTAGTCACCCAGGACTGAATATAAAAATCCTACCCATTAGTATCAACTACGGTCAACCCTATCCTCAGCGGGGTACAAGGGTAAAAATCTCTATTGGCACGACACTAAATGTAGCTGATTATGCTGTAGGTAGGGTGAAACAAAAAGCCCAAAATCTGACTTCAGATCTAGCATTAGTTCTAGAAGAATTAATCAATCAAAAGTCTGATCATAATCTGTTTACTCACTAATAACCAATCATCAATGACCAACTATGGAGTTCACCTACATCTTGGGGGGCATAGTCGATTAACCATAATTGCCAAGTTCCCTGAGTTGCAAGAGAAAGCAACTGTTTGAGAGCAGGGTGCGATCGCATGGTGTAAGTTGTTTGTAAGTTAGTGCGACGACCTAAAGTACGGTTTTGTAATAACAGTGGTTGATGATTGGGAGGTATTAAATAAATTTCTAAATCCCCTAAAAAGTCATGGGTAATATTGACTGTGATTTGAATATCTTTAACAATTTTGGACTGGCCAACAGCGATGGCACTTTTAATTCCCTGTTGGTCATAATCTGGAATCTTTAACTTACCAGAATTTTCTGCCTTGATGTGTTGACTGGCCAGTGACAGAGAACTGCGTAGTTTCTGGGCTGCTTGCACTGCCCTAGCTGCATTAACTTTGCCATAGCCAAACCATTGGGAATGTCCGTTAGTATCATAAGTACCTCGTCGCATACCAAACTGTGGGTCTGGATCAGAATCAACGATTTTATCAGCAGTTTCTTGGAGAATAAACTTTACCTGTTGACCAGTTAAGTCAGGATTTGCTGATAAAACTAATGCAGCTACACCTGCGACTATGGGAGTAGCGCTAGAAGTACCGCCGAAATTATTGGTAAAGTCCCCAGGCTCGTAACCAGCCGCTCCTATTTGGTCAGCACTTAAAATTGTTCGTCCGTGAAGGGTAGTGGTGATGTTGGGTGGTGTGTTGACAAAACCCTTATTTGGAAATGACAATCCCGGTGAGGCATTGTTACTAGGGGCAGACAAAGCGATATTAGTTCCCCAATTACTGTAAGCAGCTTTTTTGTTCAAGCTAGTACAAGCAGCAACGGTAATGACATCGGGATGTAGTGCAAATCCATTTAACCAGTTTGTGTTTCCTTGTAAGAGATTGTCTGGCCAATTTTGCTCATAAACAGTACCGTTGAGGGGACGGTTGGCATTTCCCGCGGCAAACACAACCACGCAGCCTTTACCATTGCGTCCTGTGGTTGCAGCGCGAGTAATAGCCGCCCGTTGGCGCAAAGATAAGGGAAAATATACCGCAGAGGCTCCCCAGCTACAAGAAATTACACTAGCACCATTTCCAATAGCCCAGTTGAACATATCCTCAATGGATTGATCATCTAAAAAACCAGTGCTACGAATGGGTATTAATGCACAACCAGGAGCAACTCCCACAATTCCACTACCGTTTTCTTCGGCAATGGCCAACCCTGCACAAGCTGTCCCATGACTAGTTTCTCGCTCACCAGGGATGGGTAAAAAATTATTGTTTTTTAAGTCTCTGGGGGCGACAATTTTTCCACTACCTTGCAAGTCGGAATGGTTGAGGTCAAAAGAATCATCTACTACAGCCACAACTACAGAACGCACACCGCGAGTAATATCCCAAGCTTTTTCTACGAAAATATGAGAACCCGCTACCAATTGATGACCGCCATTGTGTCCAAGATACCATTGCTGAGGATACATGGCATCACGGGGTCTGTAATGTGATTCACTGGGAAGCAGGATGTTAGGTTCAGCGGCTAACACTTCTGAAAAGCTTTGTAACTGATTAGTGATTTTGAGGGGATTTTCTCTAGCTTGTTGGCTGACTAGAAACACAAAACCATGGGGAAGACCGGGGATGGCTTTCTGTTGAACTAAGCCAAATCTAGTGGCGATGGCATCAATTCTAGTAGGATCTACCCAAGAAGCAAATTGAATGGTAATTTGGTCATTCAAGTAAACGAAAGTTCCTGGATTATCTTTGATGGTGTAAACATGACCTGCAAAAGCCACATTTGCCGCAGCCCGCGCTTGGGACATAGCCCAATCCAAATGGTTATGTAAAACTGTAAAAAGTTCTAATTTTGCTTGGGGAATACTACGTTGCCAAATGCCCCAACTAATCTGAGATAATTGTTTGAGAGTAAAGTCGGTCACCAGACGGACGGTGAAGCGGTCTAAAATCTTTTCTAGAATTAATTCTTCACCACCGCGTTGTAAAACTATTCCCAAACTGCTTACTGGTACACCTTTGCTGGCCAAATCAGAGGAATTAGGGCGATCGTTCATAAGGGCGATTGTCGTTAGTTGTTATGCAGGAGCAATGGGAACTCTATGAAACCGACTTTCAGTCTAAGTCAGAGAAACTTTAGTATTTAAATGTGCTTCATAGCATTTCTTAAACACATGAGATACAAATGTACATGATAAAAGTCTTGTATTCCGGCCATATTGACCGCTAAATATGTACCTCACTTGGGTAAATTTCGCTGTATTAAAAATCAAAACACAGTTAAGATACTCCAAGTTTCCTTTTCTTTTCCATATATACAGTTGTCGCATAAATTGACCCCATGAACTCTGCCGCAGTTGCTCCTTTAATCAATCTGACTTCGTTGTCATTCTTACCGTTGATAGCAGTTCTGAGCTTGTTATCACCTGTCTCTGCTCAGGTAGAAAACATACCCAAGATTGATAGTCAAGTGCAAATGCTTGACCCCAACGACCCCAACATTCTCCGTCCTACAACCAAAAACAATAGCATTTTGAGTATGGAAGGAGGTCAACGGCTGATGCAAGAGGCAGATGAGGCTATTGGCGCTCAAAACTACTCTTTAGCGGCCAAAAAGCTCCAAGATGCACGTCTGGTTTATAATCAATTATCTAATTTTTATCAAGAATTAAACGCTAGCTTCGCGGGAATTGATACTAAAGTTTCCGATTCCCAGCGTCAAAAAGCCCTAGAAACAGCCCAAAAGCGAGACGAAGCTACCTATCAGTTAGCACTGGTACATCGAGCGCAAAATCAACCGGAGTTAGCTGTTCCGTTGTTAGTTCAGATTATTAAGAGTCAAAACCCCACACGGGATTTAGGTAAAAAGGCCTATCAACAGTTATTTGAATTGGGTTTTGTTGATGCTCCGTTTCCCAGACAAGGTACTAGTTCATCCCAAAATAAATGAGTTGGCTACTTAGGTTAGTTTTGCCCAGCGATCGGCTAAAATATAAATGGACGGACTGTTGAAGAGTTACCTTGCCCAAAACGTGATTTTGGTAACATCTCCCGTTGGCTAGCTGTATGGTTAAAATCTGCTAATAATAGAGAAGTCAGTTTTTCAGGAATTGCGATGATTAATCCCCAGCAAGTTGAGGTAATGATCAAGGCAGGAATGCCTGATGCCCAAATCATGGTGCAAGACTTGACTGGTGGTGGTGACCACTATCAAGTAACAGTAGTTTCATCCCAGTTTGTCGATAAGGGATTGGTACAACAACACCAGTTAGTTTATGCTGCTTTGCAGCAAGCTATGTCAAGTGAAGCGATTCACGCCTTGGCAATAAAAACTTATACTCCCGAAGCTTGGCAAGGAACAGCAGTATCTCACTAACAGAGGAAACGGAAAGTTTATGAATCCAGAAACCAAACAAAAAATTGATAATTTGATAAACAATAATAAAATATTGGTTTTCATGAAGGGAAACAAGCTCATGCCTCAGTGTGGTTTCTCCAATAATGTTGTGCAGATTCTCAACAGCTTGGCAGTTCCTTTTGAAACAGTGGATGTCCTTTCAGATCCGGAGATTCGTCAAGGTATAAAAGAATATTCCAATTGGCCGACAATTCCCCAGGTTTATCTTAATGGGGAATTTATTGGTGGTTCCGATATTTTGATTGAACTTTATCAAAAAGGTCAATTGCAGCAATTGGTGGAAGTGGCACTGGCTTCCTAATATCCTAACGCTTGAACCAGGGAAATTACGCATAACTCAGGTCAAGAACCGCAAATATCCCCTCTTCGTAATTTGCTAAACCAAACTAGGGCAGAGGGGATACTTTTAAAACAGGGAACAGGGAATAGGGAGCGGTTTGCTTGATTAATTAAACCACAATTAATCCACCATACCAAAGCTATGCTGTTTCTCCCATCAGAGCAAGTGGGGAGGGGTGTAAAAATAAGTGAGGGGTTTTAGTAGTAATCAAGTTGTGCTTGTGGTTGAGTCATAATAAAGTTCGATGCATCATACAGGTAACGGGCAGCTTCCTCCTCTAAACGATGAATAAGCATAGGCTCAATAACGTTACTATGTCGCAGCGCGGCTAAATACCCATCCAAATACATCCGCATATCGTCCGTGCGATAACCGCGATTCCATAACTCGACGAAGGCGTCAGTAATTCGTTGGTAATAGCGGATGGTTTGTGCGTCTTGGAGCATAACTGCTATATTAATCTCTGTAGAATGAGAATTGTAAACGATTCACCTTGAAATGTGAAGTGTTACTTTCACCTTCTCGCTGCAACTACAGGACGAAATATCTACCGTAGGTTAGATTCTATCCCTGGTACAACGTAATTTGATCATATTGCATAAAAGTTGGAATATGATAGTTTGGTAGGCTATTTTTATGATTTTTTCGGTCGCCCGTCTAAATTTATCTCTCGGAAAATCGTCTAATATGCCTAATTGACCGAAATATCAACGGCGAGCAGAGCTAATGGCTTCAGAGATGGGGGTTAGCCTTTGGCGATTTTAATCGCCTTCCCGATTCTTCAACTAATTCGCTTGGACTAATACATTACAGCAATTTTCAGGTACTTGAACCACCAAATGCGGTAAACTGGGAAAGATGTAATTATTAGATGTGATGCCAGTATGGTATTCGGGTGATTTGCGTCATCGTGTGATTATAGCTTGGGAAGCAAAAGAAGGCTCTCAACGTCAGTTGGCTCAAAGATTTACTGAAGATGATGCCTTCGGTTGGTTCAACCACTGTGGTCTATTTACCTGAAAATTGCTGTAAATAGGTCTTATTGACAATATCTCACCTATCTTTAGTTTAGAATCCCTTGTATTTCAACCAGGGGAGATGTCAGTTCCTAATCATCCCATTTATTTAAGACATCTTTAATTACAACCTCTTGTATCCACACTTGTAAAACAATTACCAAAGGTACAGCCAGAAATACACCTAAAAAACCAAAAAAACTACCAGATACCACAATTGACAATAAAGTGACTGCTGGTAGTAATGATACTTGACTGTGCATGACTAAAGGTAAAACCACAAAACTATCTAATTGTTGAATAATGACATACCACAATAATATTAATCCTGCTTTCCAGGGCTGATCAGCCAAAGCTAGTATCACTGGTGGAATAGCGCTTAATGTTGGTCCGATGTTAGGTATAAACTCTAATAATCCGGCTAACAAAGCGTTAACTAATGGCAATGGAATTTGAAAAATTATCAATCCAATATAGCTAGAAACAGCAATAAATAACATAGCTATAAGTGTGCCTTTGAGCCAACCAATCAGAGAATCACTACACTTATTTAGAATTTCATCAACTCGTTGACGGTAGAAAGCAGGAAATAGCAGGATAAACCCTCTTTTATAAGATAAAATATTAGACATGAACATAATAGTCAAGGCGAAAAAAAGCAAGAATCCTAAAATCACATACAGTGAACTACTCACCAAGAAGAAAAAATTATTAAATATTCTGTTCAACCAAATTTGTAAACTTTGGGTAAGATATCTAAAATCCCAAAAATCTTCTAAAAAATTATCGGGTATCACACCCACCAGCCAGTCATTCCATAAACGTATTCTTTCTAACGCTATTGGCAGCAAATAACTAAATTGTTGTAGTTGCTGTGTTACCGGGGGAACAATTAGAGCCGAAAAAACTCCTAATATCAGTAGTACAAGACCAATGGTTAACAAAATGGCAAAACCACGCTTAATACGAAACCTTTGTAAAAATCCTACAATCTGATTTAATACAGTTGCCAAAGTTACAGACGCAAATACTATTAAAATAATTAGCCGAATTTGCCAAAGAATATAAAGTGATATAACAATAGCGAGTAAGCTAATGCATTGCCCAAAACGCACAATGCCGCCTCCCTGAGATGAATATTTAAACCAGAACTACTGAATTATGCTTTAATTTTACTGTTTTTTCTGCAACAAACCAGCCATTGTTAGGCTGATCTTCAATAAAAATACTATTTCATTCTGAAGATAGATATAGATATATTCAAGGCTCTTAAGAGGGAACAGGGATCGGGCAAAAAAAATAAATAACCTGTGGGCGAGTTTTTTCAAAAATCAAATAGTAGTCCTATAGGTTTGCTAATTATAAAAATCTGGTATGACGGGCATCTTGCCCCCTATACTACCTTTGTGTTCAATGCACTGTAATTAAAGGCAAAAAAGTTCATGATAATTTAGTCAGGAATGCCAGTAATCGTTTTGAGTTAGGTGTTAGTAATGTGCGGCGATAGGTATCTGCGGCTTTTTTAATGGCTTCTGCTTGAGTTGGGTAGGGATGTATGACACGAGATAGTTGATTTAAACCAACTTTATTTACAATGGCTGTGGTTACTTCACTAATGGTTTCTCCAGCATGACGAGAAACAATTGTCGCCCCTAAGATGGTATCGCTTCCTTTTTTGTGAAGAATTTTGACAAAACCATTTTCTTCACCATCTGCGATCGCTCGGTCTACAATACTCAAAGGAATCTTAATTGTACTAATGTCAATACCCTGTTCCTGAGCTTGATGTTCATACATTCCCACATGAGCAATTTCTGGGTCAGTATAAGTTACCCAAGGCATAACTAAATTACTCAGTTTATATCGTCCCCAACCAAAAGGTGAAAACAAAGTATTTTTAATTACTATCCGCGCCGCCGCATCAGCAGCGTGGGTAAACTTCCAATTCATACAGATATCCCCAGCGGCATAAATTTTTGGATTAGTTGTTTGCAAGTAGTCATTAACTTTCACGCCCCGACGCTGATCATACTCTACCCCCACCATTTCTAAATTTAAACCTTCCACATTTGGGGTGCGTCCCACACCCAGCAAAATTTCATCAACTGTAATGGTAGTTTGTGATCCGTTGCTGACAAAGTGAATAACTTTTCCGGCGTTGGTCTTCTCCACTTTTTCAATTTGACTATTTAAAACCAGGTGTATTTTTTCTTGAATAAAAGTATTTTCAATAATTTCTGCTGCTTCTCCATCTTCTTTATTTAAGAGATGGGGATTTTTATGAAATAAAACTACTTCAGATCCCAAACGCTGAAAAGCTTGCGCCAGTTCACAACCAATAGGACCGCCACCAATTACAGCCAAACGCCTTGGCAGTTCAGTTAGTGAAAATACTGTTTCATTAGTGAGAAAATCGGCTGCTTCAAGTCCCTGAATTGACGGTCGTGCTGCTCTAGCACCTGTAGCAATGACAGCTTTTTTAAAACGGAGTTTGTGACTACCAACTTCAACAGTATTGTTACTTGTAAAACGACCATTACCCAAGAAAACATCAACCCCAAGGTTTTTAAACCGCGCCGCAGAATCATGATGGCTGATGTTTGCTCTCACCTTCCGCATCCGTTCCATCACTTGGGGAAAATTCACTGCTATCTGTTCTGAGGGATAAACACCAAAAGCCTTTGCTCGCCACATTTCCCCAATTACACGAGAAGAACGGATCATACATTTTGAGGGAACACAACCAACATTTAAACAATCTCCCCCCATTAAATGCTTTTCAATTAAAGCAACTTTTAAACCCACATCCAAACCTGCGGCTCCAGCTGCTACAACTAATCCAGCTGTACCAGCACCAATTACTACCAAGTCGTAACAATCAACAGGTTGAGGGTTGACCCAATCAGGGGGATGAACATGGGAAACGAGTTTCTGATTATGCTCATCCATTGGTGAAAAACTGACCTTTTTCAAATAATGAATTTGACTGAAATATCAACGGCGAGCAGAGCTACTGGCTTCAGACATGGGGGTTAGCCGTTGGCGATTTTAATCGCCTTCCCCATTCTTCAACTAATTCGCTTGCACTAATACCTCTAATTTTTGCTTCTTCTCTAATGTTCTGCCATGCCGTAGGTGTTAAAACTACGGTTCTCTTCATTTTAACTTCATCATGAAGTATTGGTATATTTTTTAATCTTTTTTGTCCTTTCATGATTGCCGTTGTTAGATATGGTATGTATACTAAGCATAGTATAGGCAATAAAAAGAAAGTCATGCAAGAGTGTTGGTAATGGAGTACAAGGCAGTTGTCAAACAAGCTCAAGCCAAAGCCATGGATGAATCTATTCGCACAAGTTAATTTATGGGAAACAAAGTGCCTAGATACTGGATGGATAATCCTGGTATTGGCAAAAAACAATTGTACCGGTACAACACTCAATGACGAGCAGAATATGAATTTGTTAGAGCTAGTAGAGATGTTCCCTCTACTTCTGCTGGACGCAGGTGTAGTAAAACCAAGGAACGTGACTGACGCTGGAATCCCTCGGCTTTAGCCGTGGTAAGTGTCAAATTTATCATTCATTTTTACTGATCATCCAAAACTTGATCTTGTAAAGCCTGGCGGGCAACTTTAGTAAGATATGCTGTTACAGCAACCGTGGCTAAGAAACCAACAATGCGAATTGCCCACTGTACACCAGGGTTATCAGGTTGAGACTGAGTACCAATTCTGGCAATATTACTAGCCAAGGAACCAATGTAAACATACATGATTGTTCCCGGAATCATTCCAATAGAGCCAAAAACGTAGTCTTTCAGGGAAACTCCCGTTACCCCATAGGCGTAATTCAACAGGTTGAAGGGAAATACGGGGGAAAGTCGGGTTAAAAAAACAATTTTTAGTCCTTCTCTGGCAACTGCTTGATCAATTGCCTGAAATTTGTTGTTACCTGCAATTTTTTTGGCTACCCAACCCCTAGCCAAATAACGTCCCACTAAAAAAGCTGCTGTGGCTCCTATAGTTGCACCGATGAAGACATAAACGGAACCCATAACCACGCCAAAGACAACACCAGCACCGAGGGTGAGAATTGACCCTGGCAAAAAAGCTACTGTGGCAATGATATATAGTATTATAAATGCCAATGGCCCCACAGCACCAAGACCATCAATCCACTGCAGGGCATTTCGCAACCATACTTGAGGATTAAACCTTAAAGGAGAAGCAAATTCCTGTCCCCAAGCTGGTTCAGCCGCAAATATGAACAGCAAGCCTGATGTGATCACCATTAAAACAAGGATTCTCAAATACTTTTGCCAGTGTGGTGTAGAAATATTTATCTTCGTTTGATGGTAACTTTGGGAAACTATTAAATTGATGTTGCTTGTTTTTAGCATGGGTAATGTTTCAATTGTATTAGGTGTTGGCTCACAATTATTTTTTCAGTGTAATATAAACTAATTTAAGTATTGGCTAACAAAATTTGATGAAGCTGAAAATACTTACTGGCTGCGAGATCAGGTAGCAACTGCTTGAGAAATTTCAAGAAAAAATAAAAATAAGTAAATCACCAGAGGGCAGGAAATTACTCATCATGCTTCTAGTGGCAATTCCTGACCGATCTGGTGCTGAATAAGCGGAAATATCCGCTCTAAGGGTATAAGTAAAGGGTTTTAAAAGACTATAATAGTTATTTGTGGCGTATCGTATCAACCCACACATTTTTATAGTTATTTAACAATTACGTTTGTCGATGAACAAGAGTGGCGCTGGCTTGGTCAAGGGGCATAAGTATTAATTCATTAATATTCACATGGGGCGATCGCGTGACACAGAACAATATCACATCCGCCACATCCTCACCAGTCAGGGGGGTAACTCCTTGGTAAACCTTGTCAGCCCGTGCAGTATCACCATAAAAACGCACGTCACTAAATTCAGTTTCTACCATTCCAGGATCAATAGAAGTCACCCTGACACGAGTTCCCAACAAATCTTGTTTTAAACCTTCAGAAATTGCCCTCACAGCAGCTTTAGTAGCGCAGTATATGTTACCACCAGGATAAGTTTGATGTCCAGCAATGGAACCTAGATTAACAATATGACCGCGATCGCGTTTTACCATACCAGGAACAACATAGCGGGTAACATAGAGCAACCCCTTAATATTAGTATCTATCATTTCCTCCCAGCCTTGAATGTCGCCTTCCTGTAACTTGTCTAAACCGCGACTCAAACCAGCATTATTAATCAGAATATCAATATCACTCCAAGGGGCGGGTAGGCTAGAAATGGCAGATTCAACCGCCGAGCGATCGCGCACATCCAAATGTAACAAATGAACTTCAACATTACGCTCTTTGGTCAGAGTATTGCCTAATTGCTGCAAGCGTTCCCAGCGTCGCGCTGCCAAAATTAATTTTGCACCTGCACTGGCAAAAACTCTGGCACAAGCAGCACCAATACCACTACTCGCGCCAGTAATTAAAATGATTTGATTTTGTAGGGAAATCATGATTAATAAAGTAGAATGTTAATTCTACCTTACAACCTGCATACGCTGAGTTACCATAGTCATGCCATCGCCCCGGAGAATCACCGCGGAAACCCAAAGGTTACCGGGGCTGGATGGTGCGCGTCCGACTTTAAAAAGTCCCCCAGATGTCAGCAATTCTAACTCTACAGCAGTGGGGTTAAGATATTTACTCACTTTCACTGGTTCTTCTAGTGCAGTTCCCAGGAGAAAGTCATCTCCCAGTGGTTCTTCAACAATGGCATCAAAATTATACTCCTGCCCCACTTTTACTTGCTCTGGTAAAATCACATCAACTCGGGGTGGTTTGTTCCCAGAGGTCAGCAAGCTGCGCTCTGACAAAATTTCTTGATATACTATTTTTGCATTTTCAATCCGTTGACGAGATTTAATAGTGGCATTGAGAGCCATATTGCTGCTGTTGGCAGAAGGTAAGCCCGTGATATTAGTTACCGTTTCCGCAATGATGGCATTGCCTTGAGTTTTCCAGGATAGTAGGCGGGTATTGTATCGCAACCGGGGATATTTTTGCCACAGTTCGATTAAAGATTTTTCTAGAGATTGGGTATTTAATCCATCCGCACTGGTGAACTGGAGACTATGTAACTGCATCACTTTCTTGATATCCCCAAGGTTTGCTGCTGTGTCCATTTGGGTTAACAGGTTTTTCAACTCGGTAGGTACATTGCTGGGTAAGGTTTCCCCACTGGAGATTCTTTGAGAAAAACTGTTTCCTGTGCGGGACTGACGAAGCCTTTGCCTTAAGGACATCTGAACCTCTTTGACAGGAGCAGAGATCGGCTGTTTCTGTGCTGGGGTCTGGGCTTGAACAGGTTGCCAATTAGCAGTTACGCCAACTATTAGCACAGATAAAATGAACCAAATACTATGAGGAAATTTCTGTTGGTGTTTGGGTAACAAGGCGGTAATGTTAATCATTGGGGAATAGTTTACTGATTTGAGTAAGAAGTTCAGGAAATTGTTTTATCAAAACAATGGTTTTAAAACCCCGCCGTAGAACGAAGGCTTTTCTAGATTCTGGATATATTTCTTCAGCACCTCAAGTGGCGCACCACCAACAGAAGACACAAAGTAACTAGGACTCCATAGAGCTTGCTTCCCATAGGGTTTAGGAAATCCACCTTGACCGTATCTAGGGCTAGACACACCTTTTAAAGCATTAACAATTTGAGATATTGAAAG
>NZ_JANQDH010000063.1 GCF_029891735.1 Chrysosporum bergii ANA360D
GCGAGGAAGAGAGAAGAAGAAGCGAGGAAGAGAGAAGAAGAATTGCAGACGCAGCACGAGCTGAGAATGAACGAGCTGAAGAAAGAAACCGAGCAAGTGAAGAAAGAAACCGAGCGGCTGAGGAGAGAGAACGCGCGGTTAGCCGAGCTAGAATCCAAAATAGATGGATTATTCTCCAAATACAACATCAACTGCAACCCACAAGAGAAACCAGAGCAGCCTTGATGGATTTTAGCGCTTTTTTACAAGAATATGGAGAATAGAGAGGTATATCCGTAGCGAGCAAGACTTGTACTGAGGGTAGTCTAAGTATAGTCGATAGCTAGCGTGGCGTACCCATAGTATGCTCGCACTACAAGATTTCTGTCATTGATATCTGTATTTCACGTATTTAGGAAACGCCATAACTTATGTCTCCAGCCCAAAATATCGGTGTGTACTTTTCTGCCAATGATAAAGTTTATAATTGGACAATAGCATTTCTCAACAGTTACCGCACCTTTAACCCAGATTTACCACTGATTTTAATTCCTTTTAACCACCAGTGCGATCGCTTGCTGCAACTGCAAGAAAAATATAACTTTGAATTATATAATGATGATGCCTCATTTTCTTCCTTAGAAGCCATTGGCAAAGCCTTTGAATTAGGACATACTCCCACAGGACCCTACTGGTTTAGACGCTATGCGGCTTTTTGGGGAGAACTAGACCGCTTTATGTATTTAGATGCGCGTCAAGTAGTTTTAGCTAATCTCACCCCATTAATTACAGCCCTAGATCAATTTAATTTTGACTTTCTACATTATGACTGCGCCATTAACCAAGTCTACCAACCCGGAGAATTCCGCCAACAACTATTGAGACAAGGGCGGGGTAGGGGTTTCCTTTCCGGTCTGTGGGCTTCTAGAAAAGGGCTATTTTCTCTAGAAGAGTTGGAAACCCTGGGGGGGGCTGCTTTAAAAATTCGTGATCAACTTAATCCCCGCAACACAGACCAGGCTTTTATTAATTACTGCTGCGATATGAAGCCAGTGGTTTATGGTCACTTTGCGGAAGTGATGGGAGGGATTTGTCAAAATGCTTGGGCTAGGCAAACTGGACAAATTTATCAACGACATGGTAAATATTATTTATGGGATTATGGAGGGTTAGATCATAAAAAGCAAGTAATTTTAGTCCACTGGGCTGGTTATCAATGGCAAGATTTATTACCACAAAGAAAATTATTACTTATGTTTTGTATCAAATACAACAAACACTTCATCTTGCAGATGCACTATATCCTATGGTTAATATTCCTCATTCCTAACTTTTTAATGAAAAGTATAATTTCTAACAAAAATATTAACTTAATGTACCATGGTATCACACATGAATCTTAACTACTATCCTGTAAATTTACGTCATTACTTAAAATATAAATTAGGCATCTCTGCTGCATATACTCACACATCTAAACGCGAACAAGAGTGTTTACAGAAATATGCATCTGGCAAAAGGATACTAGCTGAAATTGGTGTATTTGAAGGAGTAAATACCAAGAAATTCAGAAGTGTAATGGATAAACAAGGAACAATTTTAGCTGTAGATCCATACCCCAGAAATTTATTTGGTTTACTTGGTTTTGGGTGGATTAGAAGAATTGCTCATCAAGAAGTTAATAAAGTGAAACAAGGTAAAGTGGTCTGGATAGAAAATCTTGGTAAATTCGCTCCAGATGATGAACGGGTTAAACCATATTTACCTGTAGATTTCTTATTCATAGATGGTGACCATTCTTATGAAAGAATAAGAGGAGATTGGGAAGCTTGGAGTGATAAAATTACATCTGGGGGCATAGTCGCCTTACATGATAGTGTTAATTGTCAACAGCCTAATGTTGGTTCAGAAATCTTTACTCAAGGGGTGATTTTAAAGGATCAACGATTTCAATTTGTTGAATCAGTAGACACACTGACAATCATCCGAAAATATTAAAAATTTATTAAAACTTATTAAAAACCAACACTAAATCCGAGGATATTTTATGCAGGAGACGTTTATGTTCACTATAGCTACCAATGGTTATGATCAGATATTTCAAGATTGTTTAGATAGCCACCGTAACTATGCAAAAAAAATGGGCTATAAGTATATAGCTTTTACAAAATCTCCCCCCAATGGCATATCTGGAACTAATTCAGCATGGTTAAAAGTGGCGCTGATGCTACAAGCCTTGAAACAAGGATATAAATCTGTTTTTTTTATTGATGCTGATGCTTTAATTCGTAGTTATACTCCTGCCATTGAATCGGTTTTTTGTGCCGATAAATATATCTATATGAGCGTAGAATCTTCTGGTAATTTTAATTCTGGTGTTATTATGGTGGTGAATAATAACCAATCAATTAAGTTTTTTGAAAAGCTTTTTTTGAGAGCAGATGTACCTGGTTTTATGTTACCCAAAAGTGATAGATGTCTATACGAAAATGGTCATGTTATTAACTTAGCCAAGAAATCACAAATAGTACAGATTATCAGCCCTCAATGGAATTATAACTACAATACAGTTTTAGAGGAAAATACAAAAGAATATGTTTGGCATGGTCGAGGTACTTGGCATAAAAAACCTCGTTCCCAAGAACAAACTGTAAGTTTATGGCAAGCATTATGGTTGAGACTCTCCGAAGGAGGATCACGTTATTTTTTACTAAAGCGACTGTCAAAATTTTATGCACAAGAATATGATTTTTAGAAAAAAGCAGGTCACATAGCCTTTATTAAACCAAGTGTGATAACAAATATACAAGCAAGAATTCAAGAAACTTTTAAAAATTACCCTGAAGTATTTTTTATACAAGTTGGTTCTAATGATGGTATTACAGGTGACCCAATTCATAATCTTATCGTGGAAAACAAAAACTATTCTGGTATATTCATAGAACCTGTTGACTTCTGTTTTAAGCGTCTTCAGGAAAACTATAAAAATGTTTATAACTCTAAAAATAGGTTAATTTTTGAAAATCTTGCCATAGGATTAACCGCAGAGAGAAAAAAATTCTACTATTTACCTGAAGATGCTCGTCAAAAATCATTTAGCGAATTGCCAAATACATATGATCAACTGGGGTCTTTTAATATTAATCATATAATTAAACACCTGGGTGAGCAAATAATTCCTTATATTGTAGAAACAGAAGTTGACTGCTGTCCTTTGCAAGCAGTTTTAGACAAACACAATGTTGGAAGAATTCACTTAGTTCATATTGATGTGGAAGGATTTGATTTTCAAGTTCTTAGCCAAATTGACTTAGAAAAGTATAAACCGAAATTAATTTTATATGAACACACACACTTGACCGAATCAGAAAAAGAACAAGCTGATTCTTGGCTTGGAAGATATGATTATTCAGTGTATAAATATAGAGGTGATACATTAGCTATATTTAATAAGTCATCAGCTAATTGATTTAAATTTATAGCTATATCTTGACATGAACATTATCTCCTATATCCACCCCATCCGCACTTACTTACCCTGTTCAGGAATAGGTAGGCATATTAATCAGATACTCCTGGGCTTAAATCAACAAAAAAACATTGACTTAAAGCTCATCTTTGCTCGTCAGTGGTTACAGCCAGACAATAAGCTCAAACTCACATCCCCTTTAAGAGAACTGCCATATGTAACCTTTTCAACCCCAGAAAATATCACAGAACGCTGCTGGAAAAGCTTTAGTTTTCCGAACATTAACCGATACATTGCCGACGGAACTGATTGGCTCTATGCCCCCATGGAAACCTACATACCTGTTTCTAAATGCCCACTTGCCATTACTTTACACGATATCCAAGCATTTGAAACTAATTTACCCTGGTCTCATACCTGGGAACACAAACTGTTTCGGTGGAAATGGTCTGGGTGGGTTCACCGGGTATTGTCTGACTGTCGCATTGTATTTACAGTCTCAGAATTTTCTAAACAGAGAATGATTAAACTTTTGGGTGCAGATCCCCAGAAAATTGTAGTTGTGGGTAACGGGGTTGACCAATGTTTCTTTGACATGGCCACAGTTGACCCAGCCACCTTACCTCGTCCTGTTCCCCAGCCTTATACTTTCATTATTGGGGGACTGCGACTGAGAAAAGGGGCAAACTATATCCTAGGAGTAGCGAGAGAATTGCAGCAACAGCAAAAAGAACTACAAATTGTCATCGCTGGAGACTCAGAACCAGAATACATAACAGCAGCTGAAGAGTTGCCAAATCTACACCTATTAGGAATAGTACCAGATCATGATTTGCCCCGGCTGATGCGCTGTGCTTCTTCCTTATTGTTTCTTTCCCATTATGAAGGCTTTGGTATTCCTGCAATAGAAGCCATGGCTGCGGGTATTCCCCCAATAGTCAGCAACCGGGCTTCACTACCAGAGGTAGTAGGAACAGCAGGTATTGTGGTAGAACCAGAAGATACAGCCACATTAGTTGATATCCTGATTCAACTTGAGCAAAACTACCACCTGCGGCAAGATTATAGCCAACGGGGACAAGAACACGCCCAATATTACACTTGGTCGCGCTGTGTTGATCTTGTGCAAAAGGCATTTTATGAATATATTTAACACAATTTGACATCTCGCCTGGTTGAAACACAGGGGATTCTAAACTGATGTTGCTACCCGGTCATCAGACACGCTACGCAACGTTTACGATATGATTTATTAAATAATATTGCCTTGGGAGTGTCAAAGCTCCCCTACTCACCTTGACTAAGATTATACTTAGATGTGTGACTACTTGAGTTGGTATGTTATGGGTTTTTCACCAATTTGTGGATGCTTTTTTTATTTTAACTCCACAAAAATGCTTTTAGAATACCCATCGCCTTTTGTTAAGCATACCACAGGATAAATCCTGTTGAGCCGCGTTTCATCCCCTAGGCTTTAGCGTGGGGTTTCTCACGCTCCCACTATGTTTTGATAGGTAAGATATATGTCATCAACCACAGCAGCTCGTTTTACTCAGTTTGGTTGTGGACTGTGCGCTCCTCCCCGGTGGTTGAATTTTGATGCTAGTCCAGCCATGCGCCTGCAAAGATTACCTGTTATCGGTAACTTAGTTCCCTCCGGACCTTTTGGGCGCTATCCAACAAACGTTAAGTATGGCGACATTGTTAAGGGTTTACCAATTCCCCACAACAGTGTAGAACTAATGTACTGCTCTCATGTACTAGAACACATGAGTTTAGAGGAATTAGGTTATGCCTTAGCCAATTGTTATAAACATCTCCAGCCAGGTGGTATTTTTCGCCTGGTAGTGCCAGATTTAGAAGTAATGGCCAAAACATATCTTAATTCTACCACTGCTGAGGCGGCTCATGAATTTATGAGAATTACTTGGTTGGGTAAAGAGCATCGGCAAAGAGATATCCTGAGTTTTATTAAAGAATGGTTAGCAGGTAATACACATCTGTGGATGTATGATTACAATTCCCTGTCCATGGAATTAAGCACAGCGGGTTTTCAAAACATTCGCCGGGCTAAATTTGGTGATTCTGGCATTGATTTATTTAGTGATGTTGAAGATCCAGAACGGTGGACTTTAGAACTAGGCATTCAATGTCAAAAGTAATGATGTATTTTTTTTTTTTTTACCTAAACCTAGAATTGATAAAATATGGAATTGAGAGCAGATAGTGAAAAATTAGGTGATAATCAACCCACTATAATGGTTACTTTATTAGGGGAATATTTTGTCAACAGAAAATGGTTCTCTCTATGTGCAGAAACATGGAATTTAGCGAAATTATCATACCCCATCTATATCTTAAATGATGGAAGTTTAACTATGGGAAGCCAAGAGAAATTAGTTTCTATGGGATTTATAGTCACACCGGATACAGATGTTAATGAGGCAGTTAATTCAGTTTTAAGCAATTATCCTGTTATCAGGGAAATGCGGAAAAAATCTAATTTATTCAAGAAAATTATTGATACCTCTGTTTTTTTTAGGGAAAAAATCCTCTACGTTGATTCAGATGTTTTGTTTAAAAAAAGATTTATTCTACCAAATGATCCTCCTTCTCTGTTATTTTGTATAGACGATGTTCCTGGATATGGTGGAAGTTGGCAGGTTCCATTAAGATATCCAATTGTAAATGGACTCAACTCTGGTTTTGTGTATTTCAATCCCAATATCATTGATTTAGATTATCTTGAGTATATATGTCATAATTATCTTATAATGTCCAAAAATATATGGTGGTTAGAACAAACTTGTTGGGCAATCTTAGCAGCTAGAATACAAGAAAAAGGAATTTTTGAGGGTAGGGACGCTTGTGTAATTAGTGGTTTAAATAAAAGAACACCCGATGAAATTAAATTAAATAAAACAACATATTTCCGCAGGAATAAAAGTATTTCGGAATTAGAAAATATTGAATTTTTGATTAGAGATGCTGCGGTTGTTCATTTCGCCGGACCTGGTAAGCGTTGGATTGAACCAATTTATGAAAAAATAATTGATAACTTTGCCGAACAGAAAGTGAGTCAACTTAAATGGCAAAATGTAGAAAATGCCAACTGGAAAGAAAAACTGTTGATTGGACTAAGGATGTTGCTCAAAGGCTAAAAGCCTAATCATTTATGATGTTTGAAAAGTACCGCTAGATGTATAAAAAACTTGTCTATCCCCCAAATGCACCTTAAAAACGGGCACTTTGAGGAAATGATCCGCCCATGGCGAGGATTGGGGGTCTATCTGTATCTAACATCACGATTAAAGACTTTGTATAACACCCTCTAACTAATAGCCATAACTTTAAGATTATGCCCAAAGTGGTTTTCTGCTGGTCTGATATATCGGGGTACATGACAGCTTGCTGGCGAGCATTGCAAGCCCTACCTAAAATACAACTATTTGTGATTGCCTTCCAAGCCCGGACTGAAACAGCTTTTGCTGATGAGTTAATGCAGGGAATTCCCCACCGACTGCTAGATTTACAGGCCAGGAATCAACCACAATTAATAGAGCAGTTAGTCAGTGAACAAAACCCCGATGTGGTGGTTATCTCTGGTTGGTTTCATTCACCCTATCGCCAACTAGCTTTCTCATCTCAACTACAGCATATTAAATTCATCATGGGTATGGATACCCCCTGGTGGGGACATTGGCGGCAATATTTAGCACCGTTGCTACTACGCCCTTATTTAGGTCGCATGGCTCATGTTGTAGTCACAGGCGATCGCAGTTGGCAGTATGCTCGACGGTTAGGAATACCCTTAGAAAACATTTCCTTGGGACTATATGGCATAGATTATCACACTTGGTCGCCTTTGTGGCAACAGCGAAACCTGTCATCCTGGCCACGTTCATTTTTATTTGTAGGAAGGTATAACCATACTAAAGGCATAGATGTGTTAACAGATGCCTATCAACAATATCGCCGACAAGTTCCAGACCCTTGGAATTTAATTTGTTGTGGTCAAGGTGAATTAGAATTTCATCTACAATCACAACCAGGTATTGATAACCGAGGTTTTGTGCAACCGAGGGAAATGAAAGATGTCTGGCTAAATGCCGGCTCTTTTTTATTACCCAGTCGCTTTGACCCCTGGCCATTAGCACTAGTGGAAGCTGCTGCTGCTGGTTTACCTGTTGTCTGCACTCAGGTATGTGGTTCTTCAGTAGAGGTGATACGTTCTGGATACAATGGTATAACTATTCCCCCTAATGATTCTCATGCCTTAACCCAAGCTTTACTGAGAATACATAACCATTATCTTGACTTACCCACCTGGGGCAAACGCGCCCAATACCTGGTACAACCCTATGCAGCGGAAATATGGGCAGAAAACTGGTTAAATATCCTACAAAATTTGTAAAATTTTCAGTAACTAAACACAGTTATGAGTTTTATCATTCAGCTAGTAGATTTTATTACTACTCCATTCGGTTTTATAGTAATAATTACTGGGTTATTTGTGGTTGTGCAAGCTAATCAAAACCGCCCCCGCTTGGGTTGGTTGGTTATAGCAGTGCTGGGCTTTGCCGCATCCCTCGGTAAATTTAGCAATGAATTTATCAAAGAACCGCCGTCCCTGGTTTTTCCCTTAGAACAAATATGTCAACAGGGGCGATCGCTAACAATAGTTTTATTACTGCTGCTAATTATTATTGCCTTAAAGTCCAGAAATATTTGGCGTAAAAAACTTGTACCCCAGCCCATTATATATATTATTCTGGTTCAATTAACAATTTTTGTCAAGATATTAGTTTATGGGGATATAGGACTTGCTTTTTTGACTGCTGTTACTTTTGGGGCAGTAGTTTTTAGTTTGATTCTAGGACCTTCTCGATGGCTGCAAAATGAGCATAACTTTCAACTGGGAGTATGGGCAATGGCTATGGTGGGCGTAATATTTGGCATTGCCAACATTTATCAAGCATCAATTGATCCATATCCTATTACTTTTATTCATGGCTGGTTTTTAGGAACCACTGGTAATCCTCAAATGGCGGCGCTTGTAATTACTGGCGTTATACCCTGCTTGTTTTTTTTAGCATTTCAAGACCAGGAAAATAGATTACTGAGATTGATATGGGCAGGATTTTTAGCTTTAGCAGTATTTGGCTTGCTCATGACTGCTTCTCGTACTGGTGCAATTATGGCTGTTGTGTCCATCTTGATTTTCTTTCGCTACCGGGGGGGTCAGTTCTTGCAAATAGCACTGATTTTTGCTGTACTAGCTGCACTTTTTTTACCTTACCTCAGTCCCACAGATATAGAGTCCATCGGTAGTTTTTCCAAAGACACCAACACCCGTGCTGGCGTTTGGGGTGGTTACTGGCAAATGTTTCTAGATTATCCTATATTTGGCGCTCCTTTTCAAGGCGATCGCCTGCGCTTTGGTGAAAGTTCATGGCTGGGCGCTCTAGGATCACTTGGTATAATTGGTGGACTACCCATGTTCATGTTTGCTTGGAGTACTCTAGACATGATTATCAAGTTAGACAGAATATCTAAAATCAGACCAGACTATTATTTAAAGTGCAGTGTGGTCATGGCTGGATTGCTTTCTCTGCTGGTGGGCGGTATTTCCGAGGCTTATCTTTTGGGTAATCTGACGTTTTCTGTTATGGCAGTTTTTTTATATCTTATCCTCGGCAACTATATCATTGAAGTTGTACAGCAAGAATATGAGTATTTCAAATCCCAGTATTACCAAAATTACAGCAACTTGCAGACCAATGATGTGCAAATGTAAATGATAAATATGTTTTCATCCCTATCATGAAAATTCTTCATGTTACTCCTTCTGTGGGTCCTCTCCGTGGAGGAGCCAGCCAAGCCGTTTTAGAAATGCTACAAGTTTTACAAACAAAGCAAGTTAATGTAGAACTATTAACCACTAATGACAATGGTGATGATGTACTTGATGTGCCACTATGCCGAAAAATTGAGTATTATCGAATTCCTACTTATTTTTTCCCTAGGTTTTCACCCTCCATCACTCCCCTACGTGAATTTGCCTTTTCTTGGCCATTAACAACATGGTTATGGCAACATATTACTGATTATGATTTAGTCCACGTTCATGCTTTATTCTCTTATGCTGCCACTGTGTCCATGACTATTGCTCGACTAAAGCAAGTACCATATATTAATCAACCCCATGGTTTACTATGTGAGTGGTCTTTACAGCAGAGTAAGTGGAAAAAAAAGATATATTTATCATTGATAGAACGTAGTAACCTTCAACATAGTAGTATTACATTATTGACTTCTACAAAGGAAATTAAAGAAATTGAACCTTTAAATTTAGGAGTTCCACCTGTTGTTATACCACTAGGCTTAGAAATTAGTCCTCCTATACCCAATTCTCGTCAAAAAATACAGGAGATGTTTAATATATCTCCGGAGGAAAAAATTATCTTATTTTTATCTCGCTTGCATTTAGTTAAAGGCTTAGATTATCTAATTCCTGCTTTGAGCCGAGTAAAAAAGCCAAAATTAACTTTCATTTTAGCAGGCAATGGTTCGCCAGAATACGAAGCCCAAATTAGTCAACTATTAACAAGTCACAACCTAGACCATTGCACCCATCGCCCTGGATTTGTCACAGGTGAAATGAAAGATATATTACTACAAGGCTCAGATATCTTTATTCTCACTTCTCATTCAGAAAGTTTTGGCGTGGTGGTACTAGAAGCTATGGCCGCAGGTTTAACAACTATTGTTACTCCTGGTGTAGCTTTAGCCTCCATGATTGAAGAAAATCAAGTGGTTTACGTTCCCCAACTAGATGTTTTAGAAATTGCCAAGACTATAGAACACTGTTTAAATCATCCCCAAGAAGCTAAAGCCACAGGCGATCGCGCCCGGCAATTTATCCTGAATAATTATACTTGGGATACTATTGGGGATAAAATGGTAGCACTTTATCAAGATATAGCATTTCTTAAATAGCATTTCTTAAACAGGTGAGATACAAATATAAATGATCGTCTTGTAGTGCTAGCATACTATGGCTGCTCTCAGTACAAGTCTTGCTCGCTGCTTAATACAGTACCGCCAAGGATGTACTGCACTTCCCGAAAATTCACTATAAGCTTACTAAGCTAACACAAAAAAATGGACACAACAAATAATAAATATCAATATTTATACCAAGACAGTAACAAAATACACCATCATGCTTATATTATTCCTCATCTGATAAAGATGATATCCGAGTCGGCTCCTGTGGTTGAAAATAAGCCAAAAGCGCGCATTTTAGATATTGGTTGCGGTAATGGCAGTTTGAGTAATTTAATTGCTCAGTGTGGTTATGAAGTGGTGGGAGTTGAAGAATCGGAATCAGGAGTAAAATTAGCTAGAGATGCTTTTCCAAATTGTAGGTTTATCCAAGGTAGCATCTACAATCTACCCTATGGAGAAATAGGAGAAAACTTTGATATTGTGATCGCTGCCGAAGTAATTGAACATTTATTTTTTCCCAAACAATTAGTGATCAATGCTAAAAAATACCTCAAACCTAATGGAAGTTTAATACTGACTACCCCTTATCATGGCTACATCAAAAATATCATACTTGCTCTTTCTGGCAAAATGGATCAACACTTTACGGCGCTCTGGGATGGCGGACATATCAAATTTTTCTCTGTAGCAACAATGACTAATTTATTACAATTAGAAGGCTATACAGATATAAAATTTCAATTCGCCGGACGACTACCATATCTTTGGAAATCAATGTTATGTTGTGCTACTTCCACCCAGCCTGGCTAACCGTGATTAGCCACCGGAATAATGTTTTAAAAAATGTTTTAAAATAGGGATATTAAAGCTTGACACTCCCCCCGCCAGAGGGAGTGTCAACCAAACTGGAGCCATATGTCCTATCCCACCCCCCTTTTAGACCAAGCCCTGGCTACTCGTCGTCACCGCAATGAACAGCAAAGACTAGCAACCCTAGAACAAGTATTCCTGTGGTTAAATACCAAAGGTAAGCAATATGGCATTAATCAAGCTTATATCTTTGGCTCAGTCACCCGTCCCCATCATTTTACCCAACGTTCAGATGTGGATGTAGCAGTTGAAAGTGTTGATCGGGAGCAGTTTTTTACAGCAATGGCACAATTGTCAGAGGCGGTTGAACGGCCAGTGGACTTAGTGGAATTATGCAAATGCCCATTTGCCCACCGCATTCGTCAGCAAGGTATACCATGGATACAAGAGAGTTAGCCATGCTAGGGGCAGACATAGCAGCCCAGCGCGTCACAATTGACCGGGTGTTTGCTATGCTATTACAGCGATCGCAAAACATTTCCCCAGAAAATCTTGAGAAAATGGAAAGTTCTGCTTATCAACTGCATAACTTTTATGGGGCTGTGGAAGAACTGCTGAAGATTGTAGCCAACTATTTTGAAAATAATGTATCTGATGCCGCCCAGTGGCACAGTTTACTACTAAAGCGAATGATGCAGCCAGTTCAAGGAGTGCGTCCTGCTTTGCTTTCCACAGAAACCTACGATCTACTCAATGCTCTGCGAGCCTTTCGGCATTTCTTTCGTCATGCGTACGGTATACCATTAGATTTTTGGCAGCTTACAAGTAACTTGAATAAGGCTGTTGAAGTTAAGCCATTATTAGATCGGGATTTTGGGGAATTTTTACAGATCATATCTGACCGAAATATCAACGGCGAGCAGAGCTACTGGCTTTAGACATGGGGGTTAGCCGTTGGCGATTTCAATCGCCTTCCCCATTCTTCAACTAATTATTCGCTTGCATTAATACCTCTAATTTTTGCTTCTTCTCTAAGCAAGTCCAGTAAAAGCAAAGAACGTCAGTGACGCTGGAATCCCCCGCTTTTAGGCGTGGGGAGTGTCAACTAAATGTGATAATGGTTAAGTAATTATGAGTGAAAATATTACCCAGTCCAGCGCTAACCCAACTTTAGCAGCCAGAAAACAAACAGCCTTAGAAATAGCCGAAAAATGTCGGCAAATTCTCTTACAACAGGGAGCGAAAGCAGTAATATTATTTGGTTCTCTAACTGGGGAAAGTCCGTGGCATTGGGCTTCTGATATTGACTTGGCAGTGACAGGAATGTCAGAACAACAGCGCTGGGATGCCTACTCTCTTCTAGAAAGAATTAGCCCTGATTGGTTAAAAATAGACCTAGTAGCATTAGAAGAAGTACCGTTATTTGTGCGCGATCGCATTCTAAAAACTAAACCCATGCCCAGTAACAAATATCTCGCCCTCAAAACTCGTATCGAAGATGAGATGATCGCTTTAGAGCAAAATTGGCAAACTTTAAACCAATTACTTGCTCAAGCGGAAACCATACCGGAAATTGCTCTCATTCCTGCCCTATCAAGTTATATTTGTGACTTTTATACAGCCTGTGAGCGCATTAGTGAACGAGTGGCAGTCACCCTGGATGGGGGGATACCAAAAACTGAAAATTGGCATGAACAATTATTACTACAACTAGCAGAAACCGGAGGGGAACATCGCCCGCCTTTATGGCAAGGTTCATTATTACTACAATTAAACGATTACCGTAAATTCAGACATTTAGCCCGTCATAATTATAATATACAACTCCGCCAAGAAAGAGTATTAGAGTTAGCCCAACAAACAGCAATCATTATGGTAAAAATTAAACAAGCCATCGACCTATTTAACCAGTGGCTGGAATCTCAAGTAAAATAAGTGTCAATTGACGATTTTTCCCTACCAGCTACCGCAGCCATGCTAGAAAAAATTACCCCTCTCATCCTCACCTACAACGAAGCCCCGAACATTGATCGCACTCTAAAAAAACTCACCTGGGCTAAAAAAATTATTGTTATTGACAGTTATAGCACAGATCAAACCTTAGAAATTTTGTCTACCTATCCTCAAGTAGAAGTATTTAAACGCAAATTTGATTCTTTTGCTAGTCAATGTAACTATGGTTTATCAAACATTAAATCAGAATGGATATTATCTCTAGATGCAGATTATGTTTTAACCGATGAACTAATTCATGAAATTAATACACTACCACCAAACCCAGATATATACAGCTACGGTGTTAGATTCAAATATTGTGTCTTTGGTAAACCTTTACGGGGTACTCTGCTTCCACCTCGGAAGGTACTGTACAAAAAGGAAAAAGCAATTTATCACAATGATGGACACGCCCACCGGGTTTTAGTAGATGGAAAATCCAGTCAACTCACAGCATATATTTATCATGACGATCGCAAGCCACTCAGTCGCTGGCTATGGGCGCAACAACGTTACATGGTCATAGAAACCAAAAAACTAGTAGAAACACCTAACAGTCAACTGAGCTTGGGCGATCGCATCCGTAAACACAAAATTTTAGCGCCGTGGGTTATTTTAGTATATTGCCTTATCCTCAAAGGTGGAATTCTTGATGGCTGGCATGGTTTGTATTATACATTACAGCGTGTATTAGCAGAAATTATTCTGAGTATAAATTTAATAGAAGCGGAAAAACTAAAATAATCAAATTATCCATATTTTACATCGATAACCCTAAAACTCAGCCAATAGTGTATATCTAACAATAATTTCACTTGCCCTTTAAAAACGAAGTATTACACTGAAAGAAGATCCGATCAGTTAGCTTAACTATGGTTTCCACTTTTCCCAACTCTTTTGTAGATTTATCTGGTGTTCGTTTAGAAATTCGCTCATTGCAACCGCAATTAGTAGAATGGCGGCGACACCTGCATCAAAAACCAGAACTAGGATTTCAAGAAAAACTCACAGCTGAGTTAATTTCCCGCCAATTGCAAACCTGGGGCATTGACCATCAAACAGGCATAGCGGAAACTGGCATTGTAGCCACCATCAAAGGTAAAAAACCCGGTAGTAACAAAGTCTTGGCAATTCGGGCTGATATGGACGCTTTGCCAATTCAAGAACTCAATCAAGTTAGTTATAAATCCCAACATGACGGCATTATGCACGCCTGCGGACATGATGGACATACTGCGATCGCCGTTGGTACAGCATACTACCTTCACCGCCATTGTCAAGACTTTAGCGGTACTGTAAAAATCATCTTTCAGCCAGCAGAAGAAGGTCCAGGGGGTGCAAAACCAATGATTAGCGCAGGGGTACTCAAAAACCCTGATGTAGATGCAATCATCGGCTTACATCTATGGAATAACTTACCATTAGGTACTGTAGGCGTTCGCCCAGGGGCATTAATGGCAGCTGTGGAATGTTTTAACTGCACGATTTTAGGACGGGGTGGACATGGTGCCATGCCTCATCAAACCATTGATTCTGTAGTAGTTGCTGCCCAAATTGTCAACGCCCTACAAACCATTGTCTCCCGTAACGTCAACCCCATTGACTCCGCCGTGGTGACAGTGGGGGAACTTCATGCTGGAACCAAACTAAACATTATTGCTGATACAGCCCGCATGAGTGGTACTATCAGGTACTTTAACCCCGATTTGCGAGGATTTTTTCACCAACGAGTTGAGCAAATCATCGCCGGTGTCTGCCATAGTCACGGTGCAGAATATGAGTTAGAGTATTGCAGTCTTTACCCCCCAGTGATCAACGATCCAGCCATGGCAGAACTAGTCAAGTCAGTAGCAGAAGAAGTCATAGAAACCCCCCTGGGTGTTGTACCAGAATGTCAAACCATGGGAGGTGAAGATATGTCATTTTTCCTACAGGAAGTTCCCGGTTGTTATTTCTTTGTTGGGTCTGCCAACCCTGAAAAAAACCTCGCCTATCCCCATCATCATCCCAGATTTGACTTTGACGAAACCGCCTTAGCCATAGGTGTAGAAATATTTGTTCGTAGTGTAGAGAAATTTTGCCACGGTTAAATCACCAATGACCAAAGCCCCCTGGCGAAGCGCCATCGCTGCCGCCCTGCATCGTAATCGTAGCCTCGTATATGCCCGTTACCTACAACTAGCAACGGTGGGGGAAAATCATCGCCCTGCCAACCGCACCGTTGTTTTTCGCGGGTTTCTGGAAAATACCAACCAACTAAAATTTATTACTGATAGCCGTAGTGAAAAAAAAGACCAAATACAAAAACAACCCTGGGCAGAAATTTGTTGGTACTTTCCCCACACCAGGGAACAATTTCGCCTTTCTGGTTGTTTAACCCTCATAGAAGTTGATCATACTGAACCCATCCTTCAAGCAGCCAGAATTAAAACCTGGCAAGAATTAAGTGATGCAGCCCGTTTACAATTTGCTTGGCCTCATCCTGGTAAACCCAGAGTGGAAGTAGCCACAGCATTTGAGCCACCACCACCTGACTTTACCGAGCCTTTAGCCAATTTTTGCCTACTGCTGATGGAACCAATAGAAGTAGATCATTTAGAATTGCGGGGAAAACCACAAAATCGGCGAATTTACCGCCGAGATGAGCAACAAATCTGGTCGGTTCAAGAAGTTAATCCCTAGTCGTGGGTAGTGACTAAATTCCTGCACCATCGAGAAATTGTTGAATTGCCTTGTCTCTGAGGCTGCATAAAGGCGCATCTGGTAATAAGTGCATTTCACGACCAGCCCCAGCAACAGATACAACATGAGTTTTGAGAGAAGATTGGCTGTCCTGTAGATTTTGTATTTGTTGTTCTAGTGATTCAATGCGATTAACTAAAGCGCGAATAACTTCAGCTTCTGAGTCGGGTAAATTGTTGTGTTCTAGGGGTGCAACTCGCACACCAGAACGATAAACAATGCGACCGGGTACACCCACAACTGTACAATCTGTAGGCACATCTCTGAGAACAACAGACCCTGCACCAATGCGGACATTATTACCAATGTGAATGTTACCCAGCACCTTGGCACCTGCTCCCACCACAACATTTTCTCCCAGTGTGGGATGGCGCTTACCGGTTTGTTTGCCAGTTCCCCCAAGGGTGACACCTTGATAAATCAAGGCATAATCCCCCACTATGGCTGTTTCACCAATTACTACCCCCATACCGTGGTCAATAAAAACACCCTGGCCAATTGTTGCCCCTGGGTGAATTTCGATTCCCGTCAAAAACCGGGCTGTGTGAGAAATTAAGCGGGGAAAAAACGGCACACCGATATCATGCAGCCAGTGAGCCAGCCGATGAAATAGTAGGGCTTGCAAACCTGGGTAACAAAACAAGACCTCTAACCAGTTCCGGGCTGCTGGGTCACGTTCAAATATGATGCGAAAATCAGCACCTAGTTTAGAAAGCACGAGATAATACCCTCGGAAAGCACCAACGAGCTACCTTTCCATACTATCGTTATTAGGTTAAGAACAATGAACTGCAAGTTGATTAATGCAGGAATTGCATTAATACACCCCCCTTGAGCAATTTTGCCTCTTCACCGTAACTACTAATAGTAAGCGATCGCAGGTTGTGAAAAAACGGTTGACCCACTATTTCCAGCACCTGCAAAATTGGCAATTGACTTTCTAACAGAGTTTTGCTTTTAGTCCAATCCACATACACATACCCTTGATTAGATTTCGGAATAGCAGCCATACTATCTAAAAAATTGCGATTTCTGGCCTTAACTTGTCCATCAGCCATTAAAGCCCCGTGGTTATTTGTCATCACTTGATCCAAAACTTCCAAACTTGAAGCGAAAATTTGGTAATTTCCCAGAATTGTATGTACTCCTTGTACCTGAGCATCAATAGCGAATTTTCGCCCTTCTTCACCAGATGCGGCTTGAGCAGCAGCAGTTAACTTTGTCCAAGCATAAATTTTTTGTTCATTCAAGTTAACAGAACTGAGGCTCAGTCCACGGGATGCAGCAATGGCATCTAAACCAGCAACTCCCTGGGGCACATCCTCTTTATTTTCCACTACAAACACCCAATCAACCGCAGTTGATTTTCTCTGGGGTAACAAAGCCAGAGCATATTCACCTTTTACCCAACTAAAGATATCCCCCTTCAATGTCATACCTTGGTTTTTTTCCAGTTCTGTTAATGGTGCTACTAAGCCAGAAATGCCATCTGTTCCCGAACTAGAGAAAACGGTTTTAATTTGTGTCCAGAGTTGCCCTAAATCACTATCACCCAAATTATTTAAATCAGAACCGCAAATAATTAAACTTGCTCCATCTGGGATATATTCTAAAGCCGCCACGGGATGAGAAACCGATGGAGAAGGAGCAACGAGGATTGAGTCACTGAGAAAATTAGTTTCTGCCCACAACCCTTGGGAATTGACAGACAAAGAAATCATTTGGCTATGAAAAGTCGCGGACGGTAATTCCCAGCCTTGCCATTGTGCCAGAGCAGGAAGATTAAAAAAAGCTGTAGCCAAAGATTTTTTAGGCAGTTGTTGGCTGGCCCTTTGGTATGGGGAAGAACTGAGCAAATTAAGGCCGGGAGCCTGGACATTATTAATTGCCTCTCGCAACACCTTGGGATGATTGGCAAATAACACAAACTCACCGACTATTGCACCAGCTAGGGAATTAGAACCGTCAGATAACAGCTTTACCCCTTGATATTGTTCCACAGCTAAATTACCCCCGGCTAAGACTCCCTGGGAAAATAACAAATCTAAAAACTCCCGGCTTTGTCTTGGTTTATCTGTAGCTAGTGCCATTAAGTATCCTGGCTGCATTCCGTTGTCTGGGTCGCGATCAATATCTAAACTAGTAACAGACAGGGTGATTTCATTTCCTAACCACGGTTTAATATCTTTTTGGTAATTTATGGCACTGTGAGCCAATAAACTGGTTTTCAGGTGAGATAATTCCCCGCTAGGGTCTTGGGACTGCAAGCCCTCTGGATTTCCCAGCAGTGAAACCATCACCGGAGCTAGTTTTGAGACAAACATGGCAGCACCGGGACTAGGAGTAGTCACAAACTTGACTTGTGGTTTAGCGAAAAACCAGTAAAGACCAGCGATCGCTATAATGACGGTGACAATGACACCAACCACCAAAAAACCTAATGAGCGTTGAGTATTTACATTAGACATAATAAACGAGAGATAAATCTGACCACCAGAATGGGATTAGAGCTAGGTCCTTCTGGGACTGCTTTTTAGTATGTTATAATGCGACAGCAGTCTGCATAGGGCATCGGCACGACTTTAAACGCAACAGGAACCACTGTCAGACTGCTTCGCATATAAGGTTATTTACAAAAATCTCATGACAGAGAATCCTTCTGATCAAGTCATTACTCAAATTAGTGTAGAGGAACTAGCGCAACGTCTGTCTTTTGGTGATGCAGCTACTCAGTTAATAGATGTGCGCGAACCTCAAGAACTAGCCAACGCTAGAATTGAGGGCTTTGTTAACCTCCCCTTGAGCGAATTTGCCGAATGGGGCCATCAAATCCTGACCATGTTTAATCCCCACGCAGAAACACTTGTGTTGTGTCATCATGGTATTCGTTCGGCTCAGATGTGCCAGTGGCTCCTGGCTCAGGGTTTTAGAAACGTTAAAAATATTACTGGTGGTATTGATGCTTATTCCTTATTAGTTGACCCTTCCATTCCTCAATACTAATGGCATTTTTGACCGAAATATCAACGGCGACCAGAGCTACTGGCTTCAGACATGGGGGTTAGCCGTTGGCGATTAAAATCGCCTTCCCCATTCTTCAAAGCAGGGAACCTCAGTGAAGTTGGAATCCCCCGCCTTTAGCCCAGGGGATTTGTCAACAAAGTAATATAGTAATATACTAGTAGGGTTGCTTAAGGCTACGGTATTCATTTGCCTTCTCACCCACCATCATATGATGGTGGGTTCCCTTGTCCCTAACCCATGAAAATAAGTATCCTAAAGTACAATTCTTTTTTAACCAAACTGCGATAATATTTGAATAACAATAAATAACAACAAATAACAACCTGAGTGTTAGTAACTACAAGAAAGCTAAATATTTTGCTAAATTGAATATTTAACACATCATATACTTTTTTTAAAAATCCCAACATTTGCCTTCAGTAAAACATAGCTTATGGAAGTCCAATTAACCAACCGACAACAACATATACTTTGGGCAACAGTACGCCACTACATAGCCACAGCCGAGCCGGTAGGTTCCAAGGCTTTGGTGGATGAATATGACCTGGGGGTGAGTTCAGCCACAATTCGTAATATCATGGGCGTTTTAGAAAAATCTGGGTTACTATACCAGCCACACACCTCTGCTGGTAGAGTACCCTCAGATTCCGGCTATCGCATTTATGTTGACCAGTTAATTAAACCTTCTCTGGCAGACAATATGCGAACAGATGTTTTAGCCAAGGAAGTAGAATTAGCCCTGCAAAATCGCTTACAATGGGAAGACTGGAGTTTAGAAACTCTGTTGCAAGGTGCAGCGCAAATTTTAGCAAGCGTCAGTGGCTGCATCAGTTTGATTACCATGCCCCAAACCAGCACAGCAACTTTGCGACATCTGCAATTAGTGCAAATTGAAGCTAACAAAATCATGCTAATTGTGGTCACTGATACCTATGAAACTCATTCCCGCATGATGAATTTGTCCCTAGACGAAAAAGAACCAACACCAGACCCAGAAGCAATAGATCATGAATTGCAAATTGTCTCTAATTTTTTGAATACCCACCTGCGAGGCCGTAGTTTATTAGAATTAATCACCATAGACTGGAGCGCCTTAGATCAAGCCTTCCAACGTTATGGGGAATTTTTGAAAAGTTCAGTCAAAGAATTAACCCGTCGCCATCTCACACCAACTACAACCCAAATCATGGTTAGAGGAGTGGCAGAAGTTATGCGCCAGCCAGAATTTTCTCAATTACAGCAAATACAGACAATTATTCATCTACTGGAAGAGGAACAAGACCAATTGTGGCAATTAATCTTTGGTGAATCAGAAACAGAAGAATTGGGTAAGTCTAAGGTAACAGTTCGCATTGGCACAGAAAACCCCTTAGAGCCGATACGTACCTGCACCTTAATTACTTCTACCTATCGCCGGGGCTTGCTACCTGTGGGAAGTGTGGGAGTTTTAGGGCCAACACGCCTTAATTATGAAGGGGCGATGACAGTTGTAGCTGCTGCTGCTGACTACCTCTCGGAAGCTTTTAGTTAATTACTTTTGATAATGGTGAAAAAAATTATCTTCCCTTTGCTATGGCTAGGATTTGTTACCTATGCTTTTACCCTAGCCCCTCCGGATCAACCTGATACATTGGAGTTAATTAAAAAACTGTCCCTTGGTGAATGGCAAGGTATTAATCCCCTAGTGATAGCATTATTTAATATTATGGGCATCTGGCCTATGATTTACAGTGCTGTTTTATTCATTGATGGTAGAGGACAAAAAATACCAGCTTGGCCATTTGCCATCGCTTCTTTTGCCCTGGGTGCTTTTGCCCTATTACCCTATCTAGCATTAAGGGAACCAAATCAACAATTTTCTGGTGAAAAAAATCTTTTCATCAAGTTACTAGATTCTCGGGTCACTGGTTGGATCCTAACCATAGGCGCAGTAATTCTAGTAACCTATGGTTTACAGGGGGATTGGGGAAACTTGATACAGCAGTGGCAAAGCAGCCGTTTTATCCATGTCATGAGTCTAGATTTTTGCTTACTTTCTTTGTTATTTCCAGCACTATTAGCAGACGACATAGCCCGTAGAGGGGAAAAAAATCAGCAATTTTTCTGGTTAATAGCCTTAGTTCCCCTATTCGGTCCGTTGATTTATTTATCTGTCCGTCCTTCGTTACCAGAAACATAAACTTGTGGTAGCCACCACCAAGGAACATGGGGGTATTGGTGATGTTCGTAATGGTAGCCAAAATGGTAACAAGTTATAAACGACCACCAAATTGGACGGCTAATGGTTTGGGAACGATGAGGGTCTTGGTATCCTCCCACTGGTTCACGATGGGGTAGAAAAGTTCCAAAATAAAATAATTGTAAGGAACTTACAATTGAGGGAATGACCCAAAAGTAAGTGAGATTATCTTCTGGAATATGCCAGAAATATGTCACCAGGTTATAAATAACCATCAATGTGATAATTTGCAGCCAACTCCAGTAACCTTTCATAAAATGTAAATACCAAGCAAAGAAATTTTTATGCTTACCGTTGTGAAAATCCGGATCTGTTTCACTAGCTGGGTTGTGGTGATGTAGCCAATGCTTTTTTAATAGTTTGGGATAAGACAACAAACCATAAAGAAACAAGCACAATGAACCGATAAAATGGTTAATTTGGGGATTTTTGGGAAAAACTACCCCGTGCATCGCATCATGCGCTGTAATAAACAGTCCCGTATATAAAAACGTTTGCCAAAATATCACCGGCAACAACACCCACAGTGTCCACTGGGATATATCAATATATAGTAACAAACCCAGGCTCACAGCCCATATACTAATGATGCCCATGGCTATAAAAAAGCCCCGATACAGGAATTTAGTTTTCACTGCTGGGGTGCTAGTGATTTTGACTTCAGGTAATGGTGATGGTTGTAACTGGAACACGCTATTACTCCGCGTAGAATTGACGGGGAAATCCTTAAAATGTAGTTGAGAGAACAATAGGCAGTGCCAATCATCCCAAACTGTAAACAATTATTAAGATAACTTAATTATTATCACACACATCATCCCCATGCCAAAAATCATCACCAGCCAGACAAAAACCCCGGAAAACTATCCGCCAAGTGCTTTAGTAGTGTAGACTGGGGTAGTGGTCCCTGTAAGTGATGCCAAGGTAAGATTTGTTGAGTTGACCAGTTGCTGTAAACATAAAAATCTAAGTCGGGAATTTCCCCTTTTAGTTGTTTAAAAGCACGTTTGTAGCTACCTAAAGAATCTCCAAACCCACGGGTTAATTCTAGAAGTTGGGACAGTCGGCGATCGCCCCTCGATAACAAAGCCTGGATAATTGACCAGTTATAGCTTTCTGGGCGAAATTCTATCCCCTGGGGCTTTAGTTGTTTTTGTAGCATCTTTAACCGCTTTTCTCCCTCCCTATTCACCCCAAACCATTGAAATGGTGTGTGGGATTTGGGTACAAATGTACTGCATCCCAAAGTTAACCGCAGTCCTGGGGCAGCTTTTTTGATGCTTTGCATCATATCCACAGTTTGCTGTAAATCTTCTGGTTCCTCACCTGGTATACCTACCATACCGTATAATTTCAAAGCTTTTAATCCTCCAGCCTTGGCATTAATGGCAGCTTGGATGATTTGATCATTATGCAGCTTTTTATTAATGATTTGCCGCAGTTTTTCTGAACCACTTTCTACAGCAATAGTAAGCGATCGCGTGTCTCTCTTAGCCAAAGTTTCCGCCAGCTGCACCGTTACCGTATTAGTTCGCACTGAAGCAATACTCAAACGCACATCATCATATTTTGGCTGACTGATGTAATCTAGCAGAGCTTCAAACTCTGGATGCTGGGTGACAGAAGCCCCCAACAACCCCAGACGATTTGTCACAGCCAACCCTTTTTCAATAGCGGGAATTAAAGAACTATTCAGGCTAGCTGTTCTAAAAGGTAATGTTAAATAACTAGCTAAACAGAAGCGGCACATTTCCGGACAACTCCGCACCACTTCCACCATATAGATACTTTCCCAAGCAGCTTTTTCTGTCACCACTGTTGAGGTTGATAAACTATTCCCTCGGTAAGTTTGCTTTTGCACCACTAAGGGAACCTCCGGCGAAATTGGTTTAATTGACTTAATCTCACCATCTTTACCTTGATATTCCACATCATACAAACTGGGAACATAAATTCCTGGTACTTGGGCCAATGCTTGTAATTGAGTTGTTCTAGAAGCCTGTCTAACTTGTTTGTAACTCTCAATAAAATTGGGTAAGAGATTTTCCCCATCACCCAGCAAAATCACATCAAAAAAATCTGCAAACGGTTCTGGGTTAGCTGTCAGCACTGGACCACCGCCAAAAACTAGGGGGTGGGAATCATCACGCCCATTAGCCCGAATGGGAATATCTAAAGATTCTAATAAACTTAAAATATTCACATAATCCAGTTCCCAAGAAATGGAAAACCCTAAAATCTCCGGTTTTCTGGGCAATTGCTCCCTAATATCGGTAAATAAGCGACTGACTTGCACATCTTCCCGCATGGCTAAAGTAGCCCACACCACCTGATAGCCCAGGCTAGTAATACCCACCGTGTATTCATTGGGAAAAGCAAAAATCACGGGTATAGCATCGGTTTGGGGGGTAGTGGGGCTAAATAACCAGCGTTCAGAAGCAAATACAGATGAAGTCACAGGTGTTGATCAAAAGCAAGTTTATCTATATTTCATTTTAAGCCATAGCATTATCAGGTTGAAAAATAAAGTCACGGTGTTAGATAGAATAATTGGCCAAGAGTTAAGACAGATGCCATATATTAACCATAAAAACAGACCACTCATAAATGTAACCAGCATCAGGTAAGACACGTCTTTGGCTGATTTGGTTTGCCAGGTCTTCAACATTTGGGGCAAAAAAGCGCCAGTTGTTAAACTAGCGGCACATAATCCTAACAGTGTGATAAAATCCATAAATGGTTGATTTTTGAAGGATACCTTGAGCTAGACTTACCTTTCTGGATTATACAATCATATTTGACAAAATTTAACAATATGAACAGCCAAATCATAGATGCCAAAGCCTATTTAATTTTTGATCTTTTAGAATCTCTCGATTTGCCCTTTAGTTTTGAGGCATCATTTAAGATGACTCAGAATACCCTCATGAAAAATCGTTTTATTTTAGGAATAGAAAACTCAGATAAATTGAGAGAAAATATCTTGTATATTTGCCAAAGTATTAATATGCCTAATCAATATTTGGAGATATTTCTGCAAAATTTACCTAATGCTAATATGATATCTGTGGGTTTTGAAAGTGATGCAATTAGTTGTATGTATAAAGCTTATTTAGAATTTTGGGGTAAAACAATTTATGAACTAAAGCAGAAATATAATAAAACGGAACCTGTGGTTTTATATTTGGGTTTTAAATGGAATGCTCTAGACAACACCAAAGGCCTTATATCTAAATACAGATGCCATCCTTTGCTAGCCGTGGAAATGATTTTACAAAGGATATCAGGTATTTATCAAGATGACCAGCACCTGCCTGCAAGAGAAATCGTCAAGGATATAATTAATTTAGCTAGTCAAAGAGCTAATGATACTCAATTTATATACCTAGAGGTGAGTGAAGAGAACAACCAGCGTAAATCATTTGATATTAACTTGTATCCGGCTAACCTGCAATTACAGGATATTCAGCATTATCTAGGGAAAATGTGCCAGCATTACGCCATCCCCACGGTGAATTTTAATTCATTGTATCAACAAATCAATACAAAGACATTAGGACATTTATCTGGTGGTATTGATAGAGAGGGGAGAGAGTTTTTAACACTTTATTATCAAGTCTAGTCATGACAGCGAATTTTGCCCAGTTTTGGTTTTAAATGAACAAAAATGCTTTGTAAATACCCATCGCCTTTTGTTAGGGATACCACAGGATAAATCCTATTGAGCCGCGTTTCATCCCTTCGCTAAAGCCTAGGGTTGATCACCCTCCCACCATGTTTTGATTAAATTACCCGACACTGGCCATGATGGCGTAACAAATGATCACATAAAACTAAAGCCACCATTGCCTCTACCATAGGCACAGCACGAGGTAAAACACAAGGATCATGTCTACCTTTAGCAGCTAATGTAGTTTCTTCCCCAGCTTGAGTAACTGTTTTTTGCTCCTTTCTAATGGTAGCTGTGGGCTTAAACGCCGCTCGCAATACAATATTTTCCCCGTTAGCAATTCCCCCTTGAATACCACCAGAACGGTTGGTCAGAGTGCGAATTTCTCCATGGTCATCAATATAAAATTCATCGTTGTGTTCAATTCCGGTTAACAATGTCCCCGCAAAACCGGAACCAATTTCAAAGCCTTTGCTAGCAGGGAGAGACATAACACCTTTAGCCAAATCAGCCTCTAATTTATCAAACACCGGTTCCCCTAAACCTTTAGGGACATTCCTGGCTACACATTCCACCACACCACCAATAGAATTACCTTCTTGACCAATACGCTCTATCAACTCAATCATGCGTTCTGCTGACTCCGCATCAGGACAGCGCACAATATTACTTTCTACTTGTTCTAATGTAACAGTGTTGGGGTCAACTACCCCCTCTAAGTCCTTGATCCGCTTAACGTAACCGATGATTTCAATATTAGCAAATTGACGGAGAATTTTTTTAGCGATCGCACCTGCGGCCACTCTGCCTATTGTCTCACGGGCTGAGGATCTACCCCCTCCCTGCCAATTACGGATACCATACTTAGCGTCATAAGTTGCATCGGCGTGGGATGGGCGATACTTTTGCGCCATCTCGTCGTAGTCTTGCGGGCGGGTGTCCTTGTTCCGCACCATAATAGCTATAGGTGTTCCCAAAGTTTTACCCTCAAATACTCCAGACAAGATTTCGCAACTATCAGCTTCTTTGCGGGGTGTAGTAATTTTACTTTGTCCCGGTCGTCTTCTGTCCAGTTCCCCTTGAATTTCTGCCGCAGAAATTTCCAGTCGGGGGGGACAGCCATCAATTATCACTCCCACACCGCCGCCGTGGGACTCGCCAAAAGTAGTAATGCGAAATAAATGTCCGAAAGTATTGCCCATGATATGGAGAAAAAAAGTTAAGGCTTTTGTATTGTACCCAAAGTTTTTATTTAATCAAATGACAACTTTTTCGGGTCTTTCATCCTAAATCTTCATGAGTAAATGATTTTGCATTGGCTCCGGTGTAATTAGCTACTATATGACCATCTCCCCTCATTTGATACTTATAAGTAACTAACCCTTCCAGTCCCACCGGTCCACGGGGAGGCATTTGTTGAGTGCTGATACCCACTTCCGCACCGAAACCATAACGGAAACCATCAGCAAAGCGAGTAGAACAGTTATGAAATACTCCAGCCGCGTTCACCAGTCCAAAAAAAGTTTCCACAGCCCCCATATCCTCTGTGATAATAGCATCAGTATGACGAGAACCATATTCATTAATATGAGCGATCGCTTCTTCTATAGAGTCTACTATTTTAACTGCTAAAATCAAATCACTGTATTCTGTATGCCAATCTGTCACCGTAGCTAGATCCGGCAAAATTTCTAAACTGCGTTGGTCACCTTTTAATACCACATCCACCCCTTGCAAAGCTGCGGCAACTTTAGGTAAAAACTCTGAGGCCACCGCTTGGTGAATTAACAAAGTTTCAACAGCATTACAAGCCGCTGCATATTGAACTTTAGCATCAACAGTAACTGTAATTGCCTTAGCCAAATCAGCAGCCTGATCTATATAAAGATGACAAACACCGTCAGCGTGTCCTAACACAGGAATGCGAGTGTGGTCTTGGACAAACTGCACAAAAGAATTAGAACCCCTAGGAATAATTAAATCTACATATTTATCTAACTTTAACAGTTCTACAGTTTCTTCTCTAGTGGTCAATAACTGTACACTATCTGAATTAACAGCAGTGTGAGATAATCCTTCCTTGATAGCCTTAACTATAGCAGCACAAGATCCACTAGCTTCTTTTCCACCTTTGAGAATAACACCATTACCCGACTTGATAGCCAAAGACACAATTTGAATAGCTGCTTCCGGGCGGGCTTCAAAAATAATTGCCAACACACCCAAAGCGCAAGTTATCCGCTTGAGAACTAAACCAGTATCTAGTTGGCGGTGAATTTGCACTTGACCAACAGGATCAGGTAATTTAGCCACATCTCGCACCCCGGCGATGGTATCTCTTAACTTATGTTCATCTAACTGCAAGCGTTTATATAGAGGTTTAGAGATACCCCCAGCCGCCGCGGCTTGACAGTCAGCCATATTTGCCTCTAGTATGTCCCCCTTAGCTAATTCCAAAGCTTCAGCCATAGCTTCTAAAGCTTGATTTTTGGACTCAGTGGGCAGAACTGCCAACTTACTAGCACTGGTGCGGGTTTTTTGAGCAACGGTAATTAAAGCAGTAGTCATATGAAAAAACTCGGTTTTTCTCTCATCCTATCAATAGCATTAAACACGTGAGATACAAATGTAAAAGTCTTGTAACACAAGCATCCTGCTTGTTAATGTACCCCACTCAAGCCTGAAAACCGCCATATTGGCATCAAGTCATTAACTTTTGAACCCAGAAAATTTATTACTTGTTAAGATTCTGTAACTCTGATCATTACATATATAGATTTGGGGTATAAATAAATCAAATCCTACTTCTGTGGTTAGTGAATACTATGTCATTGCAATCTGGACTAGATGCCTTTCAACAAGGACGTTATCAAGAAGCAGTGGAACTACTAGAACAATTCACCCGGAATTGTGTTGATCAAAATTCCTCTGACTACTTTTCAGCGCAGATGTGGCTAATACAGGCTTATCACGGTACAGGACAAACGGCAACAGCGACCATTCTGTGTCAAAAATTAATGGCGAGTCAAAACCCCCAGGTGCGTCAATGGGCAGAAACAGCCCAGCAGTATTTAACTCAACAGCCAAACCATGCCAACACCATGCCAAAAGCTGGACGTGCGGCTACTACTGGTGTAAAATTGGCAATGGCAGGTCTGGGGGGTAATTTAGTTTTAGCTTCCGGGGTCACCATTAGTTTAATGTCTGGTATGGTGTTAGCCCTGGGTTTGAGCTTAGTATTAATTGTTGGTAGTGAGAATCCACTGCAAGGGTTAACCACCGCCATTGTCATTACCTTAATTTTCAATCTGGCTGCTTTCTTCCTGTCTCCCTTCATTATGGACTTAACCCAACGCTGGCTTTACCAGACTCGCTGGGTAGACTTAGCAGAAGTTGACAGCCTCAGCCCAGAAGCAGCTAAAGTTATTTCTCAAATCTGCCAAGAAAAACATCTTAAAATTCCGCGTCTGGGAATCATTAATGACCAAAACCCCACGGCTTTTACTTATGGTTCCTTACCTAATAGCGCTCGGTTGGTGGTTAGTCAAGGACTGTTTACCTATTTAGATGATGATGAAGTTGCTACCGTCTACGCCCATGAACTAGGACACATTGTTCATTGGGACTTTGCAGTGATGACAGTAGCTTCTACCTTAGTTCAGATTTGCTACCTGATTTACACTACAGCCAGAAATTTGGGTCGTGGTGGTGATAACAAAATCAAAGATGCTTTACAAACTGCTGCTTTCCTGGCTTACTTGTTTTATATAGCGGGTACTTATTTATTGTTGTACCTCTCCCGTACTAGAGAATATTTTGCTGACCACTTTGCCGCAGAAAATACAGGTAATCCCAATGGATTATCTCGGGCATTGGTAAAAATTGCCTATGGTATTTTAGAAGAAAAAGCGCGATCGCCGGAACCCAGTCGTTTAATTGAAGGTACTCGCGCTTTAGGTATTTATGACCATAAAGCCGCAGCTTCTACAGGAACTGCTTACCGCATTGCATCAGACCCCCAAAAAATTGGGCGTGTATTTTTGTGGGATATGTTTAACCCCTGGGGCTGGTGGATGGAATTAAACTCTACTCATCCTTTAACAGGTAAACGTGTACGTGCTTTGAGTACCTATGCTGAACAGTTAGGTTTACCAACCGAGTTTGACATGGGAAGAGTGATGGGAGAAGGAAAAACTCTCAATAAAAATCAACTTTACGGTAACTTTTTCCTAGACATCCTGTTATATGGTGCTGAAACCATTGGTTTCTTAGCCGGGTTGGTAGTTGGTGTGGTGAGTTCCACCAGTACCGGTTTATTACTGGGTGCGCCACTAATGGGCTTGGGTTTGGGAATATTGATCAAAACTTTGGTCATGTTTCCCCAATACCAACAAGCACAGCCTACTGATATTCTCACCTTAATGTCAGACCCTTACGCTAGTCCTTTACGTGGACAACCCGCAAAACTAGCAGGTTCACTCATTGGTCGTGGCGACGCTGGTTATCAATTTGGTTCTGATTTAAAAATTCAAGACCCCAGTGGAATGCTTTATCTGCGCTACGCCTCGCGTTTTGGAAGCATCGGTAATTTTTTATTTGGGATGAAACGAGTAAAAAGCTTGATTGGTGAACAGGTGGGGGCTTTGGGTTGGTTTCGTCGCGGTGTTGCGCCTTGGATGGATTTAATCCAAATTGAAAGTGAAAATGGCACGGTGGTTAATAGTTTTCATCGCTTGTGGTCATTTATCCTGGGTAGTGGTGCCATGATTCTGGGAATAGTCTTGATGGCATTTGTGTAAAAAATAATAAGTCTAAGTGTGTAAGTATTGAATATTACTGCTCTTTGGCTAATTGGGCTTTTGCCTCTTGCCATAAAGACTCTAACTCATCTAAACTATAATCACACAAGGGGCGGTTAATAACCGCCTCTATTTTTTCCAGTCGTTCTACAAAGCGCTGATTTGTTCCTTGTAAAGCGGCGCTGGGGTCGAGATTATACCAACTGGCTAATTGCAACACAGCAAATAATAAATCACCCAACTCTGCTTGTTGACGTTCCGCTGTTTCCTCAGCTACAGCCTGTTGAAATTCTCCCAACTCCTCATGAAACTTCCCCCACACACCGTCAATATTTTCCCACTCAAAACCCACAGCAGCCGCTTTAGTGGAAATCTTCATAGCCGCCATTAAAGGCGGGAGTGTGCGGCGATAACGATGCAGTTTTGCACTAAGTTGATGTTGTAAAGTTTCTCCCTTTTCCCCAGCTTTAATAGCTTCCCAATTCTGCCGTACTTGATCCACAGTTTCCACCGACACATCACCAAATACATGGGGATGACGACGAATCAATTTTTCAGAAATACCCCTAGCCACTTCTGTTAAACTAAATTGTCCCGAATCACTAGCAATTTGGGCTTGCAAAACCACCTGTAATAATAAATCTCCCAACTCTTCTTGAATGGCTGGTTGATCCTGTTCTTGAATAGCATTAACCACTTCATAGGCTTCTTCAATCACATAAGGGATCAGACTTTGGGGAGTTTGTGCTAAATCCCAGGGACAGCCCCCATCAGGAGAACGCAATTTAGCCACCACCTCAATTAATTCCTGCAATGCTGCCAAATTCTCATTCATAAACACCTCCGCTTATTTCCGCTTCCCCTTCCTCACCTTACCACTAGGAAGCAAACCGCGAACCCCCTGCTTTTTTACCTGCTTATAAGCTGAACTACCCCAATCACTCACAGAATGACTCATAGCACCAAGTTCTAAACCCAAGAATAAAGCCCCGTATTCTGTAGTGTAAACCAGGAGCGATCGCACCACTGCTACAACCAAATCCTGCCATGTCCAAGCCACAAGCCCCAACTTTTCCCCCATCACCACCATCACCACCGCCACCACTCCCAGCAAACAGCCTAAATAAATCACCCGTAGAGTTGTACCAATAACCGGACCGTGGGACAACACCGACCGATGGCGGAGACTTTTTTGATAAGGTCGCCAAATACAGCGCAAAACCCCCCAGCGTTGGAACTGACGCGAGTAAATATCTAAGTCAGGACCAAACATCAAACCGCTAAACATAAACCCACCAGCAACTAACAAAGTTAAGTTACTACTCCCAGTTTGCCACAAGGTCACCCCAGCCACCAACGGCAGAGTATATAAGGTAATGCGATCATGGGTTCCACCAGAGGGCATAGCTCTATGTGCAAAGGATAACTGAGTTATTGTAGGTGAAAAAAAAAATTTTCCCAAGGACTTGCGCAATTAAAAATCCTCTGCTATATTATATAAATGTGAGAGCAAACGGGTGGTTAGCTCAGTTGGTAGAGCGCCTGCCTTACAAGCAGGATGTCACTGGTTCGAGTCCAGTACTACCCATAATGTTTTTAGGTTTAACCCAAACTCTATAAAACCTACTTTAACCCATATTTAACCCACGTCAACATACTACTTAAAGTAATTTTGTGTAATACGTACATAAGTACTATAACAAGTTGATATAAATATGGGATAATAATATTAGAGGCTAAACCTTGCTGTATAACAGTTACAGCGTTTTATAGGGAGGGTCAAACCTTA